>CAYPCS010000018.1:0-22348 GCA_964409275.1 uncultured Granulosicoccaceae bacterium
AAATCCTCACCAGACGTAGCATCCTCATCCTTCAACCAGCTAATATCCAGATTATCCCCCCGCCCTTCAATCTCCTCCCGACTAATCCGCCGAAACCGGGACTCCTCACCACTCCCATCAGCAGTCTTGTCTGCTCGCTTACTAGTCCCATCCGCCTTCTTCCCATAACACTTCTCAAACTCCGCAAAGTGCTCAAGCGTCAACGGAGTCCGTTTACCAAACTGCGGCATATTACTCCGCATATCATAAAACCAGACCGCTTTCGTATTACCCGTATCCGTCTTTCCCCGGGTAAAAAACAACACATTCGTTTTCACCCCCTGCGCATAAAAAATACCGGTCGGCAATCGCAACACCGTGTGCAGGTTGCACTTATCCATCAAGTCCGCTCGAATCTTGGTACCAACGCCTTCTTCAAACAACACATTATCCGGCAGCACCACAGCTGCCCGGCCACCGGGTTGCAGACCACGATAGATATGTTGTAAAAAGCACAACTGTTTGTTGCTGGTGGTATAGGTAAAATCATCACGTGTAATACCACCACCTTTTTTGGTGCCAAACGGTGGATTGGTTAGAATGACATCTGCCTGTTGCAAGCTCTTGCCAACATCACCCATCGTGTCACCAGAGTGATAGCTGCCATCCATACCGTGCAGCATCACGTTCATCAGCAATAGACGGTGTGTGTCGTCCACCAGCTCTACCGCATGGAATGCCTTTCCAGTCTGGAATTTCTGCTCTTCACTGGAAAGATCAAAGTAGTTGTCTGTCCGTTCTTTCATGTAACGATCAGCATGAGTCAAGAATCCACCCGTGCCCGCTGCCGGATCTTGAATCACTTCACCAGGCTGAGGCTTGGTGACATTCACCATGCTTTCAATTAGTGGACGCGGCGTGAAGTACTGGCCCGCACCGGATTTCTTTTCATTCGCGTTTTTTTCCAACAGCCCTTCATATAAATCACCCAATCCTTCGGTACGGGCGCTATACCAGTCAAGTGCATCGATATCGGTGACGAGTTTTAGCAGGTTACGAGGCTTTTTAAGTGATGAGTTGGCGTTGTTGAAAATAGCCTGTACTCGGCCTTTGCCTTCAGTGCCGAGGTGGACTAACAGTTCGCGGTAGAAGTTGAGTTGTTCTACGCCTTCTTTGCCTACGAGGTCCGACCATCGGTAGCCGTTGGGGAGGTCTTTTTGTTGTTCGGTTTCCTGCATCATTTTTAGAAACAGCAGGTAGGTTAGTTCTGTTACGTAGTCCTGGTAGGTGATGCCGTCGTCGCGGAGGACATTACACATGGACCAGAGTTTAGCGACAATTTCTTGCGTGTTCACTGTGACTCTCCAGAGCGTGCCTGTCGCGTCCGTGGGTGTTGTCGGGTATGCTCAAATACCGATGTATGCTCCGCGCACCCTCCTAGCCCAGAAACACGACAGACACACTCTGAAAAGACACCGGGCCTTGCATCTACTGAGTAACCGGCACTGTTCGATGTTATTGATTGAACTGATTTTTTCATTATTTATGGCTACGCCGTTTCCAATATTACTTCGCTTTCAGCGGGACCCACTTTTGACTCTTTACCACCACGGGCCAAAAGTAGGCAAAAGTCTTTTCGCGGATAATCAGCCCTGCGGGTGCCTGCGGCATTTTGAGATTGATCGTTCCGGCAGGTCGCGCAAACAGGCATCCATGCCTAACAGCGCTCTTCGCACCATCCCTGGTGCTTCGACCCACTTCCACGATCAATCTCAAAACTGATTAGACGCTGGTAGTGCCGGTACGCCCACGATCGAAGTCTGTTACGAAAAATGTTGCTATGGCGATATACTATCGAGATATGCTGATGTAAGGTCGAAAATCTCATCCGCTTCTACGCGATCATTCTGAAACAAACGAACAAACGACCTGACACAGTTCGTATGAGGAGACTCGGGCGCCGCGTATAGGTCAACCAACTTGTTCCAAACATTGTTACCACTATTTTCAAGGTTTACTAAAAACGAATACACAGCTGTCAGCTGTCTGGCACGTTCGCGAAACAACTCTTTCCGTAGCGGGTTACCTAACTGGAAAAATTCAATAGTGACCAGAGCTCTTTTCCTTTTGAAGCCACTTCCGCCTCTAGCTCTCGGTGCAAGCCCGTGGAAATCTATAAAACCTTCGGGATCCGGGTCAACATTTGAAACGGGGAAAAGAAGCAGTGCCCGTTCACTTCGCATTTGACGTGGGTTTTCACCGGACGGCTCGCGTACCCCCTCAATGGGAAAGTAGTTACTTTTCAGTCCCGAATTACAGGTTTTACATGCAGCACAGTAATTCAAAAGAGAGTAGGACAGCAGGTGATAACCAGGATCTTTAGATCCTCTGAGAGGAGGAGTCAGGTTGATATTTTCCGCAATCAATGATGGCGGTAAAGTCCAGGGCTTCGCACTGGACTTTGGACGATAATGTTCAAGATCGTGTTCCCCGCGTCCCCACTCTTCACTGGACAACTGCCTCTCACAATAAGCACACTTGTCATTCTGTAAGACCATGAATATCGGTTTTATGATCGACCAAATTGCAGAAGCCTTCTTAGTACCGCCACCTGAGCGGGGGATTAGCAGATCATCGTTATATTCTCCAGCGGATCTGAAAGCCTCAATTCTGGTACTCGCTTCGTTGAGCCATGTGGCATCCAACTGGTTAACCCGATCCCGAATTTGACTTAAATTAATTGGATATCGGATCATTTTTGTGCCCGTTTACCGCGAGCCAATTGACGCAGCAGTTCTTTAGCACTTTCTTCATCTCCAGAGGCGGCCTGTTGACTCAGGTTTAGTAGCGATTTCTGTTGCACCTTAGACCGCGTTGATTTTAAACCAAATAAACTGGTCAGTAGAATCTGATCCGCATCAAGGCCAAATACACTCTCTTCGTTCTGTTTGGGTCGCGTAGTAGATCCACTCCGATTCAAAGCAATTATATTTACCGACTCCAGTGAACCGACTACCAACGGACTATGAGACGTTGCGATAAACTGTAAGTTAGGCAGGCATTTTGACAAGTCTGGCAGAGCCCTCATTTGCCATTTTGGATGCAGGTGTAAATCGATCTCGTCAACGAGTACGATCCCCCTGTTTTCGACAAGTGGGCGATTATCATTGTTTGTAGTAACAACATGATATAGAAGGTCACTTAGCCATCCTAAGTATGCTCTATATCCATCAGATAGGGCTGGAAAAGGAATTTTTACTCCTTTTTGATCAAATACATATTCCTCGTTTGTATCCAGCTCGCCTGTAAATTCGAATGTACCTTTACCGAGAAGTTTATCGATTATGGCTATCACTTCGGCGTATTGCTGCTTATTCTCGTGTGCCAAGTTTGGCAACCACGTATTGAGGGGGCGCAATGTGTATTCCTCCTCAAACAAGCTCATTATACGTTTGGCGCGTTCCGACGATCTCTTGTCGCCTTTCGAACGCTCAGGCTTTTCAATTCGGCGATTACAACCATACCCAACTATAAACATCGCCTCAGACCGATCACTAAAAACGGGATGCCAAACTTTCTCATCCTTGTGTACCCACTCAAGGTACTCGAGATCTCCTTCCCGCACTACCTCAACCGCAGACTCTATAATCGGGTAAGGTACATCGTCCTGTTCGTGTGAAACAAAATTCGCATCTAACAAAGTAGGAGCAGGCTGTTTATTTTTTTCATTTTTCGAGTGAATTCGTACCAGCCTGTATGGAAAAATGCCTGAACGACCAACAGCTGGCCCAAGCGCGGTCAACGCGATTGCCTTTAGTATGCTTGTTTTACCTGAACCATTATCTCCAAGAAGAAGATTTATGTTCTTCAGTTTCGGCACAGAATTTCCGTAGCTCGTGAAATTCTTATCAGGGTGCAAAAACTCTAGTGGCTTCTGCATCTTTTTCTCAAACGTACGAAAATTCTGAAGATTAATTTGGTCTATGTACATCTATTACTCCAATAATTTGATGTAAATTACCAATTCACGGCACAGATCAACCGGAAATATGTTTTGGGATCGCGTTTCAAGTTTGCCTGGCTGTGCCCGCTTTGTGTTCTGCAAGTGCCTGGTTGGCAAGATCGTCCAGATTGCCGTTCCTGGCATCTGCTTCGATTTGCTTGTCCCATTCGTCTGAATCAAACTTTTCATACCACTCGCGAAATTCTTGCAGCTGCTCTGGTGAGAGCTGTTTGATTTCGTTTTCGAGTTCTTCGATTTTTCTGGCCATATCCTTGTTCTCTTTTTATCAGGCTAGGCGGCAGCCTGCCAGATCTGCTCGGTAATTTGCTCCAGCACATTGACAATTTTACCGTCAAATACTTTGTTGAGTCGGGTAAAACCGCCGCCTTCCTGTTTGAATTGTCCTTCATCGAGGGCTTCGGCATCTACCAGGGTGTTTTCTCTGAACTGTTTGCCGATTCGCTCCAGCCATTTGCGTTGTGGGTTGGTCCATTGCTGTGACTGAAGGATGTTTTCCATGGCGCGATTGACGCGATCGTCGAACGGGATGATTGGGGTGTCGAGTATCGCGTTGCGGATGTAGCCAATTATTGATGAGGCAATATCTGCGTTGGTGGTTTCTCGCCACGCGGCACGCAGACGGGTTTTGTCAAAGCCGTCGTTGGCGAGCAGCAGTTCCAGGTCACGCAGGCTTTTACGGGTGAGTTCCTGTGGGCAGGTGGCACAGAGTTTTATCGCCTCGATCTTTTCCTGATTGTCTGTGACGTAGTTGCGGAACTCTTCGAGGTAGTCTTTGGGGCGCTGGTTGTTGGGGCCGTAGCCGGTTTGTACATTGACGACCTCATCGTCTTCGTCTGACAGGAAAACTCCGGGTCCTTCATTTTCCATTTTGCTGTCAAGGAATTCGATGAGGGCGGTTTTATCGGCAAACCACTCCGAGATTTCGGACGGCGTGCTGTTGGCGATCTGCTGAGTCAGAGATTCTGCATCGGTACCGCCGCTGCGGGTTTCGAACTCGTCTGCGCGTTCGCCATGTATGCGTCGTTTTCTGCGCTGCAGTTTGGCGAGGAGTTGATCGACTATGACCCGCTGAGACTCGTCATCTTTTGTGGACTGTAGTTCATCTACCAGTTGACTGAAGGTAATATTGGGCCGTGTGACAACGGGCTTCATGTCTGTGTAGTTTTGCAGGGTTGAGTACATGTCTACACAGTCAAAAATATAGAAGCAGGTTTTGTCTTCACCGGAGCCATACAAATCTTCACGCAGGCGTGTACCGCGACCGATCATTTGATCGTAGAGGATTCGGCTTTTGATTCTGCGCAGGAACACCAGATTCACAATCTCTGGCACGTCTATACCGGTGGTAAGCAGGTCTACGGTTACCACGATGTTTGGCATCTTTTCGTTTTTATAGTGTTTGATGCGCTCCAGCGGCTTATCGACGGAGCCTGTTATCTTTTCGATAACACTGCTTTCTATTTCACCGTATTGTTCTTTAAGAGCGTCTCTGAGTTCCAGCACTACCATGTCGGCGTGATCGTTGTTCACACAGAAGATCAACGTTTTTCCCTGCAAACTCGGGTCTATGTGTTTGGCGAGTTCCTCGCAAACGACACGATTGAAATTCGGATTGACGACGCGCTTGTTAAAGCTTTCTATATCGAAGCTTATTTCATCGGGTGTGGTGAATAACTCCTGTTGACGGGTGGTGGGGTTATATACCGGGATATCTTCGTTTACATCATAGTGAATGCCATCTCTGGCCAGTTTGGTCTGAATTTGCAACGGCGGTTCATGATCTACCAGGTACCCTTCGATAACGGCTTGTCGGTAGCTGTACTGGTAGATTGGTAAACCCGTTGATCCGCCAAATATCTCGTTGGTGTGCAGTGCCGGTGTGGCGGTGAGCCCAATTTTTACAGCGTCGAAGTAATCGAGTACGCGAGAATATTTGGAGATGTAGTCGGCTTCGTCTCTGAAGGTGAGTTCGGTTTCCGATAGTTCCTGATCGAGGTTGTAACCACGATGGCACTCGTCAACGACAATGCAATCGTATTGTCCTATTGTGGGTTTCTGCTGACCGTCTTCATACAGTATGCGTTTGACCATACTTTGGATGGTGGAAATCTGGAATTTGGTGTCGTCGTCTGGTTTGATGTCGCCCAGTTCTTTAACATCGTAGATATCTGAAAAGGTCTGATTGTTGTCGATTTTCAGATCGTCAAGCGAGTCACCGGTTTGTTCACCGAGGCTAGTGCGGTCGACTAAAAACAGTATTCGTCTGAAGCGTTTTGCTTTTATTAAGCGGTAACACATGGCGATGCATGTACGGGTTTTACCGGTGCCCGTGGCCATGGCGATTAGCATTTCCCGATGACCTTGCGCCAGTGACTGTTCCACTGCTTCCAGGGCTGCGTGTTGATAAGGTCGTAACGGCAGATAGTCTGCGGCACTTGCTTTCAGTCTCTGCTCTGCGGAGGCAATATCGACTTCCAGCATTTGTTTTAAATCAGATGGGCTGTGCCAGCCGTCCTTTGCATCGGGAAAGTTGGTGGCGTAGCGAACGTCGTGAAACCAGATACCGCTCTTTGTTCTTAGCTGTTTAAGAAATTCACGTCCGTTGGAAGAGTATAAAAAAGGTATTTGATAGGTTCTATCGGTATGCTTCCACGGGCCTCCGGGGCTGTTTTCATCGTTACTTAACCGGTAAGTTTCGCTATAGCGTTGTGACTGACTGAGCGCACTTGCAACGTCGATATTGATTTTCTTGGCCTCTACTACCCCCACCGGCATTAGACCAAGAAACAACACATAGTCTGCGCGGCCACCATCAGGTATCTGCCATTCTGCAATAGCGAGGTTATGGCCTTTGATCGGGCGCGTACCGAGGCCGTGTCGAAGCTTGCGCGAATCTGCCATCCAGCCTGCTTCGCGCAGTTGCATGTCGATAATTTCACGGGTGTCGTCTTCGGTGAATTCTTCCCGCAACACCTGTTCGTTGTGGCTGGCCTGCATGGTGACTTGTTGAGGCGACAAACTCACAGTCGCTGACTGTTTGTCGAGCTGCTCCGAGAGTTCAGCAACGCGCTTTTCATGCTGAGCGCGGGCCTCTTCGGTTTCCTCGGCCAGCTCCATCATTGAGTCCAGATCTTCAAAAGCCTTCTGACGATCTTCCTCGGCCATTTTGCGCAACGCTTTTTCGTCGGCGACAGCACCCTGTAGCTTCTTTAGTTCCGCCTCCGAACTCTGGTAACGTTCCTCAAGCCGCTTTATTTCATCCTTTGCTTCTGTACTGGTATCTGCCGTCGCAAAAGGAGGTTTGAATTTACCCAGCCTGAGGCGGTCGTCGATATATGAACGGTAAGCCCAAACCGCAATACTGCGCGCATGGCGCAACAGCGTGATGGCCTGACCCTCATGCCCTTTCATGGCATGGTTGGCGTCATTACCTTCCATACGGATGGTATGGAAAAGGCTCTGGATTTCAGCTGGTATAGATCGAGACCGGTAGAGTTCGTCGATCAGGGTTCTCTGGTCTTTTCGACGATTATCAGTCGATATGCCATTCCTGGACGCAACCACCTGTGCCAACAGCTCGCCCAGTTGGCGGACTTTGATCATGGAGGTGTTTGGATCGTCCAGCGCATAGCGCTCGGCACGTACGCCCAGCTCAACCAGCAACGGGTCGATTTTCTCCAGGAACTGGAAATTGGGTGATGAAAGACGGGCGTTACTGCTCACAGCGACGGATTCAGAACACAGATTGGTGAGCATAGCATTTTAGCGTTATGCCAGCACATTCGTCAGGATGACCGTCTGTTACACAAATCGCGGCAACCCTCGACTTGAGAGTTTATGTATCTACCATCCCCACTTCCGGTTCTAAACAGGTAGTTTGAAATCCAATCTGAGTTGGTAGCAGCCTCCGAAATACACCCGGTTTAGGTGCGATTGTAACATAACCACTACTACCTGATTTTTCATCAGGTAATTTTTAAACAACCCGGGGTTTTGGCAAACCTGACCTGATTTCTCAAGCCGAAAGCAACACCAAAACACTCAACCCGGAAAATGAGCACAGTAAGTAAAAACTAATGCCCGAAATAGGCCTCGGTCAACCGCGTATCTCCGCGCAACTCATCCACAGTCCCCTGCGCCCGAATCGCGCCGGACTCCAGCACATAGAGCCGCTCTGCAAGTGTCATCGCAAAGTTCGCATTCTGCTCGGTAATCACTATTGTCACACCCAGTTCATCGCGCATTCGCAACAAGGCATCTGCTATCTCGCTACACACTTTGGGTGCAAGACCAATAGTCGGCTCATCTACCAGTAACAAGCGCGGGCTGGTCATCAACGCACGGCCAAGAGATACCATTTGACGCTCGCCACCTGACTGAGTGCTGGTCTCCTGGTTTTTACGTTCTTTGAGTTTTGGAAACAACTTGTGAACCACGGATAGATTTTTTGTAACTTCGGCGCGCGCAGTGTAAGCACCAATCAACAGATTATCCTGTACGCTCATATACGGGAACAGATTAAAACGCTCTGGCGCATACCCGACCCCTTTGCTTACTATTGCAGCAGAGCCCAGACCGTTGAGCAGTTTGCCTTCCATGTGGATCTCACCGGTAGTGCTCGTCAGACCCATAACGCTATCGAGCAGTGTCGATTTACCAGCACCGTTGGCCCCTACAATGGCAACGATCTCTCCGCCCTCGACCGATATATTCACATCGTGCAGAGCCTGCGCTTTGCCGTAAAAGGCTGACAAATTATTCAGCTGCAGAAAAGCCATCACGCAACTCCGAGGTAGGAAGCACGAACACTTTCATCACTCATTACCTCATCAAAGCTTCCCTCTGCGATCTTCGCGCCGTAGTTTATCGCAATCACTTTATCTACCAGTGGCTCCAGCGCTTTGAGATCATGGCTCACAATCAGAAACGTCATTCCGCGCTTGCGCATCTGTTGAATCAATTCCGCTATTTGTGCTATCTCGGCGACGGTAAGGCCGGCAAATACCTCATCCAGTAACATCACCGATGTTCCTGTCGCTATGGTTCTGGCCATTTCCAGCTTGCGCAGATCTCCCATGGATAACTCACCCGGTGTTTTAGTCAGATCTGCGGACGAAAAACCAACACTTAGAGCTACTTCGACTTCCTTCTCCTGTTGCGGACGTGATTTGATCATCTGCCACAGACTGTTCGGCATTCGACCGACCCGAATGTTCTCAAGCACGCTCATTTCTGCAAACGGACGCGGCACCTGGTAGGTTCGACTGACCCCCTGCCGGATACGCTCAGGCGTAGAATCCTTGCCAATGTCTTTTCCGTACAGACGGATAGTTCCGGAGGTCTGACGGTGCTCACCCATGATCTGTGCAAACACAGTGGTTTTGCCGGCGCCGTTGGGACCAATCAGCCCGACTGACTGACCCTTCTCAACACGCATTGTAAGATCGTCGGTCGCGACCAGACCACCGAAGTGTTTCACCAGATGTTCGATTTCAAGCGGATGGCTCATGACTGTATGCCTTCCGACTGACGAGAGAATAGCCGTACCCATGCTTTGCGGAACAACTCGATCATTCCTTTGGGTTCGTACATATATAGAAGCAGTGCGATCATTCCATAAATAAAGTAACGTTCCGCACCGGGAAGGTATGGGCGCAGGTATTCAAGCAGGAATGTAAGAAAGAATGCACCGATGACCGGGCCAATTATTGTTGATGCGCCACCTATCAACGCTGCCACTATAATGGTGAACAGAAAATTGATATCAAAAAGCGCACGCGGCGCAATAGAGCCGAGGTAGTGCACATAGAAAGCACCACCCAGGCCCGCGACAAACGCACTGGTCAGAAACGCAAACAGTTTAAGCTTCGTGGTACTCAGCCCGCTGCCACGAACTGATTCCTCGTTCATGCCAATTGCACTCAATGCGGTGCCAAGCTGTGTTCTCATTAAAAGCCACATCGCCAGTGCCACAGCTACCATGAGACTTGCAGATAAATAATAGCCGTGCAACGCACCACGGGTAAGCGTTTGAATGCCCGACATTCCCCGGGTGCCGCCGGTGAGATCCGGCCTTATCACTTGTACCAGTTGGTAGATGAGCTCCATAAACGCAAGCGTTACCAACGCGAAGTAGCTGCCTTTTATCCGGAGCGCTGGGAGAAACACAATGATGCCACCCACCATCGTCATGAGCACAGCAGCGGGAATAGCGTATTCTATTGGCACATCAAATCGTTTGGTTAGAATGGCCGAGGTATAGGCACCAATACCTATCAGAAACGGATGCCCGAAACTGATGTAGCCGGTCCGACCGGACAATACATCCCAGCTGATCGCGAATATAGCCAGAAAGTTGGCAAAGATTATTATTCGCAGCGTGCCTTTGGAGACAAGCTCCGGGATTATTACCATGATGCCAATGAAGGCAAGCCACAATACAAAATGATACCAGCGCAATCCCATCTCAGAGTTCCTCGCGGCCAAACAGGCCTTGCGGACGAATTATCAGAACGCTGATGATTAACACCATGGTAAAGACGCCACGCAATTCCGGTGCAATAACCGCCACCGCAATCACTTCCATAAAACCGACAATGTGCGCGACTATCAATGTGCCGATAATAGAGCCGATGCCACCTACAATGACAACGGCTACTGCAATGATTAAGGGTGCAACCCACATGGATGGTGACAGCTGGGTATAGCTTGCAAAAAATACCCCGGCAACGGCCCCGAGTGTGCCAGACAACCCCCAGGTGAAAAAATTGATTCTGTCCGGATCAACCCCGGAGATTGCAGCGCCTTTGGTATCCATCGACACCGCCTGCATCGCCCTGCCCGTATGAGTCTTGCGAACAAACCAGTAGAGCCCGATCAATATAATCCAGCTGCCAATAGTGGCTGCCAGCAGGTTGTAGGTGACAGAGGCGCCAGCGACCTGAACAACACCGGGAATAATCGGTAACAATATTTTTGAGCTGTCGCCATAGAAAAAAACCACAGCGGATTGCAACACCACTGCAAGGATCAATGTGGATATTTCTACTGCAACATGGTTTCCCTTTAGCGGTTTAACCAGCAAGCGATACTTAAGTAACCCGACAGCACAGCCGGTAATCGCCGCTAGCAACAAACCGGCAAGCTTTGGAAGACCGAGCGTTTGTGAAAAGGTGAAATAGACATAGCCACCGATCAGTAAATAAGCACCATACGCAAGGTTTAATACGCGGCCAATACTAAAGATCAGTGTAAAACCCATTGCTATCAGCGCATACAGGCCGCTAAGCAACAAGCCCTGAATAATTATCTGCATTATTTAGTGGTACGTTCCCGGGTAGCTGGTTAATCGTTTAGGCGCATCGATATTACATGCGGCCTGTACGATTAGTGCAGACTGGTAGCACATCAGTTGAAAAGCGGTGAACCCTGTGACGACAATAACAGACAGCAAAGATGGACGACCCAGATGCCATCGAACGATGGCATCTGACTCAGTTGAGGGTGTATTACTTCTTAACCCAGCTTGGTACAGTGAACTCACCGGTTTTGTATTTTTCCGGATACACCACTGCAGAGGTACCATCTTCATACCACTGGATTACCACCATGGATGGAGATGCATCATTGTAGGGTTCAGAGATGTCGAAGCGCGCATTGTGCGGATAAGTACGCCCGGTTCGTGGCTCTATTTCATCGTTACCCCAGAATGCGTATCGCAGCCAGGTTTCTTCACCCATTTTCAGCGTGATGTCCTGCTTTTCCATGGCGGTCACCCAGGAGGTGTTGTTGAAACCACCTGCTTCCTCGGCCGCAGCCATTGCCTGCTTAACACCGTGGTAGGCATTAAAGCCGTTAAAGTGCGGCATGATCGGACGAGTGGTGTATTTTTTCTGATAGGTGTCAACGAACTCCTGAGACACAGGGTCGAGTTTGAAACCGACAGATGGCACTGGAGACAGCGTTGATATACCGCCACCGGCGCCACCGGTATCTTCCCAGAACTCCTGCCCCAGTGCAGCGACATTAACGCCAGTCATCGCCATGGGCACCTGCAACTTCACGTACTGCGACGACACCACCTGGGAATTCACCGAGCTGATTAGATAGATAAAGTCAGCTCCGGTTTCCTGGGCACGGGTAAACAACGGTGCAAAATCATTGGTGGTTATGTCGTATACAATAGACTCTTTAACTTCGATACCAGCGTTGGGAGCCAGCGCGTCAGTGACCAGCCCACTGATAGCACCACCAAACGCCGTGTCTTCCTGCAAGATAACCACAGAACTCCAGCCCATCTTGTCGGCCAGTACGTCTTTACCGAAATCTATGTAGAGTGTTGCCAGCGCCTCATCCGATGCGATATTCATGAAATAAGGTTTCATTGTTTCGTAGTCTTCAACAATCATGTCGATGATGCCGATATACGAAGTCCAGGTGTCCAGTGTGGGAATCTGGAATTCCTGCATGCGCGGCAACCAGCCCAGTGAGACATCGTCTATTGAACCGGAAATGATAAAATCAACCTCTTCCGTTTCCGCAAGATACTCGTAGGCTTTTACCCCTTCGGTGGGATCCTCGGCGGTGTCAGCTTTGACCAGTTCAATTTTCTGCCCCAGCACACCGCCTTTTGCGTTGAGCTCTTCAATAGCAATCTCGGCTCCGCGAAGCGTGCTCAACCCGGTATCAGATGAAAGCGATCCTATATAGCCGACCTTGATTTCCGCCATCGCGGTATTCGCCAGTGCCGCCACAGCCATGGCGGCAAGCAGTGTTGTTTTCTTAAAGCTCATTGTGTGTCCTCGGTTAATGGGTGGAGCAATAGTTGCCCGGTAAAACCCCTGCACTACTGAAACTTCCTGATTTTAAATTTCAACGGTAAAGGTGCGCTAATAAACCAGCTCCAGCTTATCATTAAGTATTAACGCATCTGCTTCGATTTCTATCATCATGCCTTCCATCGTCAAGCCCGCCTCAACGCCGCAGGTGACAGGATCTATGCCCTTAAAAATTTCTCCATGCACACGGACAAAGTCGCCCGCAGTTTTCATATCGGTGAAGTAGGCACGCGTGCGGACCACATGCTGTAGCGTTGCCCCCACCTCTGCCATCGCCTCTTCAATTCTTTTGAATATATAGCGTGTTTGTGCCTGCGTATCACCCGGCGCGTGTAACTTGCCACTGGGCTCAACGGCTGTGGTGCCAGCCACATAGACAAACGGACCAACGCGCTTGACGCGTGAGTACGCGCCAATTTCTTCAAAGCGACCGCCGGTTTTTATATTTTTGATAATCATGTGTGTTCTGCGAGACGCTGTTCAATGGCGCTGGCCGCCTTTTTCAGGGCTGCCAGTTCATTGTCTTCAAGGTGTATTTCGTCCACCCGCACCAGGCCCTCGGAACCAAGCACACACGGTACACCCAGAACCACATTTTCAATACCATACTCACCCTGCAGCAACACCGACGCCGGTACAGAACCGGCGCGCGCGCCGCGGATATGATCAATGATCTCCATCGTGGCATAAGCCGGCGCTATGAACGCAGAACCCGACCGGCGCAACGCGACCACTCTGGCACCACCGGTTACTGCGTTGTGTGCGCTTTGCTCTTGTGATTCCGGTGCAAGATATACATCGAGAGAACGCTCTTTGATACGCGCTTGCGACAGCACCGGTGCCATCTCATCGCCATGAGAACCCAGGGTGATAGCCTCTACATCTGCCGTTTCAACGCCCGCCGCCTGGGCCAGCGCATGGCGGAATCGGCTGCTGTCGAGTGTGCCGGCCATACCGAGAACGCGCTCCCTCGGGAAGCCTGTAACGCGCAACATTTCTGCGGTCATTTCATCGAGCGGGTTAGTGACTACAATGACAATGGCCCCGGACGCATGCACCCGAATAGCTTCACCAACACTCCGGATCACTCGCTGATTCACGCTGATTAAATCGGCACGGTCCATTCCGGGCCCGCGGGGACGTCCCGCCGTGACCACAATCACATCGGCGTCCTTCACAAGTGCAAGATCATCACTACCGCTGGCAACGGACGCACTGCGCGATATACCCGAGGCGTGATTAAGGTCAAGGGCGATAGACTCCGCCAGACCCGGCACCAGATCAATAAGAGTTATTTCGGCCGCAACATCGGCATGGGCAGCGAGCTGTGCAATGGTGCAACCCACATTGCCGGCACCGACCAGCGCCAGTTTGTTAATGCGTCGAGCCTTGCGTGGCCCAGATTTCAGTTGCGGAGCAACCCAGCGCGGTGATCGTCTATAGAGCCCGCGACGCATAGCGGTATTGCCATCTGTACGTTGAAGTGCGGGTTTCGGCAAAGGGCCATCACGCAGCGTTAAACCAAGCCGGTCAGCGGTATCGCGAGCCAGTGCTGTGACAATATCACCGGGTAAAATTTCGATGTGCAACAATCCTCGTGCACGCGCCTCAGTGATGTGCTCCGCACCGATAACACGTTTGCGCGACGGTTGCTGCATCAGCCGGCTTTCCCGTCCATCGCACTGATTGCGCTGGTCGCGGCGTCGACGCCGGCTTTGACGGAATCTTCAGAGCCCGATATAAACAACCTGCCGTAGCGACCCACCGCACGCACCTCAACGATATCTATTGAGGCCGATTTTTCAGCTTCGTTGGCGGCTACCGAGATATAGGCAGCCGGTGCACACTCAATAATACCCAGCGTTTGCCCCGGCACCAGCAATGCACCCTTGCGCCACTTATTTAGCAACTGCGCCTGGTAGGGTTCTACCGAAGTGATAATTTGAGTGGACTCAACCGATGGCTTGATGCGATCGTTGATACTGGCACCAAGTTCGGCAAGTATCGCTTCACGTGCCGCTGTCACCTCAGCGTTGGACGGCGAGCGCAAAATAAAAAAACCGAATTCACGCTCCACCAGTTGCGAAGTTGCCTCTACTGCACTCGCCTTTAAAGCCCGGTCAATAAGAGTAAACACGCCGTTGCCTGGCGCCATTTCACCGATCAACACAGTATCGCCAGACAAAGGTACCGAGCCTTGTACGGTCGCCCCGTTATAGGCGGCAAATTTGGGCTGCAAATTGTCTATTTGCATTAGCGCCCTGATGGTGATGTCACTCGACAAACTATTCCCCGTATTCTTCAAAGATATCGCGCCACGGTCGGCACTCGTAGGCGACACGTTTTATGTTGATAAGGTGCAGTGCGGTTACGTTGTCTGAAGTGATAGAACCCGACCACGTCCCGGTACCCAACATAAAACTCGGTTCCAGATCCGTTGAATATCCCATCCCCCCCAGTATGGCTGGAGTATTTACCAGCACTCTGCCTGTAGGTATCGCACTGAATTTTGCAACAAGCTGCGGATCATCGCTATGTACGACTGCACTGTGGCCCCAGCCTTCAAATTTGGCTATGGCACCGGATAGCTGCAGTCCGTGGTTGGTATCACGCGCTTCATAGAACGCCAGAATCGGGTTGAGTTTCTCGGCAGACAAGGGACGCTGCCAGCCAATCTCGCTTTCCTCTGATACCAGACAGCGAGTGCGTGGCGGTATAGAGAATCCCGCAAGCTCGGCAAGCTTGTGTGGCGACTGTCCGACATGGTCCGGGTTCATTGACTGGCGGCCCTTAAATACCACCGACGCCAGCCGATCTGCTTCTGCAGCAGTACAAAAATACGCGCCATTGAGTTTTAGCTGATGGCGCAATTCACGGGCGATGCTCTTGTCGGCGATAACCGCTTGTTCAGAGACGCACGCAGTCCCGAAATCGAATGATTTGGATACCACAATCTGCTCTGCAACTTCGGCCAGCTGATCGCGTTTGGAAGCATGCACGTAACATGGAACGTTGCCTGCGCCGACAGCCAGTGTCGGCTTGCCGGATGAATAGGCAGCGCGCACCATGGCTGGCCCGCCGGTGGCCATCACAATAGACGTGCGCCGGTGCTTCATCAGTTCGGCAGTGCCTTGAATAGTTACCTGATCGAGGCACTGAATCAGATTGTCGGGTGCTCCCATTTGAGTTGCCACCTCCGACATGATTCGAACGGTCTCTCTGCCGCATTCAACACCCCTTGGGTGTGGAGCACAGACAATTGCGTTGCCGGCCTTAACCGCTGACAGCACTTTAAAAATAATAGTGGAGGTAGGGTTGGTCACGGGGATGAGCGCTGCCACTACTCCCATCGGCTCACCAATGGCGGCGACTTTGGTCGCATCGTCTCGCCACAACAGTCCAAGCGTGGTGACGTCTCGCAGATAGTCCGCTACCGACAAGGCGTTAAACAGATTTTTTACCCGTTTGTCGTCGACGTTTCCATAACCGGTTTCATCGACCGCAAGTTGGCCCAGTCTGCGTGCCTCGGGTTCAATCGCACGCGCCATCGCATCGACCAGTGCATCTATGCGGTCAACATCAGTACCGAGAAATTGCTGATAGGCGGTAAACGCTTTTTCCGCAGCACTCCGGGCCGACGCGACTGATTGAAGATCATTGTCCATTAGCGCTTGTCGTTATGCAGATCATCGAACGTGCGCCTGACCTGGTCAATATCTGCGGTATTTACACCGATACGCTCGAGCCGTCTTCCGGCGTTTGCCACATCCGCACCGAGCACACTGCCTGCAAGGGTTACCATTGCCTGCGTTACCGGTACATCGATTTTTGCAATTGCCGCAGCGGATACGAGAGGCACCAGTGAACCGATAGTGGCGCAGCGAACTGTGCGACCGGACTCCGCTGCTTCAGGCACATTGCGACTGCCTGCGCCTCGTTCACTACCTGCGCAACCCGAAAGCCACTGCTCAATGGATGGCAAATCCCTCACACCATAACGCGCGGCAACGGCATATCTTTCCTCTGCCATGCTGTTGATCACAGCCATATGGCCGTCACCAATGAGCGCACGAAACGTATGGTTCTCCGGCAGCGGTTGTCCACCTTCCGGTATGATCGGCGATCCATCACCAATAGCATTGCCACCCAACAGTAAAGCCGGTACTTCTACCAGACCGGAACCATCCGCAAAGCTGCTTTGCAGGGTATTATTTACCGGATAAAGGTTGGGTAAAAATCGTTGCACGGCAGAGATAACATGGTCCCTGCCTGAAGGCAGAGTCGCCGCAGCCACCTTCCCGGCAGCACTCAGTGACAACGTTGTGCCAGAGGAGGTAGTCCAACAGGGCAAGCCCTGCACTTCCAGCACAGTTACATCGGCAGTGCAGCCGCCTGTCCGCAATAGCCACGCAGCTTCTGCCGCCGCCAGTGTGCGCCCTGGTACCAGCACTAAACACTGACCATCGCGCAAATGATCAGCCAGCACCATCGCATAGGTTCGCTGTTTGTGAACCGGCCCGGTTAGAAAGATCAATTCACTTTCCGCGACTGCACGGTCAAGCTCTGCCGTGGTTTTTATAGATGGCACGCCCGCCTGATCGATCTGATAGTTACCTGTCGGTCCTTCGCCCCGCAGCGATATACTGCCCGCGCGACGCAACAGATCGAGTTCACTGCCATAGGCCGAGAAGAGCGTGACCTCCGCTTGCTGCGCAAGACAAAGTGCCGCAAGCAGCTGTGCATCCACACCGCCACCGAGCACAGTTACCCGATTATATTCCGTGACCGTGGTTACCGGCGCCGGGCGTTGTGATGCAGCTTCGGCAAACTCTCGAAAGGCATCATCACTCATCGATTGATACCACAGCCATTAAAACGCCGGCCGATCTTTGAGTGACTACGCATGTTGAGTCAGAATCTTTTCGATGTGCCGGTCGCGGGACTCAAACGGACTCATCAGATAGCTACTCGGCTGATCCGCTACCGAGGTTTTCCAATATGGCTTCGAGTTCATCGTGAGGACGTGGTATCACGTGCACGGCCACCACCTCCCCCACCTTGTTGGCTGCGACCGACGCTGCATCAGTCGCAGCCTTAACAGCACCCACCTCTCCGCGAATCAGGGTAGCAATTAGACCGCCACCTGATTTCGTCTGGCTGACAATAGTTACATTTGCCGCTTTGGCCATAGCATCGGCGGCTTCAATGGCAGCTACCAGCCCACGAGTCTCCACCATGCCTAGCGCTGTCTGGCCATTCAGATTATTAGCCATTCCTGTTTATCCTCCGGGTTGACGTCTTTTTCTTCGACGCCTTCTTTTTTGCGACGGGTTTCGCCATGCGTTTGGCGGCAGATTTGTTGGTCGGTATGTTTATATCTTCAATTACAGCCACAACTGACAGATCGACAGGTTTACCGGCAAGCGTTGCCGGAAGCCGCGCTGCCGAACCGGCGGTTAACAATACAAGGTCACCTCGACCAGCCGAACAATCATCCGCGGCAACAACACTTTTCTGAAGCACGTTGCCATGGCCATCTTCGATGTCGACTATCACCAGAACTACGCCCGTCAATTGACTCTCTTTGACGGTCGCTGTGACAGTGCCTGTGACTCTGGCTATTTTCACCTGGTTATTTCACCCCTTCTAGAAATTGCGTAGATAGCGTTCGATTTCTACAGGTGTTACCTGTGCGTCTATAAAGCCGATCTCACGCTCGCCTTGCTGGATGAGAATTTCAAGCGTCGATTCCCCACACACATCGCGCATGAACTGCGAATCACGCGCACTGGCCAGAGCATCGCCAATGTTGGCGGGTATTGGTTGAGCATCTGCTTCTTCGTAGGCATTGCCTTCGGTGATCGCCGATGGCTGCAGCTTTTGTTCGATGCCATCGAGCCCGGCCGCAATCTCGCAGGCTAACAATAGATAGGGATTGCAGTCAGCGCTGGCATCGCGTTTTTCAATGCGAACCGCGCTGTCAGATCCTTCAATGATCCTCAGGCCGACGGTCCGGTTGTCGATGCCCCAACTCGTATTGATTGGACAAAAAGTATAGGGCTGTCTGCGTCGGTAGCTGTTTGGAGTAGTAGAACCGCAAAGAGCAGTCTCGGCCATACGTTGTTGCATGCCGCCAAGATAGTGCATTGCGGTTTCACTTAATTTGCCATTGGCTGCAAACTGGTTTTTACCGTCTTTCCACAGAGAGTGATGGGTATGAAATCCATTGCCGGATTGCTCGTAAAACGGCTTTGCCATGAAGGTCGCCATGAGCCCGTGCTTGGCAGCTAGCTGTTTGACCAGAGATTTAAACAGTATCACCCGGTCAGCGGCGATCAGGGCCTCGTCATAGCGAATATTCACTTCTACCTGGCCAGGTGCATACTCGGGGTTCGATTGCTCAATGGGGATACCCATTTCGTTTATCTGCTGGCGAATGGGGCCAAGCACGTATTCGAGTTCAGCTGCACGATCAAGCGAATAAACCCCTATACCCTTGTCTACCGGTTGGCCTGTTTCGGGATCAAGCAGATAAAACTCAAGCTCGGTTCCGATCTTAACCGTGTAGCCCATCGCCGCTGCTCTCTCGACCTGACGAATAAGCGCGGGTCGCGGGTCAATAGGAACAGGTTTGTGATCCATACCTTCAGCACGGCCAAGACATATCGCCACACCAGGTTCCCAGGGCATGCCGACTGGCTCTGTGACCGGAAACATGTGCATGTCGGGGTAGCCGTTGTCGAAATTAACGTAGGGTGTGTCCCAGACATCACAGGTCATATCGATAGCGAACGTGGCTATAGACAGAGCGTTGCCGTTTTTGCAGATCGTATCCCAGTGACTCGCCGGAATGCGCTTGCCACGCAGCACGCCGTTGAGATCTCCGAGACCCATTGCAACTGTGTGAATGCCCTCTGGTAACGTAAATTTGGTCATTTTGGAAAAACGTTCCTCGCTCGGACGGCAGCTTTCACCGCCGACTGGTTTGTTGATTGACGCGCCACCGGCCGCCCCCGGTTTTCACGCCGACAGAGTAACATTTGAACTAATACACACGCTTCAGGGAAACCGACCTTTTTCGCGCTCGTTTCGGCTCTCAACCCGACACGTTGCCTGGGCCTGGAACCAAAAATCCATGACTAAACACCAGCCTTGTTGACCCACTGTATTCAGTATACAGTATGCAGCCAAACGCGGATAGTCAAGGAAATATTCCCCATGCGCAAGCCCGATGCAATCGTGGTTGGTGCCGGTATCTCTGGTGTGATGACCGCATTACATCTGGCCCGGCGCGGGTTGAAAGTTTCACTGCTGGATCGCTGGGAGCCAGGGCATCCGCGCGCCTCTTCCACCGACTATAACCGTGTCTATCGGGCTATACACGGCAGCGACGAGTTCTATACAAAGTGGGTGCGTGACGCGCGCTTGCGCTGGCTGGAAATGCAGGCCGAAACCGGCCAGAAACTCTACTACGAATGCGGCGCACTGATACTGGCCACTGAGGGACACTGTCACTGGGAAGACGCGACTTCCGAAACCTTCGACAAACTGGGAGTGCCTTATCATCGCTACAGCCCGGATGACATGAGTAGCCGTTTTCCCCAGTTCGACGTGTCCAACATCGCTTACGGACTGTTCGAACCGGAAGCCGGAATGATTATGGCCCACCGTGCCGTGCTCGCAGGTGTTGAGCTATTTAAAAGAGCAGGCGGTGAAGTTAAGAGAGCCCGCGTCACCACCGATTCGCAAGAGCGCCTGCATGTGGATGGCAAGCCACTGGAGGCAGATCTGATTGTTGTCGCCACCGGGCCGTGGATGGCTGAAATGTTCCCGCACACGATTAAACCCATCTCCACTATCATCGGCATCAGCGTGCTGTACACGTCAACGCCGGACGGCGACGATCGTTTTGACCAGCACAAAATGCCTTGCTGGATCGATCACGGTGAGGGGTCGTTTGGCATGCCATCGGTTGAAGGCCACGGGGTCAAGGCAGCCGTTGTGATCCCCGATAAAATCGATCTGGATAACGATGAGCGATTGATCAAACGCGCTTCAATTGCCCGCACCCGGCAATACATTCAAAAGCGCTTACCCGGCCTCGGCGATCAGCGTGTCGTTGATTCAAAATTCAATCAGGTAATCATCACGCCCGACACGCATTTCGTGGTTGACTGGCACCCGCAGCATGAAAACGTTTTATTTGCAGGCGGCTGCTCCGGGCATCTGTTCAAGCATGGACCCGTGTTCGGCGACTTTGTCGCAGGCGTGGGCGTGCGAGACTACGCTACCGCCGATCGTTTTAAGGTAGCAGGCCGGCGCAAGTTGTCGCCAGCTGAAAGTCCATCCGGCCGATAGCACCGGCAATAGCACGTCTGCCCGGCAGCCCGGCCCGTCATTACCGCACACCACCCGCCGGCAAAATAATCAGTCACTTGATTAATGGTGCAACCGTCACTATTAATCCCTTCTAAATATCGGTGCATTTGTTGCTATCCAGCCCCTTCCCCACAACCATTCAGTGAACCCCGAAAATGATTCGCATCATCAACAACAACATCAGAACGGCTTTCATGGCGTGCCTGTTACTGCCTGTCTTTTTAATCGGTAGCCTGGCGAACGCCGACGATGTGTCCATCGGCGACCTGGTTATCAGCAATGCCCATACTCTCGCCACTCCTCCCGGTGCCCGAACAGCCGCCGGATTTATGGTCATTCGCAACAATGGCACCACCGCTGATCGCCTGATAGGCGGACAAGCCACCTTTGCAGAGATTACCGAAGTACACCAGGTGTCCTCCAGTGGCGGCGTAAGTAAAATGCAGCGTGTCCGAGGTGGCCTGGAGATTCCGGCCGGTGGCGAGGTAAAACTGAAATCCGGTGGCTACCACATGATGTTTATGCAAATTGCCCAGCAACTGGAGCCTGGTGCTGAAGTCACAATGACTCTCAATTTTGAAAAGGCGGGCAAAGTGGTGGTGGTACTGCCTGTGATGGCCCTTGGCAGCCACAACCACAGCGCTACAAATTAGCATTTTTTAAAAAATGTCCGGACTCTGCCTCTCCGTGCAGATCCGGGCATTATCGAACAAGCGCTGTAAGATCCCGCTATCTGGCAGCAATTGCAACAGACTCCGCCGGGCAGGATTGTTGTCCTGCCCCTCGTTGTGCAGCCCGCAAAGGGAACCAATTCCGCCAGCCTTCGTCTATCCCGACAACCTCACAAATTAAAGTAACAAGCCTGGTAAAATTCCGGGCCTGTGAATGAGTTGACAGACACACCGCCAGCTGCGTTTTGAAATTCAACGTGATGCTCAGAATGCGAACAACCGCGCTGAATTATTCGAACAATGTGCATGCCTGCCACCTGATCAAAGCTCCCGGTGGTAGACTATCGCGGCTGAAAAACCCGGGAATCCTTACCATGAAACTGCATGTTGCAGCAACACTACTGTTTTGCACCCTCACCGGTTGTTCTGGAGGTAGCGTTGTAGATGTAGATGTAGAT
>CAYPCS010000018.1:22448-68405 GCA_964409275.1 uncultured Granulosicoccaceae bacterium
TGTAGATGTAGATGTAGATAGCGGCAGCGCTGACAACAATGCTGCTACCGGCGGTGAACAGAACACCAACAGCGGTGAGGAGATTACAAGCAACAGCGGCAACCAGTCAGGCAGCGAATCCGCTAATGAAAACGACTCCGGCAACACCATCAGTGACAGTAGCACATCGGTGTCGAACCTGGTTGCCAGTCATCGCAACGGGCAAACTTTTCTAACCTGGTCTGAAGTATCCGGTTCTGTGCAATACCATGTTTATCGACACAATGCACCGATTACATCGGACACTCTTGGCGCTGCTACCCGTCTCACCGAGCGCTGGGGACCGCTCGACGACAACACCACTGTAAATATCCACGGTATCGAGAGCGCGCCTTCGCATTTTGTTATTGAAGATCTCGCCGCACCTTTGAGTGATAACACCGGTTTGTTTGTTCACACCACACAAAATGGCCAGAACGGCAATACCTGGTACGCTGTTACCTCTGTGGTTAACGGCACAGAAAACATCAATCTGTCATCAGGCAGTAATACGCTGGCATCTGCTGTCAACGAATTCGTTAGTACACCACGACCGGTGCTGACTACCTCGCTAAACGGAGGCAAGGGGCGTCTCTACACACAGTTTATGGATTACGCCAACTGGAATCCAACGCTCGAAGGGTACATCTTCAATTATGCAGTGGCCCTGCCGTTTAACTACGACCCGTCGCGAACCTATCCACTACAGGTTGAACTGCACGCCTTCGGCGAGCGGGCAAAATTTCTGGAACAATCCCAACTCAGCTGGGAAGTGATTCAGATCTTTCCGAGTGATCCGGGAGGCGCGCTGAATTCAATTCATACCTGGTGGTATGGATTTGCCACTGATCACAACTATAAAACACAGGGCTCGATACCCTTTCAGGGCACCGTTACCAACTTCACCGAGCAGCGAATTATAAAAGCGGTTAATGATGTTATTGCAGACAGTGCATTCTCCGTAGACAGTAACTTGCTGCATGCTGTTGGCAACTCGATGGGGGCCTCCGGCGTACTTGCCCTTGGAATTCACTACGGACAGAAGTTCGCCGGTGTGTATGCCAGTGAACCGATGACCAACTACGCAGCCAGCCCGACTTTTCAGGATAATTTCGTCCAGCTGTGGGGCGAGCAATCCAGCAACCTGCCCATCGTCAATGGCGGGCCGGACAGTGACAATATCAGACGCTTCAACGCCGGTGGTAGCCAGCAAGTCGGTGTCTGGGACTGGATGAATCACCTCCAGCAAGTGAAGCAACGTCGCTCCGACAACTTTGCCTACTTGATGACAGACCACGGCAAAGACGACCTTACTATCGATTGGCAAACCCAGGGCAGACCGCTACCGCGCGCGTTTAACGAGGCCAGCATCGGATTCTCTGCCGGTGGCATTGCCAACATAGGACACACATGGCTCAGCTTTGGTGCTGTGGTAAAAAATGTGTTTGGTCTTGGTTTCGGTGAACTCAATCCCTGGCGCTACGACAACAATATGAGCTTTCCGGCAATCAGCTTCGCATCCGGCGCCGGAGCACTTGATCCTGGTACCTCGGTCACCGACGAGTATAACCAGAACATCGAATGGTCCACACCGCGGTTTGCTTTCCATCAACCCATTGTCGATGAAAGTAATCGCTACGAAATAACATTGCGCTCGACGGACAGCGCGCAGACAGCAACCATCACACCTCGCAATACTCGCAGTTTTCGACCAACTACCGGCCGCCAGTGCAGCTGGACCGCTACACGAAATTCCGATGGCCAGAACATTGGCAGCGGTACAACCAGCGCTGACAGCAGTGCACTGGTTACAGTACCTGGCGTAATCATCGGCACAGGGTCAGGCACCCGATTGGCGATAAGCTGCTAGTCAGGCACTATGCGTGCGGTAGTGAAACAAGACTGCTGCAACTTTGGTGTAGCTCCGGGAAAACAAATCAATGAAAGATACCGCAGAACTGTACAAAGATCTCATTGATGAAGAAACACATGCGTTCATTCGCGAAACCGAAAGCTGGTATCCACCCGACACCACAAGCAATAGTATCCGGCAACAGCGCGAAATCTATAATGCGATGTGTCAGGCATTCTATGCCGGACAGGTCGCCGGGGTTTCAGCGCGCGACGACACTATCCAAAGCAGTGAACATACAATCCCGGTCAGGCACTACTCGCAGCTTACCCGGGCCGATACAAACCACAAAACACAACTTGTCTACTTCCATGGTGGAGGATTTGTCGTAGGAGGTTTGCAAAGCCACGATGATATATGTAGCGAGATCTGTGCAGCCACAGGGATTACAGTGACATCCGTCGATTATAGATTGTCACCGGAACACCCTCACCCGGCAGCATTTAATGATGCGCTTGCCACCGTTAAAACCCTTTTTCAGATACATTCTGCTCCACTTATACTTTGTGGCGATAGCGCTGGTGGCAATCTCGCTGCCTGCGTAGCGCATGCGGTACGCGAACAACCAATACGAATCGCCGGGCAAGTCCTTATTTATCCGGGCCTCGGCGGAGACATGCAATCGGGTTCGTATATTACGCATGCACATGCACCGATGCTAACTACCGAAGAAGTGGAATTCTACGCTTCTATAAGATCACCGGGAAGATCACCGGGCTCAAAAAGCAAAGGAGACACCACACTCGCACCATTGCACGATACCGATTTTGGCAACCTGCCTCGAACAGTGGTTTTTAGTGCCGAGTGTGACCCGCTCTGTGATGATGGCCGCCACTATTGTGATGCGATCAACGCAGCCGGCGGCAACGCTGAATGGTTTAAGGAGCAGGGCCTCGTGCATGGTTACCTGCGCGCTCGCCACACGGTAACACGCGCCAAAGACAGTTTTGAACGTATTGTGACAAGTATAAAAACAATGGCGTTACAGACACACGGCAATTCTTCGCACACAGTCTAAAGCTGCTCTTGACCATCACCTGTTACAGAGCCACTGATTTATACAGATTATATTGCCTGATCCAGTAGCCACGTACTGTTAGAGATATTCTCTGGCAATGGTGTCCGTGCATTGCCGTTCAAAGAACACTTCGCCATCATTGTGGACGGTGATTTTCGCCGTAATATAGAATGACTTCGGATCACTGTGCATAGTGAGCTCGACATCGCTACTCCAGCGCCATTCATCTCTGCCACCGGTTTGTTGCCAGTTGATCGTTGCTCGCGCAGAACAGGGATCATCCGGGTGTATTGTCCAGCATTCGGATACCTTGCTACCGGAAATCAGTCCATGATTGTTATCGCGGTTTTCACCGAAGTCGTTTTCAATCAGTGTGGTGACCTCACCGCTAGACGCCTCACAGCTTGTTTTGCGAGTTGATGCGGAATCGCGTAGCGACTCACATTGCCAACCGGCAGCAGCCACCGGGGTTTCAAACACCGGCGTCTCTGTAGAGCTTTGCCGACGCACGGGAATTGATACTCTACCGCTGGCGAGAGTCAATACCGCGCTCTCCGGTGACGGCCAGATAAACGGCCAATAAGAATTAGACAATGCCACTCTGAGACGATGTCCGCGAGGCAGGCGATAGGCTATTTGATCGAGCTTAATGGTCACGCTATACCTGTCACCCGGGACAAGAGGCGACGGAAACTCTGCCGAGTCGCGATGCGCCAGGTTTAATACGCCCATGGTAATCAACGCCGAACTTCCGTCCGTGCGCAAGTCGCACAAGCGCGCAACGACAAACCCCAGCGGTTGAGTCGAACGCAGCTCAAGCTGCACCTCTGGCGCACCGACTATACAAACATCGCTGGACAGGACCGCTCCATCAAAGCAGACCGATTTGCTGTCGTCATCACTCTGTTCATCCGGTAGCTCGGGACCGAACGTAAACGGAAAATACTCACCGGTGTTTTGTCCGCAGTCCTGCGGCGAATCTATAGAAACTCTCAACGCGTCGTCGGCGATGTCGACAAGTGTGCCAACAGCGTATTGACCGGAATCCGGTTGTTGCCCGGCACGGGAAAAATGGCTGGTCTCCATCTCTATATTTGGGGACGGCAATTGCGATTCCGCTATCCAGCACCCGGGTCGCTCATTGTGCCAGCGCTGTGGTGGCACACTGTCCATTAGCCACACCCGATAAGCCGCATCGTTCTGCAGATTCGTATCCTTGCCTTTCAACCAGTGATCCCACCAGCGCAGCGCCTCTTGCAGAAAACCGATGGCGGGCTGAGGCGCAGCATAGTGCGGGTATTTGTGAATCCACGGACCAACGATTCCTTTCACCGGTGCATCCAGGTTTTCGACAAGATGGCTTATCGTATTGCGGTAACCATCATGCCAGCCTCCTATCGAAAGTACCGCCGCTTTTATCGCGCTATAGTCTTCACACACAGAGCCGTGCTTCCAGTAGTCACTCCGGCGCTGCTGCCGCAACCAGACTGAGGCGAGCGAAGGCTGATTTTGCAAGCGGTCAAGCCACAGTGATTTCCAGTTATCACCGACCAGCAACGGATCGGGAGACGGCGACAGATATGACATCATTGTTGCTGCCCAACCAACGTTCTCGTTCAGCAGGCATCCACCCTTATAATGGATATCGTCTGCAAAGCGGTCCACCGTTGAGCACAAAGTGATAATTGCCTTCAGCCCCTCCGGCTGCAGGGCGGCTACCTGTAAGCTGTTGAAACCGCCCCACGAAATGCCCATCATGCCGACATTGCCATCACACCACTGCTGTTGCCGGGCCCAGGCAATAACATCGCAAGCGTCCTGCTGTTCCCTGGATGTATATTCGTCATCGAGCAGACCTTCGGACTCACCGGTGCCACGCATATCTACACGAATGCAGGCATAACCCCGTGCGGCCATCCATGGATGCGTCAATTCGTCACGGTGCACGGTGCCATCGCGTTTGCGGTAAGGCAGATGCTCCAGAATAACGGGAACCGGCAAAGCCGTCGCGGCGACAGGCATCCAGATTCTGGCTGACAGTCGACAACCGTCCCGCATTGTCACTTCGACGTGAGGTTGTTCCACTATAGAAAGTGGTGCTGTAGCCTCGTGTTTCATTCAGACCCCTGGCTGCCTATGGTTAATGCAACGTAGCGAGAACGCATTGCAATGATCGTAAATAGAGGGATGCGCGCTAGTCACGTGAGACTACAGGAATGTCGTATATGTTTGGATGCACGACCACATTGCGAGTATTTTCTGGCGCACAACCAGAGATTGAGCTATCTTCTCAAATGATGTTGCCAGGCCATCGGCGCATTACATTCCAGCCTCTGCCAGTGGTCGATGTTGCTTGTTCCTAACGGAATTAGCTCGGCCTTTGGCAAAATTTGAACCAATTTCAATTATACTGGACCAATCTCGCACGAGGCTCTACCTGAATGTGGACATGACATCGGCGGGTTTCGATGCGAGATTTCGCACCAATAACTTCATTTTCGTTTTCAGGAGACTTAAACATGCAACGCAGCGAACTACCAAGACAATTCAAAAAAAAGCCACTTCATGCCGCGTTACTGACTAGCACACTGGCACTGTTCGGCGCCGGTTCAATTGTAGTAGCCACTACGGGTTGTACAGTTAAACCTGTTGAGAAAATGCTGGATAAAGCGTCTGCGGCCGTTAATCCCTGCAACCCGTGTGCTGCTAATCCGTGTGCAGCCAATCCCTGCAACCCGTGCAATCCCTGTGCGGCGAATCCGTGCAACCCTTGCGCAGCCAACCCTTGCAATCCTTGTGCGGCCAAAGCCTGCAATCCTTGCAACCCCTGTGCAGCTAACCCATGCAATCCTTGCGCGGCGAATCCCTGCAATCCTTGTGCTGCAAACCCTTGCAATCCTTGCTGCGTCAAGAATCCTTGCAACCCTTGCGCATGCCTCTAATAGCGAACGCTCGCTAACTGCTGCAGCTTTAACCGGTGCAGCGACGAGGTATCTGACATCATTTGTCAGTTCAGAAAAGGCCAGCTTTACCGCTGGCCTTTTTGATTGGAATGTTCAACGTTATGTTAGCCTGTAAAATTAATAGAACCCCCTGCCACATGACCCGGGCGACGCTGCAAATTTTGCAGTCGTACAACACAGCAAATTCCTGAAGCGACAAACACTCCCGGTCTCCGCCTGAAACGCTTACTATATGGTGGCAATTCAAACCAATGGTAAAGAGCAAAGATGAGCACCGTTAAATTCGAACACCATCCGCCATCGTCCAAAAACGGCGTTACGTTTGTCGGATTTAATGCCTTAACTGCAGACCTGTCGATGTGGGAATCCGCAATAGGCGATGCAGTGCGAAGCGCTGGCCACGGCACTTTGTTCTGGAATCTGCGAGGCCAGCAAGGCACATCAATCGATGGAGAAACATTCCTCGGAGAGGCACGGATTCTCGAAGACGCAAAGGCCGTATTCGCTGAAACCACTCCATCCCGTCCTGTATTTACAGGCTTGTCCATCGGTGGCGCTTTTGCGATCCGATCCCTGCTGGAAGGCGCAAACGCCGAGGCACTGGTGCTACTGAACACCCTTCGCATGCCGGGCCCGCGGCTCGAATGGATCAATGCTGCTGTCGAAGTTGCTTTGCGTAGCGGCGGTCCGGCCGTTCTCAGAGATATGTACTCACCGCTGCTCTACGGCGATAAGTGGCTTAAGGCTAACCGCAGTGACGCACTCAGCGGTAATGACTACAACGCCTTGCCGGAAGACAATGTGGTAGTCAGGTTGCTGCATGACGCGCGTGAACTCGACTGGGATTTACCCTATGAATCTATCGACGTGCCGGTTCTGGTGGTCACCGGTGAGCGGGATTGCGTATTTCGCGTGCCAGCGGATATAGAAACACTAACCGCCAGAATAGCCAAAGCACAATCCGTCACCCTGACCGACACAGGTCATCTAATTCCCCTGGAAGCGCCTGAAAAACTTGCAGACTTGCTAATCACATTCGCCGCAGATCTGAACACCCGGACCTGATTGCCTGCACGGTAGACCCTCTGGTTGCAAGCGTCAGAGTCTGGATACGCAGACCTGTCGCGCACAAATCCCGGCTGGTCGATGCCTGCCGTCGAATGTGTGGCCTGAACTTTACCAGTCGAAGGTTCTGTCGATGCCGGCCATCTTCACCCCGGTAAATGCTGAAGCCTGAAAAGACAGCGCACGCAGATCTTCAACCTCAAGGTTGTGCACAGATGACTTTCCGCAGGCCTTGGCAAGCGAGGTAATCTCCATAGTCATTGCGGTCAGGTATCTGGCGACGCGCTCCGCCCCGGAAGGGACATGCATGCGGGTTTCCAGATCCGGATCCTGGGTCGCTACTCCTACGGGACACAGGCCGGTATGGCAATGGTGGCATGCCCCTGGTGTTGTGCCAAGCTTGTGATAATCATCGAGATAGCGCGGTGAGTTGCAGCCCAGCGCCATCATCGCGCCGTTGCCAATCATCACTGCATCGGCACCCAGTGCGAGACACTTGGCCGCATCAACACCGGTGCGCACTCCGCCGGCGGCCACCAGATCGACTACTCCACTCATGCCGCATTCATCCAGCGCTTCACGGGCGGCGCGAATGGCGCTCATGGTCGGGATACCGGTGTGATTTAATAGCAGTTCCGGGGACGCACCAGTGCCACCTTCGGCACCATCGACAACCACTACGTCTACACCCGCTTTTGCAGCCACAGCCACATCAAACCTCGGGCGAGTAGCACCCATTTTAAGGAAAATCGGCACCTGGTAATTGGTGGCGATTCGCAGCTCTTCCACTTTAACGGCCAGATCATCCGCGCCGAGAAAGTCGGGATGGCGAATGGTAGAGCGCTGATCCACCCCTTCAGGCAGCGAGCGCATCTTCGACACCCGCGGGCTCACCTTCATACCGAGCAGCAGACCACCCGTACCTGGTTTCGCACCCTGCCCGACTACCAACTCCAGCGCATCAGCGCGGCGCAAGTGATCAAGGTCCAGACCATAGCGAGCAGGCGACATCTGATACAACAAACGCTGTGATGCGGCACGCTCTTCCTCAAGCATGCCGCCTTCACCGGTGCAGGTCATCGTGCCGACTTTTGAAGCACCATAGCCAAGTGCTGCTTTGGCACTGGCAGACAAGGCACCAAAAGACATCGACGCAATATAGACGGGTATTTTAAGTTCGAGCGGCTTTTCAACCAAACCCCGCCCGGCTCCCAGCACTGTGCGGGTATCGCAACTCTCACGATAGCCTTCCAGTGGTAGCCGGGTCATGGTGGCTGGCACAAACGTCAGATCATCAAACGTTGGCATTTGCTTGTTAAAGGTGTTGTAGCCACGCACCTGATAGCGACCAAGCTGCGCCAGCGCGTGAACCTCCGAGATAGCTTCAGGCGTCCAGCGCGTAGAACCACCTTCATCATACGAGCCCGGAACACCGGCCGGTCGCCCTTCAATTTTGCCATCGCCAAATTTGACCTCTTCTTCAGAGGGCATTTCAAAGGGATACTCGTAGGGTTTGGTTAAATCATGAGCCATGCATTTGCATCCCGACTTTCAAAGTACCAAAGGCGCTGACCTGAAATCATTTTACGCCAGTTGCGTCCGCTGTCCTGCAAGCCGAGAGGCTCCAGCAGCTGATCTACCTCGGCGACTTCTTCAGCCGTTGGTTCGACCACGTTAACATCGACCCCCAGGCTGCCAATATCGCCGGCAACCCAGACCTCGCCCTGCCACAGAGCGTCGGCGCACGACTCCCCCGCCCCGCCCAGTGCGATTATTTTTCCGGCATGAGCCATAAAACCCGATTGATAACCGATTTTTCCTTCAACGATTATATTGCCGCCCTTCATCGCCACGCCGCAGCGAGGTCCGGTATCTCCTTTGACGTGAATGGTACCGCCAAGCATGGCAGCGCCGCAGGACATACCAGCATAGCCGCCGACAGTTACATGCCCTGAAGCCATCGCCTCGGCGACACCCCAGCCGGCATTTCTTTCGATAGTAATAGTTGCACCGTTGTTTAAACCGCCGCAGTAGTAACCGGCACTGCCTTCAACGTGCATGCGTGCCTCAGGCGGCAAACCTATACCAAGGTTGTGCCTGGATAAAGAGTCTCGCAAAGTCACAGAATCACCGGCAGCAACTGCAGCCTGAATTTCCTCGTTGACTTCACGGATAGGGCGCTTGCCAACAGTGATAACTACCTCACTCATGCGGCCGCTGCCCGGGAACCGCCAACCGGCCAGATATGGGTTAACGCCGGGCCATCGTAGTTAATCACATCGGATTCATCCGCCACCACTCTGCGCACGGCCTGCTCTTCGGTTGCAGCGGCCAGTTCGCTACTGTTCTGGACAGTCACCAGTGGCTTCATCGCAAAGCGGTCTTTCGCAAAACCGATACTGTCAGGCCGCGCGATCATATAGGTGAAAACACCATCGATTGAGGTTATCGACTTACGCAGTGCCTGATCCATAGTCAGTCCGGATTTCATTTGATCTGAAATCCATACAGCAATAAGTTCGCTATCGTTATAAGTCAAAAATCGATAACCGGCGCGCTCGAGTTTCTCGCGCCATGTGTAGTAATCGGTGATCTGGCCATTGTGGACAATCGCGACATCCGCAAACGGGCGAGCCCAAAACGGATGGCTTGCGTTGGGCAACACCGAACTTTCAGTAGCCAGCCGTGCATGACCAAGCCCGTGGGTGCCGATCATTTCGCGTACGCCGTGTTTCTCCGCGACCTCTTCAGAGCTGCCTGTGTCTTTGATAATTTCAAGCGATCTGCCACAGGACTGCACTTCGAATCGGTCGGATATCTCATCTGCATCGCTGATCCACCGCGACAAATCCTGCGGATCGCTGATTACCAGCCGCGCGCAATAGTGAGCATCTTCGCTGGTGATAATTTCCGGCTCTTCGAGGAAGTCGCTACCGTGCTCTTTCAGTAACCGGCGAAAATCGTCCATGTCTGTATCAAGAGAGCTTTTATCAAAGCCCATGCCGCGAAGTACATACCCGGTTTCTCTTGGAAGGCCGTAAACCGCAAACCCGGTACTATCTGCACCACGGTGTTCCTGCGCGTCCATCAACTCGACCAGATCGTGCCCCACTTTCCCAATGCTGTTGAGAATACGGCCGGCTATTCCACACATGGAGTTATCCCGAATATTTTTGTATACTGTATTCAGTATTCACAACCTTTGCAAGAGTATCCGGTCGTCGTAAAAAGTAGCACAGGGAACAATCCTGGTATTCGCCATCCTGTCGAAACAAGGCCGGGCAAATTGCTGGTACTGTGCTGGAGTGCCTCCCTTCCAACGGACAATCGAGAGTGCAATTAAAAAAAATAAATTCTGATCGACCTCGACTGGCGGACGAGGCCTACCAGCAGATTCTCTCTGCTATCCGTTCGGGCACTATCGGGGATGATGATCGCCTGGTCCAGGAACGCCTGGCGGCTGACCTTCAAATAAGCCGAACACCAATTCGTGAGGCACTGTTGCGGCTGGAACAGGACGGTATACTCGACAGTTCTCCTCGTGGCGGTTTTGTTATTCACCGCATTACACATCACGAAGTCAAAGAGATCTTTCAGGCCAGAGCGGCGATTGAAGGTCAGGCTGCACGAATTCTGGCCGTAGAAAACGATACGCAAAAGATTGCACTGCTGCGCGACACCATTGCGAAAGAGGAGAACATCTCTTCGAAGACACTGGAATCCTACATCGACGCCAATCGCAACATCCACCGGATGTTCATGGTGCAATGCGACAATCGCTACATGCTGGAGATGTTTGACAAGCTATGGAATCGCGGCATGGCATTCTATATGTTCGCCGCCATTGAAAATATCGATCTGTCAAAGTCCCTCGGCAACCACATGGAACTTGCCGATGCCATCGCAACTAGCGACCCGACAATTGCTATGGACGCAGTCATTCAACACATCCACGATGGATTCGACCTGCAAATAGAAGCACTGTCGCAAAGCCGAACCGTATAACCCCATGGTGCCTGAATCATTAGACCGCTACACTTGGCGCCAAAGTGAATCACAAATTGTGATTGACAAATACGGCACAAAACCGAACACGCTATTCACCTCCGCACGCAGTCAAAGCGGGTTGCTTCCTGGAGACAGATTTTGAAAAACGCCAACTTTCTGAAAGAAAACAATGCCGCACATATGTGGCATCCAATGGCGCATCCAGCAGACAGCATGGCTAACCAGCCAGTCATTGTCACCAGCGCAAACGGTGTGCGGATCAAGGATGTAGACGGACATGAAACCATTGACGCGGTCGGCGGACTCTGGAATGTAAATCTTGGATTCTCGTGTCAGCCGATAAAAGACGCAATCAGCGCGCAACTGGACACCTTGCCCTATTACTCGACTTTTCGGGGAACCAGCAATGACGCTGCCATCGAACTGAGCTACATGCTCGGTGAGTTTTTTGCCCCTGACGGACTGGAGCGGGCATTCTTTACATCCGGCGGTTCAGACAGCGTCGAAACTGCGCTGAGACTGTCTCGCCAATATCACAAACTACGTGGTGACAGTGGTCGAACCAAATTTATCAGTTTGCAGAAAGGCTATCACGGCACCCATTTTGGCGGTGCCTCGGTGAATGGTAACGCTAACTTCAGAACCTCCTATGAACCACTGATGGCGGGCTGTTTTCACATTCCGGCACCCTACACTTACCGAAACCCGTTCAACGAATCTGATCCTGAAACACTGGCCCGTCTATGCCTCAATGCGCTTGAGAGCACCATCGCCATGGAAGACGCCAGCACCATCGCCGCCTTTATCATGGAACCCGTGCTTGGCGCCGGCGGCGTCATACCGCCACATAAAAGTTTCATGCCCGGCGTGCGGGAAATCTGCAGCCGTCACGGCATTTTGTTAATCGCCGACGAAGTGATCACTGCCTTCGGTCGCACTGGCAGCTGGAGTGGTAGCCGCCACTGGGGAGTTCGACCTGACATCATGTGCACAGCCAAAGCTATAACCAATGCCTACTTTCCGTTCGGTGCAGTAATGCTCTCGCAGCGAGTCGTTGATGCGTTTGAAAACGACAAGAGCGGCAAGGGTTTTATAGGGCACGGCTATACCTACAGCGGTCACCCGGTCGGGGCTGCAGCGGCAATCGCCTGCCTGCAGGAGACAGAGCGTTTGCAAGTGAATGAAAACGCCGCCAGTCGAGGCGACGAACTCTATGAAGGACTGCAGTCACTTGCCACAAAATACGAACTGGTGGGCGATGTGCGCGGAGGTCACGGCTTAATGTGCGCGATGGAGCTGGTCTCTGACCGAAACACTAAAACACCAATCGACAAGACAACCCCGCTTGTTCTACAGAAAGCGACCTATGAAGCCGGTGTGATGATACGTGTCTCCGGCCCTAACGTGATATTGTCACCACCGCTGGTCGTTACCGGGCAAGACGTGCAAGCCATAATCTCCGCTCTTGACACGGGATTATCAACAGCAACCAATGCCGTGTGATTTAGCGACCGCTGTATTTGAAATACAGGGCATCGTGAACTTAAGTTCCTATCGGCAAGAAACGCACGGTAAATCTTTAAGCAGTTTAAGGGGTAATTTTGCAGCCAGGCCAGATAGACTACCCCGTACCAAAATCATCAATCGCCAACCACATACCGGGGCGACTGACTGACCTGAGCAAATCGGATACCGCTTTCAACAGTTTGTTGCAAGCTCCCGATAAATTTCAATCACGATCTCAAGCTGTTCCAGCAACTTGTCACCAGGATCAAAGGCCTCGCGCGGACGTTTCATAATCAATGTACTTCCACCAGTGGATTGCCCGTTAACTGAATATTCAATGCATTCAAGCGACACAGCGGCGCTGCCGGTTAAATGTTTACGTACCAGTGGTGTCAAGCAACGTCGCACTGCCTGACTATCATCAGCAATTACATGCTGTCGATTTGCAAAATTCTGATCCTCGGGAAACACCATATTTCGATTGTCGAGCATGTATTCCATCGCATCGGTAACGGTGGTTGGTCGAGCGCAAAAGGAAGGCAATCGCTGTTCACTATAGAGTGTGGTCACGGTAAACCGTGCCTGATTTCTTTTTCGGCGCACCCGGCTCATTGTAAATTTATGACGGGTCTCGGGATGCGCCAGGCACTGTTGCAACTGATGCCCGTTAAACACACCGCTGTATAAATGATCAGTATTTAATGTGGCCAACACGATCGAGCTTCTTACCGGTGGCTCGTCGAGGAGTGACTTTCCCCTGTCTGTAAACCCGAGTTTGCGATAGGAGCGTTGTACTGCAAATGGTGTCACTGCATACTGTAACACTCCGTACAACACCACTCCGAGAAACAGAGCAGGCAGAAAATACGCAGAAATTTCAGATTGCATGGTGCATTCGCCGAAAAAATTTCGCTATGGTACAGAATCCCGACAACACTGGACAGGCAAGAGCTCAACCAGTCCTCTGCCTACAGTCCTCTGTGACATAGCGATGATTAAATCGCAGGTATCCCTGTTGTGTGTGGCAAAGATAGCTGGACAACAGGCGATGGAGTTCCGGGAGTTGATGAAACGGAACCGCAGGGTACACATGATGCTCTGTGTGAAAAGGCATATTCCACGCAAACAGTCGCACAATTCGGTTGGTCAATACCGTACGTGTGTTTTGCACCATACTGGAAGTGTTGGGGCAGCCAGTGTGCTCGGCCAAAAGATAGAGCCGCAGGAACGGTTGACCTGCAATCAGCGGGGCAATCCAGATAAAAAACAGAAGCGCAGAGCCCGCTATGTAAGAAACCAGCGCAAGTGCAAGATAACAGGCACACATCAATACCGCTTGCCTGCTGGTCTGTGAACGGATGAATACAGGCACATAGACATCCTGACGTTTGCCCAATGCCAGACTGACCAGTGTCGTCACATGGCTGAACCATACGGGAAAGCCACTAATGTACCAGAGGTATTGCTTAAACGTTGCCGGCTTGGGAAAATCGAGCTCCGGGTCTTTACCCTTTATTTGTGTGTGTCGATGATGTGCCCAGTGGAAATACTGAAACCACAGGGGCGGCAGCAGTAGCACCAGCCCGCACAGCCTCGCTACCCACCGATTCATCCACTTCGAACGGAACGCCGTTTGGTGTATTGATTCGTGTAGCAGAGTAAACAGAAATACCAGAAGTATTCCCAGAGGCAACATCAACACCGGCCAGCAGGGAACCTGCATTGAGATCGCCGCTGCCAGTAAAACAATGCATCCTGCATGGACTGTCAGCCGCAACACCCCGGGCATGTTGCGCAGCCGGGTTAGTGACCGGCGTTGCTCGTCACTCAGCCTGGATTTAAACTGCCTGTGATCAATGTCCTCTGCTGCTGCAGGATACTCTGGCATGTTAAAGACCGGCGTTAATATATTCTGAGTTACACACTATTGTAGTGTACCCCGAATCTCTTCAGCGGACTGCGCACCCTCTAAAAACCGGCAGAGCTCGTTCTGGATACGAAGTAAACGATCCTTGTTACACTTGGCTTACAACTCAACGGCGAAGTAAAGCCACACTCAATTTAAATGACCAGACTGTTTTTAGGAATAGACGGAGGTGGTACCGGTTGCCGCGCGCTGCTCGCCAACACGGATGGTACGACAATTGGTGCGGGAAGCGCCGGCTCTGCAAACATACACTCCGACCTCAAGCTGGCAACGGACAATATTCTGGCCGCAACCACGCTCGCCCTGCAGGACGCCGGCTATAACTCCGGCGCAATGACAGAATTGCACGCCGTACTCGGTTTGGCAGGTGCCAACGTTGGTGAACACCATCTGCGTCTTGTTCAATCGCTGCCGTTTGCACAAAGCCATATTGTCACAGACGGCGCTATTGCACTTGAGGGTGCCCACGGCTCAGCTGACGGCGCTATTGCTATTGTCGGTACCGGATCGGTGTTCCTTCGGCGCACGGGTGAGCAGATTCACTCCATCGGCGGCTGGGGTCATGTAGTTAGCGATCTTGGCAGCGGTGCATGGCTGGGCAAGCGGGTACTGCAAGAGACGCTGCTCAGCTACGAAGGAGTCACCGATGGCAGTGAGCTCGGCAACCATATACTCAATCGTTTTAATCAAAGCCCCGCCGAAATCGCTATATTTGCGCACGCCGCCGCACCCGATGATTTTGCCCGACTCGCGCCGCTGGTATTTTCATTTGCCGGCCACGGGGATCAGATGGCGGTGGCTATTCTGCAGGCGGCTGTAATTGATATAGAACGCTTGCTCGATCGCGTTGTTGACCACAAAGACATGCCTGTGTGCCTGTTGGGCGGCCTCGGGCCTTCCTATCAACCGTTTCTGGCGCCACGCTACCAGTCGATGCTGCGGCCTGCCAGAGGCAATGCACCGGAGGGCGCTATTTCAATTTGCAAGCGGATATACGCAATCGCAGAATCCCGTTTATGAGCAACGCCCGCGCCTACCTCGGCGCTGCTGTTTTTGACGGCATGACTTTGCATCAGGACTCTGCTCTCCTGGTTGCAAACGGAAGGATTGTCTCGATTTGCAATTCAGTGGATATTCCACCCGACTGCGATGTTGAATCACTGGACGGCGGTGTACTGCGACCAGGTTACGTTGACCTGCAAGTCAATGGCGGCGATGGAATCCTGTTCAACGAAATGCCGACGCTTGAGGGAATTCGCCGTATTTGCGCAGCCCATGCATCATTTGGCACCACCTCCCTGCTGGTTACCCTGATCACTGACAGCCGCAGTAAAACCGAAGCGGCATTGCTGGCGGGCATTGCAGCGCACAAAACAAAGCTGCCCGGCTTTGCAGGGTTGCATCTGGAAGGCCCTCATATTTCGATCGCAAAAAAAGGCGCCCACGATGAAAGTCACATACGCCCGATGGACAATACTGATCTCAATCGGTTAATCGAGGCTCGCCCGCAGCTACCTTGCCTGAAGATCACAGTAGCTGCGGAATCGGTCAGTACAAAACAGATTAGCCGGCTTTGCGAGGCGGGCATCATCGTAAGCCTCGGACACAGCAATGCGACTTTCGAACAAGCTTCTGCTGCATTCCGCGCCGGCGCAAGCTGCGTCACACACCTTTACAACGCCATGAGTGGCGACTCGCATCGTCAGCCCGGCCTGGTCACAGCCGCGTTACTTACCCCGAATATTTGCAGTGGCCTGATTGCCGATGGATTCCACGTACATCCAGCGGCGATTCGCCTCGCGCTGGCTGCAAACCGTGACATCGGACGAATTTTCCTCGTCTCTGATGCAATGGCGACGACAGGCACCACCATGGACCACTTTTATCTCGCTGACCGCAAAGTGCTTCGGTCAGAAGGCCGCCTGATTCTTGAGGACGGCACATTGGCTGGCGCCGACATCATGCTTCACGATGCTGTGCGTTTTATCAATACAAAGGTTGCGGTCGACAAGTTCGAGGCGATAAGAATGGCGAGCTGGTATCCGGCGCGGTGTATTGGTGCCGACGATGATACCGGTACTCTCGAACCCGGGAAACAGGCCAATTTTACCCACACAAACGATCAAAACGACATTTGTAAAGTATGGATAAACGGACTGGCGATTAATAACATACGTAGTACGTCCAGCTAGCCTCGTTGACCAGACAGCACGGCGACAACCAAGGCAATTACGACCTGTAAGCTGTTGTATTGATTGTTCCTGGTGTTAATTAGAATTCCTTGCGCTACTATATGCGAAGTTTTCCATCAGCCTTCGGCACCCGCTCCTGAACGTCGTATCTTCGGAGTCATTGTACTCACAGACGATCCCCGCACGCGTGGGCATTAGCTTTATGGAATTCAACACAGCGTATTAGTAGCAAACGTCGGCATTCAGTTGTTTCAGACCAATGGATTACCACGATTGACAGACATTAGAAAATGGTTGGAACAGCATGGACTGGAACGCTACGCTGACAGTTTTGAAAACAATGATATCGAACTCGATATTCTGCCATCTCTGGGCGAGGAAGACCTGCGCGAACTAGGAGTCTCTGTCGGTCATCGAAAGCGAATATTTGCACTGGCATCCCAACCCGCAACTCCTGCAGCAGTTAACGCCACCCAGTTTGCCCCTCAGGGACAGCGTCGCCAACTGACCATCCTGTTTGTCGACCTTGTCGGTTCCACCTCACTGTCAGTTCGCTATGACCCGGAAGACATGCAAGACATCATCCGCAGTTTTCAGGCGGAGTGTGGCCGGGTTATTCGTTCTTACGGTGGCACCGTTGCGCGATACATGGGCGACGGGATCATGGTCTATTTCAGTTTTCCGGTAGCCACAGAATTTGATGCTGAGTACGGCATTCGCGCCGGTCTGGACATGATCACCGCGATTCGGGCACTGGCAGAACAACGCAACCAGCCTTTGCAGATCCGCGTTGGCATTTCCACCGGCGACGTCGTGGTCGGCCAACTCATTGGCGAGGGTATCTCGCAGGAGCTCGCCGTGACTGGCGAAACACCTAACCTCGCAGCCAGGTTTCTGGGCCTTGCCACTCCTAACACACTGGTCGTTGGCACAAAAACCCGGCAACTGGTGGGCAACCTGTTCGACTTTACCGACCTCGGCGAACATCAACTAAAAGGTTTTGACGAGTCCAAGCACGCCTGGCAGGTTACCGGCGAAAAGCAGATAGAAAGCCGTTACCTCGCCACACGTAGCGGTCGTGAAGCAGCAGTGGTGGGCCGTGGTGAAGAACTGCAGCAACTACAGGAAAGCTGGCAATGTGTTCTCGACGGCAAAGGCCAGCTAGTTAGCATTGACGGCGAAGCCGGTATTGGAAAATCCCACCTTGTAGAGAGTTTGCGAGAAACCCTCACGCATACAGCCTACGCAACACTGGTGTGCTCGTGCGCACCGCATTATCAAAGCAGCCCGTTTTCTCCGATCATCCGCATGGTGCGGCTGCTGGCGGGAATCACAAACACGGATTCCGCTAAACAGCAGGCAGACCGGGTGAATCACTTCATCGATCAACAGCAACTCACTGATCAAGACAGCCAGTTCATTCTTTTTTCCATGCTGGGACTGCAGGAGCATATCAGCAAGCCTCATTCTACGCTGTCACCCCCTCAACTTAGAGAGGCAACCCTGTCGTTTCTTGTCGGCGCACTGGAGAAACAGGCGCAGTTAATGCCATTGCTGCTCATCTGCGAAGACCTGCACTGGATCGACCCGTCAAGCAGCGAAGTCATCGATCGACTTGCTGCCAGGGTAAGCGCACATCCGATTTTGCTAATGCTCACTCATCGCCCCGAGTTCGATCGCACCAGCGCTATTATCGAAGCCACCAGCACGCATTTCACGCTCGACAAAATGCCGCAGACCGCTATCCGGCAGTTGATCAAGAACGTGGCAAACAACAAATCTTTTCCGGAAGCCCTTATTACCCGCATCATTGACAAAACCGATGGTGTGCCGTTGTTTGTGGAGGAGTTAACCCGCAACCTGATGGAATCCGAGTATCTGGCGGAGCGCAAGGATCGCTTCGAGCTGAAAGTACCGGTTCCCGAAATCACGATACCCAATACCCTGCAAGACTCCCTGATGGCACGCCTCGACAGGGCAGCAGCGGCCAAGGAAACCGCCCAGGTTGCAGCCGTCATCGGCCGAAATTTCCTTTACGAAGTGCTGGAAGAAGTTATCGATGTTGGCCGAGCCGCGCTGCAGCAGTCACTCTCGGTTCTCACGGAATCACAACTGGTAAGCAGTAGCGGAGTCGCCCCAAATACGACCTATAAATTCAAACATGCGCTGGTGCAGGATGCCGCCTACGCGAGTTTGCTACGCCCAAGGCGCCGCGAGCTGCACGCTAAAACCGCTGCTGCACTGGAAGCCACCAACGACAATACTACCGCCCGGCTGGAACAGCTGGCTTATCACTACACTCAGGCAGAACAAACAGACCTTGCCGTGAGCTATTGGCACCAGGCGGGTATACAGTCACTGCAACAGTTCTCGCTACCTGAGGCGTTCGACAGTCTGACCCGCGCTATTGAGTTAAATGACAGCCTTGCAAAAACACAGGAGCAGGAAGAAAAGGAACTGGAACTGCGTGTCCATTTAGGGGTGGTCTTGATCGCTTCACGCGGTTATGCGGCACCCGAGTTGTTCGAAAACTACACCAGAGCCATGCAGCTTTGTGAACAACTGGGTGATCCGCCGCTTCACTTCGCGGTGATTTACGGCCTGTGGGTTTTTCACCTTGCCTGCAGTGATCGACAGAAAACTCAACGCTATGCGGCAGAATGCCTTGATTACGCTACCCGCTCAGGCAACGATACGCATCAGCTGGGTGCCGAATTTGCCAATGGCATAACCCTGTTCTACGACGGCAATCTCGCCAGTGCCCAGGATCATTTTTCGCGGCTGCTGGATAGCTACAAAGAAGAGCGCCACAACGAACTGATTGGCATCTTCAGTGACGACCTGGGTTTGTTTACGCACGCACAGATTCAGTGGCTGCATACATTGCGCGGAAACCTTAGCGGGGCGCAGCAGCACTTCGAAGCCGGCAGTGAGATGGCGAAGCATCTCCTCGACCCGATGTCGAGCACGCGGGCAAGCGTTTTTGCAATGCTGTCTCACCACGATATCGATGACGTTGAAAATACCAGACGTCTGGCGGAAATTTCGATCCAGGGCGGCACCGAATCCGGATTTCCATTCTGGTCTGCGCTCGGGTATTGCGGGCGCGGCTGGGCCGAAGCAAAAGCCGGTAATGGCGAAGCAGGTATAGAGGAAATACGCAGCGGGCTGGCATTCTTCGATGCGATCGCGCAGAAATTGCCGCTTACCTACTGGATGTCGTACCTTGTCGAAGCGCTGATGTCAGCCGAACAATTTGACGAAGCATCCAAATTGCTAAAGCAATCAATTGCTATGAGCGAAGAAAATACAGACAGTTTCTACGCCGCAGAATTACACCGCTTGCACGGCGAGCTCATCTGGCTGCGTAACGGCGCTGTTAAAGATGTTGAAATGCATTTTCAGACGGCAATAGATCTGGCCCGTAAAAAGGCGATCAAGCTCCATGAAATTCGTGCCGGACGTCGCCTCGGACAATACTGGCTCGCTACCGGACAGGAAAAGTCTGCTAAAACATTGCTGTCTGAGCAGCGTTCCCGCTGGACAGACAGCACACTGATAACCGACATACAAATTATCGATAAGGTTCTGGCCGAGCTAGCTTAATGTGAACTTTTTACTGCACTCTCTTTTCGTTCCGGCGCACTGATGCGTGCCGTTGTACTCGGCGCATCGGGGCATATTGGCAATGCGCTGGTGCGTGCTTTGCTTCAGCACGGAGCGTCCGTTACCGCCTGCGGACGTCGTCTCGATCCGCTTCCGGCAAACCTGGAAAATCTGGATATCTCGCCCGTATCGGCAGACAGAAGCGTGGCGGCCGATATGGAAAAGGTCATTGACGGACATGATCTGGTCATTGATGCTGCCGCTCCGTACCTGACAGACACGCTGGCCCCCTGGCAGATGCGACCAGGGCAGTTGTCGTCGGGGTCCGATACCGGAAATGTTCATTCAGTTGTACAGGAATCGGTGAGGCACACCCGGCAGCTACTTGAGACGGTTCGACGCCACAAAGCGCGTTATGTATACATTAGCTCGTTCACCACCAACACTGGCCCCGTTAACCGGAATTCTGCCCTTGCTGCAAGTTATCGAAGGATAGTAGCGCCCTACTTTGATCTGAAGCAGCAACTGGAAAATGCGGTTCGAGCAGCCTCTGCCGCCGGCTTGCCGGTAATCATCGTAAAACCATCTATATGCATCGGTCCCTGGGAGCAGCGAAGCGAAGGGTTTATTCCAGTGCTGCTACAAGCACCTGTCGTGTTTACCGTAACAGATCAGGTGAATTTCATCGACGTTCGCGATGTCGCTGCCAATGTACTCACTCTGGTAGAGAGAGGATACTTTGGAGCTACTACCCGTTTATGCGGGCACAATGCGCGGGTAGACAAACTAATAGAAAAAGTACTCGTTCACCGGGAAAAAATGTCCCCGCTACAAATTCCGTCACTCTCGGGCGTCAACGCTCTCGCCGCCTACTCGGCGGAAACCCTGCAACGCACGATCGGACTTTCACCTTCTTTTCCGGCGCTGGCCGCATTGCTTCTGTGTGAGAGTCACCCGATGCAGCCGTCCCGCCTGCAGTTACATCTCGACCTGAAATTACACAGCCTTGACAACAGTATTCACAAAGCGGTGGACTGGACAAAATACGTCACCAACAGACCGATAACCAACCATTAAAAACGCCCGATTATCTATAGCAAAGAGTCACGTTGCGGCTGCTGTGACCAACCGAGGTCAGGTCCGCTCGAATACCCAGGTGGACAAGCCCTGCAAAAATTCCTTGTCGCGGCCCGGCCTCAGAATGCCGGACAGTTGTTCAAACTCGTGTTGTGCCGCACCGGCGAGCCCGAACGCGTAGGCCCTGGCGTATTCCACCGAACCGTAGTGCTCCATCAGATCGATGATCCGCCCGACGTGATCTGATGTACGGGTTTGGCGGGTGCCGGTAAATATATCCCTAATTTCGGTTTTTTCCTGCGGTGTCGCTGACTCGAATAAATGTATTAACATCAACGTGCGCTTACCTTCATAGAGATCGCCACAATACTCCTTGCCGTACGCCGGATCAGCAATAAAATTAAGCAAATCATCCTGTATCTGAAATGCCGCACCAAGAAAAAAACCAAATCGTACGAGCGCATTTTGCACCTCGACACTAGCTCCCGCGATGATCGCTCCAACACGGCAAGGGTATATAGTTGCCAGCCAGCAGGTTTTCTTCAACACCATCAATAAATAGTCTTCGTTGTTCAGATCCATACGATTTTGAATCCGCCAACCTATATCCATCGCCTGCCCTTCGGCAGACTCAATCGCCACGCGATCAATTTCCTCAAGTATTTTAAGTGCTGTGTGTTGCCCGATAACATCACGGTTGTCCAGTAACGGTCGCATGCTGATAAGGCCTAGCGTGCTACCGGCATTTAGCGCCAGAGGTATACCATGTAGTTCGTGCAGCGTGGGTGACCCGCGACGATCATCGCTTTCGTCTTCTATATCGTCGTGAATGAGTAGTGCGTTGTGGAATAATTCGATGGAAACAGCCGATAAAATTGCTTCATCGACATCGGCACCAAATGCACGTGCGCTCGCAATGCAGATCGTCGGGCGCATCATTTTACCACCGCGCGAAGGGTAATCTGCAATCAAATCATAGAGTGTATCTGCCGGCTCACCCTGTGGTAGATAATTCTGCATTCGGTCACGAATCAGAACACCGTACTCAGAGAGCAATTCCGGTATTACTGAAGACGTAACACGACTATCCTCCGAACCCTGTGCGTTGATCATTTTTTATCGCTTGTGGCAGCGCCTATCTCAACGCTTACGGTTCCTCCTACATGGCCTCCAGTCTCTTCGATCAACACTCCGGTATACAACCCGGGCATCTGCCCGTCCGGTACGTTAATAATGAGCCTTCCATCGCTAAAACTCACATCCCTCAAAGGTGTAGCCGATGAATCCTTACTGTGTAAACCATGGGTAGTGAGGCGGCGTCCATTGATGCCACTGAATAATTGCACACTAGCGTTTGTAGGCCCCGTGCTGTTCACCACTATGCCAAGACCTGCACCCGATGGAACATCCCTGGTGTGCGATACATCGCCCCGGGGAACCGTCGACGTTGAACCGTCTGCCCGTACCCCGGATTCCGATGCATCCTTGGCAGTGGCTGTATTCATCGCAAGCCCTGCGTTTTTCCAAAACTCGCTCACTGCCGATACTGCTTGTGGATTTCCAATCACTGAATTGCTGAATTGCAGACATAACGCACTCAGGTCTACGGTGGTTTTGGCCATGCGACTGATTAAATGGCTCATATCGGGAGTGCCGCTATCACCATTATCTGAAAAAGCGCTCCGGTAAGCATCGGATATGCCCAGCGGGTCAAACAAGCGGGACGCCGATGCGCCAGCGGATGTACTGCCCGGGTCACTGGCTGACGACTGACGCGCTGTGTCTTTGCCGCGCTTGATTTGCTCCTCAATTACGCTGTATCCCTGCTTAACGCTCTGCTCGGCGATATCACCGGCAGCTCTGGCTGCAGCAGACCAAGCATTCATTGCTTCATTCGGAATGGAGGACAACCGCTCGGCAAAAGAGTGTTGTGCCGCTGACTGGTCCTTTTGATTCATACTTACTCCTCGTACATTTTTTCCATCACGAAAAACCGTTTGCCAGTTTCGAACGGGTTCAATCCGCTCAGGATCCGGTTTTCTTACTCTATCCCTGCTGGCCATTTAGCAACTTACCCAAAATGAATGTGACAAGCGAACCGGTCACCTGGTTTTTATCCTGTATTGCAGCGGTACCATCGCCGGTCTGCCACGGCTATCGAAATGGCGGGCTCCTGCCACAACCTCACTAGGGATGATCATACCCGACAATATCATGCAGCAGGGGGCTACCGCAGATTGAATGTGCCGCCAGCAAACCGGACATAACCGCCGCCTCCACGCAACCCGCCTGGTGTCCGCAAGCGGTCCAGTCACCGGCTACGGAAAAATTATCGTAGGTGTTATCCAGCGGTGAAATACTGTATTTCAAAGTTCCCGGCAGCGACAACACGTAGCGTTCCGTAGGGTTGGTATTAGCTCGATAGTATTGATCATCAATTTGTTTTTCGCCGTCCGACGTCGTTGTTGGTCCAACCAGCGTCGACCATCTAAACCGGCGATCCTCACCCGGGGTAACCGCATTTGGCCAAAGATGTCTGATGTCGTTGTTGAGAAAGTCGATGGCCGCCTGCCTGACCTGTGCTTCGCGTGCTATCGGGTATTGCTCGTCTTTCGCCAGATCCGACTCAGGCAACACGCTGCAGAAGTAGGCTATCGATTTTAACGGCACCTGCCAGTCTTCTACCTGGATGAGATGAGTCATATCCGCCCAGGTATCGAAAGGCTCTACAAAGCCTGACAAGTTCACCGATGGTTTGTTCCAGCCTAACCCGGAAAGGTCTTCGTTAAGCCAGATCTGAAATGCCTGAGTCTCGACCGACTTTATCTGGTCGAGCATCGTGCGCCAGCGAGCATCGCTATCAATAATATCGCTTGCAACAAAGGGCAATTCACCATAACCCACAGCTAGCACTACCAGGTCAAAATGTTTGCCTACACGCAACGTTTTGGTCGTCGCACGAGTGTTGTCCCAATGCGATTCGAAATCTGCTTTCTCTGCCTGGAGTTTGTCTCCGGCCTGCAACTGCGAAAAATCCGGTGTAGATGTCCAGCACGGCAATCCGTGTACATCGATCAGAGGATCGTAGTCTTTGTTGTTCAGGGTTTTTGCCTGCACATCGAAACGCAGTGTCGCAATGTGCGGGTGCGGATCGCTGTCCGTTGGTGTAGCCAATGATGCTTTACGTAAACGATGAAAGAAATTGAACGTCACACCACGCGCCTTTAGCACTTCATAGAACGGTGCAAAAACAATATCGCCCATTCCAGCCTGCATTTTGTAAAACACTGCACCACGGTAGCTAAAAAACATGCGAAATGCTCCGCGCAACGCCTGGCCCGCAGCAAGCCTTGGTTTACTGACATCTCCGTTCTCATAGGCAAACAGAAGGTCATAGCTGGCGCGTAGAAACGCCGATTTCAATGCGGTTTCCGAAGCGCCGTTGTCACGCAACCACTCGCGCCAGTCATAGTCGTTAATCGCATCAAAACCGCGGGGGTGCGTGAGCAATCCATAACGCAAGCATCCGCGCACCGCGGCAAGCACTATATCTATAATCTCCCAAAGACGCCTTGTGGCCGGATCTTTCTCCGTCAGGTTGCCAATGTAGGTTCGTATATTCTGCTGAAAGCTCTGCAGTAACTGCTGCAACGATTCTGCAGGAATAACACTCACACTGGCAAAAGCCGTTTCCAGTAACCGGCAGGCTTCACTGATAGCGGTTAACGTTGCCAGCTGGCCAATTTTTGAAAAGCGACTCACCAGATCGACAATGTCGCTCACCGGTGTTGCGTCATGCTTGCTGCAGACTTCGCTCTCATCCAGTGATTCAAGTAATACTCTCACCAGCCAGATACAACGCTGTGTGTAGGCAGTGACCGTGTAGGGATTGTGGTTTTCCAGAGGATCACCGGGCAAGCCCGGCAACGGCGGGAAACGCGCCACCCAGTGAGACCAGTTGTCGAGGTCGCCATAATCATCGGTGACAGCGATGCAGGGATCTGGCACGAACGCATCGTGCCACTGACTGATCGGACACTTGCGAGGATCTCTGCCAAGCTCCGTGTAACACTCACGCATGATGCGAAAAGCGTTTTCGTAGAAGCCCATCCACAGATGCAGGCCATGCTCTTCAATGCGCTGGTTGACGCCGCGCCCCGACGCTCCTTTGCCACCCAGACGCCAACCCTGTTGATAGACCGTGACGTGGTATTTACCCTGGTGTTTCGGGTCAGATAACTCAAACGCCGCTGCCATCGCCGCGCAACCACCGCCCACTATCGCAACTTCTACTACTTGCACGGACTCTGCATCTAAAGATCCGCTGCCTGCGTGCATTTTTTCCATGAATATTTATAGTCAGGTTATCGGGTATACCCGGTCGGTGATCAACCGCTCAGCGTCTCGGACATTTCATCAGTTACAAATCCTGTTGCTACCGTCAATAGCGGATTTGCACCATACCACTGCCCGCTGTCACCGCTTCGGCGTCGCATTACCATAATATATCGAAATTTACTCTAACGTGCACAATCGGTTAAGGTGTGGTGGCATATCTGTCAGTCTCGTCGATGCAATCACCTGACAGACGGCAGCAGTTTTATCCGCTCGCCGGCGCGAATCACACGTCGTCCGGTTGGGCAATGGTCATAACCCAAGGAAAAGAACATGACGCTCCCACCATTCAACAACGCCCGTGGCAGCGCCAGCACATTGCAGCTCGCACCCCCTTTCGGGTTTAGCGATGTCACTATGTCAGTTCTGCCACTGCGCGCAGACTTTAACCGCTTGCAGAGCTTCTGTAACAGCTATTTAAATCACACCGACGACCATCTGGTGTTTCAACCGCTGGTGCCCTACGTCTATATGATTCTGCTGAACTATGGAAAAATGTCAGTGGAGCAGGAAAACATGGGATGGGTCTCGCAGCACGAAGTTGCCTTTTCTATACCGCTACGCTTTTCGACGTTAAAAAACGGTGTGCCACAACGCACCGACTGGGCATTCAATTCACCCTTTATATTTGTCGATAACGAGCTCTCTATGACCACCGGTCGCGAAGTTTATGGCTGGCCGAAAAAGCTCGCTCAGCTCGACTATGCGCCAGCTAACTGGGTAGATAATCCGCACGCTGACCGGCAGGTGTTCCAGCTTAGCCCCTACGGATCAATAAAGGCCACCGACAAAAAAAAATCATCACCACTGCTAACGGTGTATCAAAAAGACATTCAACGCCTGACTGACCTGCCATTAAATCCGTCTGCGCTTGTTGCACCGGTAGCCGACCTGCCATCCATGATGCTGTCAGCTTCGCGAATCGGGCTGGATGTATTTCAAACCGCAATGGGTGTAATGATGCCAACCGACGGTGCCAGGCAGTCATTTCCGGATCTGCTCAACCCGGCCTGGTACGCGTCTTTATACAACCCGCAAAACCTCGCTCGCCTGTGTAACCCGGGAGCGTGGAGTGAAAGTATCAGAAATCTGCTCTGGTCCGTGGTCCCCAGAGCCAGTGCTAATACCGTAAACCTGAAACAGTTTCGCGATGCATCCGGGTCATCGACTGTCTGCTATCAGGCAGTAACCAATGCCGCGATGAAACTTCAAAACGTCGCTGGCGGAGGTTTGCTAGGTCCGCAAAACATGGCCCTTAATCAAATTGACGGTGGTTATTACATCGATGTACACAACAGCGATCAGCTACCGATTGTCGAAGCGCTCGGGCTGCAGGTAAATCAGCAGCTTGAAACCCGTCATGGCCGCACCAGCCGGTTGAGTCCGGTCTGTCCGTTCTGGATGAAAGTCGACATGCACTACGCGCGAGGCGATGTATTGTTATGGCGTTCGCGTAGCGGCGACTGGAAGACCACCGATGGACTCCAGCGTCTTGCAAATCCCGATGCCACGCCCGCCAAAAAAGAAACCACACAACACAGTGCGACATCGAACGATCAATCAGCCGCAGCAAAAACCGGCACCGACACGCCGCCCGCCAGTGATTCCAATTTCGGTAGAATCAAGCGCGATGCCATCACACCGTTGCCCAACAACTATAACAGTGCGCTTGGACAGGGGAATGCTGCCAGAGCCATTTTAAAAATTGCGCCCGACACCACTATCAGGGTTCTGCCGCTGCTCGCCACCGAAAGCAACCTGTCCACATTCGTCAGTGAATATCTGAATGTACCTGGTCAGGCGCGATTCGATAATTGGGGCAGCCAGATCTATATGGTGATCACCAACTTCTCGATTAACCGCAGTAACCCTTTTAGTACCGATGAAAGTGTGCCTGATCGTGAAGTGAATATCCTTGTGCCGGTGAAGTCTTACAGCTGGTATGAAGATCACGAGTATGACCTGACAAGCCACGAAGGTCGTCAAAAGCGTGATAGCGAAAAATTACTCGGCACGGCGGTGGTTGCACCGTTTACTTTTGTCAATGATGATCAGGTAGCGATAGTACGCAATGAAGTGGATGGTGCTCCTACATTGCGCTCTCATTTAAACAGCCCCCAGAACAACTGGATGGAAACCGACGGGCCAGCCTCATTGCATAGTCAGGGCTTGTTTGAAACCAGCGCGCTGGTATTGCCCGAGCTGGGGGTCGGCGCTGGCGCATCTCGCGAAACACTGCTCAAGATTGAAACGGGAGAAAATAACAACGACGGTGACAGCAACCAGCAACGGCAGAACTTGCGCAGCTGGGGTCAGGCACTGGTCGATAGCCTGGCTAGAAAGTATGCCCAGCGAGGTGTGCGTAGTGAGCAACAGACAAGCAATGAAGCATTTCGCTTTGTACGTGCTCTGGCGCTTGAAATGCTGGCTGGTAAACTGCCCCTGACCTCTTTCACCCTGAAACAGTTCCGCGATGCGTGGGAACCGGACAAAGCCTGCTACCAGGGCCTTATACTGGGTCGTCGTCGAATCAAGAAGCTGCATTCGGTGTGCGAAATAGAAGAGCCACTACTGGTGACGATGGCACGTTACCCAACCCAGCCTATCGCCAAATTGCTCGGCCTGAAAACTATGAGCAGTAAAGTAACCCGGCACGGCATCGTTGATTACCTCAAACCGATCAGACCCTTCTGGATACATGCAGACATCAGTATCACGCCCTCCGAAACCGTGAGTGAGCGCGCCGGGCACGAGCAGTGGCTGCAGTTGCAAAACCCGCCGCAGCTCACCGGCTGGCAATCGGTAACTCTCGCCGAATTACAGAACCACCTTGGCACCGGTGATCTGCACGACCACGGCGTACATGTTTCGTATCTGATAAAGAACGGTGACCAGTGGCTACGCCGCGAACACAATCTGGATACCGTCGACATGGCTGAGCTGGATGCACTGCAGCGCAGCAACAGGCTCGATCAACTGTCTGTGTTATCGCGAAACTATCCACGTTCCATAATGGCTCACGTACCAACCCTCAACCACCTGGACCGCGTCGCGGTGGACAGCCCCGGAGCATTGCTCGATTCCAAACAAGGCGTCGATGAAGAAGCCGGCCAGCCACTTTGGACCACATTGACACTCGGCAAACTGGCCGGCTGTATTGGGGAGATTGATCCCGCCACGGTCATTGACGCGTTGCTGTCGAGACAGTGGGGTTTTAAGACGTCAGCTCGTCAAGAGATTCACAAGGCTGACTATGTTGTGCCAACCAGTGCATTGGGTGCAGCATTCACCGAACAACTATTCCCCGATGCAGAATGTGAACGCACCTTCTGGCCGCAGTCGGATGATCAGTTGACACAATCGGAAAATGAACGTGCAGGCACCGCGTGGAGGCTTCGTGAGAATATACTTAATACAGTTGACGCCGGAATAGCAGAGTCGAAAGAATTCGAGAAATCCATAAAAACCACGATGCCAAAGTGGTTTAACCGTGAAGCAAACGATTCACCGGCAGAATGGTCTGGCAGCCAATGGGAGCAACTCGCGTCTGCATTGGGAAAGATTGTCGACGCGGCTCACGACAAGGTATCCTGGTCCGAAATTATACGACCTCTGGACCAGTCGGCCAGAAAAGCAACACAAATGCACGAACAACTCGCCGCCAGCGAGCAGCGCAATAAAGACGTCGATATGAAAGATGAAGCGGCCATCAGCAAACTACTTGCTGCACGCATGCAAAAAGTAATGGGCGGTTAACAACATTCTGATGCCCCGTCCCTGCACGCCCGTGTTGACTCTATGTCGGACTCACTACTATTGCGACTGCAACGCCACCACTGTGTCGGCGGATTGCCTGGTAGATCAATGCGCTCCATAGAAAAAACAAACTCATTGCACCGCCACCGCCAACCGCTACAGTCTGACTTTGAGCCCGCGCATCTGGATCGGGTTGTTCGGCATCCGGGTCAACTACATCGCTGAGTGTTGCAACGAGGCTGTAGTCTGCATCACCTGTAGCACTTACACTGAGTAGCCAGCTGGTCGGAACCTGGTTAGACAAACGGCATTCCAGTGTTTGTGCAGTCGCACTGGCTGCTTCGCAACGCGCTGCCACCTGACCATTTTGCGTGCGTCCTTCAACCACAAGACTGGTACCTGCATCAGCGGAAACCTGCACCAGCAGGGCTGCATCGTTTACCGACGACTGAATTGTGTAGCGATCAGTCTCCGAGCCACGAACTTTATTGACGACTTCACTCCCGGACGCAATTAACGGTTGTCCGACCTGAATCATCTGGCCAGTGGAAGGCACTCCTTCATCGTTTACCAGAAAAAGCAGATAGTGTCCTGGTGGTGCGATATTTCTGTTTGCCGGTGAACTGATCGTCAACGTGCTACCACCCGCGTTTACGAAATTAAGGGGCACAAGACGCTGATCCTGATTTTGACTGTGTGTCACAGCGCCTGGTTTGATCAAATGTGCTTTTGAAATTTGGCCTGCCTGATCACTGCGAATGGAAATGTCGTGCGAATAATCCATCCATGCAGGTGTATTGGCAATTGATGGTCTAACAGCGAGTGTGTCGCCTTCGGCAAACAAATAGGGAGGTGAAAAAACTTCTGCATTCTGCTCTTCATAGCCAGCGGCTGTGCAATCGCCACAGTAACCACCCCCGGCTGACAATACCCGGCCATCCGCCAGTAACAATGCCACCGAGTGATACTGGCGGTCCACCTGCATATCATTCATGAACCGCCATTGCCCGGTAGCCGGTGACCAGATCTCCGGTCGCAGCACTCCGGCGTTAACACTCACCAGCGCTGCGCCATCGCTGTTGCCACCCGTCGCCAGAACCGAACCGTCCGCCAGAATAGTCAAATTGTGCTGGGTCCGACCTATACCCAAAGAGCCGGTATCTGTTGTTTGCTGCGTAGCGGTATCGACGATCACCGCTGAACGGTAGGAAGGCACGCCTCCGTCTTTTTGCGTTCCACCGGCAATCAGCACCTTGCCTGTATCGTACATTGCATAACTGCCGTAACGCCGCTCTGCAAATTCGTCGCGCTGCCTGCCGGGTGTCAAGGTGCCGCTCGCAGCGGGATCAATCGTCGCTATCGTGTTTTGTGGCCCGAATGTCATCACCTCGCCCTGCGGAGTTGCTTGCATCCACTGATAGTCAATCGAAAAACCGTCCGGCGTCGTCACGCCTAGAGGTCGCCATGTTTCGTTAAACTGAAACACTTCTGCCGCAGGGTCTGGTGTGTAGTTTCCGGCAAAGGTAAGCATCTCTCCGCTGGCCAGCGCCGCAACCGATGAATACCAGCGAGGTGCTGCCATATTGGCGACTTGCCGCCAGGTGTTGGTGGCGGGATCGTAGATACTGGTATTTGGCAGTGGTGCATTGGTTCGGGCACGTCCGCTATCACCGCCCGCAAACAGTACCCGGCCATCCCAAAGTTGCGCCGTGCCCGCACAAAAAAGATCCGAATTGGTATTGTTGTTTGTGGCAACGTGCGTATTGGTTTGCGGATCCCACAGGGTTACGCGGGTAGTAAAGTTGTCTGTAGTATGCGGATCATCATCCAGATCATCCGGCGTTGCATCCCATGCGAGCACCTTGCCGTTCGGCAGCAAATTGGCATGCACTGCTATAACCGGCCACGACATTACATCTGACCATTGTCCGAACACGGCGGGCTGACCCAGAGTAGTTTCTGCCGCCTGAATAGTGCGGGATTGAAATGGGTACACTGACTTTCGGCCCCCGATAGCCAGTGGATGCTTCACCGGAGAATAATCGTGATGATCCGCGTCGCCCGCAGCGACTACAGGCAATAGCGCTGTCGCTGACAGCAACGCCACAGCGCCGATAACAACAGGGTAGCCGGAGTATTTTTTCAATTCACTTGCCAAAGAGTTAGTGCTTTTACCACCGAACCTGTAGCTTAAGGACCAATGGCCGGGCTGCAATGCTCGCTGTCACACATCCGGAATTATGCACTAGTTGAAACTGGCAATAACGACGCAGTACCCGACAACGTCAGTGTATTTGTGATCCCCGGTGACGCACATGCCTCCGGGGATCAAAGGGTTACCGGTCCGGGCGATTTTTACGCCCGTATAGCAAACCCAGTCCGGCCATCAACAACATACCGGGGAAAAGCGGGTCGGCAGGAACACGACCGGCAATCAGGCTACAGCCTGCGCCGCCGGAAACTCCGGTAATAAGACCGCCGTCAGGTGTACCGCCACCATTGCCACCGGTATTAGTGTCGGCGTTACTACCAACAAGGCCATCGTTGTCGGGGTCGACGAACGAATCTACCTGACCATTGTTGTCGGTGTCGGTGTTACCCGCCGCGACCAGATCAAACATGCCATCGTTATCGCTATCGAGATCGAGGTGATCGGCAGCGCTGTCTCCATCACTGTCGACTGGTTGCACCGGATTTTGCACGAGATCGTCCGAAAGCCCGTCACTGTTAGCATCGCTAAACATATCGACCAGGCCGTTGCCATCCGCATCGACGCCGCCACTTTCTGTTAGATCGGGAAGACTGTCCTGATCTGAATCAAGGTCCAGCTGATTCTGCAATCCATCCGCATCGGTATCATCCGGCAGAGCGAAAGTAACTGCGTCGTCCACACCGTCATTATCGGTATCGTTGAAGTTATCGATACGACCATCATTGTCACTGTCGCTATCACCACCTTGAGCTTCAACCAGATCGGTCAAGCCATCATTGTCGCTGTCGATGTCACGAAAATCATGTACGTCGTCGAAATCCTGATCAGGCGGTGAACGATAAGACGCTGGTGCGCTATCGACAACACCGTTCAGATCGTCGTCAGCGAGGCGCATTTCTATAACGTCCGCAATACTGTCGTTATCGGAGTCCAGATCCAGATAATCGTCGCGACCGTCACCATCACCGTTGGCAAGCTGATAATTAATCTGGCCGGAATCCGGCGTTGTTTCCACAAACATAGCCAGACCATTCACACCAAAATCGGAGGCGATCCCGTCGATGACACCATCAAGATCTGCATCGAGTTCCTGTGAATCGAATATATCGACTCTCGCTTCCATCAAATCTGATATGCCGTCCTCATCGGAATCCAGGTCGAGATAATTTGCAACTCCATCACCATCCCGATCATTGCTACTTTCATTTGCATCCGGTATTCCGTCGTTGTCGGAATCGAGATCGAGTCGATCGGCTACGCCGTCGCCATCGCTATCACCGGTACCTTCCACGCTATCCGGTATGCTATCCGCATCGGTGTCAGCCGGCCCGGGTGGCGTTACCGGTGCAGCCGGAGTAAGAAAATCGGGTTGCCCGTCGCCGTCAGCATCAACGTTACCTTCGTCAATGTCTGGCAAACCGTCGTTGTCGCTGTCTGTGTCCAGAAAATTGGCTTCGCCATCACCGTCGCTATCAATATTGCCTTCAATCGCATCGTCGATGTTGTCGGCATCTGAATCCAGATCGAGGTAATTCGGGGTGCCGTCTCCGTCAGCGTCCAATGCTGTCTCACGTGCGTCGGGAATACCGTCGCCATCGGCATCGTTGTCGAGATGATCAGGCGTTCCGTCCTCATCTGTGTCACGGCTTACCGATGTCAATTCAAAACCGTCTATGAAATTGCCTAACGATCCGTCGTCCAGCGAATTAAACGAAAAGCGTGTGGTGGATTGTCCGGCTGGGACGGTGTAGCTGCCTGAATACAACACCCACGCCGTATCGTCTGTTGCCATGGTTTCCAGCACGGTATCCGTTTCATCCGGCGCACCTGCACTCACCGTTGCCGTATCAGTGCCCTCTCTGCCGCGATGCGCCACCTGCCATGTCACGACCGAGCCGGGCTGTGAGGCAACATCAACAAACAGTGTAGATTTTTCCGTGCCATTCAGCTCTGCGTGCTGGCTGCCTGAAAACGAGGGTACCGACCGAAATCCGGATTGCCATAGCTCTATTTTTCCGCCTACTGCCGTGGTGCTCCAGTCGGGTACATCCTCTTGGGCGATCAATCTAAAACCCTGTGCAATAACCGGCGTCTCAAATCCATTGGCAAGACCGCTGAAGAAACCTTCAACCTGATCGTCAATGCCATCACCATCGGCGTCCGCGGCATGGGTCGGCGACACCATGGCAAGTGCCATAGCACAACAACCGACAAACTCAAATCGACGCCGGCTGCTAATCCGTTGCACTATCGTGGCATGCGCATCCGGCCGATTCACTGATTTTCTGTAAGACATAGGATCACTCGCTTTGGCAAAAACGGGGTTAGCACTAGCGCTTTGCATGCCAGAGCAACACATTTTCGGGTGACGTAATGTCACAGCGGGTAAAACCTCGTATCGGGCAGTTTTTCTCGCTTTTTTTCAGTAGCCGTTCGTCCGGTTTGTCCGATAAACCGGTGTTACTTTCATTTTCGTCAACGGCGAAAACAGGCGATGTGCGCGGGTATCCGCGCCACGGGCCCGAACTGCAGAAAAGGATCCATGAAATCTTCCCGGCGTATTTCGCCGGCCACATTTGAGACCGCTGCCCGTCATTCAGTTCTGTCTCACGACAAGCTAGTCCTGCTGCTATGATTCGACAAGGCACTTTGTGCAGCGATAATCGACCTCCCCTGAAACCCTCCATCCAGCTACTTTGCCACCTGCCGGGCACGTTGAATGAAAAATATTCCATCTCCCGGATATCGCGAATTTGTCGTGCTAATGGCCGCGATGACAGCACTGGATGCTGTATCGATAGATTCAATAGTGCCTGCGCTCGCACATATAGACACCGACCTTCAACTACCCACTGCGAATCACCGACAGTGGGTGGTCAATGCCCTTTTCGCAGGGTTTGCCATCGGCGTTTTTCTCTATGGATTTGTTGCAGACAGTATAGGTCGACGGCTTCCGACGATAGTTGCGTTTGGCATTTATGCGGTCGGCACCCTCGTATGCATGAAATCCGCAACATTCGCGGAAATGGTTGCCGGTCGCGCCATACAGGGCTTCGGCGCAGCGGGTCCCTACGTGCTTTCGATAGCGATAGTGCGCGACTCTTTCAAAGGCCGGCAGATGGCAAAAATCATGTCGCTGATACTCATGATATTCATCGGTGTGCCGATGGTGGCACCCTTCGCGGGCCAGCTTATTTTGCAGGTGGCAGGCTGGCGCAGTATTTTCCTGGTACTGCTGGTTTTTGCACTGTCTGTCGGTAGCTGGTTCTGGCTGCGGCAGCCCGAGACGCTGAAGCCGGACAAAAAAATACCTCTGGGCGCAGCTACAATCCTGAAAAACGTGATAGAGGTTCTTCGACATCCACTGACGTGTGTTTATCTGGTGGCGATGGCACTGGTAACCGGTGCCTTTATCGCGTATCTGGGTACCGCCCAGCAAATCTTCCAGGACATCTACCACACCGGCACCCGGTTTCCAGTCATATTTGCCTCAATGGCCGCCGCGATCGGTTTGTCTTCATGGCTAAACTCCCGATGGGTCAAAGCGCTCGGCATGGCCACACTCCTCAACCGTGCTTTACTGGGAGTGGCCGCTTCCTCTGCGGGTTATCTGATACTGGGTACGCTATGGCCAGCTGCAGCATCGTTATGGTGTTATTTGATCTACCTGTTTGCGGTGATGTTTTGCTACGGGCTGATCTTCGGCAACCTGACTTCACTGGCACTGGAGCCCATGGGGCACATTGCCGGTGCAGCCTCATCGGTGATTAACTCTCTGGCTACTGTCGGCGCCATACTGGTTGCCGCGCTCATTGGATCAAACCTTGGCAGCAGCCCCGTGCCTGTCGTCACCGGTTTTGGATGCTGTTGTCTGACGAGTTTTATACTGGTGTATCTGGTAAGAAAAAATACAGCGCAGGGCACTAACACGACTGACTAAGCTGATGGTTCGAATTTTTCAGCCACTCGGGGTTAATATCAACTCCCCAGCCCGGCGCGTTTGTTACCGTCGCCTTGCCGTCTACTATCGTGTAGGGATTTTCAACAAACAGCTTATCCTGCCAGGGATAGTAATCCAGCCCCTCAATCGAGAACTCCAGGTACTTGCCTGCGTTTGGAATGGCTCGCAATAAGTGCATGGTAAATAATGTGACCATCGACAGATTCGCACAGTGTGGTGTGCATGGTATACCCGCGTCGGCCGCCATGTTGGCCACTCTGAGTGTGCGAGTCAGCCCCCCCAGGTAGCACACATCGGGCTGCACTATATCCACCACATTCGTGTCTATCATGAGTTGCCAGTTTTGCAACTCGCAATCCTGCTCTCCGCCACTGACATCGATGGCCAGTGCATCGGTCACACGCCGGGTTTGATGGTACTCCCAGTAGGGACAGGGTTCTTCAAAGTGGGAAATGTCGTGCTGTAAAAGCAATTGTCCTGTCTCTATGGCGCGCTCCGGCGAAAAGCAGGAATTGGCATCAACAAGTAGCGCTACGTCTGGCCCAAGCGCTTTGCGAATTGCCGGTACTATTGCTTCGGTTCTTCCAGGCCACTCGTCGTTGTCGTGGCCGCACTCCGCGCCTATACGAAATTTGAAAGCGTCAAAACCGAAGTTATCACGCAAGGCCAGCAGCCTGATCGCTTCGTCTTCCGGTGTGATATCACGTCGCATTGAAGATCCATAGGCGCGCACCGGTCCCGGAATGCCCCCAAGTAATTCGCAGACACTCACACCTTCAAGTTTCCCCCGCATATCCCACAGCGCCGTATCAACCCCGCCGATGGCGCGACGTAAAAAAGAACCCGGGAACTTGTGCTCACGCTCGGTGACCAGATCCACCATTGCATCGATATCCAGCGCATCCATACCCAGCACATGTGGTGCGACCATTCGATGTAGCACAGTGGCGGTGATATCCGCATTGTACGGCGCCACTTGCCCCCACCCTTCATGTCCCTCGTCACTGGTTGCTTTTACGAAACATACAAATTCATTGGTAAACGTTTCTATTTTCTCAAGCTTCATAACCAGTCATTCCATTACCTTTTTATCGTTTTTATACTTCCGGGTATCTATGTACCCGGTAATTCTGTAAAACAGCTTTCGAGCAGTCTGTCCTGACTGGTACCCGGGATTGTTTAACAATTTTCGATCTCGAATCAACTGGAAATCCTGGTACACACTACTACTAACTTGCCATTCAGGGTCTTTGGATAACCCCTATCTCTTTACATGAGGTGGAAGCTTCCTGCCTTCCTGTTCGACTTCTCCACGATTGGCAAAGCCGATTAGTATACCTGGCGGCTCCTTGCCGTCAGTCATCTTTTCCACCGCAGCCTCGCTCATGGTGGTTCGGTTATGGTGCTGGCGGCTCCATTCAAAATGCAACGCCTTAAGTCTGGCCAGTTGGTCGGCAAACGCCGGGTCTGCACCGAGATCCACAAGCTCATCCGGATCGGTCTGCAGGTCATATAATATCGGTCGCATTGTTTCTACGTGTATGTACTTCCAGCGTCCGTCAAATATCATCACCAGCATCGCATCGCGTTGATCGACCCCGACCGCTCGACGCGAGTCCCTGGTTGAGTAGTCGTATTCAGAAACACAATAGCTGCGCCACGGCGGGGCATCACCTCGTAACAGCGGCTCAAGCGATCGCCCTTCAATAATATGGGGTTTACTCTCTCCACCAAAAAATTCAATAAACGTGGGGGTGAGATCAATTCCTTCCACCAGCTGATCAGTAACACTTCCGCGTGTGGACTCAGCAGAGCTTCGCGGGTCATAGATTATTAGAGGAACACGCGCCGAGCAATCATGAAAAAGATCCTTTTCACCAAGCCAGTGATCGCCCATGTTGTCACCGTGATCGGAACAAAAAACGATCATGGTATCTTCCATGCGCCCGCTTATCTGTAGATAGTTAAACAACCGACCCATCTGATCATCAAGCTCTTTTATCAACCCCGTATATACAGGTGCAACGAGGTCGCGAATGTCATCTCGCGAGAAGCTCTGACAAACACGCATGTCCATCCATGCCTGCATGAGTGGATGATCGGTCTGCCTTTCTTCTTCGCTGCGATTAACCGGCGGAAGATCTGTTGCGCTGTACATATTGTTATAAGGCGCGGGCGCCAGATAAGGCCAATGAGGTTTTATATAGCTCAGGTGACAAAGCCAGGGCTGCTCCGCCTGCGCCTCAATGTATTCGATACCGCGAGTAGTTAACCACGCTGTTTCTGAATGTTCCTTGCTAACACGCGCGGCGCAGGGTGCGTTTTCCAGAACCCACCCGGACACCATTTCGCCGTTGTTATCTACACCGGTATTAGCCCATTCCTCCCACGGGTTTTCTCCATCCATCCCGTGGTCACGCAAGTATTGATCGTAATCGGCAGCGTGCCTGTGAGGATACTCGGTCGGGTTAGTGCCATCATCGCGGACCACCACATCGAAACCACACTCGCTCACATACGCACCAATCGTGCTTTCAGGCTCAATACCAAGCCGCTCCATGCCCTCGTAATCAGGCGTCATATGAGTCTTGCCAACCAGCGAACATTTGACATCCAGTTCACGAAGGTGATCGCCGAGCGTGACCTCACCTACCCGAAGCGGGAATCCGTTCCAGGTAGCGCCATGGCTGCGTGAATATCGGCCGGTGTAAAAGCTCATCCGGCTCGGGCCACATATCGGCGCCTGCACATAAGCCCGATTGAAACGTACGCCACGGCTGGCCAGCCAATCGAGATTGGGTGTTTCAATATGTTTGGCACCGTAGCAGCTCAGATAGTCCCAGCGCAGCTGATCGGCCATAATCCATAGTACGTTCAATATTGTGAACCTTTGCTCATCACATACAAAAAAGGCGATCGCCTCACCAGCACTTTTTCAGTGCGGATACCTTCCGTCGGATTATCTTTAACGTCGTAGCAGAAGACTTGATAATTCCGAAATTATACCGGATCTCTTTTCAAGGCGGTCAGCTCATATCGATCAAGGCCTTGTCCCGCTTTGTGTCCAAAAATACCACAGGACCAACAGACCCGGTCCCGCTCCTGTGACGACAAGAGAGAAAATCGCAATCAGCACTACGTCCAAATCGCATCTGATGACTCTACAGCTTGTGATGTTTTTTCCGATGCAGCTTAAGGTTTATCTGCAGGAAAGAATCAGCGACTCGAATCTTAAAGCCGATACTGAAACCGCCATCGCCGCCTGGCTCGGCCACGCGTGGCAGTATACCGAGCTACAGGCAGCAGGCGACGGCCTTGCTGCAACTCAACGCACTAATTAGCGCCGTATTGAAAACCCAGGGTAAAACCGGCCAACAGCATGGCGCTGGCGGCAAGCTTTGGTGACGGTAAAGTCAGCGCACGTGATCTGGCAGCCGGCTTGCGCGGCGCCGTTATAAAGGATGAAGAAAAAGACACTGTCAGGCTTGCCGGCGCAATGGCCAGTCTCAAGGATGCGAGCCAGCCCACTCTGTACGACCTCAGAGATGCAGCCACCGTGTTGATCGGGCGTGGCAGTCGCAGCTCAATTGCGGAGCCTATGACCAGAGTCGAAGTCGGAACACGGATCGGCAGCCTGCCTGAAGGATCGCGCCAAACCTCTATACAAATTGACTTCAATGAAAAACTCAAGAGTCTTAAACTACAGAAATACCGCTCACCGGTGACCGAAGCACTGAAACTTGATCTGCGCGAGAACCGCCGCGTCAGTAATGAAAAATCAGCCTGGCTAGACCTGCATCGATCATTTTTTTTGCACCGGATGCAGCAACTTGGTATCGGCTTTGGGCGGATCGAATCGCAAGGAGAGCAAGCCCCGTGGAAAGAGTGCTGGCATCTTTCATGGCAGCCGGAAAACGAAATTGAGCTGATTGAAGCGATCTTTCACGGAGATACTATAGAACAGGCCATCGGGCTTAAATTTTCCGGCGCCCTCGATTCAACCGGCAATATAGAGGTGGCGACCGATCTGGTCTGGAAAGGCTGCCTGTGCGGACTTCCGACCCTTATCAACAGTGCCCGCTCACCGCTACAGGCCATTGCAGCTGAAACCAGCGATTTCATCGCGATGGCGCGATCAACTCACAGGCTCGGTCGAACGATCAGGTACGGGGACGTTCGCAACCTTGACCTCGGCTCACTGCGACCGCTACTCAGGGATCTATACACTCATGCAGTAATACAGCTCGCCAGTGCCGGTCAAGTCGACAACAACAGCGCCAGACAGGTCGCCGATGGTATGGCCGATCTTCACGCGACAGCTGATGATCATCACCGGTTACTCGATGAACAATTATGGCTTGACAGTGTTCGCCATATCGCACTGCGCGATGATATTAATTCTTTTATTAGTGGTTACAGTTGCGCGCTGTTACTGGAACGGAACGCACTCGACGAAGAACTGCTCGTGCAACAGGTTTCGCTGCGTCTGTCTGCCGGAACCGACGCCGACCTGGGCGCCAACTGGTTTGAAGGGCTGGTGTCCCGAAATCGCCAGGCACTGCTATCGCGGCTAGTCGTTTGGAGACAGCTGGCCGAGTATGTTGCCACGCTTGATGACGATGAATTTAAACGCGCGCTGGTGTTTCTGCGTCGGGCGCTGGGCAAATTCAGTACGGCTGAAAAACGCCACATTGCAGAGAACCTCGGAGAGGTCTGGCAACGCAACAAAGCCCAGGTCTCTGAAGCGCTGGATAAACCGTTAAATAGTTCGGAGCAAGAGGCGCTTGACGACTTGCAGGATATGGATTTCGACGACCTATGAGTCTTGAATACAGTGAGGAACAACTGCTGCGCTGGCGACTGTTGCTGGGTCGTTCAGCGCAATCATCGCTCGAGGAACTTTCCGACAATGGCGGACTGGTCTTGTCTGATGACGACTCCTGCATGGACGAGGCGCTGGAAGCTATCTATGACGCTGTTGGCCCGACGCACAGCGAAAACAGGGACGCTGGCCACGGATTTTCACAACCGACGCTGAACAAATGGCTCGGCGATATTCGTACCTATTTCAAAGAAGATGTGGTTGCCGTGATTCAGCAAGATGCTATAGAGCAACACGGTCTCGACCAACTGCTACTCGAACCTGAAACCCTTAAACACGCGCAACCCAACCTGAGTCTGGTGGGCACTCTGTTGTCACTGGCAGATCGCATCCCTGACAAAACCAAAGACACAGCGCGTGAGGTCATCAAGGCAGTTGTCGATGAACTGCGAAAACACCTTGAAAATGATATACGGCAAGCCGTTACCGGCGCGTTAAACCGGCGGGCGCATTCACCAATTGGCAGTGCCGCAAGTATTGACTGGCAGTCCACCATTCGTCGCAATCTGCAAAACTACCAGCCATCTATATCGGCAATCGTGCCAGAGCGGGTATTCTTCTTTTCACGTTCCAGACAGGTCAATGCCTGGAAAGTCATTGTTGCACTGGATCAATCCGGTTCAATGGCTGACTCAGTAGTGTACGGTGCGGTAACCGGATCAATCTTTGCCTCCTTGCCGGCACTGGACACTCGTATGGTCGCCTTCGATACCGAGGTAACAGACCTTACCGAGAAATGCGGCGACGATCCCGTCGATCTACTGATGGGTGTGCAGCTAGGCGGTGGTACCAATATCAACAAGGCGGTTGCGTACTGCCAGTCACTGATAGACGACCCGCCAAAAACCATGTTTCTGCTTATTACCGATCTCTATGAAGGCGGTGTTGAAAAAAAACTGCTGCAACGTATGAAAGAGATAAAGGATTCCGGCGCGCGCGCGATTTGTCTGCTGGCACTAAACGACAGTGGCACCCCTGCTTTCGATAAAGAACTGGCCGCAAAGCTCGAAGCGCTCGGCGTGCCCGCATTCGCCTCTAGCCCAGGAAAACTCCCCGAGTTAATTCATGGCGTTTTAAGCGATGCCGACTTGATGACAGTTGCCAGCAAGGTCAGACGCCAATCGAAAAATGTGAAGTAAATTCCGGCACTATCATTAACCCCCACACCGCAACCAGTGCAGTGTGACTTTCAAATGCTACCACTGAGTCGATCGACTCCCCTGGTCCCGCAGGTCGCACCGGTAACCGTACTTTGTTACCAGATTTGTTCCCGCTTTGTTCTGCACAGGTATTCCGTCGTTGTTACTGCTTTTAGGATCATCAGGTGACAGGTACAATGACGGATCAAAACCGGGGGTGAAAAAAATGAAAGCGTACGGGCACTACATTGGCGGTACGGTGGTGGCAGGCAGCAGCGGTCGGGAAGCAGATGTATTTATGCCAATGACCGGTGAAGTGCAGGCCAAAGTGGCACTGGCGAGCAAGACCGAACTCGATAACGCTGTTGCGGTGGCAAAGGCAGCACAGCCAGGCTGGGCCGCAATCAATCCGCAAAGACGCGCACGTGTGCTAATGAAGTTTCTCGATCTGGTACATCGCGAGTACGATGATTTAGCGTTGCTGCTTGCTGAAGAACACGGCAAAACAGTTCCGGATGCCAGGGGCGATATTCAACGCGGGCTTGAGGTTGTAGAGTTTTGCACCGGTATTCCTCACTTGCTGAAGAGCGAATTTAACGAAGGCGCCGGCCCGGATATCGACCTCCACTCAATCCGTCAACCGCTTGGTGTGGTTGCCGGTATCACTCCGTTTAATTTCCCGGCCATGATCCCTCTGTGGAAAGCAGCTCCCGCTATTGCCTGTGGAAACGCAATGATTTTGAAACCGTCCGAGCGCGATCCCGGTGTTCCGATGCGTATCGCCGAGCTATTCAAGGAGGCCGGTCTGCCCGACGGTATATTCAATGTGGTAAACGGTGACAAGGAAGCCGTTGATGCCATTATTGATCACCCGGATATTGCTGCCATCGGCTTCGTGGGCTCAACTCCAATCGCCGAATATATCTACGCTGGTGGATGTGCAAAAGGCAAACGCGTGCAGTGTTTTGGTGGCGCCAAGAATCACATGATTATCATGCCGGACGCCGATCTCGATCAGGCCACTGACGCGCTCATTGGCGCCGGCTACGGATCAGCAGGCGAGCGCTGCATGGCAGTATCTGTGGCCGTACCGGTCGGCGCCGAAACAGCCGACCGCTTGATGGAAAAATTAAAACCGCGTGTCGAAAACCTGCAAATCGGACCATCCACCGACCCGACCGCCGACTTTGGCCCGGTAGTTACCGCTGAAGCTCTGGACCGTATCAACGACTATGTAGATATCGGGATTAATGAAGGTGCAACGCTTGCTGTAGATGGTCGCGGTTTTAGTTTGCAGGGATACGAGAAAGGTTTTTATATGGGTGGCTGCCTGTTCGATAACGTCACCAAAGACATGCGAATCTACAAAGAAGAAATATTTGGTCCGGTCTTATCCGTGGTGCGTGCCAATAACTATGAAGAAGCACTCGATCTGCCCACCTCACATGAGTATGGTAACGGCGTTGCCATTTTCACCCGCGATGGCGACACCGCCCGCGATTTTACCTCGCGCGTTGAAGTGGGCATGGTCGGGGTTAATGTTCCAATTCCTGTGCCACTGGCCTATCACACGTTCGGAGGCTGGAAGCGCTCCGTCTTCGGCGATCTGAATCAGCACGGTCCTGACTCGATTCGTTTTTACACCAAGACAAAAACGATCACCACTCGCTGGCCGTCAGGGATCAGGGAAGGCGCTGATTTCTCTATTCCCACGATGAACTAGTTTTCTGCCGGGAACTGATATGACAAAGATCGGGTTTGCAGGCATCGGAAACATGGGACTACCCATGGCGAAAAACCTCATTGCTCACAGCGATGAATTACTCGCCTTCGATGTCAGTGATAAGGCGCGTGAGGCCGCGCATAACGCCGGGCTCACTGTGGCAGATAGTTGCACCGATGTGGCAATTGATGCCGACATTGTTATCACTATGTTGCCCAACGGCGAGATCGCCGGTTCCGTGGCTGATGAGCTTTTAAAGGTAATGCCCGCCGGCAGTCTGCTTATCGACTGTTCGACTATAGACGTAACATCGGCACGTGGCATACACGAAAAAGCGCAAAAAAGCGGCAAGCTGAGCCTGGATGCGCCAGTGTCCGGCGGCGTCGGAGGTGCTTCCGACGGCACCCTTACTTTTATGGTGGGCGGATCAACTGAAGCCTTTGCCAAAGGTGAATCGACCCTCGGTGTCCTGGGACAAAAAGCAGTCCACTGCGGCGAGGGAGGTTCAGGCCAGGCAGCGAAAATCTGCAACAACATGCTGCTGGGTATATCGATGATCGGCACGTGTGAAGCATTTGCTCTGGCAGAGAAGCTCGGACTCGATCAGAACAGGCTGTTTGATGTGGTATCTACTTCATCGGGCAGTTGCTGGTCTGTAAATACCTACTGCCCTGTCCCTCAAGTCGGCCCGACAAGCCCCTCCGACAACAATTACCAACCCGGGTTTTCAGCAGCCTTAATGTTAAAAGACCTGAGCCTGGCGATGCAGGCGGCCAGTGAAGCGGGTGCTACTACCACAATGGGCGCAAAAGCCACGGAGTTATATAAAAAAATGAATGACCTCGGCCATGGCAATGTCGATTTCTCGGCCATGATTACCCTGTTGTCACAGCTTGGTGATGGCACTAGTCGTAAGTAGACCATCCTGCACTGCCAACGCAGCTCCTGCAGCTGTTAGACATGTGTCATTGACGTGTAATTCCGGCCTTGTTATCACGCAACACAAACTTCTGCACCTTGCCTGTTGCAGTCTTGGGCAACTCACTAACAAAACTAACCCGTTGCGGCGTCTTGAAATGCGCCAGATGGTCGCGAACATGCTGCTTAAGGTCATCTTCAGTGGCCTGATTACCTTCCCGGGTTACCACAAATGCATGTGGTGATTCACCCCACTTTTCATGCGCCATGCCGACAACAGCCACCTCTTGCACTGCCGGGTGACGCAGCAGGCAACCTTCAACTTCAACAGAAGATATATTTTCACCCCCGCTGATGATCACATCTTTGAACCGATCACGAATTTCCATAAAACCATCGGCATGCACGACCGCCGCATCACCTGAATGAAACCAGCCGTTTTTGATCGCCGCATTGGTGGCATCCGTATCGTTGTAGTAGCCCTTCATCACAACATTGCCGCGCACCGTAATTTCGCCAAGCGTTTTGCCATCGCGAGGCACTTCGTTGCCATCGTCATCGACAACCCTCAGTTCACCGGAGCCAACCAGCTCAACACCCTGCCTCGCCTTCACCACCGCCAGCTCTTCGGCAGACAAACCGGCATGCTCCGGACGTGACTCACAGATAGAGATCAGCGGTGCGGTTTCTGTTAATCCGTAGACATGCGTCAACTGCCAGCCCAGGTCTTTTTCGAGAGCCTCTATAGTGGCCGCCGCCGGTGGTGCACCGGCGGTGAGCAGACGCACACCGCGCGGTATGCCGCTGCGCACTTCTTCAGGCGCATTGATAATACTGATCAGCACCGTCGGTGCCGCACACAACATGGTGATCTGCTCATCTGCCAGCGCCTTGCACACCAGCTCGGGGTCTACTTTTGGCAAGCACACATGGGTCATGCCACGCGCTGTATTAAGCCAGGTGAAAGTCCAGCCGTTTGCATGAAACATCGGCAGTGTCCACAGATAGCGATCCGCCGGTGTCAGATGTTGATGTGCCAGCGTGTTCATGATGTTCAGATACGCATTGCGGTGAGTAATCATCACCCCCTTGGGTCGCGCCGTGGTCCCGCTTGTATAATTGATCGCCAGTAGATCGTTTTCGTCAATCGAAACTTCAGAATAGTCAGGGCTGGTCTCTGCAATCATCTGCTCGTAATCCAGCCAGCCATCGCCTTTACCACTCAACGCAACAAAGATTTTGATATCGGGTAAATTACCGCGAATACCGTCAATAGCTGCCATGTAATCGGGGTGGACACACACTGCTTTTGCACCACAGTGGTTGAGAATATATTCAAAATCTTCCGCTAGCAGCCGGTAGTTTATCGGTACGAGAACAGCACCTGTTTGCGGCACTGCATAGTAACCTTCCAGGTGTGAATGGGTATTTGGTGCGATGTAGGCAACCCGATCTCCCTGGGCTACACCCAGTTCCTGCAATGCGTGTGACCATCGATCACAGCGATCCAGAAACTCGCTGTAGCTAAAGCGCTTGTCACCTTCTACAACGGCTTCCTTACCAGCGTACAAACGACGCGCACGCTGTGCAAACTCCATAGGACTGAGGGCAATTTCCAAGACTAATCTCCGGACTGTTTTGATACTTTTAATGTCACAATTATTTGCACGACTGCTTCG
>CAYPCS010000018.1:68505-85343 GCA_964409275.1 uncultured Granulosicoccaceae bacterium
ATGTTCCCGATACGCAGGGTTTGATGAAGGGCCAAACCGGACGTCGCACCCACCGGGCTAAAGGCATTGTACCGCAAGGTATTCGTCGCAGCATGCTCTGAGCCTCACACTTTTATTGACCATGAACGAAGTGCCAGCGTGGCAAAAATGGCAAGTCAAAAATGCTGAAGCCATGGCAGACTACTGCAGGCGCCGGTTCTTTCACTGCACAGATTTCCTGCAAAACGGAACTTTTCAGGCCGACTGCTGCCCGCAGTGTGGCGCACTATTGACAATACATCTTGAAGCCAGATTCCACGCCGGCAACAGACTACGGGCCTGGCAGCTCGCTATTTCAGAGTGTGCCTCTAGCACCCGGAAAGGCTGTTGACAGAGCATTGTGTTGGGCAGAATATAGCCATGACACGTTTTGCGTATCGCCCTGGTGATTCCCGGGGCGAGGGCATTAACACCTCCGGGTTTATAAACAGTTACCTGGATTTCAGTTTTTTCAACCTCCACGGAGCGACAGCTTTTGACTAATTCAATAATAAACCCCCGGCCAGCAAAGAGCCGCGCTCCACTTCAACTGTTATTGACCGCGGCATTGATGGCAGGCTGCGCCACCGGCGGCCGCAATGCCGAATTCCTGAAGTCAGTCGACGTGCAACCGTTCGCACCAGTTCCGGTACAGTCCGACTTCAGCCATGTTTGGGTTGAAGAGGAAGCGGCACCATTCACTGGCGGGGCTGCCATTGATATTGACAATGACGGTCGAATGGAGATTTTCGTCAGTGGCGGTTTCCGCCAGAACGATGTGCTGCTGTCTTTTCAGAACGGCGCTATGGTCGACATTATCGACGGCACTGGCCTGTCCAGCACCGCCAGTGGCTACGGAGTTACCGCAATTGATTTCAATGAAGACGGGCGGACCGACCTTATCATCGCACGCGATGATGGCGTTTGGCTGTATACCAATGACGGTGGTCAGTTTAGTGGCAAGAAGATCGATTCATCCAGCGGAGATTCCCAAACGGCGCTGGCTGTAGCAGTGGCGGACTATGATCGCGATGGCGACATCGACCTTTATCTGAGTAATTTCATTGCTTTCAATCTTTGGGAAGCAGCCATTTTTAACAACCCTGAGCATCTTCGAACAAATCTGCTACTGCGTAACGATGGCAATCTCTCGTTCACCGACGTAACAGAAGAGTCCGGTACAGCCGGCACGCAAAATACTTTCTTATCAGCCTTCACCGACCTTGATGCCGACGGCTACCAGGACCTTGTGGTGTCCAACAACACCGGCCTTATCGAGATTATGCACAACGAAGGCGACGGCACGTTCACCACAAATACATTCGATTCCGGACTGGGCTTCTGGATGGGTTTGGGTATCGGTGACTACGATGCCGACGGAGACCAGGACCTGGCCTTCTCAAATGCAGGCAATTCAATACCTGCCAGCCTGCTCCGCGGAGATCTACGGGACGAACAAGTTCTGGAATATGAATGGGCGCTGCTGCGCAATGACGGCAACAGGCAATTTACCAATGTCAATGAAGAGACCGGGCTGACTGATTCCGGGTTTGGCTGGGGTATTGTATTCGAGGATTTAAATCTCGATGGCAAGCTCGACATGCTGGCGGCACAAAACTACATCAAATTCCCGCCCCACAAAATCTTTCCGCTGCCAGGTCTCACCACATTGCAGGTAGAGGGTAACAACGGACCCGCATTTGCACACGCCAGAGACCTTGGACTTGAAAACAAAAACTTCGGCCAGTCTGCAATAATTGCTGATCTCAACGGGGATACTCGCCAGGACGTCGTGTGGATCAATATGGGCGGCCCGATCAAGGCTCTGCTCAATCAATACAACGGTGACGTGGTTACACTGGCAGTGCCTGAAAACGCTCGCTGGCTTGGGGCCCGGGTGACAGCGGTTACGTCATCGGGCAAGAGTTACACACGTGAAGTGAACAATACGGTCGGAATGCTTACCGATCAATCACCGCATCTTTCGTTCGCCAGCACCGTTGCCGCACCAATAACCGGGCTGGAAGTGAAGTTTGCCGATGGCAGCACACAGACTATAGCGGCACAACTTAATACCCTTATTCGCCCGTGAATGCAGTCCCACGAATTAAAGGGGTTACCTCCAGTCCTGGCTCTGCTTAGCGGAAGCGGCAACCTTCGCATACTGGAGGTTGTGGCCGCGGAATAAAGCGACGCACCAGCGAAAGGTGATGCGTCTAACGCAGCCTGGTGGCTGCTATGGAGGAATTCATTGCGAGCTCTGAGCCGATCATCTACCTGAAGTAAGCCTGACCCTTTAATTTGTTGCAGTCAGGTTACCCAATTCAGGCAGGCGCGTCTGCTGCCGGTTTTGCAGCGCATCGCTGCAAAAATTTTCACCAGCACCCAGAGATTTTCAACGCTTTCGCAAACGATTGAACAATCGGCGTACTAATTGATACCAGGCATACCGGACAATGCGGTTTTCAGTGCATGTCCAGTGATCCTTTGCTCCTTCCGCAAATTCGATATTACCTTTATTCTGTCGATTGTCCAGAGATTTCTGTGATTCAGTCATATATACTCCCCGCATGAATACTGAAGATGACTACTTAAAAAACCTCCTCGGTGCTTTTTCAACAGCAATTGCATCCGGCATTGAGGAAGAATTGAACGAACTTGGCAGCCGCAGCGTCAGTCATGAAGCAGCACTGGTTGCGATTTGCAACCACCCCGGCGAGGGCATCGACAAACTCAGTAGCATTCTCAATCTCACACACTCTGGCGCGGTTCGTGTTGTGGATGCACTGGAGAAAGACAAACTGATACAGCGACAGCCAAGCCCGGTGGATGGCCGAGCAGTGGTCTTGCGAGCGACGAAAAAAGGAAAACGACGTTGCGATGACGTGCTGGATGCACGCGGGAAAGTTCTCACTCACTCCATAGATTCACTCACTGCGCCGCAAAAAAAGGCAATCGTGCCGGCCCTCGAGAAAGTGCTGTCGTCAATGACCTGTGATCAGGCAACCGCTCGCAAGATCTGTAGACTGTGCGATGAAGGCGTGTGTCGAAGTGTCGGATGCCCGGTCGAGAAAGCCGCATCCAGAATCAAGCCGGAATAAATTACTAATCACCAAACGATATTGATATCACTTGCCTATGAATCCTTTCGGGTACAGGGAAGTACTCTCTCCGACAAATCTAAAAACGCTCTGGCGGGCTCTTTTTCCAGGGGTGATGGTCTCGGCTATTGTCGCCGTGACCGCGCAATTCCTGTCAGAGCACTATGCAACACCGGCAATGTTGTGGGCGTTGTTGCTTGGCATTGCTGTAAGCTTTCTGGGTGAAGAAGGCAAAGCGGTTGAAGGGATTGATTTCTCCGCGCGGATATTGCTGCGTATCGGAGTGGCACTCCTTGGCGTGCGGGTTTCAGCCTCCCTGATAGCCGGACTGGGGGTGGAATTTATCGCGCTTGCACTGGCCGGTGTTGCTCTTACCATTGCATTCGGATTGTCCGTATCACGCCTGTTCGGGCACCGCTGGAGATTCGGGCTTTTGACCTCTGGCGCCGTTGCTATTTGCGGCGCTTCCGCAGCTATGGCTATAAGCGCTATCTTGCCGCGTGATGACCGCAGTGAAGAGCGGCTGATCTTTACCGTGGTCGGAGTCACTGTATTATCAACCGTCACCATGATCGGCTACCCTGTTCTGGTGCAACTGCTAAACCTTGACGACGTTGCCGCCGGTGTATTTATCGGCGGTGCCATTCACGACGTGGCACAGGTTATTGGTGCCGGTTTCTCCATCTCTGACAAGGCAGGCGAAACCGCAACTCTGGTAAAACTGTTTCGAGTGGCGATGCTGGCCCCGGTAGTGTTAGTCGCTTCCATTATTATTCAACGATATGCACATGGTGAAACCGGCGGCAACAGCACACCGCTATTACCAGGCTTTGTGATTGCCTTTATTGTGCTGGCGACAGCGAATTCACTTGGTTTGATTCCGGCCGCCATTGCCCGCTGGATCAGCCAGGCCTCCAGCTGGATGTTACTGGTCGCAATTTCGGCCGTTGGTATGAAAACCAACCTGAAACAGGTGTTGTCAGTCGGCGGTCCGGCTATCGCCCTGATTGTCTGTGAAACTGTATTTTTAGCGGGCCTGATACTGGCCGGAATCAAGTTTCTGGACTAATGCCAGTTGAGAATTCTCGTACCGCAAAAAGGCGGACTTGCGCCCGCCCTTGCGCAGTAATTCAACTCGCTGGCAGCGCCATTCAAGACTCCGGTTGAGTTGGCGCACGAGTTGCCAGGGGCGGGGGTGTATCGATGCTGGTTTGCCGTTCAACCACTCGTTGTCGATCAAGCTGCATTGATTTGAATTTGGTGATAACCAGTAGATTGAAAAAGTGCATCACGCCCACCACCAGCATAACAAACCCGATTTTACCGCTCAGGAATACCAGTGCCCGATCGAGTGTTTCAATATTGCGGTGTGAATTGAGTTGCAGCAGGGCAAAACCCAGATTAATCAAATAAAAACCGACCACCAGCATGTGGTTGACAGACCGGGCCAGAGCCTCATTGCCCCCGAAACCGTCCACCAGGAATACCGCGCCGTTTTTGCTGAGTGTTCGCGCAACAAATATAGTGATCAGAATTACCAGAATCAGATAGATTGCATAGGTTGTCGTAAGCATTGTTGGCCCTCCTTATAGAGCTCGTTATCAAATGACGGGCTCAGACTAGACCTGGCAGGCGCAACACGACTTCCGCAATGTTCAATACGGAATAAGTAATTTTTTATCTACTAAAAACAATAAATTAGTTTATTCCGGAATGATAATTCAGGATTTTTGGCGATGTGTTTTTTGATGTGAACTGCGAAATTTACCAGGAGACATACCAACGATTTGATTAAAAGCGGCGTAGAATGTGGACTGCGAAGTAAAACCGGTTGAGAGACTGACAGAAAGCACTGACGCCTCGGGCTCGCGAATCAACATGCGCTTCGCATCGCTAATCCTGTGCTTTCGTATGTATTGAGAAACACCGTATCCCAACTCCGTGTTAACGAGTTCGGAGATCTGGTGGCCGCTGTAGCCGCTGCGTTCAGCCAGCATGGCCAGGTTTAAAGACTCATTGCGCGACAAGGCATCCTCTCCGACCAGCTGGTCGAGCTCTTCCAGCATGGTGCTGCGATTCACGTTGTCCAGTGTCGACTTTGCGTACCGGTTTTCAAGCGCCTCGTTTAGATTGACTGCAACATCCGGATACAACAATAAAACAGTCACGACCATAAGAAAGCAAGCCGAGATCATCAGGCTGTACCCGACAATGAAATAGTGTGGCTCAAGCAGCTGTGCAGAAATGCCGAGAATCAAAACCACAATGGCGACCAGACAAAAAAACGCCAGAGAAACGAGTTCAAACCGGTATCGGCTTCGCTCTCCCCTAAGCGTGTAGAGTTCCTTCATACAATAGGCTGCGTAACCGGCACCTATCAGAAAACCCAGTGGCAAACTCCATTGATTCGGAATAAACAGGTTAACGATCAACGGCATCAAATGCACAAGCATGATCGGCTTGAAGGCTATTTTTCCACCGATGTACTCAATTACAAACAACAGGTACAGGGGGGCTGTTAACAACACAAGCGATGAATACCATTTGCTGTCAATCAGATTATCGGGAGTCAGAATGTAATTCAGATGCATCAACTGAATTACAGCAAATAAAACCAGCAGCGTACTGGCAGCCAGAATAGAGACAAGCGATTTATTGAGAGTGCGATAGAGGAATGTATAGACCGCACAGAGAATCGCGGCCGACACAACGGAAAAGCCGATAAGCAATATAACAATGTGGTTGAGAACCATGTACGGATTACCTGACCTGATATTTTTACGACTTCGCATGCACTAAAGCAGGCGTTAAAGCAGATAGTTACCTCACTATTCTATAAGATGACCAACTACCCATCTAACAAGCTGGATAGACCACTGTAGTGCATCCAGCTAATAATTGCGGGAAGAGACACATGAAGCCAACAGACCCGGCACAGATGACAATCGCGGAGGCAAGTGCCGCTATAGGGTCCGGTAAACTGAAGCCGTCAGTACTTATCGATGCCTGCCTTGAACGCACCGGAATTCACGAGCCCGGGGTTAGAGCCTGGGCATACACAGGTGATGACCAGTCACGGATGGCAGCTCGACTGCTCGATTCATTGATTCCGGACAGCCCCTTACACGGTATACCCTTTGGAGTGAAGGATATTATTGATACCGTCGATATGCCGACAGAACACGGCACGCCGGTATTTCACAATAATCAACCGGCTCGGGACGCCGCCTGCGTTGCCCTGCTCAAAGAAGCACGTGGCATCTGTCTAGGCAAAACGGTAACCACAGAACTGGCACATTACCACCCTGGAAAAACACGCAATCCGCATGCAACTGCTCATACGCCGGGCGGTTCATCCAGCGGCAGTGCGGCAGCAGTGGCGGCCTGCATGGTGCCGTTTGCACTGGGCACCCAAACCACCGGCTCAGTGCTCAGGCCTGCTTCGTATTGCGGGGTGTACGGATTCAAGCCGAGTTACGGCGACGTCAGTCGCTCAGGCGTTTTTGAGTGCGCCACAAGTTTTGATACTGTGGGCTGGTTTGCACGCAGTGTAGTAGACATCGATATTGTTCGACGAGCACTTATCCGGGCACCCGCTGCGACTCTTGTGCCCGCACCATTGTCGCAACTGCGTATAGGCATCTTCCGTGGACCAGACTGGATGAAAGCCGATAAGCATACCCGGGACTTACTCGAAGCTGCAGCAAGCCACTTGCGCACAGTGGTTGCCACAGTTGAAGATATTACTCCGCCCCGGGGGTTTGACCACATTGCCCACCACCACAAAACAATTGCCGGCTACGAGTTTGCCCGCGCAATTACGTGGGAGCGAACACATCGACAACCACTGCTGAGTCCAAAATTACTTGACGGACGTTGCGAAGACGGCTTGCAGTGTACTTACGAAACGTACGCAAATGCCCAGGCTGAACTCGCTCTGCAACGGGCAGTGATGTACGAAACCATGCAGAATTACGACCTGTTGTTGACGCCTTCGGCACCCGGTGAAGCATGGGCAGGCCTTGAAGCCACCGGCGATCCGGTGTTCAACACAGCGTGGACAGCCCTGCATATGCCTGCACTGAGCATCCCGGCATTCGAGGGCGCTACGGGTTTGCCGACAGGCCTGCAACTGGTTGGCGCTTTTCGTCAGGATGAGGCATTACTTGCTGCAGCAGAATCCATAAACACAGGGCTTGGAATCGACACCATTCGCGCCAGCCCTTAAAACCGTCTGCACCACCAGTCTCAGCGGCGTCCTGACTGCCTGCATTCTCCAGTCTGCTGGTGCAATCGTCATCATCAGCTCCGTAATTCAGGGTAAACTGATCGGTTTATCATTGCTGCTGCGAAAGGGTTTTATCGCACCGCCGCCTCTGGTAGGGTTGCCGCCAGACCGTTTTTCTTTTTACCTATTCTTTTTAACCAAAGTGGTCTAAATTCGTTGAATAACCACCTTCTGGAGGAATTAATGTCACAATTTCGGACTAGTGTTACAGCCCTGATCGGTGCTGCATTCGTTGTTGCCGCCACCGGCGCCAGCGCTGTCGAGCCAGTTAAGCTTCGCTGGGCATCTGACCATTCAGGCCCTCCGCATCCCGCTGGTATAGCGGAAGTCTATTTTGCCGAACAGGTAGAGAAAAAAATACCAGGAAGCAAAGTGCAAATTTACTGGGCAAAATCGCTCTACACCATACCGCAGGGTGTGAAAGCTATGACCCAGGGCAATCTTGAAATGATCACCGGCCAGTTTGGTAAAACTGCCAGTGTCGAACCACTCGCCAATGTGCTGTTAGGTGCCGGCAAGCTGACGACCGCTGGTGCGATTGACGGGATTGACTCCACAGAAACCTACGCAGAACTGGTCAAGGTGTTTGATGAAGTACATGACATCACCATGTTCGGTGCAGGCCACCTCAGCATGTATATGGGTGCAGGAGCCGTTGAAAGCCGCGTGATCGCCCCGGCAGATTTCGCCGGTAAGAAGATGCGCTCGATGGGGCCAGCCGAAAATGCACTGCTTGGCGCATTGGGTGCTAACCCGCAATCGATGGCTTTCGGTGATGTACCACCTGCTCTGCAGACTGGCGTAATTGATGGCCTGCTTACCTCACTTGGCGGGTTCAACGCTGTCAAGGAACAAGCTCCTTATTTCACCGTCGCCGGTCTCAACGGCATTGTCGGTGACTACTACTGGTTTGGCGCATCTAACAAATGGTGGAACAAACTGGACGAAGAACAACAGGCCGCTTTGACAGACATCGTCGTCAACGATTTTATCCCCTTCCAGCGGGCGATTAACTTCTGCAACGACAAACGAATGCTCGACAAGTTTGAGACCAAGGACAAATCAGCACCCGGTATCTACGTGATGAGCGACGAAGAAGCCTCTGCGCTGAAAGATGCTGAAGGCGGAGCAACCAACGAGTGGATCAAAACCAAGGTGGACGAGCGCGGAGCCGAGTTGGTAGACCAGTTCACCGCCGAAGCAGAAGCCCTTGTGAAAGAAAATCCCACCGGATCACATGCACTTGAGCAGACCGATTGTTCCACGTACCAGGCGTACTTTGATCGGTATGTGGAGGGTGCAGAACTGTACAGAGCTAAAAATCGAAAGTAGCACTGTCGCCTTGCATTTGATACCTGTAGAAAATCAAGGGCCACCTGTTATCGGTGGCCCGCTTTTCCACAGTGCATCCAGGCTTGACCACGCGGAAGAAGTGAATGGATAATTTTCTGGCTTTTTCCCGACGTCTGAAGGACGGTATTGAACTGGTGGTGGGGTGGATCTCTGCCGCTATGTTAATAGTTCTGACATTGTTCGCTTTGCTTGAAATTGTGCGACGCTACATTTTCGGTGTCGTGTTCGAATGGGGTCAGGACGCACTTATTGTCGGAATGGTTGCTGCCGTGGCACTGTATTTCGGTGTTACCCAGATTCGGCGCAGTCACCTGGTGATGAACGCTATTGTGCAACTACTGCACTCTCGCGGTTACTTTAGAGTGGTCGGAGCGCTCAGAGTTATTGTCTCGGCAATAATTATGGTTTTCTGCGCCGCCATCGGCATCACCGGCTGGCCAACACTGAGTTACGCACTCGATCGTGATCTAACCACCTATAGCCTGCTAATACCGCTCTGGCCTTTCTATTCCATTTTGATGTTCGGTTTTTTGCTGATGTCCATCATCGCCTTTTTACAGCTAATTGAAGACATCATCAGTTTCGCTCGCAATGAGCATATCGATTCCGAACTGGAAATAACAACCGATGTGTAGCAACCCGGTGACAGAACCTCTGCGACTGCGAACGTACCCCGCAAGTGCATTTTAATCGATCATTTTCGATTCGTATAAATGACCACATGCCGAAGGCGATACAGTGAATGTTGACGCGCTATTGTCTCTGGATGCCCATGCTTGTTAAATTGGCTCATAATAATCCGGGCTAGTCCCGTATAACCGGTGTTTGAATGATTAGCTATAACAACAGCCATTTGCTGCAACACAGGGCCCTATAGATGCTGGCACTGGCACTACTTCTTTTCACTCTGCTGCTAATTGGCGTACCCATCGCCATTTCTCTGGCGGGCGCCACTGCCGTGATGGTGCTGTTTGATGATTTCCTGACCTTCGGAACACTCTACGAAGCGTTCTTTATCTTCATCAGCAAATACACGCTAATTGCAATACCGTTTTTTATTTATGCCGGCTTTCTCATGGAGAAAACCGGATTAGTGCGCGGTTTATTTAATTTTGCCGACGCTCTGGTCGGTTGGGTGCCCGGTGGATTTGCCTATGCAACCCTCCTGTCCGCGGTCATGTTTGGCGCTATTTCCGGTTCATCCACTGCCATGGCTGCAGCGATGAGTGTGATTGCCTACCCGGAAATGGTGAAAAGAGGTTATCCGAAATGGATGGCCGCCGGAGTTATAGCCTCTGCCGGTGGTATTGCGCTGTTAATCCCGCCCAGCATTACCCTGATTTTGTTCGGTGTGATTACCGAAATATCCATAGTTGATCTCTTCTTCGCTGGCGTAGTTCCCGGAATAATGCTCGCCATCAGCGACGCCATCATTATCGTTTCAGTATCAGTGTTCGTTGTAAAACTGCCGGCCGGTACCTTCAGCTGGAAGCAGGTCAGAATCGCATTTGTTGAAGCACTGCCAGCACTGCTAATGCCGGTACTTGTCCTCGGCGGACTTTACGGAGGGATATTTACGCCGACTGAAGCCGGCGCTGCCGCGGCCTGTTATGCATTAGGCTATGGAGTGTTGTTTAAAGGCAAACCTTTCATCAAAGAACTCATACCGGTTACCCGCCGGACAATGAACCTGACCGGTATCGTGTTCTTCCTGCTAGGCTGCGTCGGTATATTCCAGTTCTTCCTCGCCAATATGGGATGGCCCCAGGAAATCGCCGCGTGGGTGGGTGATCTGGGGTTGTCAAAACACGCATTCCTGTTTGCACTGATGGGCACTCTGCTTTTACTGTCGATGTGGTTAACCGGTGTGGCAATTCTGGTGCTGACGGTGCCCATCTATTTTCCGGTAGCGCTGGCACTTGGAGTAGATCCGGTTCATCTGGGAATTCTAACCGCGCTTTGTATCGAAATTGGCAGTGTCATACCGCCTGTCGGGTTGAATCTGTTTGCAGTGAGCGGAGTTACAAAACTACCGGTCACCCAGGTCATTCGTGGCTCCTTTCCTTTTTGCATATCAGACACCGTTGTACTGATAATCGTACTGCTATTCCCGATGCTGGCCCTGTGGTTACCTGGCAAATTAATCACCTCGTTCTTTTAGCGGGCGAGATCTGCTGTTGTAACCGATAGGCGATTATTCTGGCGCCAGCACGCTGGCGATTGATCCTGGCGAGGCACTACGCGTGACGCGTGCGTGAAAAGCCGCAAGCATTTCACGGAGCATTGCCCGCTACTACATGGTGTCGCCGTGGTAACACCTGTCATCAAGTTCTGACCCCACTACGATCGTGCAATTGCTCAAACGAACCGTGAGCTATCGCGATCAGCAAAACGCAAGATCAATATTGACGTTTGAACACCTGATCGGTTGTCATTTCGATCACACTGTGGTTCCATTGAATCAATCAGTCGCATGTGTCTCGTCACACTCCTCAGCGGCTGACTCACTGCCAAAATTTTAGCATCACGCAATTTCCTCTGGAGGAAACATGTTTAAGCACCTGAAACCTACAATTGCAGCCACGGGCATCGCTCTGGCATGCGCGGCGGGTACCGCCAGCGCTGAAGACACCAAGCTGCGCATCCAGACCCACTTCTCACCGGAAACTCTTTCCGGCCAGATGGCAGCCGAGTTCATCGAAGATATCACCGCTATGTCAAATGGCGAAATCAAGGTGGAAATGTTTTACTCCGGTTCTGTGGTAAAGGCGGCAGAAACCTTCGACGCAGCAGCGACCGGTATTCTCGACTGCGACATGACAGGCGGTGCCTACCAAACAGGCAAGAACCCTGCTTTCCAGTTCACCGGCGATCTGAATGGTGGCTACCAGAACCCCTACCAGCAGATGGCATGGTTGCTCCACAACGATGGCTACGCGCAGCTGAACAAGCTTTACAACGAGCACAACATGGAATTTATTGGCTGGTGGATCCCGGGGCCGGAATCACTATCATCCACGAAGCCGATTCGTGGCGTTGAAGATTTCAAAAACTGGAAGTTCCGTTCACCGCCAGGCATCATCACCGAGATCTTTAAAGAGCTTGGCGCCTCACCCATCGTGATGGATTTCAACGAGATCTTTACCGCACTTGAGACCGGGATCATTGACGGTGCAGATGCCGCCAACCTGACCAACAACGTCGGACTCGGTCTCTATGATATCGCCGAGCACACCAACTTCCCGGGCTTCCATTCTATGCCTGCTGACCATTTGGCCTGCCGCAAGGACATTTGGGACGAAATGCCTGATCACCACAAAGCAATACTGAAAGTCGGCATGCAGGCACTGGCACTGAAAAACACTTCAATTAATGAAGTCAAGAACGCCCAGACTGCCAAAGATCTAAAAGCTAAAGGCATCAATCTCTATGAATGGTCGCCTGAAGAAATGGGTAAGTACAGAGCAGCTGTACAAGCTGGCTGGACCAAATTTGCAACCACACCGGAAGCAAAAGAACTCCTCAACAGCCACCTGGACTTCCTCAAAGACCTGGGTGCAATGAAGTAAGCACCAGACCTTTACTTTTTTAGCGCTTCATAGACGACAGGCCCGATGACGGGCCTGTCTTTTTTCCGAAATAGCTAAACCCTGCTATAAACAGTCTATTGCAATCACGCATGTATCTATGCACCGGCTAACCAGCCGATAGACACATGCCACACATTGCCCGATAATTCCGGTACAACCTGGGGATCAATATGCAAGACAAATCCGGCAGCTTGCTGGAATGGGCAATACCTTTTGCGTTCATCATGTGCGCAGGCTGGGCAATCTGGCACATGCCAGCCTATATCCTTGATTTCATACCACACGAGAGCCAAAGCCTGGTCGATCAAATGACCGAACTGCACAAACGCAAGGACGTCACACCGGAGATGGCCGGACTCTTCGGTGGACTTGCCGACCCTCTCGACTGGGCTGCACTTATTCTTTTACCTGTTTTTTTCTACCTGGGGATGCGCACCGTAAAGGTCGCTGCAATGGAGTACGAACACTGGCGACCGATAGACCGCGTCGCATTGTTTGTAGGCCGCGTGACCATGATGCTCATCATCTCCATAACCTTTATCATGTTGTACGAAGTACTGATGCGTTACGCCTTCGAGGCTCCGACGCTCTGGGCAAACGAACTTACCCTGTGGTTAGCGGGCTTCGTGTTCCTGCTGTCCGGCTTTTACGCCATGCAACAGCGATGTCATATTCGTATTTTTTTACTCTATGATGCGGTACCTCGCTGGATGCAACACCTGTTTGACATCCTCGCCGTACTTTTAATTCTAATCTTTGCCTTCTTCCTTATATTTGGCAGCTATAAACAGGTTTTTATCACCAAATTCTATAAGTGGGAAATGTTCGGCACCGCCTTCGACCCACCGATACCAGCTACTTTGCAACCCATGATACTGATCATGGTTTCACTGATCGCGATACAGGCAGTGATCAATCTGATTTCTGACTGGAACATCAGGCCATCAGAAAAAGCCGTTGCAGGAGACCTCGACGAGGAAGAACTTGCAGCCATTAAACGCAGTGTAGGTGACAGCTGATGGATATTTCTACCATCTCGATTGTTCTGGTACTGGGACTGCTGGTTACGCTCGCCATCGGTATGCCGCTTGGGCTCGCCTCAGCCGTGATGGCGCTGGTCGTAATGGTGATGAAGTTCGAGCCCACCATTCTGACAGACCCGATGAGCTTCGGCGAAGGACTGCTTACCAGCAGACCCGGTACCGGGCCGCTATACATATTGACGCAAAAAATATTCGATCTGCTCACCGAGTACGTACTAATCTCGGTGCCACTGTTTATCTTCATGGCGTCATTGCTGGAACGGTCCGGTGTGGCAAAAGCCATGTACGAGGCATTGAACTTCTGGCTGAGTAAAACCCGCGGCGGTATCGCCATTGTTACCTCACTCATGGCCGTTCTGCTAGCAGCTATGTCCGGCATTATTGGCGGTGAAGTAGTGTTGCTCGGGCTTATCGCACTACCGCAAATGCTGCGCCTCGGATACAACCAGAATCTGGCCATCGGAACTATCTGCGCGTCCGGATCGCTCGGCACGATGATCCCGCCGTCAGTGGTACTCATTATTTACGGCCTGATTACAGAGACATCGATCAAGGCGTTGTTTACCGGTGCTTTTATACCGGGCTTTATGCTGGCTACTTTCATTATCATCTACATAATAGTGCGTACCCGACTCAATCCATCGCTGGCACCACTGCCGCAACCTGTCGAGGGTGAGGCAGCCGGTTGGGAAAAAGGCCGGATGTTTGGTGGCTTTCTGACTATCGTTGCCACCGGTCTCGCCGCCCTGCTGCTGCTTAGAGCAGGCTTGTATACCGCCCTTGGTCGAAATCAGAATCTCACTGAAGACGACGGCACCATTTTTCTCGGCATGCAAAATCACCTGCCCTGGCTAGTCGGAGCCGTTGTGGTCGGGATACTGTTGATATTGTTGGTGTTCGGCTTAAAGCGATCGCTGAAAGGATGGTTCCACGGCAAAGGTCTGGTGGCGCCGTTCGCCGTTATAGGCATTGTACTTGGCTCCATTTACGGCGGTGTCACCGGTATTACCGAGGCCGCCGGGATGGGCGCATTTGCAGTGTTTGTTATAGCGGTGTTCCGGGGTGAAGCGTCAGTTGGTCTGGTCTGGGACAGCATGATGCGAACACTTCGATCCACCGGCACAATTATTTGGGTCACCGTAGGCGCGGCTGCGCTATCAGGTGCCTACACGCTCGCGGGTGGCCCCACGTATATCGCAGAGTTGATTGTCGGTGCTGAAATGCCAACCTTCCTGGTATTGCTTACCATGATGGTCATCTTGCTGTTCATGGGTGCTTTCATGGATTGGGTTGGCATCGTGCTGTTAATCATTCCGGTATTTCTGCCAATAGTTCGGGCACTACCAATTGAAGAGATCGGTCTGATCGGGCAGCTTGAGCCAAGACAGGTTGCCGTATGGTTCGGGGTGCTGTTCTGCATGAATATGCAAGTGAGCTTTCTATCACCACCGTTCGGGCCTGCAGCCTTTTATCTGAAATCAGTGGCGCCGGCACATATCTCGTTAACCGATATTTTCCGCGGCTTCCTTCCATTCATCGGCCTGCAGATACTTGCACTCAGCGTGCTGCTGATTTGGCCTTCAATCGTGACCCTGTTTCTGTAGTCAGAAGATGGTAGACAGAAGACAGAAGACGGAGGACAGAGAGGATAAACTTTACTCTCTGTCGTCCATACCTGTGAACCTCTCGCCCGTGTCTAGCCGGGATTTAGTGAGGTAAGCGGAGATAGAAAATCGTGAATCTGCGTAACCATATCCACGATTGCAGCCCCGGTGAGTTTATCGTTACCCTCCAGCCCCGGGGCGCGTAACCAGGCGGCTTTTACAGTGATGTGTTTATCAATCGCCATGACCGGCAACGCACATTGAGTAGCATCGCAATAAGCGACCAGCGCGATGTTCCCGGGATAAGGTGATACCACCTGACAGCTAATATCCGTATCGTTGTAAATAGCGCAAAGAAAATTGGTACCGCGCGTAACCACCGCGTCTGTGTCTTTTAGCCTTTCACGGTGACGCTCGGCATTGTTCTCCGCAGCGAAGCTCGCATCATCGACAGCGCTCACACGCAGTTCCGTCAAGTCAATTGCGGTCTTTGCAGGCTCATAGAGGAAGCTTGTAACCACAGGGATGGTAAGCCCGCGACCATCAGTTGCGGTATCTTTTACCTCAAGGCAATCAGCGCTGGCTAAATTTACCAGCATAGTGCCATCGAAACCTTCTGCCCGAAAAAGACTCCCGCCACGATACAACACACCATCGCTGCCTCTCTGACCAAAATCGACGAAGCGAAAAAAATCCGGGCAACCACCGGCACTTGCCAAACCGGCCCACATCGACAGCAATAGTAGTATTGTGGCTTTGTACATTTTTAAAGTCTCCTGCTATGGCTCCTGACTAGCCTGCATTATTCATGAGGATTTGTCGTCCAGAGTCAGTATCGCTAAACAGGTCGTTTGATCGCCTGAGAAACGTGGCCTGCCACGTGCCGAAGGGGTTCGAGCGAGATGTGACGCGATATTTGTCTCCGGTGTCGAATAGACAGAGTGTTTTTAAAAAAAACAGGATAAATCACCAATAAACTCTATAAATGCAGGCTCACACTCAATTTTCCTGTCACCTTGTGAATAATGCAGGCTGGCGCAATAGTTTTCAAAAACCCTGATACAGGAAGTAACAGCCGCCTGCAAACATCAGGATTTCAACAATGATTGTATGCACTTCAATATGAGTATTTTTAACAATCCACTTTCCGAGCATACCGCCTGGTATAGTGCAAATTCCTACGAGAAAACCCAACGTTAAAAGCGTGCTGTCCAGCAGATTGCCGGCACCAAATACAATCGACTTCGTTATATTAAGCGTTAACCCGAGGGCTGCGACAATGCCCACCAGACCCTGCCCGACAATACCGGCACCCAGAAAGAATGGGCCAAGGATCATGCCGCCACCAAACACGGTGCCGGAAATCACTCCGTACACAATACCTACCGCAGACAGACCACGGTATCCAACTTTGTAGTTGCGTTTTTTAAACACCCGTCGAACGGGTATTGATATCAGCAGGAAACAGCCCATCACTATGGCTATAGCTTTTACCGGCAGGTAAAGGTACACCACCGCACCGACAACAATACCGGGTAAGCCGGTCACCATGATCGACCGGTAGGCCTTCCAGTCAATCGCTTCACGGAATAAAAAAATCCGGTTCATGTTGCTTATTATCATTGCAAAAGCAACAACCGGTACAACCGCTCGTATACCGATTAGCGGTGCCAGACATACGGATAACAGTAAGGCTCCGGCAAAACCTGCCACTGAGTGAAATAACGCAGTGGAAAAAGCCGCAAGCGCGACCAACACCAAAGTTAACGTGTCAAGCTGACCAAGTAATGAAGGCCCGGATTCCATATCAATTCAGTTTTATCGTTTTAATTTAATCTCTG
>CAYPCS010000019.1:0-83223 GCA_964409275.1 uncultured Granulosicoccaceae bacterium
CGGTGTGAAAAAGCCGGTAGCGACTGGATAAAAAGCGACGTTTCTTTCTATATTGGATAAGTTTGATCAGTTGTGGAGCACAACCGCTGCAACCGCGTTGGACTTGAGTAAAGCCGGGTAAGCCGTATTCAGCCTGTCCCGGGAAGCCCTGTGTGTGTATAGACTGGCTCGCGTGATTGTCGACCACGAATTTCAACGGTATCTACCAGTGTCAGGTCGTTGTCCAGAGTCAGGAGTTTTTTAGTCGAATCTGCGATTAACAATCGGGTGCCGAATGTTTTATTGAGCGATTCCAGACGCGAGGCCAGATTTACCGCGTCGCCGTGGACAGTGTACGAAACGCGGTCAGTGACACCGACCAGGCCACCGATGACCGGGCCCGTGCATATACCAATACGAACGCGGTATTCCATGCCATGGTCAAACTGATGCGTTGCCAGGGACTGCATTATTTCAAACGCGGAGGTGACAGCACTCTGGGCATGATCCGGATGAGTGTTCGGCAGGTTGAAGCTCGCGAGTATGGCGTCCCCCTGAAACTGGGTGACTGCGCCACCGTGTTCCTCAATGGGTTTTACCGCCAGGGCAAAGTACTCGTTGAGGCTTTCCACCAGAATATGCGGCTCGAGTTGCTCGCCCATAGCAGTGAAATTTTCAATATCAATAAATAGAATAGTGGCGGTTGCTGTTTGCGGCGCAGTCGCACGTCCACCGCCCTGTTCGGTGATGCGGCGTGCCACCTCAGAGGGTACAAAACGCGAAAGATCTGTGGCCGCGGCTTTCACTGAAACTGCTTCAACCATAGTGCGTTGTGCACGCCTGATTGCCAGAGCCAGGATAGCGGTTACCGCAACAATGGTGACGAGCTTGTCAATCTCGGCACCGATCAAAATTCGGTTTCCGGTCATGTAATCGACGAAGTCGCGAGTGATGCCGGCTTCCGCCGGACTTTGCATCACAGCGTAGATTACCACTCCGAGCCAGGCAAGAGATGAGCATATTCCGGTAAGAATAACGTAGCGAGCCTCAAAACGCAGAGCCCGGATAGAGATGAAAATAAAAATGTACATCCAGGTGGGAATCTTCAACACGAACGAAGGGGGTTGTACGTACTGAGTGGGGAAGCTTACCAGCAAGGCAGTTAGCAATGCGATATCGATAATTACCGAACAGGTCAACATACCAGTGCCCAGTTGCCTGCGGTAAGCCAGAAAAAGTCTGAGCACGGTGAAGAGTAAGTAGGCGGTTAAAGCCCAGGGAACCGGTGAAAAAGGTGAGTCTGCCGGGTAGACTTTGGGCGACACGATGTACATCATTCCCCACAGCACGACGATAGTAAGCTGCACCCAGCTTATGGTTATTTCACTGTCGTCCTGCTGCTTTAGAATATTGGCGCGGATATTCCTGGGCAGAGTGTTTGTTTTATTGGTCAAAAAAGTACCGTCTTTAGAGATCAGACCTTCGAATCGGGACCCGGCGAGCAGTCATGAGTCGCGAGTTTCGACCCTGCTGCATGTCAGTGGTTCACAGTTTTGAATGAAAATACTCCAATGACCGGATACACTACCGGCGGCTGATTTTGAGCGCAACCCTTTGCGGGATCATCCCGATAATTCGTTCTGCGAGTTTCCCGCACTATAATCGGCCCGCTTTGTGCCATCACTGGCAGGTTCATTCGAACTTTCCGAAAATCCGTTAAAACGCAGAGAAAAGTCGTGAATATCGATGCTATACCCAGTGGAAATAACGCCCCGGAAGATATCAACGTCATCATCGAAGTGCCGATCGGTGGTGAGCCTATTAAATATGAATTGAGCAAGGATTCTGGTGCGATGTTTGTCGATCGCTTCCTTTATACCCCTATGCGGTATCCGGGAAACTACGGGTTTGTGCCGCATACATTGTCGGACGATGGCGATCCGATCGATGTACTCATTTCGAACACCAGGCCCATCGTACCGGGGGCTGTGATGAACTGTCGACCCATTGGCGTATTGGTGATGGAGGACGATGGCGGACTGGATGAGAAGATTATTGCGGTACCAGCGAATAGCATTTCCATGCGCTATGTGAACATAAAAAACTATGACGATCTACCGGACATTACCCTCAACCAGATACGGCACTTTTTCGAGCACTACAAAGATCTGGAACCCGGCAAGTGGGTAAAGATCGATGGCTGGAAAGATGCCGGGACCGCACGCCGAATGATTCAGGAAGCAATTGATCGGGGCGCAAGCGCTTCGCTATCGCACGCCAGTTGATAAACTCCGGCTGACGTCTGCGCTGGAAACTCTGACTGACCTCCAGTGTTCCCTTTGCTACATCTTGTTTAGTGTCTATTCACCCGGCTGGCTCGTTCTCCAGACTGTATGACCTGGTTCAAAGAAGTGGGCGTTGAAGTTTGGTGGCCAACCTGCGGATAAGAACCAGTTGAGTTCAGAATCCCGCTCTATTTTGTAAAATTCACATTGTGTAATTTCTATTGTGAAATTTCGCTTTTGCTGGCTTATAGTTAGCTCCAGTTATTCTTGCGATGTACATACGGTCTGAGAGTCTGCCGGGCCAAAAAATGTCATCTGGATCTAGTAAACCGGTGAATAAAAATAATGACCAGGAAATACAACACGTTAATTCTAGGTGCGTCCTACGGGTCGCTGCTGGGTACCAAATTGGCCATGGCCGGGCACGATGTGACGCTGGTTTGCACGTCACGTACCGCTGAGCTTATTAACTCCGAAGGTACTACCGTGCGGTTTCCCGTGCGTGGTGTGGACGAACCCGTAGTCATATCGTCTGCCGATTTGCCTGGCAGAATCGGCGCATCCGAGCCTGACAGTGTTCAGCCCGATGACTATGATCTGGTTGTTCTGGCCATGCAGGAGCCACAGTACAGTAGTTCTCGTGATGTAAGTGAGCTGACCGAAAAAATCGCTGCTGCAAAGATTCCCTGCGTCGCGATTATGAACATGCCGCCACTGCCTTACATTAAAAGGCTACCCGGAATAGATGTGGCGTCTATAGAGAGTTGCTACAAAGACGCCGGTATTTGGGATAAGTTTGATCCCGGCCTGGTCACACTGGCCAGTCCCGATCCACAGGCGTACAGACCGGAAGACGCGGGCAAGAATGTATTACAGGTCAGTTTACCTACCAACTTTAAAGTCGCGCGCTTTGATTCCGATGAACACACTACTATGCTGCGCGATATCGAATCTGACATTATGGCGGTGCGTCATACACACGGTGCGACGGAGATAGAGCTACCGGTTAAATTGAAAGTACACGATTCACTGTATGTTCCGCTGGCGAAGTGGAGCATGCTGATGACTGGCAACTATCGTTGTGTAAGACGCGATGGCATGATTGCGATCAAGGATGCGGTTCACAGTGATGAAGAGCAGTCGAAGGCGATTTACGAATGGACCGCAGCAGCCTGCGTGGCACTCGGTGCAGATCCTTCAGATCTGGTGCCCTATGAAAAATATGCAAACGCCGCAAAGGGTTTGTCGCAGCCATCTTCTGCGGCCAAGGCACTCGCCAGAGGTGTTCCGGCAATAGAGCGCGTCGACAAGTTAATACAATTGGTGGCAAAGCAAAAAAACCTGGTCAATCCGACGGTCGACGAGATAGTTGGAAATGTTCAGTGGTACCTTGATAACAACAATGCGCTGGACAAGGCGAGTTAGTACCAGAGCTTCTATTGCATATGATTTCCGGCGCATAAAATTCCGGATTTTTTTCTGTCCAAAGAATCGTGACGAAAAAGGAATCTCCGTAGACGGGTGTCTGCGGAGCTTTTACAACGCATCGGGCCGGGAGTCTGCATTGTAAAGCTTGCACGCATTCATAGTTGTCTGTTTTGCAAGTGCATCAGTGCTTATTCCCAGAATTTCGGCAACCCGTTGTGCCACGTTCACCAGGTAAGCGCTCTCGTTACGTTTGCCGCGGAACGGGGTCGGTGCAAGATAGGGGGCATCGGTCTCCAGTACAATCATCTCGATCGGTACTTCGGGAAGTACTGATGCGTGGCTGGTTTTTTTGAAAGTGGCAACACCCCCAATGCCGATATAAAAACCCCCGAGTTCGGCAACACGATTAGCATCGTCGACCGAACCGCTGAAACAGTGAAAGACTCCGGTCAAACGCTCATCGTTATGTTCAGATACCAGTTTCCAGGTGTCATCGAAAGATTCGCGTGTGTGCAAAACTATTGGAATCTCGTATTCCTTTGCCAACGCGATCTGTTGTCGCAGAGCATCCTTCTGATCCTCCTTGAACGTCAGGTCCCAATGGTAGTCCAGGCCTGTCTCACCTACTGCTATGTATTTGCCGGTGGCAAGTTCGGAGGCTACGAAATCGACTTCTGATTGAAAATGCTCGTCCACATGGCAGGGGTGTAAACCGATCATTGGAAAACAATGATCGGGATATTTGGCGACAACGGCGTTCATCGCATCGGTGGTATCTCTGCTGATGTTAGGCAAGTACATGCGAGTGACTCCAGCATCGATAGCGCGCTGAATCATCGCGTCTCGGTCTTCGTCAAATTTGCCTGAGAACAAGTGGGTGTGAGTATCGATCAGTTGCATTTTTTTGTCTGTTCTAGCTAGATGGACCGCAAAGTTGCGCCCGGCAAGTCATTGAGCGCAACGAAAACCAACCATGTTTAATCCGATGTCCGGCGGGTTGCCGTGACGGTAGCTGGCGCGCAGGCAGTACGGATTGTTGCCCCAGCCTCCGCCTCGTATCACGTTGTCGCCTTCGCGTCCGGGAAATCTGGTAGAGGTCCACTCCCATACGTTACCTGCCATATCGTGTACCCCGAAGGCAGACACTCCGTGCGGATAGCTGCCTGTTGGTGAAGTTGTGCGGTGGCCATCTTCATCGGAGGGTGCACAGCATGCCACAGTGCCAAAATTGGCAAGTGCTGGTGAATTTGTCTGTAGCGGTGACTGATTGCCCCACGGAAATCGGCGACCGTCAGTTCCGCGGGCTGCGAATTCCCATTCAATCTCGGTTGGCAATCGCCAGCCATGATGCATGCAATAGCTTGTTGCGTCGCGGGCGGAAACTTGCACTACGGGGTGATTTCCAATCGATTCGATAGAGGAGTCGCTGTGGTGAGGGCGGCGAAAGTTAACGGCAGGATCGTTTTTCCATCGGCGAGTCCATACGTAGCCTTTGCCGTTGCGTTCCACATCGGTTATGTAGCCTGTCTTGTTGACGAATTGCCGGAATTGCTCGTTGCTGACTTCGTATCGCATCATCTGAAAAGCGGTAACCCGCTTTTGCACTGGTCTCTCATTGGCATCACCTTCATCATCGCCCATTAAAAACTGCCCGGCGGGAATGTTTACCCATTCGTGTGCGATGGCATTTACTGGCATTGCGATGCAAAAAACCAGCAGTACTTGCAGCAGGCGTTGTGCTGCTGCGCCAGGTCGGGACATCAGGCCGGAGTCAGATTGGCTAGCATTGTCTGGAGTTCGCTACCACCAGGACTTGATATAGGTAGTGCTGCTACCTCATCCGCTACCAGATTGTTGGCGTTAGTTACAAGCTCCTCACCGGCAGGCGTTAACGTGGCGATACTCTGGCGGGCATCGCGCTGATTTCTGGTAGATGTGATATAGCCGATTTTTTCTAACGGTTTTAGCGCTCTGGTCACTGCAGACGGGGTTAGATGGACGGCTGATGCCAAATCGACTCTGGTGGCGGCGCCGTTGTGCATTTCCTGCAGTTGCTTCAACAAAAAATACTCTGTGAAGCTGACGCCGCTCATGCTGGAAAGCGCTCTATCCAGTCGCCGTTCTATGTGACTGGAGGCGGCGAGTAGTGAAAACACCAATTTTGTTTTTTTCGCTGACATGCGTGCAATATACGTGAGTGGTCAAGTATATTGCAAGCAATAAGTTCACCAGAAAAGTGGTCGGCTACTCAGTGCACTTATCAGATGAGGTGAAAGCCTGGAGGGTCGTTTGCATTCCGGGAAACCACGGAATCCAGCGTATTCGGGTTCAACCACCGACCATGCTGATGTACAAGTCGGCTAGTCTCGCGCCAAGAGCGCGCAATCCCGCGGCAGAATAGTGGATACCGAATGGATCGTCAGCGCGCTGTTCAAGATCGGAGGTAGGTACACAGCCCGTTAACGGATCGGCATCTGAATTCAATGCACGAAGATGTCTGTTAACTCCTTCGGCCACGCGGGTCTCACCGCAAATAAACACAGTATCCGGTCTTGCCCAGCTCTCCTGACGGAAATTCTGTATTAGCGCATTGAGCTTGATCGAATAATAGTTGCGATAAGCCTCGGAATCCTTTGAGGTAAAGCCGGTAGCTTCGGGGTCAGACGTGCCCTCGTAAATCCAGTCGCTTTCGCCCTGGTGCCACAGCACAACATCGAGACTGTCCTTGTGGGGAATCTGCGCAAGCGCGCGGGTGATTTTTTCGCTGATTTTTTTGTAAAAAGGGCTATCCAGGTCCCAGTTGGCGATTCCCTTACCGGGCTCGGCATCGACTATAAACGCCGGTACCCGCCAGTTGCTTTTCTCGGCCAGCGATTTACTGAAATGAAAAGTGAAATTGTTATTAGGCTGCCGGGTCGGATCTGTGAGGGAATGATTTCCAGGTCGTGCCTGTTCGTCCCAAACCTGATGGAGGTCTGCAATCTGCCATCCGCTGTCAGTAAACGCGTACACGCGTTCGCTGGGTGCATCGAGTAGCGAATCAAATGTAGTGTCTGCAGCTTCCACATTGGATTGGCCGGTGACAAAAATGACGTCGGTGATACTGGCAAAGCCGCCACTGTCGGGAATGGTGGTACAACTGGCGCCCTGTTCAAAACCGTACCCGTCCCCGTCGGGATCGCTAGTGGCCAGCAGACAGGGTTTTATTTCAACAGACGCGTCTGTTGCCAGACTAACCGGTTGATCGGGGACTGCCTGACCGGAGTTTACATCGACCGGACAACCGCCGGAGCCTGAATTACAAGTGTCTTCGTCTCCACTGGAGGAACAGGCGCCAAGCGACAGGAGGCTGAGCAGCAATAAAAATCGGGCAACAAAATGCATACGTGATTTAGCACATCGAGTGTAATGGAAAATTTACAGGGTGTTGATCGTAGTAATGACAGGGTAGCTCACGCGTGACGCAGCGGGCGCAAGCTGAATCTAAATTCTTTACATTACAATGTCACAGTATACCTTTTACCAGCGGGGGTACACCACCTGGCTCTACATAAGGCACAGATTTCATGGGCAGGTGTCACACTTTTTTACCGATGAAAGTGCTTCGGGGGATTGAGCGACTGCTTTGTGGCAGTTCGTGCGAGTTTGAAGAATTTGGACTCGGGCGCAGCCGTTGTTACCAGCCAGGGTTTTTTTTGGGTGGCGGTTCTCAAGGCCAATTTCCACCGGCCGCTATCTCACGGCCGTTTTTCATGATCGCGATGTAGCGATTTGCCGATTGGTCAGGGCTCGTCTGGTAACTATAATTACCGCGATGACCAAAGCCGCACCGGCGATGTTAGCCAGTAAGTTCGTCGGCCAGAAAGACGCGATACTTGCTACGATCAATATCGGATACGCCAGCCAGTGTAGCTTTCCCTCGCTGTATCTCTGCACCAGCGCATTTACCGCATAGATTCCGAAGAGTGCGAAAAAACCGACTCTCAATACTTCTACCCAGTCACCACTGATTAGCGGAGTATATGCGAACAGCAGAGGCACTATATAAAGCCCCTTGGCGATTTTCCAGGCTTCAACCCCGGTTGCCATGGGACGTGAACCTGCAATGCCGGCGGCGGTAAACGCTGCCAGACAGACGGGCGGTGTTACATTGCTGTCCTGGCTCAACCAAAAAACTATCAAGTGAGCGGTCAGCAGGTAGGTCGTCATGACTGTCGGATCAATCAGCATGGGCCGCAGCACCACGGACAATTCAAACGGTATGGAAGACATCAAAGTGTTTGCTTCGGCGAGGGTCATGCCGGTGGCAATCTTATCAATCAAGGGTGAGTCTGCCAACATAAAGGTTGCCGCGACGGCGGGATCACTGATACCGGAAACCAGCTGCTGCACAATCATGCCATCCGCAAGCATGCCTGCAAGCGCAGGTGCAGACAAAATAGAGAGCACGATATAGGCTGCGGTGACCGGTAGGCCCATGCCTAGTACGAGTGAGGCGACAGCAATCAGTGCCAATGCTATTAGCAGTGAACCCTGCGACCATTGCGCAATCATCAAGGCGAATGTATTGGCCAGTCCACTCGTGGTAACAGCGTTGTTGATCAAACCGACTGCGACGAGCAACACAGCAGTCATAATTGATGTTCGGATTCCCAGAGAGAGCGCACGTGCAATGTTACGTGGTCCCATTCGATTCGGGGTGAACCAACTGACTACAATCAATGTACCAATCGCAAAAGCAGCCGCGTAGCTCGGAGTGCGACCGCTAACCAGCATGGTGGTCATAACGGTCAAGGGCAAAACAAAATTTAGCAGGCCGGCGTACATTTTTTTGCGATCAACCGGCTGTATCTTTTCCGTTCCGATGTCATATTTTATCGCTTCAATTCGAACGATGAATGCCACGGATAAAAAATAGAGCATGGCAGGTACGATAGAGACCAGCACGATAGTGCCATACGGTATACCGGTGTAGCTTGCCATGATAAAGGCACCTGCTCCCATTATCGGTGGCATTAGTTGCCCGCCTGTCGAAGAGGCGGCCTCCACACCTGCTGCAAATTGTGGTCTAAAACCGTTCGATTTCATCAACGGAATGGTAATCACGCCAGTGGATGCAGTGTTGGCGATTGCTGAACCTGAAATAGTACCAGTCAGTGCTGATGAGATAACGGCGACAAAGGCTGCACCGCCGCGAAAACGGCTTGCAACTATTTTTGAGAGCTCTATGACAAAATCGGACGCCCCGCTAACCACCAGGAATGCACCGAAGATCATAAACAGGGTGATGTTGGCTGAAGATATGGTAGTGATAATTCCGAACATGCCCTCGTCGTTGTATAAAGACCGGAACACGACATCGTCCAGGGGCAAGCTCGCTGCTCTGAATGCCCCGGGTAGCAGTTCACCCAGAAAAAGGATGTAAGACATCGACAGTATGATCAGTACCGGAATAATCAGACCGGTTAATCGACGCGTTAATTCGATTACACCCAAAATTACAGCAGCAGCTGCGAACCAGTCGATAAATCCAAACTGCCAGGGCTGACCTGTTTTGGCAAGCGTTCTTGCGTACAGTCCGTTTTCTGCGTACGCCAGCCAGAGTGAACTCATCGCGATGATTAAGCCAAACAAAAAATTGAACACAAGCCCGCGGTTTTTTTGAGGGGTGTTTTCCGAATACTTGTGTTTAAAAGTTGTTGTTGTAGTCGCTGCCAGTAATGCAAAACCGGCGAAGTGAATGCAGTTCTGCCAAATGCCCGGTTCGGTAAGCCAGACATTGGTGGCAAGATGCCACAGGGCAAAGGCACATATGCCAATAAGTGCAAGGCTATGAACACCGGGATCCTGTACAGCGGCGTCAACGTCAAAAATTCTCTCACGCAGCGGTGCTGTGTTACCTGTGTCGGCCTGACTGTCGCTCTGGTTTACGTTGCTGTTCATAACATTTCTTCTTTAGAGCGCTGGTAGATGTAAACCGATCCCTGCCAGATGGTTGCCAGAGCTTTGATTAAAGCCTGAAACGGTTTGCTGGTGTGTTACTACCGACAGCTTGGGCGGGCGATGAGCAGAGGTTTTAAACAACAACGCACCTCTACTACTGGTAGAAGTGCGTTGTAACTGGCATATCGAGCTACGTGGAATGCCACGTAGTCGCGTTGTGGTGTCCCTGCTTAACTACTATTTTGCCATCAGGCTGTCAGGTACGGTAATGCCGGCCTCTGCATAGTATCGGGCAGCGCCAGGATGTAGCGGAACAGGTAAACCTGCTAACGCCTGGTCGATAGACATGGCCGTTGTGGCTTTGTGAATTCCCTGCAGGAAAGGCAGGTTTTCGTAGAGCGCTTTGGTCAGTTCGTACACGTGGTTTTCGTCGACATCGGCGTTAACTGCCAAAAAGTTTGGCTGCGCAATGGTTTGAACGTCACTGTCCTGACCCGGGTAGGTTCCCGCAGCGAGGGTGTAAGGCACCCACAGACCGCGATCACCATCCATCTTCGCACCTTCTTCAGCGGTTACGTTGAGTATGGTGAACTTGTCGCCGTTGGCAGCCATCAGTTTGGTGATAGCCCCGGTTGGCGGTCCGGAAGGAAAACCGCCACCGGCTGCCTGACCGTTTGCAAGTGCGTCTGCGGATGGACCATAGCCTGCGTGCACCAGGGTAAAGTCGGTTGCCATGTTAATGCCGAGCCCTTCCATCAACACCTTGTTGGATCCAAGCGTTCCCGAGTTCTCCTTACCCATTGCGAGGGTGCTGCCCTTTGCTGCAGCCATATCACTGACGGTGCCTGTTTTTACAAGATCGTTGGCGAGGATAAACTGCTCAACGTTTTGCCATAGCATTGAAACGGAACGCAGGTTGGATTGCGGTTCGCTCACCGGACCGGTGCCAGTTGCTGCGTATGAGCCAAAAAGTCCCTGCAGGATGGCAAACTGTGCAGTGTTGGCTGCGAGCGCCTGTACGTTTGCACCGGAACCTGCAGAGTTCACAGCAGTAAGGCTGAATTTTTGTTTCGGCAACAGCTTGATCTTGGTAAGTGTCGCTATAGCGGTTCCAACCGGGTGATAAGTGCCTCCGGTGGATGCGGTGTTGAGAATATAGTCGGTGTCGGCAATTGCTGTTGATGTGGTAATTGCCGTGGCTAGTACGCCGGTGGCAAAGAGACGGGTAAGTTTGCTAGTCATTTATTGTATTCCTCGGGTTGTTGAACGGTGTAATCGATTGGACAATCGACAGTGATCAGTCTCATCAGGTTGAGCCGATCACTTCGGGGTAGAGTCTGAAGTAATAGTAGATACCACTTCAAGTTACGTTAATGTGCTGAAATACATAGAGAAATAATTATTTTGCTCGATTAATTGACGGGGTAGCCATGTAAATAGGCAATTTTTTGCCGACGTTACGGTGAATCTACTTGAGAGCAGGAGTGCGGGAGATTCCCATTTTGGCCATCTTGTCGTTGAGTGTGCGGCGGTTAATCTGCAAGGCATCGAGTACACAGCTAATACGTCCGTTGTGCTGGTGCAGGCAGGTTTCGATAACATACTTTTCGTAGGCCAGTACCCGGCGACGCAGGGAAACCGACGAATCCGAGATATCGAGTGCTTGCCGCTGAAGCGCGATAGCGCTTCGAAAACCTTGATGAATGTCAATGATGCCTTCCAGCAACTGTGCTGGCTCTACCGGTTTTTCAAGAAAATCTACAGCACCGAGCTTCATTGCCTCAACGATATCGGGGACGGTTGCAAATGCCGAGAAGAACAGGATTGGTATAAGCGGTGCTATTTCGCGAGCCTGTCTTGCCAGCTCAATACCATTGTCGTGTGGCATGCGAAGATCGGTGACGATAATATCAATGTGTTCGGTCGCCAATCGTTCAAGTGCCGCTGTGGCTCTGTCCGCCACATGGATATTCAATGAATTCAATCGCAGATAACGGGCGTTGGCACCCAGTACATCGTGGTCGTCATCAACCAGCAGTACGCTGATGGTGTCTGAATCACTCATGAAATGTCGCTGTGCCGCTTAGCGGTAGTTGTACCAGGAATTTACTGCCGCCACCGGACACGGCTTCGTAGCTTAGCGTGCCACGATGATCAACTATAATTTGTTTGGCGAGTGCGAGGCCGAGCCCCAGTCCGCCTTTGCGGGAAGAATCGGTTAGGAAAGGCGTAAACAATTGCTCGACAAATTCCTGTGATACGCCTCGACCGTTGTCTTCAACGATCAATAGCAGCGAATGATTTTGTTCTCTGGTATAGAGGAGAACGGTCGGGTTTTCGGTGTGTAAAGTTGCATCGAAAGCGTTGTATAAAAGGTTGAGTAGTGCCTGCTGCAATAATATTTCGTTACCGAGGACCGAGTGGGGAGCACGTTCCGGCGTAACAACCGGAGTCTGTAGCTCCAGCGTATTTGATGCCAGAGGTCTTTCGCGAGTAATAATAGCAGTGACATCCGCAAGCAGGCGATCAATATCGATTGCGGTGAAATCGGTGTCGCGCTGACGTGCCACGTTGCGCAGCGTTTCTACAACACGTCCAATTCGTTTGGTTGTGCGGTCGCTATCAATGACGGTGTTACGAATTTCTTCAGAATTAGAATCTGCCGAGTCAAGCATCATACGCAAGGATGCAAAGTTGAAGCGCAGACTGGCAAGTGGCTGGTTTATTTCATGGTTTATGGCGGCGGACATGCGACCGAGCATGGCAAAATTTGACTGGGCGATCAATGCTTGCTGGGCGGACTCGAGTTCGTGAGTGCGCTGCTTTACCTGAGTCTCCAGCAGCTGAGCCTGGCGCTCCTGGCTCTCGACAATTAACCGTTGTTGTCGGTAGTTTCTCAGCGCCAGAGTGGCAATGGTGATAAGGCTGACAAGTATGGCGTAGTAAATCGCTGCACTTGATATCACTGAGGTGACGGGAGCCAGGTTGCGTACAGTCCATGGCTCAGTGGCCAGTGAAGTATCTATAGAGGTATAAAGCCGGTTAGACTCTGTGTCTTGCCAGCGCCATCCCCTGGTGACCCAGTAGCTGCCTGAGTCTGCTTCCAGTCGAGCCTGTTTGTTGAGTTCGTAGCGACGGTCTTTCGAGATTGTCGCCAGAGCCTCGGGATCAGGGTTTATCGTTGCCACGTAGAGGAGTGCCGGCTCGGTGGAGAGAATTACAACATCGAGCTCGTCGATTAGCAACGACGTAAATGTGTTCTCTTTCCAGTTGTCCAGCAGTTGATCCAGTTCGATCTTTACAACGGTTACGCCGATAATTTTGTCGCTATGCCGTACCGGTTCGGCAATGAAGTATCCGGGTACACCGGTCGTTGCACCAACGGCGAAAAAAGTGGTTTTGTTACCCGCGAGCGCGCCAGAGAAATAGGGTCGGAATTGATAGTTCTGACCGACGAAGCTGACTTGATCCTGCCAATTGCTCGCAGCAATAGTTAATCCTTTGGTATCCATTAAAAAAGCAAAAGCCACATTGCTCACATTCTTTGCATTAGACAGCGTTTGATTCGCTTCAAGGATCGACTCACGGGACGGGTGAAGCAGCCCTTCAACAATTCTGGGATCAGAACTCAAAAGGACAGGCAGAACAGACAACTGCGACAGCTCTCGATCGAGATCGGCGGCCTGTAGCTCAATGCGCGTTTGCAGTCTTTTTTGCAGCCGCCAGTATTCAATCTTCCACACCAGTGCTGCCAGCAAGGTCAATAAAACTGTGGCAATCGCTACCGGCTTCAATGAGCTGCGGAGTAGAGACACGGATTCGTCAGTATTTGATGTTGATTGTGCGATGCCCGGACGTCACTCCTCGGTCCTCAGTCCCTCGATTCTAGCTCCCGTCAGCACCTGGAAATTCAGCCGTTTCCTGTTTGTCACCCAGACTATCGTTGACCGATGCTTTGCTGAGTGTAGTCTCAGGTGCATTGCAGGTGCCGTTAACCAGGTAGTTGGTGGCGGTTTGAGCGAATCCTTCCAGTCCTCTTTCGCTGCTGAAGCCGTAGTCCCGGGTAAGGTCATCTGTGCCTGAGCAATCGACATCGATACCACCGAATACTCCCGTCTGGTTGGCATTTACCCCTTCTGCATGCATCGCGTTAAGACTTGTGCCGCAATACGTCAGAGCAGAAGAGATATAGGGTTTGCCTTGAGTCGGACTTCCGATTGTTACCACTTCTATATAGGGTTTTAAAGAATTGATGACAATTTCCGAGGCCGATGCGGTGGAGCTGGTGGTTAAAACGACCACCCGGTTCAAACCGAGATTGATCGCTTCACTTTCAAAATTGAGACTGAAGTTTTCAGAGGTATATCTGGAATTATGCTGGTACTCAATGAGTCGCTGATTATCGGTACCGGGGCCGGCAATCTGGCTTGCGAGCTTGCGCGCAATGAAGGTTCTGCCACCGCCGTTGTAGCGCATGTCCAGAATCAGATCGGTGACACCTTCATCAGAGAAAAACGCCATTGCTTCATCGAGCTCTTCTGCAGAGGTATTGAGGAATGTCTCAAAGGCAAGGTAGCCAATTTTGCCCGGGTAGTTTGCGGCTGGAAGCACAGAAAATTGCGTGACCGAATTTACCGGATACTCGGATTGGGTTAATTGCACCGAATTTGTTTCACCGGTGTCGGCGTCAATATAGGTCCAGGTAGCTGGCAACGGATTATCTGTAGTGCCGATAAACTCACGAAACCGGTCACCGGTGAGCTCATCCCAGAGCACGCCATTGACCGAGACAATGATATCGCTTCGCTCTATGCCCGCCAGTCCCATCGGAGAATTTTCGTAGATCCGTGCGAATCGCGCTACGCCGTTAGTGTCTCTGGACCAGCGGTATCCCAGATTAAATGCGTTACCCTCATCAAACAGACTGGATTGAACCGCTGCATTTTGCACTGAGCTGAAGGGATCGAGTGCAGCAACGCGCAGATCCTGGATTAAGGCTTGCGGGCTGTCGTAGTCTCGGGGGTTTACGGTTGCCACCTGATCGCTAAACAGATAGTAGTCGCGCATGTTTCTATTGACCCATTCATTGATCGCACCGACGGAGCAATCATTGGTGGTGCCTAGCTGATAGCTCGATGTTTGCCGACCAAACACCAGGGCATAGCTGGCGGCGGAGTTTGTTCCGGCGGCACAGATGTTTTCTGCGAATGGTCTTTGAGATCGGCACGTGAGATCGTCAATACCCAGAGCGGGATCTGAATAGAGAAATAGTTCGGCGTTGCCACTGGTGGTAGTTAATACTACCTCGCTGCCTGGCGGCACCTGGTAGACAGAGAAGTCGTTCTCCGCGACTTGTCCATCAACCGTTGCACCAATCGCAACCAGAGGGGTGGAATTATCCGGGTTATCGCCTGGTGTAACGGGTGGAGTATCCGTGTCACCGTCACCTCCCGCGTTGCCGCCGCTGCCACAGCCCGCAAGCATGAAGGCACCGCACAAAGCGAAAAACGTGATCAGTGGATTATTCGGAAACATTAGTTACTCCTGATATGCATCCTGCAATTTTTTGCAGGAAAATCGTACTTGTTGCGGCACTGGTGTCAGGCGAAAAAGCTCGACTGGACAAAAGCTGCGCGCTTTTATGTTAGCAGAGTAGACCGGCGCTAACCCGTGTGGTTCGGGTTTGAAATCGCGAATCATGTTTACGTAGTCTGAGTGTGATGTGTTTTTACCGGTGACGATTTGTTGGCGATTCGATCTGTTGTCAGGCTGGCAGAAATTCTGTTGCGACAATCGCACTCTAGCGCTGCCATGGGAATTTGGTCATTGCTATTGCGTGGCTATAATTGCGGCTCAATGTTTACGTTGGAAGCATGTTCTGCAACACGCATATACCCTGAACGATATTCTCCATTTCGGGTTTTTTGCCGTTCGGTGTTTCAGTCGGCCTGAATTCAGGGCTATTGTAAATCAGCCTGCAGCAGGCCGGTTAAAAACGCACCGGTTTGTCGGTAGTGGTTGACTAGCCGGGACGAGGCCAAATCCTGGTCACGCATGAGGGCGGCTTGCAGGATACCGTTGTGCTCCTCACCGACATTGCGCTTTTGGTAATCGGTGGATCTGCCTGCGAGGTATCGATAGCGGATATTCAAGTCGTACAACTGACTGCAAAACTTAAGCAGGATGGGCGATCCGCAATTGCCAAGTAGGGCCATGTGGAAAGCCTTGTGGTGATGTTCGAACATATCAGAGTTCGATTTCTCTGCTTTGATCATACGGTGGTGACTGAGAACAAGCAGTTCCTCCCGGTCATCTGACTGACGGTCAATACTTTGTCGCAGAGCCATATCTTCAAGCGCACATCGCAAGGTTAAAATTTCCTCAAAGTTTGCGCGACTGATAGATGCCGTTCGGAAACCGCGTTGATCGAGTCGCTCGACCAGCTGGTCGGAGGTAAGCAGGCTCAGTGCTTCCCGAATCGGTGATGCGCCGGTATCGAGCACAGATCGCAGTGCATCGATTTTCAGTTTTTCTCCAGGGGAGAGTTCCCCTGTCACAATCATCTTGCGCAATGCCAGGTAGGCCCGCTGCGTGGCCGAAGTTTCCTGATTGCCCGGTTTGCCGGTGAAAACCGTATCACCTACCGAAACAGGCGTGTTGCTGTCGCCTTTGTGCATGTTGTCCAGGCGCTGTTCAGGTTTGTTTTTCATAAATTGAAAGTATCGACTTTTTGTTCGTGATACCAGCCCGCTTGTGGAAAGTTGTAGATAACTGCCACTTTGGACGGTGAGTCCATTGCACTGTTTGAAGGTGCATGCAGACTTAACATACCTGCCAGGCGAGGTGAACCGGCGTGCAAAAATTCTTGACGCCGAAAGCGCTTTCGGAATAAGGTATCCGTTGTAAACAGGAGGGAAAACGGCGCTTTGAAACGCACCAGTCTAAAAGATCTGGCCGAGGTAACGGGTCTTACAGAGAGCACGGTCTCGCGCGCATTGAACGGCTATCAGGACATCAGTGCGACAACAACAGAGCGTGTTCGCGAGGCGGCGGTGCAATTAAATTACAAGCCTAACCAGATGGCGCGGCGCCTGGCGACCGGAGTGTCGGAGACCGTGGCCTATGTTATTCCTCAGAATCACAGCTCTATCGCCGAACCGTTCGTCGCCCAGTTGCTACAAGGCCTTGACGAATCGCTGTCCCGACGCGGGTGGGATTTGCTGGTGTCCCATTCCCCTTCGCGAGAAGACGAGCCGGACAGCATCAGGCGACTGATCTCCTCCGGGCGAGTCGGCGGTGTTGTTTTGTCCAGACCGTTTAAGAACGATTCAAGGATCACTTTTTTGCAGGCCGCCGGTTTCCCGTTTGTGGTACATGGCCGGTCGCAGCAATGTGACGATTACGCCTGGTACGATATAGATAACGAACTGGCATTCAAAACGGCAGTGCAAAAACTGGTTGATCTGGGCCACAGCAGGATCGGATTCGTCGGCGCTCCGCTGTATTACAATTTTGCCCAGATGCGTCTTGATGGATATCACCGGGCACTCAGTGACAATCGATTATCCAGCGACCGGACACTGGTTAAAATTACCGAGTTGACCGACGATTGCGGAGAGCGCGCAGCGGGTGATCTGCTTGAGAGCAGCAACCCTCCTACGGCCATAATTTGTGTTTCCGATACACAGGCGATCGGGGTGCTGGCAGCGATTAGACACCGTGGCCTTACCCCCGGGCGAGAAGTGTCGGTAATCGGCTATGACGGTATCCAGTTTGGTCGGCATACAGATCCGCCACTTACCACTATGGCGCAACCACTTGCGCAATCCGGTCGCGAGATTGGCGACATGCTATTGGCAATCATCGACGGCGATAACCCCAGGCAGCATCAACAGTTAAAACGCGCTGAAATGCTGCTACGCAACACCCATGGCCCGGTTTGGGTCCCTTCAAAAAGTAACATTCACGACATCTCGGAGAAATTAACGTGCAATACATAAGAGCCTTGAGTACCAGACTGGCCACTGGCCTGGCTGCCGGATTGATAGTGTCCGCATCCACGATACCGCTGGCCGCAGCCGATACTATTAAGTTCTGGACCATGGAAGTTCAGCCGGACCGTATGGCAACTCAGGAAAAACTGGCAGCCGCTTTCAAGGCTAAAACAGGTCATGATGTGAATGTCATCCCTGTGGAGGAAGCCGATATTGCCACGCGTGCAACCGCAGCATTTGCCGCCGGTGATCTACCTGATGTACTTAACCATACTGTGCAGCATCTATTGCCGTTTGCCGAAGCCGGCATTCTGGATGCCGCGTCCGCGACTGACGTCGTCAACAAGCTGGGTGTTGGCAGTTATGCTGCCGGACCGGTTAACATGGCAAAATCAAACGGTGAAATTGTTTCAGTGCCGACAGATGGCTGGACGCAGCTGGTCGTGTATCGATCTGATCTATTCGAAGAAAACGGATTGAATCCACCAAAGAGTTTCGCGGACATTGAAGCGGCAATCGAAAAATTGCACAACCCGCCTGAAATGTATGGTTTTGTAGCGGCGACAAAAATCGATGAAACCTACATGATGCAGCTAATCGAGCACATATCTCTGGCGGCAGGTTATTCGCCTGTGAATGACGATGGCACCGTTAATGAGGATACAACTCAACTCAAAGAGGTTTTAAAATTCTATAAAACCATTGCGGATGCGTCACCGGAGGGTGAGTTGTTCTGGAAACAGTCTCGCGAGCAATACCTCGACGGCAAAGCGGCAATGATCATTTGGTCACCGTCATTACTGGACGAACTGGGTGGTTTGCGTGATAGCGCGCCGGTAACCTATGCCAGTGATCCGACCTCAAAAGAACTGGCTGAAAAAACCGGTTTTGTAACGGTATTTTCAGGCCCGGGCAACGACGCCGGTGCAGCTTACGCAGACGTGCGATATCTGGGTATTACTAACGACGCAAACACAGAGGTTGCCGAAATGTTTGTCGAGTTTGTGGTTGGCGAAGGATATGGCGACTGGCTGAGTCAGGCACCGGAAGGAAAGTTCCCGGTGCGTCGTGGTGACTCCGAGGGCGACACGCAGTATGAAGCCTTGTGGGCTGGCCTGCCTGTGGGAGTTGATCGCAAAGCACCTCTGGCCGATATCTACCCTGAGTCGGTAATTAACGATATTGTTGCCGGGCTCTCGGTGGGTGATCGCTGGGGCGTGGCGTCAGGTAACCTGGGCATGGCGTCAAAGATGGTCAACGCGCGGGTGATGTCTCAGGTCATTCGCAAGTTTGTTGATGGTGAGTTATCGATTGATGCAGCCGCTGATGAAATTGTAGAAAAGCACAAGGCGCTTTAATCGGAACCTCTGGTATTAACTGTCACTGGTGCCGAGCGGTTCTCGTACCGTGAATGGTCAATGCAACGGGTATAGTCGTGAGGGCGGGTCTTGCTCGCCTTCACACTCATGCCAGCAAAGAGTTTGGCAATAAACAACAAACCTCCTAAAAGCGCCGGGCCACTCGCCAAAGGTGAAGCTCGCCTTGCGTACGCTATGATGATACCCACCTTTGTGGTGGTTCTATCGATCGTATTGATACCGTTACTCTCTAATTTCTGGATCAGTTTCAAGCCGGTCGAGCTGGGAGATCTGAGGCCACCCACGCCGCTTGCCAATGAACGGCTTAGAGGGTCGCCGAAAGTGGAGGGTGATGAGGTACAGCTAACGTATCGCCTGCGCAATTCATCGCAGCGAGGAGAGATTCAAAATGTCGGCTTTGTGGATCAGATTCCCGCAGGCATTTTGATCGAAGACCTGGATGAGCGTTGTACCCTGTTAAATAGCAGTGTGACCTGTGCTTTGGGTGATTTTGATGCAGGTAGTCGGTTGACACTGGTATTGAACGGCACGGTTAACCGTTCCTATTTGGATAATCCGGTTAATCCCCGCTCTAGCAAGCCGGTGTTCAGCGGTAGCGCCGATAACGTTTTAACCAACAGCGTATTCACGCTGGACAATTACCGCAAGGTTTTTTCCAGTAGTGAGTTTTGGTCTGTGCTGCGAGTTTCTCTTTACTACACTGTGTTCGGCACACTTGGCGCGCTTGTATTCGGGCTTTTTGCAGCGCAATTATTGTCTAGCACATTTCCCGGGCGCGGTTTTTTGCGCGGTTTTTTTCTGTTTCCGTATGTTGCACCGGTTATAGCCGTGGCGTTTGCGTGGGTGCTATTACTCGATGCCGGTCCTGGTGGAGCACTAAACGCCATATTGCAGCGAATCGGTGCGGTTGACGGACCGATTAATTTTCTTGGCCGCCGTTCGACACCAATTGAGTTTTTCGGTGTGGTGTTTGAGTTTCCGGTGGCCTTGACCACGGTGATTATCTTTGAAGCATGGCGTTACTTCCCGCTGTCTTTCCTTTTTATTCTGGCGCGGATGCAATCGATGTCAAAAGAAACCTATGAGGCAGCAGAGATGGATGGGGCCACACCGTTGCAGCAATTCTGGTCTATATCGCTGCCGCAACTGGCAGGGATTCTTTCTGTATTGTTTTTACTGCGATTCATCTGGACGTTTAACAAATTCGATGACATTTTTCTGCTCACCGGCGGCGCTGCCGGCACCCGGACACTGACAGTGGATGTTTACGAGCAGGCTTTTGCAGTGTCCAATCTTGGTGCCGGTGCAGCGGTTGCCGTTGTTGTGTTTATTGTTTTGCTGTTTTCCGCAATTCTGTTTTTCAGGTTTTCACCGAAGGATGAGGGCTAGTGGTCCGCCTCGACTCCGGAGCAGGAGGATTTTTACTTGCGCACTCGCCAGTTCGGTGCAGGGTAGTTCGCCCCAGGCGCTATCAATGTTGTCTTACCCGAAGCGAGGCCGGTTGATGCGGTTGGGTAATGGTTTTTTTCTGGCACTTGCGGTTGGCGCTACTTGGGGTGCGGTTTTCAGTGTGGTGATCACAATCCTTGCGATGCTGGTATCCGGAGAGACTTTGGTGCCACGGGTTGGTGCTGCATCTATTAGCGGATTAATAACGGCAGGGTTGTATATTGTTACTGCCCCTGCAAGACGAGGTCTGCCCCTGCTGGTGTTGGCGGCTATGCTTTTTTTGGCGTTGTTGATAGCAATTTCGGGATTTGAACCATTGGGCAGGGGTTTGGCAGTTGCTCCTCACTATCAATGGCCAGCATTGTTATTGCTCACGAGTTTGAGTGTCGCAGGGTGTCATCTTTGTCTCAGGGGTGCGAGAACGGACAAGCAACGTCGTTATACGCTTGAAGTCATTTTTATTCGGTTGATGAAGGGACTCGGTTTTGTCATTTTTACTATTATCGTTGCGTTGCCGTTTTACATCATGCTGATGACAAGCCTTAAAAGCCAACAGTCACTGCTGGCCAATCCGCTCGATTTCTCGGTCGATTTTAGTCGCGGTTTTGATGTACTTTTTCGAAGTTATATCGAACTTTTTACCAAATACGACTTTGCAACGTTTCTGCTTAATTCGGCTGTTGTATCAGTGGTTACGGTTATCATTACGCTGTTGTTTTCGGTTCCTGGTGCCTATGCGGTAGCGCGATTGAATTTCCCGGGACAGGCGTTTCTGTCTCGTTCCATTTTATTGATCTACATGGTGCCGGCTATAGTTCTGGTGATCCCGCTGTATACGGTGTTCTCCCAGTTGGGTTTGCGAAACAGTTTATATGGTCTTATGGTCGTTTATCCTGCAACCACAATTCCGGTAGCCGTATATATGTTGCAAGGGTACTTCCGTGGATTGCCGTACGAACTGGAAGAAGCAGGTTTAATGGATGGTTTGTCCAGGACTGGCGTGATCCGCAAGATCACGTTGCCGTTATCACTGCCTGCACTGGCGTCAGTATCGCTATATATCTTCATGATTGCATGGAACGAGTTTTTGTTTGCATTCATGTTTCTCGATGATCCAGCAATATTTACCTTGTCCAGGGGTGTGCATGCACTTGATTCATCCGAAATACCACGTCAGCATTTAATGGCGGGTGCGGTGATTGCCACCGTCCCTGTGCTTGCTGTGTTTTTGTGGTTTGAACGTTACCTGGTGGCCGGTTTAACTGCCGGCAGCGTGAAAGGATAAAGCTATGTCGACTCACCTTGATGAGCAAGCGGTAGAAATTCTGCAAAAGAATGATCGTGGTGGCTATACCATCCCAACGGCCCGATTGTATCCCTACCAGTGGAACTGGGATTCGGCGTTTGTGGCACTGGGGTTTATGACATTTAATCGCGAGCGTGCCTGGCAAGAGCTGGAATTGTTGTTTGAAGGGCAATGGGATAACGGCATGATTCCCAGTATCATCTTTCGCCGCAATGATCCGGATTATTTTCCCGGGCCATCGGTGTGGCAAACATCCGGTTCGGTTTTACCGTCTACCGGACTATCGCAACCGCCTGTGTTGGCATCGGTGGTACAAACCCTGGTTGAAACCGGGGACGCCAGTGACCGGCAACACGCGCACAATTTATTTGACAAACTCATGTGTTGGCATCGATGGTTTCACACACATAGAATCCCGCATGGCTTCGATATTGTAGCGACTGTTCACCCCTGGGAGACTGGCCGTGACAACTGCCCTGACTGGGAAACCGGATTGCAGGGTATGCGCATAGATCCGGCACTGGAACCCTACGTTCGCAAAGATACCGATCACGCTGCCGCGGAACAACGACCCACGCAAGAGCAATATGATAAGTACCTCAGTATTGTAAAGTTTGGCCGGGAGCTTCGGTGGGATCAAAAAAGATTAACCAACGAAGGTCCGTTTTTAATGGCGGACCCTGGTATTCATTTTATTTTGCTACGCGCAAACAAGGATCTATTGAGGCTGGCAACAACTCTGGGCCTCAGTCGATACACAAATGAAATTGAGGCATGGATCGCTCCGGGTAACGAGGCGACTGAATATCTATGGAACCCGGAGGTGGAAGCTTTTTGTGCACGCGATGTTAAAACCGGCGCGTTCTCAAACGGTGTCAGTAGCGCGAGCATGTTGTGTTTTTATGCCGACGCCGGCAGTGACTATCAAAGGGCCGCAACCATTGAGCACATGCGAGACATTGAAGGACAGGTAAAGTACATGATGCCGAGTTGGGATCCGCGGTCGACGAGCTTCGAGCCTCAACGTTACTGGTGTGGGCCAGTATGGCCACAAATGAACTATATCATTGCAAAAGGGCTTGCCGAACAAGGTTACCCGGAGTGTGCAGAGCGTCTCAGAGACGACCTGTTTGCGCTTGTTTCGAAGTCAGGCTTTTGGGAGTGTTTTAATCCGGTCACCGGTGCCGGTTGCATTGGTGTCGATTTTTCCTGGACGGCTGCAATTTGGTTGGCATGGTCCTCAGACAGCCGCACAGCGCTTGCTGCCTAGAGTAGTGTGACATTCAAATGCTACATAATGAGTCGATCAATCAAAGTGTTTCACAATCAAAAGAGAATTGCGTGGTAGTTCCATCGAGCGTTTTCCTGGACGGTATTTCATCTACTTTGATTGCCGCCCCTGCGGGAGCTTGTCTTGTGGCCCACAGCCGCGTTGCAGCTCCTGGAAAAGAGGGCGGCCATTGCCTGCGAGCGGCGCCTCGCTGTGAGCAAAATGACAAACTCTCATTCGCAGCCTTTGAACGTCACACTACACCAGGTACAAGCACGTGGGTTCAATAAAGCTGGACAATGTAGAAAAATGGTTTGCAGATGTGCAGGTGATTAAAGGCCTGTCCATCGACATCGAGCATGGAGAGTTTATTGTTTTTGTAGGCCCGTCCGGTTGTGGTAAATCAACCTTGCTGAGGATGATTGCCGGTCTTGAAGACACCAGCCGCGGTACTATATGGCTGGATGGTGAAGACGTTACCGCTGAACCCCCTTCCGGACGAAAGTTGTCAATGGTATTCCAGTCCTACGCTCTCTACCCGCATATGTCAGTGAGAGAGAACATGGGCTTCGGGTTAAAAACAGCGGGGGTATCGGCCACTGAGATATCAAATAAGGTTGCCCATGCGGCAAGCATCCTGGAACTCGAACCCTACCTGGAGCGAAGACCAAAAGACCTGTCAGGTGGTCAGCGACAGCGTGTGGCAATCGGTCGGGCCATCGTCAGAGAGCCGAAGGGGTTTCTGTTTGACGAGCCACTGTCTAACCTGGATGCGGCGTTGCGAGTGCAGATGAGATTTGAAATAGCTAAACTGCACGACACCTTAAACACGACCATGATCTACGTCACCCATGATCAGGTAGAAGCGATGACTCTGGCTGACCGTATTGTGGTGTTGAAAGACGGACTGATCATGCAAACGGGGTCACCGGCGGCGCTGTACGAAAAACCGGATAACCTTTTTGTAGCGCAGTTTATCGGAAGCCCGAAGATGAATATCGTTGAGTGCGAAGTGACCGGTAAATCGTTTAATCTGGCCGGTCACGCTGGCGGGCAACATCAATTGGCCGGCGTCGCGGAGAATGCAATGCGACTGGGGATCAGGCCAGAGCACATCTCGGTCGTAAGTCCTGATGCTGGCCACTGTTGCGGGGTGATTACATTTGCCGAGTATCTTGGCGCGGATACGTTTTTGTACGTTGCCTGCGAGAACCTCGGCACAATTTTGGTGCGCTGCGGTGACACATCATGTGTTAAAGGAGAAACGACGGGGCTTCACTTTGATTCGGACAAAATGCACTTTTTTGATCAGAGTGACAAGGTGCTGCGCTAAAGTGAAATATATAACGTTTGAAGGTTGCACTACACTAGTTTCTGCCGCGTAAATTCCCGGGTATTTTAACCATAGCGCGGGACAATCAATTCCAAAAACGGAAGCAGGAAAACATCATGAAACGTTCTGAAGTCAACAGCATCATGGCAGAGGCTGATCGCTTTATTCGATCCTTCGGTTTTGTATTGCCTCCGTTTGCCTGGTGGACCCCGGACCAGATGCACAGCAAACGACGACAGATCGATGGCGTAGTCAATGCTCGTCTGGGGTGGGATATCACCGACTACGGGCAGGGGAAATTCGATGAGATGGGGCTTTTTTTGTTTACCGTACGCAATGGTTCCCAGGCAGATCTCGCTCGTGGTGGCGGCATGTGTTATGCCGAAAAGATAATGATCTCACGCAAAAATCAACTTTCACCAATGCATCGCCACATCGTCAAAGCCGAAGATATTATCAACCGTGGTGGTGGTGTGTTGGCACTGCAGTTGTACAACTCCGATGAGAATGGAGATGTCGATGAACGCAGTGATGTGACTGTCGCTACTGACGGCGTCTTGAGAACGCAGGTCGCGGGTGAAGTACTACGGTTACACCCCGGAGAAAGCGTCACACTTATGCCTGGCAACTGGCATTCGTTTTGGGGGGAAGGTGACGATGTGTTGATTGGCGAAGTCTCGACAGTCAACGACGATCAGACCGACAATATTTTTCGCGAGCCCATAGGACGCTTTGCCACTATTGAGGAAGATGTTGAACCGACGCATTTGCTGGTGTCCGACTACGACAGGATGCTTGGCTAATTGTCGGGAATTGACCGGCAATCTCGCCAAACCCGGCCGGGTGGCCCGCATTGCCAGATTAATTCCACATGGAAATTTTTATCGGAGGCATTGCCAAAAGCAAAGCCCGTGAAGGCGTGTTGATACGAGCAAGCAGGGAGGGGTAGTTGAACGTTGCAATAGTGGGTTGTGGTGACATCGGTATTCGGTGTGCTTCTATATTAAGAGATAACGGACACGAGATTCTTGCTATCAGGCGCCGGATTTCAGTCTTACCTGACTGGCTGCCCGCGAAATCTGCGGACGTGGAAGATCCGCAAAGCCTGAGTTTTCTCGGCAATATAGATGTGGACGTAGTGCTTTATATTTTGTCCGCTGCAGAGTTTAACGAGCGTGCCTACCGTCTTGCCTATGTCGAAGGTGTGGCAAATACAATAGCGGCACTTGGGGAGAGTGTGTCGACACTTCGGCGATTTATATTTGTGTCTTCCACCAGCGTGTACCATCAAAATGACGGCAGCAGTGTGAATGAAGAGACCCGGGTTGCGCCTCTTCGTTTCAACGGCAAGCTAATGCTCGAAGGAGAAGCACTGGTTGGGCAAACCGGTGTTGGCACGAGTGTACGATTTAGCGGGATTTACGGGCCGGACCGACTGCGTATGATTAACCGGGTGGCAGCCGGTCAGGGCGGCAAGGCCGATCCGTCAGCGTTGTCGAATCGGATTCATGTCGATGATTGTGCCGGTGTGCTCTCTCATCTGGTTCAGATGTCGGAAGTTGATTCGTCACTTGATGAAGTGTACCTGGCATCCGATAGTTATCCCGCAACCACTGCCGAGGTTGAGCAGTTTATTGCCACAACGCTTGGATTGACGCTGCAACCACAAACGCCGTTTAAAACAGAGGGCCCGCAGCGTATCGCGGGTAGCAAGCGTTGCGATAACACGCGTTTGCTGGGAACAGGCTACGGCTTTTTACATCCGGACTTTCGTTCCGGTTATCGCGAGATTATTGCCGGGCTAAGATCACCGAATTGCAGATGACTAAATATAACGTTTTTCTATCGACGGGAACGCCTGGTGCAAAGTGCATTCAAAGCACTGTGCCCATAATATTGTGTGGATGAAAAGTGCATCGAATAAACTGCACCGAAAAAAACGTAATTCAACTGAAACAGGCGGGAGAAAAACCATGAACCTGAAGAAACTTTTACCTGCGGTGCTGTTGTTAGCCAGCACATCGGTCGTTGCCGACTCTATGTTGAAAGTCAGTGTGAAATCCAGGGACTATACCTGCGCTGATTTGCAAGAGTTGGTGAGACAAGAGAGCCACGTCGTTCTAAGCGGGTTTCTCAATTCGAAAGCCCGGGTGTACCCCACGTCCGAAAACTGCAAGAGCGTCCATGACCTGAGACCAACCAAACCGAGCTGGAAAACCAAAGACACACGGTTTTGTATCGCGGGCTTTGTTTGTCAGCCGATTTGGTATATCCACAGTTCCTAGTGCGGTCTATCAAACAAATGCCACACAGGACGTGGCAAACCGAAATGCTTTACGCTGAATTTATTTCAAAGCGCACGGGGTTCCGGGCGCGATAAAAATCTGTGTAGCGTTGCTCTGCATTGCGAAACTAATCCGTCCGGGTGTGGCGGATTGCGACGTAAATTGCGGAAAAAGAAAATTGGCGACACTGATACACTAGGGCTCGACTTAATACCCTGGCCATCGAGAATATGACTGTACTGGAAGTCCGGGCACCGCTGCGATCCTCAGAGACCGGAGCTGAGGCGGAGTTGAATGCGGGCTTTTCGTTAAAGATTGATATGCTCGAGCCATCGATTTGTCGAGTCGCGATCGTGCCGGATGAGGGGTTTGTCGTTCCGGTAACGTGGATGATTTCACCTGACGGGGATGTGCCCTGGAGCGGACGCCCCAGGCTCGCCACAGACGGATTTAGTTGTCCACGTGTCTCTTTGGCAGCGGATAATTGCAGCGTTGTCAGTGACACTCTGCGAGTGGGTGTGCAGGTATCTCCATTGGCATTAACCATCGAGTACTTTGCCGATGGCAACTGGAATACTGTTTTCAGAGATCGACGGATGGCGGCCTATCGCCATCTCGGTGGCCGCGGCCAAATACACCATGCACAGACCCGCAATCGAGACCATTTGCATTTAGGTCTGGGGGACAAGGCTGGATCGCTCGATCGCACCGGTCGCCGTTTCCGCTTCCTGCAAACTGACGCGCTTGGTTATAACGCGGAGACATCGGATCCGCTATACAAACACGTGCCCTGGCTAATTGCGGGAAACGGCACCGACGGTTTTGGAGGAGTGTTTTACGATACCTTGTCTGAACTGGTTTTTGATCTTGGTGCCGAACACTCAAACTATCATGAGCATTATCGTACGGTGGAAGTGTTTGAAAACGCACTCGTCTACTACGTGATTTGCGGGCCGGCGTTACGCGATGTGGTACCGAGGTTTCAGGGTCTTGTTGGTAAACCACACTTGCAGCCACGCTGGTCTTCCGGTTTCGCTTTCACCTCTATGCACCATGCGGATGCCGACGACGCGCAAGCGGTGATGCTGGATTTTGCCCGTCAATGCAAATCTCGTGAAATTCCGATCAGTGCGTTGCATGCCGGGTCCGGTTATACGACGGGCGAGGATGGCAGGCGCTATGTGTTTACCTGGAACACACAAAAATTTCCCGATAAAGACGCATTTTTTCGCGAGCTAAGCGAGGCGGGCCTGCACACCTGTGCGAATATTAAACCTGTGTTGTTAACTGAACACACTGCGTTTAACGAGGTTGCCGCTTTCGGCGGGTTTATAAAAAATGCCGATGGTGAGCCTGCGATCGAGATGTTCTGGGGAGGCCCTGGTGCGAGCCTTGATTTCACCAATCCGGCGACGGTTGACTGGTGGCAGCATGGAGTGACAACCCAGGTTCTGGGCGCAGGATACAGCGCGACCTGGAATGACAACAATGAGTGTGAGATGTGGGATGAAGAGGCAATGCTCAATGGATTTGGCAACGCGGTGCCAGCAATGGCCGCGCGTCCACTGCAAGCTATATTGATGCTGCGAGCCAGCTTCGAGGCGGCCCTGCAACGAGAGCCGCACAAACGGCCCTACACCATAAGCCGTGCGGGGCCTGCCGGAATTTCCCGCTATGCCCAGACATGGAGTGGTGATAACCACACATCGTGGCATACATTGCGCTGGAATCTTGCCAACGGCCTGTCGATGAGTCTATCGGGAATGCCATTGGTTGGCCATGATATCGGTGGTTTTGACGGGCCAAAACCGACTCCTGAACTACTATGTCGCTGGGTGGAAATGATGGCGTTGCATCCTCGCGCGGTAATGAACTCCTGGAAACCGGCAGAATACATGCCGGCTACATTGCCGTGGATGTATCCGCAAGTGGAATCGCTGATTCGCCAAACCCTGGTACTTCGCTATCGGCTACTTCCCTGGCTCTATCATTTGGGGTGGGCTTCGCATACCAGTGGAGCGCCTGTGATTAGTCCGATGTTTTATTTTTTTCCCGAGATTCAGTGCGAGCAAATGCAAACGCAATTTATGCTTGGTGACAGTATGCTGGTGGCTCCGGTCATTGAACAGGGGGCAAAGCAACGCGAAGTGTACCTGCCCGGGGTTGTGGGGGGGTGGTACGAGTGGAAGCCCGGTGATGATGGAAGCGATACGAAGGTTACGGATATTGTGCCTTTACACGGTGGCGGTGAAGTCGTCACGGTCTCGGCGGAACCTGGCAACTTGCCGGTGTTTGTGCGCGCCGGCTCAATATTGCCGGTCGCAAAGTCCTGGCATGCGCAGAGTCCACATGACGCAATCGCTATCGAACTAACTGTTTTTCCGTCAGCTGGCGCGGGTGCGGCGATACAGCGACTGTTTTATGATGATGGACACAGTTGGGCTTATAAGAACCAACAAGCCGATGATCTGATAACGGTGAGGCTGGACTGGACCGAGGACGCTGTGCAGGTCCGGATAAGCAATGCGCAGTCTCGCGATTCTGATCCGACGTACAACTGTGTCGCGGTGGGGCTGGGTGGTCGGGCCCTCAGCGTGACACAGACCGATTAAACAGGCGCGGTCTAGCTGCTCCTTAATTTCCGTTGCAGTGCCTGATCCAGCGATGAATTGTTTTCCCGACAAGTTGTACTTTGTGCAACTCTTTGATGAGCAACAAGCAGGAATAGTATGTCCGTAGATGTGGCCGTAATTCCGGTGGCCGGGCTTGGAACCCGCTTACTGCCATTAACCAAAAGCGTTGCCAAGGAATTATTACCGCTGGGAGGTAAACCGGTGTTGCAGCATGTAGTTGAGGAAATGCAGGACGCCGGCGTGCACCGGATCGTGATGATCACGAGCGAAGAAAAAGATGATATAAAAAATCACTTTCGATCAAACCCCGCGCTCGTTGCCCGGCTAATAAAAGAAAACAAAAACGACCTTGCCGCAACACTGAAGTTTGTCTCGAGTGACACGGTCATTGATTATGTAACGCAGCCCGTGCAGAAGGGTCTTGGGCACGCTGTGTTGTGCGCAAAGGAGTGTACAGGAGACCGGCCATTTATCATTGCACTCGGGGATGCCATGATCGGATTGAAGCAGGAAGCAACCTTGTGCAATCGTATGATCAGAATTTTTGAAGAGCAGAATGCCGACGTGGTTATCGCCTTCCAGCAGGTTCCGCAAAGCAGGGTAGGCCGATATGGTATTGCAAGGTTGAACTCTGAATACGAGCCTGGCGATGAGTTTTTTGTACTCGGTGATTTAGTCGAGAAACCTTCGCTGGAAGACGCACCGAGCCGCTACGCTGTTGCCGCTCGTTATGTCTGCAAACCTGCATTGTTCGATTACCTTGAACGCACGGTGGCGGGGGCTGGCGGTGAAATTCAGCTAACTGACGCAATACGGTCGCTACTGAAGGATGGTGGAAAAGGTGTTGGTGTACCGCTGGCTGAAGAGGAAAAGCGCTATGATGTTGGTAATTTTGACTCCTACTATCAGGCGTTTGTGGAAGCCGCTCTGGCAGACCCGCGACACGGTGCGAGCTTAAGAAAAACACTGCAGGAAATTCTGCATCGCGATGGCAATTGTTGATATGCAGGAATTGATTGAAAAGGCCTACGCTCGTGCCGGACTGATTGGCAATCCGTCTGATGGTTATCACGGCAAGACAATATCGTTTTCAGTAAAGAATTTTTCTGCCGAAGTTCGCTTGACAGAATCGACAGTGCTGGAAATTATCCCGAATGATCGTGATGGAGCGCTGTATTCGTCGGTTGACGCGCTACAACGTGACGTTAATCTGCATGGTTATTATGGTGGTATAAGACTAATCAAAGCGACAATAAAAGTGTTTGTTGATTACTGCCAACAAATGCACATTAGCTTGCATACACGCAATTTTCGATTGCAATATTCATCAACGATTCCACAACAGGTGGGCATGGCGGGTTCGAGCGCAATTATCGTGGCAACATTGAGAGCCTTGATGGCCTGGTACTCTGTTGCAATCGATGTGCAGGTGCAACCCTCGCTGGTCTTTTCGGTTGAGCGTGATGAGCTGGGTATAGCGGGTGGCTTGCAGGATCGTGTTATACAGGTGTATGAAGGTCTCGTCGCAATGGATTTTAGCCGCACGGCTTCACGTGTTGTTAACGGCTACGAGTGTGGTTTATACGAGCGATTGGACAGTGGCTGGTTGCCACCGCTCTATCTGGCGTATCGACCAGCGACCAGTGAGCCGACAGAAATTTTCCACAACGATCTGCGCTCGCGCTACAACGCCGGTGACTCCGTCGTAACCAGTGCGATGCTGCAATTCGCACAATTGACCGACGCGGCGCGTGCAGCGCTCGATGCGCACGATGAACAGACCCTGTTTGAATTGATCAATGCCAATTTTGATTTGCGAAAATCGATGTCGGCACTGAACCCTGCGCACGTGGAGATGATCGAAGTTGCGCGATCGGCGGGAGTATCTGCAAAATATGCGGGTTCCGGCGGCGCGATTATCGGCAGTTACAGGGATCAACAGCAGTACGAGTTGCTGGAGTCAGCGATGAAAGCAATCGGCTGTGAACTAGTGAAACCGGTTTTGTAAATCGCAGTACCGGGTAACCCGGTTGTGCTTTGCAATCAAACGAGCGGTGCGGTAGACAGCTTCCCGGAGACACCATGCTTGTTGATCAGGGACTCTACCAACCCGTTGCTGATTGAACGTTGAACGAAATCAGCGATGTAGGCCGATGCTCCGGGCAGTTCCGGTCGGCAACCAATTGATTGCTGCACTGCGGTGAAACTTTTATCGAGAATGGTGGCCCCGGGCATTTGTGTCTGCTGTTCTAAAAGGGCTGGTCGCAACCCGGCCAATACCTCAAGCTCGTCTTTGCAGAAAATGTCGAAAGAACCGTCAATGGTATCCGTTCTGATTAATGTAGCGTGACGCAAGTTATCACTTAGCCACAGATCATAGGCGCTGCGTGCTTTCACTGCGATACGATTGCCGGCCACGTCGACCTCTTCAAACGCTGTAACGGATGAGCCTGGAGGCACCATACAGGTGGCCTGAATTTCACAGTAGGCGCTGCTAAACGCAATGGTTTTTGCGCGCTCTGGTTCTGCGGCTATGTTTGCAATATCCCAGCTGTGATCGGTGACGGCGTCGGCGACCTCCCCTGGTCCTTTAAACGGTACCATCTCTGCCTCAACGCCAAGCTCTGCGGCGAGGGCTCTTGCCATATCGGGGGAAACACCGTCAGGTGCGCCATCATCGGTGCGGCCGGTCACCAACAGGAAGTTTGCCATGTTCACGGCAGTTCTGAGCACTCCGGTGGGAGCCAGTTCATCGCTGATTTGCAGTTTCATTGTTATCCGTTACGGTTTGTCGGTTTGGAATATTGGGAAAACAGATCCGAATACTATTGCGTAAAGAACCGATATCGGTATCCCGTTTTCGCTGTTAGTATTATACCGTTCAGGTTCGCAATTGGGTAATGCCTGCAAGCTCGCTGCGACCGATGATGTGCATGGCAGCCCGAGGATTTGCGCTGCGGTGTGTGTCTTGCCCGTCAGGAGCCTGTGCGGCAGAAGCTATGTTGCCGCGTAAAAGCCGAGGCATAATGTGCGGAAAGCCGTGATGAAAAATATTTTACTTTCTAATTCTAGACAGGAATTAAAGTGATGACGGATAAACTTGATACTGATTCATTGCAGGCATTGAAAATCGCCTTTTCCTACATGCCTAAAGCGGTTGAGGTGAACAGCTATGAATATGGTGATCGTGTCGATAAAATACTGTCCGAGATAGAAATTGTCCGAGGTATCCTTCTTACTAACGATATAGATCCCGATGAAGTGTATGATGAAATAAATCCGGACTCCGCACCGAACTCGTCTTATTGAACAACACACGGCCGGTCTCTGTTTAATCTTTTGTTCCGTGTTATGCCCGGAAGTGCAATGCGGTCGGACGCTTTGAACCATCAGGAGGTACTAATGAAGAAATTGCTACCGGGATTATCGATACTGGTTTTTACGGCTCTGGCCGGCTGCGACGGATCTTCCGGCTCACTGGTAAACATGCTGGACGACTCACCGGACAATGGCGATCCGCAGGCTGGTCCGGTCTCAACACTGTCTGCGAACTATCGTTTAACCTTCGAAGCAACCTGGAGTGCGGAGACGCATCCATTGTTATTTCCGGAAAATCCGCATTTTTCCGGACTGGTTGGATCGGTTCACAATGAGCAGGTGATTTTCTGGCAGCCAGGGGACACCGCCACGGACGGTATAAAATCGATGGCGGAAACCGGCGCACGAGCTACCCTGCTTGAGGAAGTCGAATTCGCAATTGATTCGGGTTACGCAGTTAGTGCGATCGATGGTGACGGAATAAGCCTTTCTCCCGGTTCCGTGAGTATCGAATTTGAGGTGACGTCAGACTTTCCACTGGTTACTGTGACATCGATGCTCGCCCCCAGCCCGGACTGGTTTACAGGAGTGCACAGTTTGTCCCTCTATGACGGTCAGGAATTTGTGCAGCTGCAAACGCTGGATATGGTGCTGTACGACGCAGGTACTGATAGCGGAGAACGATATACTTCACCGAATCAGTTGACTTTGCCGCGTGACCCTATAGGGCTGGTTAACAGCTTTCCAACCGACTCGCCCTTTTTTGCCGGAGTACCTGCTGTTGGTCGCTTTATCATAGAGCGATTGTAGTGAGAGCGCGCTTGTCAGATAGCTATACCGGTGTAAAAATGGAAAGGGTTGTGTGGCCAGCCATTATTGTAAGTGAGGGCGTAGATGAGCTGCAATTTATAGAGTCAGGCGAGAATTGGCGTTCAGGATTATCCGGCACGTCCTGCGTATCTGGCGACCTGTTGGTCGATTCTTGCGGGGAGACGTATCAACTGCAAATAGATGGTTTGGTACATTCAAAGGCTGCGCCAACCCTGATCCTGCACCGAAGTCTGGAGCCGCACGAAGTCCTTGAGCTGGTAAAAAAACACTATGCGGTCTGTGGACAGTGTTGTGTAAGTAAAATGGGGGCACCATCTGTTGCCGCCGCAATTCAACTGGTGGGCGCCCTTGATGAGTAACACCTGAAGTGCATTGTTGCTGGAAACGAATGTTTGAAGGCGAGCGTAATTGGTATGCCTTCGAGGGCAACTGCCCGGCTACACAGCTTGCTGCAAAGGAAATCAAAGAATGACAGAACCGTACAACCCCGAAGAAGAGGGTGCGCACATGTCATTTGACGGGCGCATGTCCTACTCCGATTACCTGCAACTTGAGAAATTACTTGGCGCTCAGGCGCCGATATCGAAAGCGCATGATGAAATGCTGTTTATTGTGCAACACCAGACGTCGGAGTTGTGGATGCGTCTCGCAGTGCATGAGTTGAATGCTGCGAGAAGTGCGATTATCGATGACAATCTGCCGCAGGCTTTTAAGATGCTTGCCCGTGTTTCACGAATATTCGAGCAATTGAACAACGCCTGGGACGTGTTGCGCACTATGACACCGAGTGATTATACCGAGTTCAGGGATACACTGGGACAGTCTTCCGGTTTTCAGTCGTATCAGTATCGACAGATAGAGTTTATTGCGGGTAATCGCAACAAGGCTATGCTGCGCCCGCATGAACATAGTGCGGAAATAAGCCGGCTATTGCATCAGGAGCTTGATACACCAAGTTTATACGACGAGGTACTCAGGCTATTGGCGCGCCGCGGTCTGGCTGTACCTGCCGCAGTGTTAAGGCGCGATGTTGCCAATGCTCATGTTGCGAACGATGCTATTGTGGATGCCTGGCAGTGCGTCTATGAATCCACGGACGATCACTGGTCACTGTACGAACTCGCGGAAAAACTGGTGGATTTCGAAGACTACTTTCGGCGTTGGCGATTTAACCATGTAACCACTGTAGAGCGCGTGATTGGTTTTAAACGTGGTACAGGAGGTACTGGCGGCATCTCGTACCTGAAGCGAATGCTTGATGTGATACTGTTTCCCGAGCTCTGGAGTGTTCGCACCGTTTTGTGAGCGCAATATAATGCTATTAGAAAGAGTAGTTATTCTCGTCGATGTGCAAAACATCTATTACACATGCAGGCACGCCTTTGCACGCAATTTTGACTACAATGCCTTTTGGAAAAAGGCAACCGAAAACCGGCAGGTTGTTGCAGCCTATGCCTACGCGATTGATCGTGGAGACGAAAAGCAAAGGCAATTTCAGAATATCCTCAAGGCTATCGGGTTTGGTGTAAAACTTAAACCCTATATCCAGAGAGCTGATGGTTCAGCGAAGGGTGACTGGGATGTCGGCATTACACTCGATGCCATTGAACACGCCGAACGCGCTGATGTTGTGGTGCTGGCATCTGGTGATGGTGATTTTTCTTTGCTCGCAGACAAATTGATTGGTGATTATGACACATCGGTCGAAATTTACGGCGTCGCGCAGTTTACCGCGGCGTCACTGGTTAACGCCGCAACCCGGTTTGTAGCGGTGGAAGAGAATCTATTGCTAAGCTAAAACACTCTATCAGCCTCTGTGTTCTGTTCGAGAAAAGTAATTAACTCCCGGGATATTTAATACACGCTGAGTACAGGCTTTTGGCGCAAAAGATTTAACGGATAGGTTCGCAGTACACAACTTAGGTCTGGCCAGCACATGCTTGCCAGAATTCGAAAACGGACTCCTGCTATGACCAGAGAAACATTCAGCATTACCACCGAAAGCGAAGTGGCCGCCAGTGCGTGCAATCAGGCGGCGGAAAAATTCACTCAACGACAGATCGATGTTGTGCCCTGTTTGCAGCAAGCGATTGAAGCTGATTCTGATTGCGGTTTTGCACACGCGGTTTACGGGTTGATGTTGCACGGTGCCCGCCAGTCCTCACTGGCGCCTGCTATCGAGGAGTCGCTCCAGTGTGCCAAACGTGTAAAGTCTGGCATGTCCAGCCGTGAGCAACTCTATGTAGAAGCGCTCGACAACGCTGTATCCGGCGATCTGTTTGCGATGGTCGATTCCTATGAAACAATTTTACGCGAGCACCCTGTCGACATACTTGCCCTGACTCTATGTCAGGGAGAGTTGTTCTGGTTGGGTGATATGCAGCGATCACAAAGTGTTTCGGCGTCGTTGGCAGGTGAGTGGAATGCTTCCACACCAGGCTATAGTGATTTCCTTGCCTGCCGCGCATTCGATCTCGAGGAGTGCGGACTTTATCAACAGGCAGAGTCTACCGGTAGGGAGGCTGTGGAGTTAAGATCCTCTAACATCTGGGGCGCTCATGCAGTGGCGCACGTGTTGTTGATGCAGGGGCGGTTTGATGAGGGAGTAAGCTGGTTACAGGGGCTGCAGAATAATTGGCAGGATAGTAACCAGATGAAGTTTCATATCTGGTGGCACCAGTGCCTGTTTCATCTGGAACGCGGTGAGCACGATGCGATTCTTGACTGCTACGATAAATGGATTCGAAATCGCGACGAACCGCTGGTTCAGGCCTTGCCCGATCTCTACATCGATTTGCAAAATGGATCGTCGATGTTGTGGCGTCTTGAGCATATAGGAATAGATGTGGGTGATCGCTGGCAGGAGATGGCGGACCTTGCCAATCCCCGAACTGACGATATGAGTAGCGCTTTCACCAGTGCTCACTATGCAATGATACTGGCGGCCACAGGTAACTTTGAAGCCTGCGATCGTCTGATTGGACAAATGATTGTGTTTGCCCGGACTGAGGGCCACACATTGGCGTCTCGCTACCTGAGTGCTGCTATCCCTGCGGCCATAGCAACGGTCGCGCATCGTCGTGGCGATTATCAGAAGGTTCTGGATGAGTTGATGCCTGCCAGGCACACGCTTTGGCAACTGGGCGCAAGTCATGCACAACGTGACGTGTTTTTTCAACTTCTCGTCGATGCATCATCCAGGCTGAAACGATTTGATCTGGTCAAGACGCTGCTGCGTGAAATAGAAGTGACCGGTTTTGCTGAGCCTGCACAACGGGTGGGGTATGCCAGTGCTGTTGCGCAGCTAACGCACTAGCGGCGGAAGCGACGGTCTTTGGCGACACGTCGTTTTACACAGGACGAGCCATCGCACCAGCTACGATACAGGACGTTTATACCGTCCAGCGACACTGCCAGATTTTAAAATACTGACCTATGCGAAAACAACAGCGAGCCGATTATATAAAGCAGCGACTGGATGAGTTGTACCCGGCTACTCCAATTCCGCTGGATCACACGAACCCTTACACCCTTTTGGTGGCGGTATTACTGTCGGCGCAATGCACTGACGAAAGAGTGAACAAGGTAACCCCGGCGCTCTTTAAACTCGCTGACAACCCCCGTGATATGGCAAAGAAAACACCGGCAGTTGTAGAGAAAATTATAAAACCCTGTGGGCTGTCACCACGTAAATCCCGCGCTATCGTCAATCTCTCGGAAATTTTAATGCAGCAACACGAAGGTGAAGTTCCGCAGTCGTTTGAGGCGCTGGAGGCGCTGCCCGGTGTGGGACACAAGACTGCATCGGTAGTTATGAGTCAGGCTTTCGGGGTGCCTGCGTTTCCGGTCGACACACATATACATCGCCTGGCGCAGCGTTGGGGTTTGACCAACGGCAAAAACGTCGTGCAAACGGAACGTGATCTGAAAAAGCTCTTTTACCGTGAGCACTGGAACCGGCTTCATCTGCAAATAATTTTTTACGGTCGCCAATTCTGCACCGCGCGTGGCTGTGACGGTACAGTGTGCGAGATTTGCACCACCTGCTATCCCAAACGCCGTACACCACCGGTGGTCCATTCTGCATAGCAGCGGCTCTTGCCGTTGCGGGGGCAGCATGCGCAGATCGGTTTCTCAAGTGAAACCGATTTGGGGCAATAATGTTGCCTGGGAGTCTGCGCGGTAGAAGTCCGCGTAGCGAGAGTGCGACCGGTTGTGCCTGAAATGTTTTTATTTGAGAAGCATAGTTGTTCCTACGCGACGATAATAAAAGCATTTTCAGGCGCAATCCGGCGCACTCGCAGTAGCGGAGGTTCTGCCGCGCAGACTCCTAGGGCTCGCGAATAACGAGCTGATTGCCTCGTTGAATTAACTCGTAGTTTTTTAGCACACTCATACCCAGCAGTACCTCACCGTGCAGCCCCGGGTTGATGTGCGATGTCGGGTTGCGGATTTCCAGATCTCCCAGCGTGAGGCTGTCCACGCGGGTTTCATAGGCAGTTGATATCCCGTTGGCGGTTGAAAGTTGCAATGGATTGCCTTTGCGCAGCCCGATTTTGCTGGCGAAATCTGCTGGAATGCTGACGCTCGATGCTCCAGTGTCGATTAGAAAATCGACGGAGGAGCCGTTGATTTGCCCGGTTACCAGGTAGTGGCCGTGTCTGCCGCGCTCCAGTGTGATGCTGCGTTTGCCGGCTTCATAGGAAGTGACAACAGCATTGTTCGGGTTACGGTTGCGCTCCAGTGCACGGTTTACCAGAAGTATCGCCAGCAACAACCCAAGCACCCACATGCCGATAATCATATATCGGCCCATCGCGTTTTGCCGGGAGCTCTGATCTTGCGGCTGCGAATTTTCCGGTGTCTGGTTTTCGGGTAACTGGTTATCGTTCATGTCGGTTTCTGCAAATTTGACTGCTTCGGTCGTGACAATTGGGTCCGCACTTGTTTGCTGGTAGCAGATACAATACCTGCTTTAACTATTTTGCGGGTCGAGACTCGAATGTCTGGCAATACTTTTGGCAAATTGTTTTCCGTGACCACCTTTGGCGAGAGTCACGGGGTAGCGATTGGAGCGATCGTGGATGGCTGTCCTCCCGGGCTCGCGCTGACCGAGTCGGATTTGCAAGGCGATCTTGATCGACGAAAGCCGGGTCAGTCGAGGTATACCACCCAGCGTCGCGAGAGCGACGCGGTAAAAATACTATCGGGGGTTTTTGAGGGAGTTACCACCGGCACACCTATCGGTCTGGTGATTGAAAATACCGACCAACGCTCAAAGGACTACAGCAAGATAAAAGATGTATTCCGACCAGCTCACGCTGATTTAACTTATCAAAAAAAATTCGGTGTGCGCGATTATCGCGGTGGCGGCCGATCCTCGGCGCGGGAGACGGCAATGCGGGTGGCGGCTGGAAGCATTGCAAAAAAATATCTGCATCAGGAGTTTGGCATCAGTGTTCGTGGATACCTGTCGCAGCTGGGTCCGGTTAAACTCAACGATGAACAATTTGACTGGGCCGAAGTAGAGACCAATCCGTTTTTCTGGCCCAACCAGTCACAGGTGGACGAACTGGCGAATTACATGCAACAGCTCAGCAAAGACGGTGATTCCGCCGGCGCGAGGGTCAACGTGGTAGCAACCGGAGTTCCGGTTGGTTGGGGTGAGCCGGTTTTTGACCGGCTTGATGCTGACATTGCGCATGCGATGATGAGCATTGGCGCCGTGAAAGGTGTGGAAATTGGTGCCGGGTTTAAGAGCATTCGGCAACAGGGTAGTGAGCATCGTGATGAAATAACACCGGAAGGTTTTTTGTCGAATAATGCCGGTGGAGTGCTTGGTGGCATCAGTTCAGGTCAGGACGTTGTTGCATCAGTAGCACTCAAGCCGACATCGAGTCTGAGAGTCCCCGGGCGAAGCGTGGACATTGATAACGAGCCGGTGGAGGTAGTGACAACGGGGCGCCATGATCCCTGTGTGGGGATTCGTGCTACCCCGATTGCTGAAGCAATGATGGCCCTTGTGTTGATGGATCATTGCATGCGTGATCGTGCACAAAATCCAGGTGTTGCACGAACATAAATCTCAGCCAGAAAATCCGCACAGGACACCGGGAAAAGGAATGGCGCACTACTATAAAACAGCTGCAGCCAAACGCGGTAGCGTTTGCCTGGAGACGTACCCTGCGCATTCAGCGGAGGATGTCCGGGTACTCGTCAGGTTGTAGTGGCACCTAAATTACAGTAGCGGGAAGTGTTTCGACAAACGCCTGTGCTGCGCGCGATAGCGTGCGATCATACTGACGGACGAGCGAGATACGGCGGTGAAGCCTTAGCTCGGAAACATCCAGTGTGACGAGAGATTCATCTACCATTGTATTTGGCAGGCAACCCCATCCAAATCCAATGGATACCATCGTTCTGATCGTTTCCAGATCAGCTGCTTCAAGGCTGACCGAGGCTTGCGCATTTAGTGCGACCAGAGCGCTTTCCAGTGTCTTGCGAGTCGGACTGGATTTTGCGGGAAGTACAGCAGGACACTTCATTAGCAGTTCAATGTCTACGAATTTTTCTGTCGCTAGCGGGTGATTGGTACCAACCACGATCGCCAGATCATCATTCCAGATTTCTATTTCCTGTAGTTTCGAATCGACCTTGTCATGTAGTGCACACAAACCCATCTCAACCAGTCCGTCGCTGACAGCTTGTAACGCGGTCTGCGAACTATCGAAATTTATATCGATCTCAACGTCAGGAAACTCTTCTCTGAAGGTTTTGAGGATCGGTGGTAAACGGTGGATGCCAATATGCGCGCTGGTGCCGATGCTTAGTTTTCCGCTAACCCCTTTGCCAAGGTTGCAGATTACATCTTCAATGCGATCAAGTTCCGCGCTGATTTGGCGAGCGGATGGCAATAGTACTTCGCCGGCCTCGGTAAGATGCACGCTGCGGCCGACACGGTCAAACAGTCGCGCTGACAGCTCTGTTTCGAGAGCCGCTATGCGTTTGCTGACGGCCGGTTGCGTCAGGTGCAGGGATTCTGCGGATCGTGAGAAAGACCTTTTGTCTGCCACTTCGATGAAGGCTTTAAGGTTGTTGATGTCCAACGTAACTGCGCTCCAATGCTTCTATAACTGTTCCTTTAGAGGTATAACACTTTTGGGGTGTCAACCAATTCCGTAGTGCTGCGGTACTTTGACTGGACTTACGCTATCTGTAATTTCCACGTTTCAGTCCAACTTAACTTTTTACCATGGCTATAACTGTTCATATCGCTACCATAGTACAAACAGGTTATCCAAATGACGGAATACTGTACCCGTTGAGAGGATAGACGGATAAAAGGGTACAGTGATGAGTGTTATCGATACGTAAAATCGGTTATATTTCCGAAGGTTATTTCAACAATGACTAAAAGATCAGGTTAACACATCTGATTTCGTTTACCGGTTCAAAGTCGGAATGATTCATTTTATCAATGGTCAATTCGTATTTTTTGTTTCGTCGCGTACACAGCGTTAAAATGAAATCGGTGATTCCGCACAGTTGATCGCATCAGCGATCGGACACCGGGCAATTTATACAGGACAGGAAATGAAAGTTGGCATAGTGGGTTGGCGCGGCATGGTCGGGTCAGTTCTGGTGCAGAGAATGCGGGCTGAGAAAGATTTTGATCATATTGAACCCGTGTTTTTTTCAACGTCGCAAGCGGGTTCCGTTGCACCTGAGACCGGGCACGGTGAAAGCACGCTGAAAGATGCGCATGATATTGAAGCCCTGTTGCCGTTGCAGGCTTTGATCACCTGCCAGGGCGGCGACTACACCCGTGACATCCACCAGGCGTTGCGCGATAAAGGCTGGAAGGGCTACTGGATAGATGCTGCATCGACATTGCGTGTTAAGGAAGACAGCACCATCATTCTTGATCCCGTAAACCGTGACATTATCGAAGCTGCGCTTGACCAGGGCAAGCGCGACTTCATTGGTGGCAACTGCACCGTCAGCTTAATGATGATGTCGCTGGCCGGTCTGTTCAAGCAGGATCAGATTAAATGGATTAGTGCCATGACCTACCAGGCAGCCTCGGGTGGTGGCGCTCGCAGCATGCGTGAGCTAATTTCCCAGATGGGAGTGATTCACGATTCCGTTGCTGAAGCACTGGCAGTTGCTGATAGCTCGATTCTGGATATCGATTCAGCGGTCACGGATGCATTACGGGGTAGTGCGATGCCGACCACAGAATGCGTAGTGCCTCTCGCTGGCAGCTTGATTCCGTGGATCGATACAGATCTGGAAAATGGTCAGAGCCGCGAAGAATGGAAAGCCCAGGTAGAGACGAACAAGATCCTTGGCAGAACCAGTACGAATCTTATTCCGGTAGACGGGATTTGCGTTCGCATTGGTGCAATGCGGTGCCACTCGCAAGCGTTGACCATTAAATTGCGTGATGACCTGCCACTCGATGAGGTTGAGGCAATGCTGAAAACCGGCAATGAGTGGGTAACTGTTGTTTCCAACACGCGAAAGGCATCAATGGAGCAGTTGTCGCCAACCGCGGTTAGCGGTACGTTGTCAACGCCGGTGGGACGCTTGCGCAAGCTTGGTCTTGGGCCGGGTTATATCTCTGCGTTTACCGTTGGCGATCAACTTCTGTGGGGAGCGGCGGAGCCATTACGCCGAATGATTCGATTGCTGTGTGAACGAGAACAGAAACAGGTGTAGGAGTTTGTGCGGCGGACAATCTGTTTTGCCAAAACACGCAACCCGGATCTGAAACACTAATCAAAGATTAATACAATTTTAAACCCATGATCGGTTAAATCGTTTTCACGCCAGCGATGGTTCTGCCTGCAGATAGACGTCATAAAGTCTGTATCTTTATCGCGTAGACAAAAGTTGTGACAACGCTGAATGACAATCCTTGCCGGATCGATCAATTGTTCACTTGATACTTAGTCATTTACTGCGTGACGTTTGGTGCTCGCTGTCCGTGGGTGAACGGCCAGATTCATTCCGGGATAGCGATAACCGATGCCCGGAATTATCGGTAACTGAGAAGTAGTTCACAAAAAATCCACGCGTGTCACATAACGTGATTTTCACTATTGCGGAGGTTTGTATTTTGTGTCGCAGTGTTTGCCTATTCTGTCAGGTCGTACTATATCAAGTATGGACGAAAGTTTGACGGGCCGAAGAGGTTTGCCCAATGGGCAGTTATGAAGCATCGTTGAACCCTACAAAAAAGACTATAATAAGGATAGTTACGTCGGGTGTATCAAAGCTTCGCTGGTTTTTCGCTGCGCGGTTTCCGCAAACGCGGCGATCTGGTGAACGACGAACTTCATCCCCCGATCTGACAAAGCCCTGGGCATAAAACACAGAGATCGAATAATTGTGCGTAAACTAGCTATTGCAGCAGCTGTCAGCATGGGGCTGGCAACACTTTCTGCCAAATCAAACGCGTTGGGACTGGGTGAGCTGGAAATGTTTTCCGCTCTCAATCAGGCGCTGGATGCAGAAATAACAATACTTTCTGCCACTCAAGGCGAACTCGAAGACCTTGTGGTGCGACTCGCTCCGCCATCAGCCTTCGAGCGAGCGGGGCTTGATCAACTTCCTATTCTTTCTTCATTGCAGTTTGATGTTGATAACAGGTCAGGGGCCGATCCGGTAGTTAAGATTACAAGCTCGGTGCCAGTGCTTGAACCGTTCCTGAACTTCCTGGTGGAAGTTGAATCAGCGCAGGGCGGAGTAATGGTTCGTGAATATACAGTGCTGCTTGACCCGCCTGTGTTCAGCGCCTCCAGTTCTTCGGGTGATTCAATACCCTCGGCGCTGGTTGTCTCCGACGCAGAAGAGGCAGGTGATTCGATTGATCTCTCGACCGAGATAGATGTCACAGGTGAGGTTGTTGATCTGAGCGAGGCTGCATCCGAGGTTGTTAGTCTCGATGGAATCACTGATAACACCAATTCTACCGGCCCTGTAGCAACGACAGATTTTGCCGTCGACACCGGTTTCGCGTCCGCGCCCGCGTCTGCACTTGTGGCTGAACCCGAAGTATACATTGAGCAGGTTCGTGGAACCGGCACTACTGACTCCGGCACCGAAGGTGCTTTTGGCGACGGTGGAGAGGTCGTCGCTCTGGCAACACTTGATTCTGCACCGGCAGAAGAATTGCCGGTGGCCAGTTTTGTCGAAAACAGCTTTTCAACGGATGATGACAATGGCGAGCTTGTACCTCTGGATGGGCTGGTAAATTCCGGTGCTGTCGCAACCGGCTCGGCCGCATCGTCACTGCTTACTTCATCCGGGTCCGATGTGGTTTCTGCCTCAAACGAGGTAGCTGAGGGGCTTGACGTTAGCCTCGATGAATTGACGCCACGGGAATTTGTACAGACCGACCAGCTGCCGTTGCCGCAGAGCTCGGGTGCCGCTGACTCAAGTGTTGTCGATTTATTAATTTCAGAGAACGACGAGGCATCGGCGCTCGATATTCAGTCGCTGAGTTTTGGTGAAGAGATTGATCTGAGCGGTGAGCTTCCAGCGCTTGCCCAAAACGCAGCGACGGGGTCAACACCGGAGTTGGTTTCCGATGGTTCTGTCAACATTAATCTGGCCTCTGAAGATCTGGGTGAAGTACTGGTTAGTGAAGATCTGACCAGTGAAGGTGTGGTTGTTGAGCTGAATGAATCTGCGATTGAACCGTTAGTTGAATCTGTGCTAGCCGAACCTGTATCCGGCACTGACCGATCAGAGTATGTCGTCGGTTCGCAAGACACACTGTGGAGTATCGCCAACGCTAACAAGCCGGAGGGCGTGTCAACGCAACAAATGATGGTTGCGTTGCTAGAGCTTAATGAATCCGCGTTTGTCGACGGAGACATGAACCAAATGCGTAACGGAGCGGTTCTGACTATGCCGACCTCTGACATGCTGGCGGGTCGATCAAAGCCGGAAGCACTGGCAATGGTGCGGGAACAAGTCGAAGGCAGCGACGCTTCAAATGTCACCGGATCTTCATCATTAGATGCCGTGCCAGAACAACCACCAGAACAACCACCAGAACAGCCCCTGACCATTGTGGGCGTCGACGAAGATGCGAGCAGTAGCGGAACACCGACGACTGACGAAGCTACTTCGGGAGCCGATTTAACGCGTAACCTCGAAGAGGTAAACCGACGCATGCAACTGGCTCAGGAAGAGCTCGCCTCCGAGTCTATGCAACGCGATGAGTTGCGCGGCCGGGTAAATGAACTCGAAGACAGTATGTCTAAAATGAAGCGATTGATTACGCTGCGCGAAAGCGAGCTGAGCAATCTGCAAGACGAGTTGACCACGGCAAAAACCGATACCACTGAAGCAGCAGCTGATGCTGAAGATAAAGCTCGAATGCTGGCGCAGGCGCAAAGCGAAAAAGACGCAATGCAGACTCGCCTCAGTGAGCTTCAGGAGAAAATATCATCCGATGCATCAAATGCCCAGAACCGGGTTGACGAGCAGGCCGATGCAGACAAGAACCTGGCCTCTGCAGAGGCAGCGGCGCAGAGTGTGAGGCTGGCCACCGAGGAAGACACGATCCGCGCGCAACTCGCCGCTCTGCAGGAGGAAAAAAAGCTGCTCGAGGAGTCGGCGCAAAATGACAAGATAGAACTGGTGCGTCAGGCCGAAGCCGAGAAGGCCGAGTTGCTTGCGCAGGCAAAAGCCGAACGCGAACGCATTATGGCTGAGCTCGATGATGAAAAAAGCCGAATCACTGCCGATGCCGCTGCGGAGCGAGACCGAATTGCTACCGAGGCACAAGCTGAAAAAGAGCGCCTGATTGCTGAAGCTGAAGCCGAACGAGCGAAGCTCGCTGCCGAAAGCGAAGCCATGCGGGTCAGACTAGCCGATCTGGAGCAGGAAAAAACACGCCTGCTTGCAGAAGCGGAGGCGGATAAAACCCGCCTGCTCGCAGAGGCTGAAGCCGATAAGACAGAGTTGCAGGAAGAAGCTGCCGAGGCCCGCAAGGTAGCGGCAGAGCAGGAGCGTCTTCAGGTCGAAGCTCAGGCCGAGAAGATGCGCGTGGAAGAGGAATCTAATCGGGTCAAGGATCGACTGGCGCAGTTGCAGGCGGAAGCGTCTGCCAATCTGGCTGAAAGCACGCAAGCTGCCGAGACCGACATAGTGGTAGCCAGGGTTGATACCGAAGCTGAAACCACGACGATGGCTGCCACCGAAGCCAACAACGAATCCGAGAGCATCATCACCGGGCTCGCGGGTACCGGTGCTGCCGCAGCATCCGGCCTTCTCGCAATTGCGCCTTTGCAGGAAGAACTGGGCGATCGCCAGAAGGTGCTTGCTACGGGGGGTGGTATCGCTCTGTTAGGGTTGTTGGGTGCCTGGGCGATGCGTCGCCGTGGCGGTTCGGCCCGGGAAAAAGAGGATATAGATCTGGACTCGGCCGAATCGGGTGCTGCCATGCGCCGGGCAGAATCGAGTCGACGCCAGAATCCTTACGATGATGATCAACCGTCGTCGCCGGGTACCGCTGCGCGTACTGTTGCAACAGCGGCTGCCGTCGGCACAGGAGCGGCGGTAGCGAAGAAAACTGCCTCAAATGATCCTGCTGTCGAAAACCAGCCTCAGGAGGAAACTGCCAGATTTGCACTAAGCGATGCAGAGCCGATGGAAGACGGCATGATGCTCGACGATACCATCACCGAAGCCGAGGTTTATCTTCGCTATGGCTTGCACGGGCAGGCGGAAGATTTGCTGAAAACGGCAATCGAACGGTCTCCGGACAACGAGGAATATCACCTCAAGTTGCTGGAAAATTACCACGACCAGAAAAACGAGCAGGGGTTTAAATATGCTGCGGCGACTTTCCAGGATCGCTTTGGTGGTTCGCCTGACTGGGCTCGCGTTGCCGAGATGGGCAGAGAACTTGACTCCAGTGATGAGTCTTTTTCACGAGTAACCGCAATGGACGATATTCCAGGTGAAGGTGGCAATGCAACCTCAACCGGTGGCGTCGCGGCGGGTGGAATTGGTGCAGCGCTCGATAGCATCAACGAACGTGCCGGTACTACGGTAGCGCCTGATGCTAACGACACGCTCGACCCTGGCTCTGAATTCAGTGTATCCGAGCTGGAGGCGACCGGAGATTTTGGCGAAAGCCTCGACAACATCGATGACATCGGTGATGTCACCCTCGATGAAGTTGACCTGGCCTCGCTGGATGACGATGGTACTCTGAATCTGGAGGAACTGGCCGGCGACGAGATGTCCGGACTGGATTTGGGAGCGCTCGATTTGACCAACCCGGATGTAGATTCCACCCTGGATAACCTGACGCTGGACGATGCCGATCTGAATTCTCTCGGAGACGTGACATCCAGTGTTCGTAGCGGACTGGAGTCTGATTTATCAGTCGATGATTTTGCGGACGGGGTCGACAATACAAGTGAAATGGAGACAATGCTCGATTTGGCCAAGGCTTACATTGACATGGGAGACAACGACAGTGCTGCAAGCGCGCTTCGTGATATCGCCGAGAACGGCAACGCGGCCCAAAAGGCGGAAGCCGGCGAGTTGTTGCGAAGCCTCAGCTAGGTGATCCGGGTACTTTTTAAGCACTGATAGCTGGATACAGTAATGGTGCAACGAAAGCGGTTATAGAATACAAGGCGTCCGGTGGGCGCCTTTTTTTTGCCTGATTGGAAATTGACGAGGTGGTGAGTGTTTCTCTGCAGAGTAAACAGGGTTATGCTCTGCAACCGAAACCGGTTTTTGCAAGCCTTATACATGAAGTTGTTTTTTTATCGATGACTATTGTTACTCCTTAACCATCGGAAAACTGTGCGTCGTAAATGATCGTAAAAGCCCACGTTTGTGCTCCTCCTAACTAATGCACCCTGTGCTGTGCCGCTAACTTGCGGCGCACTCGACGCAGACGATGACTAAAATCGCACTGGCCATAGAGTATGACGGCAGCAACTACAGTGGCTGGCAGCGCCAGAAACACTGTATGTCTGTACAAGAGCAACTGGAACGCGCGTTAGGCGTGGTAGCAGACGAAAACATCGTGCTGACGGCATCGGGACGCACCGATGCCGGAGTACATGCGTGGCAGCAATGTGCGCATTTTGAATCGGATCGACAGCGTGACCTGAAAGCCTGGGTAATGGGAGTAAACTCCCATCTGCCGACCGACATCGCGGTGCGTTCGGCTATACCTGTTAGTGACGATTTCCATTCCCGTTACGATGCCAATCACCGAACCTATCGATACCTGATTCTAAATCGCCAATCGCGGTCTGCGTTGTTTTACCAGAGAGTTGCTATCGTATACCCGCGGCTTGATACTGATGCCATGAACAATGCTGCCCGGTGTCTGGTAGGTGAACACGACTTTTCAGCCTTCAGAGCTGCCGGTTGTCAGGCCAGGCATGCGAGACGAGAAATATTTTCAGTGTCGATTCAGAGAAAAAATGACTGGGTCACTATCCAGGTATCCGGTAACGCGTTCTTGCACAATATGGTTCGTATAATAGTCGGGAGCCTCGTGCGCGTTGGTACCGGTCAGGAATCTGTTGACTGGATGAATCATGTACTGGTTTCACGTGATCGCAAACTGGCCGGGGCGACAGCCGTTGCTTGCGGTCTATACTTCATGGGACCGCGCTATGCGCCGCGATTTCGGATACCGGACTGGCGCGATAATCTGCCGATGGAATTGGGCTAGCGAGCTTGTCTGACAGCTCCGACGCTTTAGGGACGATACCCGTTTTGGAGTCTGGCATATGATAAGGTTGGGCCGATGACGACAACAACTGCTCCGAAAACCAGAATAAAAATCTGCGGATTTACCAACGCAGCTGACGCCCGGTTTGCAGCTGATCTTGGAGTGGATTCGCTCGGTCTGGTTTTCTATCCGCCCAGTTCCAGAAATGTCAGCGTCGAGCAGGCTCGGGCTATCGTTACGGGTTTGCCGCCATTCGTCACGTTGACAGCGCTTTTTTTAAATGCCGAAGCCGATGTTATTGATGAAGTGCTCGCGAAGCTACCAATCTCGCTATTGCAGTTTCACGGCACGGAATCACCAGAGTTTTGTGAGTCATTCAATCGTCCGTATATAAAATCGGTATCCATGAAATCGACAGGCAATGTGCAATCGTATTGCCGGCAATATGAAATGGCGCGAGGGTTTCTGCTCGACAGTAATGCCGCCGGTGCGGCTGGCGGCAGCGGTAAGGCATTCGACTGGTCGCTGGTGCCCGGTGAACTGGCGGCCCCGCTGGTTTTGGCGGGAGGGCTCGAGGTGGATAACGTGGCGAATGCCGTGAAGCAGGTGCGCCCGGCGGCGGTCGATGTCAGCAGCGGGGTGGAATCACAGAAGGGTAAAAAAGACCACAATCTAATGCGCCGCTTTATCAACGAGGTTCACGCCGCGGACAGGTGGCTGAATTCTTCGCAGGCGGAATAGAAAAAGCGCGGTAGGACTGATGAGCTGGTTTGATAAATTAATGCCGTCGCGGGTGCGAACTGACAGTCGCAATCGTGGCTCGGTGCCGGAAGGCTTGTGGGTGAAGTGCGATAGCTGCACCAATGTACTTTACGGGGCTGATCTGGATCGCAACTATAATGTTTGTCCGCGGTGTGGTCATCATCGCCGTATTGGTGCGCGCGAGCGTCTTGGGAAATTGCTGGATGTAGATCCGAGGACCGAGATCGGCGCGGCACTTGAATCGGTCGATCATTTAAAGTTTCGCGACAATAAAAAATACAGGGACAGGCTGACGCAAGCCGCAAAAAACAGTGAAGAGAAAGATGCGCTGGTGGCTATTCACGGTGGCATAAAAGGAATTCCGGTAGTGAGCATTGCTTTTGAGTTTGAATTTATGGGGGGCTCAATGGGATCGGTAGTTGGCGAGAAATTTGTCCGCGCTACCGAGACATCCTTACAGCACAATGCAGCACTGGTTTGTTTTTCGGCATCGGGCGGGGCGCGTATGCAGGAAGCGCTGCTTTCTCTTTTTCAGATGGCTAAAACCAGCGCGGCGCTGGCTCGCCTGGCAAAACACGGCGTACCCTATATTTCGGTGCTTACCGATCCGACAATGGGCGGTGTCTCGGCAAGTTCAGCAATGCTTGGTGATTTAATTATTGCCGAACCGCGTGCGCTTATCGGTTTTGCCGGGCCTCGAGTCATCGAGCAAACTGTCGGCGAAACGCTTCCATCAGGCTTTCAGCGTTCTGAGTTCTTACTTGATCACGGGGCTATTGACATGATTGTTGATCGCCGCGAGATGAGGGACAAGCTGGCACAATTGATCGCACAGCTTACTGGCCGGCAAACACCTGTAGATCACTTTGCTCCCCCGATGGAATCCGTCAGTGACTAACTCACTCGCTGAGTGGTTGCAACGTCTGGAAAAAATGCAGCCCGACAAGATGAAGCTCGGCCTTGATCGTATCGAGGAGGTGGCGCGGTCTGCGGGTTTGGCGCACCCGTCATTTAAAATAATCACAGTTGCTGGTACCAACGGTAAAGGATCAACCGTTGCCTATATTTCCCGTATTCTTGGCAACCTGAACCTGTCGGTTGGTGTTTATACCTCGCCGCACTTTATTAATTTTAACGAGCGCATAGTCATCGACGGCTGCAGTGTTGAGGATGCCGGGCTTTGTGCTGCGTTTGACCATATTGAGCAATCACGTGGTGCGGTCGCATTAACCTACTTTGAATTCACCACACTTGCGGCAATCTATTGCTTTAGTCAGCGCAACATAGACGTGGCAGTACTTGAAGTGGGCCTTGGCGGTCGGTTGGACGCGGTTAACGCCTGGGACAGCGAATTGGCGTGCATTAGTTCCATAGGAATTGATCATATTGATTGGCTGGGCGATAACAGAGAAGCCATCGGGTTTGAAAAAGCCGGGGTGGCGCGTCGCGGCTGCCCGCTGATATGCGGCGATCTCAACCCGCCGGCAAGCATAGCGAGCGCGGCAAACGATGTCGGTGCGAAACTTTTGCAAAGCGGCGAACATTTTGGTGTCACCGCGAGTGATTCAGGTCGGTTTTGCTACTACGGCCTGGGCAATCTGCCGTCGCTGCCGTTGCCGGCTATTCCAGGCCAATGGGCCGTGCAAAATGCAGCCGTCGCTATTTGTGCCTGCGAGCAGTATCTGGGTGATGCAGTGCCTGAGACAGCTGTGCAAAAAGCGTTGCGGGGTGTGACGATTACGGGTCGCATGCAGCATGCAGTGTTTCGTTCGGTGTCGGTGTTGCTGGATGTAGCGCACAATCAGCAGGCGGCGTCGCTACTCGCCGGGTATCTTGCCAGCGAGGCGGAGCCGGTTATTGCTGTATTCGGTTGTATGCAAGACAAGGATTGTGGTGCAATTGTAGAGTGCTTGCGTTCCACAATTGATATTTGGTGTCTGGCGCAAATTGATTATCCGCGAGCGATGCGAGCGGAAAAAATACAGGAACTTGTGGGCGTCGGCGAGCGTCATGTTTTCGCTTCGGTAATTCAGGCATTTGATGCGGCTGTTGCACAATCTGGCGGCAGGTATCGAGTGGTTGTGTTTGGTTCATTTCACGTGGTTGGGCCGGTAGTGGAATATATTGAAACTGACACACAGTTCGTGACCGAAGAAGGCTCGCTTTGAGGTTGTCCGACAGAGTGCAGTCAATGTCGGTTGATAAGGCGGTTAAAACAGTGAGCGATATAAATGAGCGGGATGCCGCTAGTGGTTGAGGGACGCAAAGAATATAAGGATGAGCAACTACTCGCGCGACTAATCGGCGCGGCGGTGTTGTTGGCGATCGCTGTAATTGTGCTGCCTTTTGTACTGGACGGCGCGGGTTCACAGCACGAGTATGACTATGCCGAGTCACTACCGGTTGAGCCGGAAAGGCCTGTGCCAGAGCGTTCTTTCTCCTCCCGTCAACCGCTTCCGGCTCCAGCTTCAACTGGCGACATCGAAGAGGTGGCAGTTGCTGTCCCCGCAACCACCGAGGCGTCATTTCAGAGTGGCGCACCGACGGCAAGTGTTGAGACTGATCCGGAACCCGCCAGGTCTGCGGCGTCAGCGGGTAGTGTCAGCAGAGCCACAGAGGTGACGCTGGCAACCAATACTGATGCAGAATCCACCCAGATACCAGTGGGATGGAATATTCAGGTAGCCAGTTTTATAAAGTCTGAAAATGCACGTAAGTTGTTGAACAGGCTTGATAAAGAAAGCCTTTCCGCATTTGTGAACCGAATTGATGGCAGGCAGAGGCCTATCTACCGGGTGTTCGTCGGTCCGCTTGCAAACCAGATAGATGCCCTCGATCTGAAAAACCGGATTGACCGTACCTATCGGGTTGAAAGTATTATGGTGAAGCGCAATTAGCTCAAGGTATTCTGCGTCGCGCGCAGACAACACAACCGCGGTAATATCGTCCCCTGTAATAGTCAGGCTTGAACTGGCACACTCTTTTTGTACTGCTACAATACCGCGTATGACGCAGAGAATTGATTAATGACTTTCACCCCGCTGGACATCGTCATCATCGCTGTAGTTGCGTTTTCCGGCGTGGTAAGTCTGTTCAGGGGATTTACCAGCGAGTTGCTGTCACTGGCCACGTGGGCCATCGCGTTCATATTGCCGTTTCACTATACGGAACAGTTCAGTGCGTTTCTGCCCGAAAGCGTCGAAAGCCCCTCCGCACGCTGGGTTATCAGTGCCGGTGTTTTATTCTTCGGTGCGTTGTTTTTTTGCGCAATAATCAGTTTTATGATCCGAAAAATTGTCGGTGCGGTAAGTTTAGGGTTTGCTGATCGACTGATGGGCGTGATTTTGGGCCTTGCTCGAGGTGTTCTTATCGTAGCGGTCGTCGCTCTGATAGGGACGTCAAATCCGGCCATTCCAAAAGAGCGCTTGTGGAACGAATCAAAGCTGTTGCCCCCTGTGTTGAAAATTTCAAATATGATTCACAATCGGCTACCGGCAAGTTTTGCCAAGTGGTTTAAAATCAAATCCTTGTAGTGCCTTTCACTCCGGCAAGCCACACAGCGATGTAGACAGGCGAACAAGTCACCTGTAAACCGTTTACAATTTGCGTTGTCTTTAATGCAGGCTACAGGTAAATGTGCGGGATAATCGGCATAGTCGGCCGTGAATCGGTAAACCACCAGCTTTACGATGGATTGGCACTATTGCAGCACCGCGGGCAGGACGCTGCCGGTATTGCTACCTGCGAAGATCGCAAGCTGTTCGTTCGCAAAGCGCCGGGTCTGGTTACCGAGGTTTTTCGCACAGAACATATGTTGCGATTGCGCGGCAATATGGGTGTAGGCCACCTGCGTTATCCGACAGCGGGTAGCTCGAAGGTGTCTGCCGAAGCCCAGCCCTTTTATGTGAATTCGCCGTTTGGCATTGTGCTTACTCACAACGGCAATCTCACCAATGCAGAAGAATTGCAAAGCGAGCTATACCGCACCGACCGCAGGCATATCAACACCCGCTCCGACAGCGAAGTTTTGCTTAACGTGTTTGCCCACGAGCTGCAAAGTGCTGCCCGGTCGAGCAAATTTCAACCGGATCATCTGTTTCAGGCAGTGGCTGCCGTGCACGAGCGGTGCAAAGGCAGCTACGCCGTCATCGCGATGCTGGTTGGTAGAGGGGTGCTGGCTTTCAGAGATCCGTACGGTATTCGTCCGGTTATTCTTGGTAAACGCGAGTCAGCGCAGGGACCCGAATATATAGTGGCCTCGGAGAGCGTAGCGCTGACCGGTTTGGGATTTGAACCCGTGCGGGATATCGCACCGGGTGAGGCAATCTACATTGGAAAAAAAGGAGATATGCACAGCCGGCAGTGTGCCGGAAAGGTAAGACTGACCCCCTGCATTTTTGAATACGTATATTTTGCCCGGCCCGATTCAGTGATCGACAATGTCTCCGTTTATACGTCGCGTTTAAAAATGGGTGAAAAGCTCGCCACCAGGATTCGCCGGCAATGGCCGGAGCACGATATTGATGTTGTCATCCCGATTCCGGATACGGCGCGCACCTCGGCACTTGAACTGGCAATGAATCTGAACATCACCTATCGTGAAGGCTTTGTGAAGAACCGTTATATCGGGAGAACGTTCATCATGCCCGGACAGACCTTGCGGCGAAAATCGGTGCGTCAGAAACTCAATCCAATTGAGTCGGAGTTTCGTGGCTTAAACGTACTTCTGGTGGACGATTCGATTGTTCGCGGTACGACCTCCGAGCAAATTGTACAAATGGCCCGCGAGGCCGGTGCAAAAAAAGTATACATGGCATCCGCAGCACCACCGGTAATTTATCCCAATGTATACGGTATAGATATGCCGGCTGCCAATGAATTGATTGCCCATGATCGAAGTGTCGAGCAGGTTTGCAGTGCCATTGGAGCAGACGGGCTAATCTATCAGGATCTGGCAGATCTGATTGATGCGGTACGCGAAGGTAATCCGCACCTCGATGAATTTGAAACCAGTTGTTTTAGCGGGCACTACGTCACTGGAGATGTTGATCAGAAATATCTGAGATGGCTTGAATCGCGCCGAGCTGATGCAAATGAAGATACCGAGGTAGAAGGGGTGTTTGTTGATGTCGGGATGGAGTAGTGTTCACGATTAGCGATTTGCAGCGTGAGCAACAGAGAGTTTTTGCAACGAACCCTGGATTGAGATCAGTAAAAACCCCTCACTCTATGGATGAAGTACTAGCAAACGTCGACGAGGTATGCGACCGGCAATTGCTGGTTGTCGAAATAGGCTCTCAACTTTTGCGTGTGTTTATAGGCGGTCGTCAGGATCGGCAATACAAGGTATCAACGTCTCTGCGCGGGGCAGGCTGTAGAAACGGTACAGGGTGTACGCCACTTGGCTGGCATCGGATCGATGAAAAAATAGGGGCTGACGCGTCGCCTGGTACCGTTTTTAAGGGTCGTGTTGCAGGCGATGTCGCCACTGATTTAAGTCTGCCGGAAGGTGATCTGATCACCAGCCGCATATTGTGGTTGCAGGGAATGCAACCGGGTTACAACCAGGGCGGGCAAGTCGATAGCCGGTCAAGGTACATCTATATCCACGGCACTGCACAGGAACATCTGATTGGCAGTGCGGTCTCTATGGGTTGTATCAGGATGCGTAATGATGAAGTAATTGCGCTGTTTGATCTGGTGGAACCCGGCACTGCTGTTTTTATTTGCCAGCACCGTCTGGGTTGAGGGTTCTTCCAACAGGATTTTGCGGCGCAAATCAGTGCCGATTCACAACCTGCGGGCACATTCACCCTGACAGGCTCCTGTTGCATCTGCACACTCGCACTGGCTCGGGGCACCGGTTTGAAGCTATCGCCGTGAATTAACCTGGATATTGACAGTGTCCCGCCATGGTGCATAATTGTGGCCAGCGCCGATTTGATCCAGCTTGCGGGCGCTTGAAAAATACAGCTAAAGCGAGCTACGGCCCGCTGACTGATACCGTAAGGCTAATCGTTGCCTGATTTTTCACGCGGTAAAGGGCCTTTCATCTGCAACCCTTAAATGTTGATGATCGACAACCCGGCTTGTTCCAATTGCCTGCAAGCGCTTCTTTTGTTCATCATTTAAATTTTGCAGGTAGCACATGACAAGTCCAGACTGGTCCGATAGCGAGTTCGCCACCGCCGCCGTGCGTGCGGGACATCGCAGAAGCAACGAAGGCGAAAACGCAGAAGCAATATTCACGAGTTCAAGTTTTGTGTTTGACAATGCAGAGCAGGCCGCTGCGCGTTTTCAAAATAACCAGCCTGGTAATGTCTATTCGCGGTTTACCAATCCTACCGTGCGCTGTTTTGAAGAACGCCTCGCGGCGCTGGAAGGAGCGGAATCCTGCATCGCGACTGCCTCTGGCATGGCGGCCATTATGGCCACCTGTGTTGCGCTTTTATCTGCAGGCGATCATGTGGTTGCATCCACAGGTTTGTTTGGTTCGACCTCACAATTTTTCAGAAAGTATTTAACCCGAATGGGTAATCCGGTCAGCTTCGCACAAATTGACAGCCTCTCTGACTGGGCTGACAAAATTCAACCTGAAACCCGTATGTTGTTTGTTGAAACACCGTCGAACCCGCTAACCAAACTGGCCGACATTAGTGCACTGGCCGAGCTTGCGAATCGCCATAACGCGTTGCTGGTTGTCGATAACTGCTTTTGTACCCCGGCATTGCAGAAACCGTTTGAACTCGGAGCGCATCTGGTCATTCACTCTGCAACAAAATTTATTGACGGGCAGGGACGTTGCGTCGGCGGAGCAGTGGTCGGTGACAGGAAGCGTGTTGGTGAAGATATACTGGGCTTCTTGCGCACAGCCGGTCCGACGATGAGCCCGTTCAATGCCTGGGTATTTTTAAAGGGGCTTGAAACACTCGATTTACGTATGCAGCGCCACTGTGAGAGTGCTTTTGAAATTGCAAAATGGCTCGATACCCATCCGGCGGTTAGCAAGGTGTACTATCCCGGCTTGCCAGAACATCCTCAACATCAACTGTGTAAAAAGCAGCAGAGTGCTTTTGGCGGCATCGTTTCCTTTGAGGTCGTTGGCGACAGTCGTGAAGAAGCCTGGCGGGTAATCGACAGTACACAACTACTTTCGATCACTGCCAATCTGGGGGATGCCAAGTCGACGATTACCCATCCGGCGTCGACCACTCATGGCCGATTGTCGGAGCGCGATCGAATTGAGGCGGGTATTGGACCCTCGCTGCTGCGGGTTGCGGCCGGGCTTGAGGCGGTTGATGACATAAAAGCCGATTTGCGATACGGGCTGGATCTTATCTGCAACAACGGTTAAGTTTGCAATTGGCACTCTGCATCCGATCGCAATCTGGCAGGGGTTGTCTCAAAGTTTCCACCACCTTGTAAAACAACCCCTGCCCGTTATTCTCCGTTGTTACTTTTCAATGCTTGCGGCGTCGTGCAGGGATTTCACGAATTCCTCAACCTTTGTACGTAGCAGCACGTTGCGAATCTGATCCTTGACGGTATCGAACGGTTGCGGGTTTTTGGCGCGGCTATCAACCAGCTTTATTATATGCCAGCCGAACTGGGTCTTAACCGGCGCGGCGCTGTATTTTCCGGCTTCCATTGCGGCAACTGCCGAGGAAAACTCCGGCACCATCGCGCCGGCGTCGAACCAGCCAAGATCACCACCATTTGGGCCAGACGGTCCGGTTGAATATTTTTTTGCAGACTCGGCAAAGTCGGCCCCGTCGTCCAGCTCGGTAATGATCTCTATGGCCTTCGCTTCATCGTCAACCAGTATATGGCTGGCCTGAAACTCTTTCGCATCGGCCATCGATATTTGCTTTTCGTACTCAACCTTGAGTGCCTCATCGCTCATATCGATATCGGCGGTGTATTTGGTGAGTAGCGCGTTCGCCAGTACCCGGGAGCGCATTATTTTCATCTCGGAGGCCATCTTTTCAGATTTGTCGAGACCCTGCTTAATGGCCTCCTGACGCATCAGTTCGAGACTGACCAGTTCATCGAGAACCTGATCATCGGTAGCGTTTTGGCCGCGCGCAATAAACTGTTCCTTTTGCGTGTCCCTGTCCATTACCGAAATGGTTTCGCCATTGACGGTTGCCAGCGGGGTCTCGGTGGTTTGAGCGTAGGATAGTGATCCAGTCAGGCAAATGGCGATTGCAGTTGCGCTGACCAGCGGGCGTAGTGTTTTATCTGACATTACGATACCTGGGTTAGTGTTTATCGGGGGGAGTAGGTGAAAGGTTTGTCAACCTTCAAGCGTGTCGGTTTTATTCTCGTTCGCCTCTTCTTCTGAAGGCTCTTCTTTTATGTGTCGCATAAGATAGATACTCTGGCCAACAATAAACAACAAAGTGAGGCCCATTAAGCCAAAAACCTTGACCGTAACCCAGGTTTTTTCCTTGTCGCTCGCAATTTGACACAGTTTTTTTTGTTCATCTGTAAAGTCTGTTTCGCAATCCAGATCCGCCAGTTGTTCGGATGAAATTTCCGGAACCGCATCGGTCAGGTTATCTTGCGCTGCGATGTAGCGCTGCGCGTAGAACAGGTTTATCAACCCGGCGATGATGAAAAAACCGATCCATGCTCCGTTTAGATTGCGCCACACGTTGTTGGCCATATTGATCTGGCCGCCGAGCATGCGCTGAATCAGTGGTTTTTCGCCGATGAAAGCAGTGAGCAGAAAGGCCGCAGCAAACAGCCAGTTAACTATAGTGGGTTTCCACATAATGAAACGTTTGTCCCGCAGATACAGAGTCATGCCGCCTAGCACGATGAAGAGCGCCAGCGAGACGACGTGCATCTTTTCAAAGCGACGGTGGATAAGCCAGTGGATGAACACCTGGATTATCGACGCGACAATAATCACGATTGTCGCGGTGTAAATATCGCTAAATTTGTAGGCGACCAGGAATAGCGCCAGCGGGAAAAAATCAAACAGGAATTTCATTGCGTAGTCCGGTGCAATTACATGTATTGTAGAAGCTCAGCTGAAAACGTGCACACTGACCTGCCGGGAGGATCGCAATCGTTCTTCCTTTTGCCCTGGCAAACTTCGTGGCAGCTGTCTGGTCAGTCCGGGGATCAATCAAAATTAGAGAAATAGCCCGGAATTCTGGCGTACAAAGCAGTAGATTGATGCCTTGTCCACCCTGCCTGTCCCGTCCAGTATTGAAATTGCCGGATATAATAGACGTGGCTGAACTCAATAGTGTAACAGTTGATCAGAGAGAGCACGCGTGATTTGCGTCGGCGAAGTCGTCCGGCTGGCGATTAGATAAACCCCATGAGTCAATATTTCGAAATTCATCCTGACAATCCGCAGCCCAGGCTGATTGGTCAGGCTGCAAAAGTACTGCAAGGGGGTGGGGTAATCGCCTATCCTACTGATTCGTGTTACGCGTTCGGTTGCCTTCTGGACAATAAGCAGGGAGTAGAAAGAATCTACCGGTTGAGAAGTCTGGATAAAGGCCACCACATGTCTCTGATGTGTGCTGATCTTTCGTCCATTGCCGTCTACGCAAGGGTTGATAACCGCAACTATCGATTGTTAAAAACACTTACGCCGGGACCGTATACCTTCATCTTAAAGAGTACCAACGAAGTCCCGAGGAGATTTCTCCATCCGAAGCGAAAATCAATAGGTATCCGGGTGCCAGACCATACCATTGTGCAGGCATTGCTGGCGGAACTTGGCGAACCAATGATGAGCACCACCCTGTTAATGCCGGATGAGCCTTTCCCGCTTAATGACGCCTACGAAATCAGCCAGCGATTTCAGGCCCGAATTGATTTGGTCATAGACGGCGGCGCCTGCGGTCTGGAGGAAACCTCGGTGATATCGCTCGCCGGTCAGGAAGTGGAAGTTATACGAGAAGGAAAAGGTGACACAAGTTTGCTGCAGTAGTTGACACCAGCAAATAAACTAGCGTTTTCAAGGTACATACGTCGATGGCAGAGAATGAACCGGAGGTTGCTAACCAGCAATTGGATATGCAAATTCCGGTTGCTGTGGTGCTCGGCGAGCCATACGCCGATACCCCCAAAGATCTATATATCCCGCCGGATGCGCTCGAAGTTTTTCTGGAAACGTTCGAAGGCCCTCTGGACCTGCTGCTGTACCTGATCAAGCGCCAGAATCTGGACATCCTCGATATCCCCGTTGCTGCAGTTACCGAGCAATACATGCAGTACATCGCGGTGATGGAAATGATGCGCGTTGAACTGGCGGCAGAGTACCTGGTAATGGCAGCAATGCTCGCCGAGATCAAATCTCGCTTGCTACTGCCCCGGCCAGAGGAAGACGAGGACGAAGACGATCCTCGCGCTGAGTTAATTCGACGTTTGCAGGCCTACGAGCAGTTTAAAAAAGCAGCTGAAGACCTCGATAGCCTGTCGCGCATGGAGCGCGATGTGTTCGAGGCGGGCGCGGGATTACCGGAACTGGAGAATCGGCAGCCCTTACCGGACATAACCCTCGAAGAAATGCTCGGCGCTTTCCGCAGCGTCGTTATGCGTGCGAAGTTACATCAACACCACAACGTGCAGCGTGAATTCCTGTCGGTAAGAGAGCGAATGTCCAACTTGCTGGCAACGTTGCAAGAGCGTGGAGAAGTTGAATTTGTATCGTTGTTTACCGTTGAGGAAGGACGAGCCGGTTGTGTGGTGACCTTTCTGGCGATGCTGGAGTTGTGCAAAGAATCGCTGCTTGAAATAGTTCAGCTCAGACCCCTTGGGCCTATTTTTATCAGGCCCGTCACTGAAGCCGTTGCAGAGGAAAGAGCCCGCCGACAGTCGGAGTATGACAAGGAGATTGAGCGCGATAACGATCCGGATGAAGACTATCGATAGTGAAATTGGCGCTAGCAGTAATCAGCACTGGCAGACACTGGTAAAAAATAAAGGCATAAGGCAGTGGATAAACAGCAAATAAAAAAAATCGTCGAAGCGGCATTGATGGCTGTGGACAAACCACTCACTCTGGTGCAGCTGCACAAGCTCTTTAGAGGCGAGGATGAAAAGGTGGAGCGCTCACAAGTCAGCGATGCGCTTGTGGATTTGCAGGAAGAATACGCAGCTCGCGGTGTGAGCATTGTGGAAGTTGCCAGCGGTTTTCGGGTGCAAATTGATCAGGACGTATCACCGTGGATTTCGCGGCTGTTTGAAGAGCGTCCGCCACGCTATACACGGGCTCTGCTTGAAACGCTCGCCTTGATCGCCTACCGCCAGCCAATCACTCGCAGTGAAATTGAAGATGTAAGAGGTGTGTCTGTCAGCACTAACATCATAAAGACTCTGCTGGAGCGTGAGTGGGTGCGAGTGGTGGGACACAAAGAAGTACCAGGACGGCCGGCAATGTACGCCACTACCGCAGAGTTTCTGGATTACTTTAATCTGCGTCGAATCGACGAGTTACCGCCTTTGAACGAACTCACTGACCTCGACAGCATTACCATAGATACGCAGCTTGAAATGGCGATTTCAAATGCCGATGATGCGAGTGACTCGCAAGATGAAGAGGGCAGCTCCGGTGTCAACGATGAAATCGTATCGGCGGACCATGGCGACGATCCAGGGGTTCGCGCCGCGAATGTGACGCTTCACTGATCTGCAAGGTTGCCAGTGGTTTTTAATAACGTGACGCCTCCTTGAAGCCAACAATGGTTAGCTGAATCTGGCCGGTTGCAATTGGCAGGTTTTTCAGCGCTGGTTTTCCTCGCGAGCGCGTAACAGCACATAAAGCGCTCCGGTTCCCCCGTCTGCCGGCTTTGCCGAAGTATATGCAAGGACATCCTTGCGTTGTCTTAGCCACGAAGCAGTAAACGGTTTTAAAACAGGGCTGTCTGTGAGTGTTTTTCTGCCTTTGCCGTGAATAATGCGAACACAACAACTTCCCTTTGACCAGGTAGTATCAGCGATAAACTGTTGCATGGCCTCACGTGCCTGATTGACGTTGTGGCCATGCAAATCAAGTTCCGCCTGGATAGTGTAAAAACCGTTGCGCAACTTGCGCATCACCCTGCGCTGGACTCCGGATCTCGCCCAGGCGAGGTGCTCCCCGGTATCCATGGCTTCCGGGTCACGCGGATCGTGCATGGCATCGTGCATCACCGCCTTTTCGTCGAGCTCAAATTGCCGTGGCCGTGGTGCAGGTGGCTTGCGCGTTGGCGCGACCCGGTCATTGTTAACCGGTGTCACCTCACCTACGGCCTGGCGAAACAATTCGGCCGGGTTGTCGTTTTGGGGGTCGTCCTTCGGCGGTGGTTTGTTCATGAAGGTATCAGGGCGGTGTGGCCGGGCTTTTTAGCCTTAACAGTGCAATCTGTTGAAAAAAAAAGCAAGCAGGGATCTTTGCTATTACCTCGGACAACCAGTAGTCGGGGAAAGCTGCCAGTTCGTTGTGCGAATCTCTTTAATTCTCGTTAAAATGTCGGCAGGTGACCCTGACAGGAGAGAGCATTGCCAAAGCCTGATGAAAAAGAACTGCGAGAACGACTGACTGATATGCAATATCAGGTGACCCAGGGGCATGGTACCGAGCGCGCTTTCACCGGGGAGTTCAATGATCATAAGGCCGAAGGTCGATACCATTGTGTGGTTTGTGGTTCGCACCTGTTCGATTCTGCCGCCAAATACGATTCAAGAAGCGGGTGGCCAAGTTTCTGGGAAGTAGCAAATACCGAAAACATTGAGGAGACGGTCGACAACTCTCTGGGTATGACGCGCACGGAAGTACACTGTAAGCAGTGTGGTGCCCACCAGGGTCATGTTTTTCCGGATGGTCCGCAGCCAACCGGTTTGCGTTATTGCATCAATTCGGCATCGCTGGCATTTCAGGGAAACGGGGAGGACAAGTAATCTCGCGTCGGCACTATTGCTACCGCGAACGCACAACCATCGATGCCAATTGTATCGGCCACAATTTAACCCTGTGATTAACTTTGTGCTTAACACGATAACTCCGGGCGTACGCTATCGAGTCGACGAAGTAACCGGCTTGCCCTACACCGAAACTTCTCCCGGTATGCTGGCGTTTACCGTGGGGCTATCCTTTTTTATTGGCGTCGTTTTGTTGGTACTGGGCAGGTACGGCAAGCAGATGTGGCTAGTGGTGTGGAGCGCGGGTTTGATTATTTGCAGTGTTCTTTATCTACTTTGGCACTACGTCAAATACATTCACTAGACTTGCTTTTCACTGCCGCCACACGCATAGATTCTTCCAGCCGGTTTATCCAGCGCATATTTAAATTCAGGTTTTATAGATAATAGCAGGTGCACCGAAGCAAGCTTCTAACGGTGCACAAGCGACAACCAAAACGCTGTCGCCGGATAAAATTGCTCTGTAACTCGCTGACAAAAAACCTCTAGGCAGAATTGCCAGCGCGGTTACTTACCAGATCATCGACTACTGCAGGGTCGGCCAGTGTCGATGTGTCGCCGAGGCTGTCTATTTCATTTTCGGCAATCTTGCGCAATATTCGACGCATTATTTTGCCGGAACGGGTTTTCGGTAAACCCGGTGCCCACTGGATAACATCGGGGCTTGCGATCGGACCAATTTCTTTTCGCACATGTTTAACCAGTTCAGCCCGCAACTCCTCGGTGGGCTCGGTACCAACCATCAGAGTAACGTACGCGTATATTCCCTGGCCCTTGATGTCATGCGGGTAGCCGACAACGGCGGCTTCGGCTACCTGGTCGTGCAATACCAGCGCACTTTCGACTTCAGCGGTGCCCATTCGGTGACCGGAGACATTGATTACATCATCAACCCGCCCGGTGATCCACCAGTATCCGTCCTCGTCGACTCGAGCACCATCACCGGTGAAATAGTAACCGGGGTACATTTGAAAATAGGTTTCGTAAAAGCGGTTGTGATCCCCGTATACAGAGCGCATCTGACCCGGCCAGGAACCCGTAATCACAAGATTTCCTGACGCAGGACCCTCAATGAGTTTTCCCTGTTCATCAACCAGTGCTGGTTTGACACCAAAAAAGGGTCGTGTGGCGGAGCCCGGCTTGAGAGCAGTTGCACCCGGCAAGGGCGTGATCAGTATTCCGCCGGTTTCGGTTTGCCACCAGGTATCGACAATCGGGCATCGTTCGTCGCCGACGACTTTGTGATACCACTCCCAGGCTTCCGGATTTATCGGTTCGCCTACCGAGCCGAGCAAGCGCAGGCTTCCTCGCGAGTGTTTTTTTACCAGCTCGTCGCCCTGTGCCATTAAGGCTCGAAGTGCAGTAGGTGCGGTGTAAAAAGTATTTACCTGATGCTTATCGATAATCTCCCAAAAACGTCCGGCGTCGGGGTAAGTAGGTATACCTTCGAACATCAATGTGGTCGCGCCATTGGCCAGCGGCCCGTAAACAATATAGGAGTGGCCGGTTACCCAGCCGACATCTGCTGTACACCAGTATATATCGCCATCATGGTAGTCAAAGACGTACTTGTGAGTCATCGCGGCGTATAAAATGTAGCCTGCGGTAGAGTGCAAAACACCTTTGGGTTTACCAGTGGACCCCGACGTATACAATATAAACAGCGGGTCTTCCGCGGCCATTTCTTCCGCAGGACAACTTACCGATCCGGCTTCGACAATCTCGTGATACCAAACATCACGTCCGTCGTTCCAGCCAGTGGGTTCACCACCGCGTTTTACCACCACCATTTTTCGTACGCTGGGTGTGTCTTCACAGGCTTTGTCAGCGTTGGTTTTTAGCGCTACCTTCTTTCCGCCGCGCAAGCCCTGATCGGCGGTAATCACAACCGAACACTCGGAGTCATTGATACGATCGCGAAGTGCATCTGGTGAAAAACCACCAAACACAACGGAGTGCACTGCACCAATGCGGGTCGAGGCAAGCATTGCAACCGCTGCTTCCGGAATCATCGGCATGTAAATGCAGATGCGATCGCCTTTTTTGACTCCCAGCCCTTTGAGTGCACTGGCGAACTGGCAAACCTCTGCGTGCAACTCGCGGTACGTAATCTTCCGCTGTTCGCCGGGATCGTCGCCTTCCCAGATAATCGCCACCTGATCACCGCGAGTTTCTAGATGTCTGTCCAGGCAATTGTGTGAGACATTGACCCTGGCACCCTCGAACCATTTTATATCTGCTTTGTGGAAGTCTGTCTGCTGGACGGTCTCCCAGGGGGTGAACCAGTCGATGAATTCGGTGGCTTGTTCGGCCCAGAATTCATCGGGGTTTTCAACAGAACGGGAGTACATCTCGTTGTATTTTTTGTCGTTGATCCATGCGTTGCCAGCCGCTTCGGCGCTAACCGGATAGGTTTTGGATTCTGACATTCAGTGCTCCGGAATTGTGTTTGCTGCCGTGCTTACGGCGAATTGTTGAAAGATATGGTGACCGGCCGCTGTGGTCAACTAATTACTGTGAATTTCAAAGGGACCGGATCTCTGTTTGTGAAGCCGGGATCTTTGCCACGTTGAAATTGCCTGCGATAAAAATTCACCGGGACTGGAGGTACCGTTTACCGCAGGGTCCTGATTTAGAAATTTCCACGCATTGGCCAGATTTTTAAGCGGTTCCGCCAGATTAAGTGCCGGTGCATCGTTTTGTTTGCAGAGTTTTCGACCGTCGTCGCCTACTACCAGTGGTACGTGCAGATAGGCCGGGGTTTCATAACCCAGAGCACCTTGCAGTGCGATTTGGCGTGCAGTGTTGTCCAGCAAGTCAGCTCCCCGAACCACGTGATTCACCCCTTGCAAGGCGTCGTCAACCACAACGGCCAGTTGATAGGCGTAGAGCCCCCCTCGTCGTCTGACCAGAAAGTCACCAATTGACTGAGACACGTTTTCCTCGACCGACCCTGCGGCCAGGTCATCGAAACGAATACACTCATCTCTCACGACAAACCGTACGGGTAGATAATCACCAGAGTGATGTTGCAAGCGACAATGGCCGGGGTAGGCGGAATGTCCAGACCGGATGGCGTCTTCGCGCAATCTTTTTCGGGTGCAGGTGCATGAATAGATGCGCTTGTTTTCAGTGAGCTGTTGGAGTGCATTGTCGTATCCGGTTGACCGGTTTCGCTGGTATTCAATGTCCCCGTCCCACTCGAGTCCGTGAGCTGCGAGTGCGCTGGCAATCGAATCAGCTGAGCCAGGAATTTCCCGTGGCGGATCGATGTCTTCAATTCTGAGTAACCAGCGTCCATGATGTTGGCGGGCATCCGCCCAGCTTGCTAACGCTGCAACGAGAGAACCGAAGTGCAAGGGTCCGGTGGGCGACGGCGCAAATCGGCCAATGTAGACGGTCACGACCAGAGGCTACGAACGTTACCGGGCACAGCTGTAGCAATGTGCCCGCTGACAAACGTTGAATTCAGTCGATTTGAATTCAGGCGATCTGCTTCTCGCGGATTTCTTCAAGTGTTTTGCATTCAATACACATGTTGGCGGTTGGCCGTGCTTCCAGGCGGCGAATGCCGATTTCTACACCACAGCCATCGCAATAGCCGTATTCGTCATCGTCAAGTTTAGTAATTGACTCATCAATTTTTTTGATCAGCTTGCGTTCACGATCGCGTGTGCGCAATTCGAGGCTAAATTCCTCTTCCTGGGTGGCGCGGTCATTGGGGTCCGGGAAGTTGGTCGCATCACTTTTCATGTGGCCTACTGTGCGGTCAACTTCCTGCATGAGCGAAACTTTCCAGTCCAGCAGAATGGCGCGGAAGTGTTCCATCTGCTCTTCCGTCATGTACTCCTCGCCTTTTGCGAGTTTGTACGGGATGAAGGTCTTGAATTGTCCGGTGGCAGCACCAGGAATTGTGCCTGCAATAGGCGGTTTCGCTGTGGTGGCCTTGCGCGTAGTGGCCTTCTTTTTCGAAGCGGCCACCTTTTTTGCCGGTTTTTTTGTTGCTTTGTCAATTGTGGTTTTCGCAATTGTCACTTTTTTCGGTACCTTTTTCTTGCTCGCAGTCTTTTTGACTGATGCCTTTTTCGCGGTCGATTTCTTCACGGCCGGAGCTTTTACCGTGGCCGTATTTGTAGATCCTGTTTTGGCGACGGTCTTCGCCACTTTATTGGTTTTCTTTTTGGCAGCCATAATTCCAACCTTGTCCAAAATCGAAGCCGGTCGGTTCTACCAGAAATCCGCAAAATTAGCAAGTAGAGCAAATGTTTTTTGTGATCGGCGAAACAGCTATAAGCTATTCTGTCGACTACGTTTTTAGCTTGCTGTGCCCGGATAATTCCGTCACATCCACGCCGATAGTACCGCCTGCCAGATGCACATCGAGCGATTCACCCGATGCCACCTGGTCACTCGCGGTGACTACCGATCCAGACTTTTTTCGCACGATAGCGTAACCTCTGGCGAGTGTATTATGAGGACTGATTGCCTGCAGCGCGCGCGTGTCACTGCGTAGCTTCAGTTCTGCATTTGAAAGACTGGATTCGATCGCATTCGCAAGCCTTGACTTAAGGCCACGCAGGTTGGTTTGCCGTCTTTTTAATTCCAGTTGCGGCGATAAATTTCCCAGCCGCGCTTTTAGCTGCTTCAGTCGCTCCCCGCTGCGGTTTCGTTGGTTGTTGATCAGACGTTGCAGTCGCATTTCCAGTTCATCACAGCGTTGCGCTCTCTGCCTTAGCCGGTTGCTTGGGTGGTGGTTAGACAGGCGTCTTTGCAATTGTTGCAAGACTGTTTCGCTTTCCGCTTGTAACTGCTGAAAATATCGGTGGGCTCGCTGTTGGATAGCCTGTACCCGCTTTGCCAGCTCTCTTTGATCAGGGCTGCTCAACTCGGCAGCCGCGGACGGTGTCGGTGCTCGCAGATCGGCCACCAGATCAGCGATGGTAAAATCAATTTCGTGCCCCACACCGGTAATCACCGGAAGTTTTGAGGCAAAAACGGCTCTGGCGACCGGCTCCTCGTTGAATGCCCACAAGTCCTCAAGTGAGCCTCCACCGCGAATGAGAAGCAGTACGTCGCATTCGGCCCGCTTGTTGGCGAGTTGGAGCATTCTGACAATGGAGGGGGCCGCGGTTTTACCCTGCACGGTTGCCGGATAAACAATCACTTGTGCCAGCGGATAACGCCGCTTGAGGATGTTTAACGCGTCCTGAATGGCGGCTCCGGTGGGTGAGGTAATGAATCCGATACTTGAAGGGTAGGGCGGCAACGTTTTTTTATGCGCCTCGTCAAACAGGCCCTCGGCGTGCAAACGTTGCTTTGTTTTTTCAAACTGCTGCTGTAGTGCTCCAGCGCCCGTTTCCAACATTCGATCAACGATCATCTGATAGTCACCGCGGGCTTCATAAATTCCCAACCGGCCACGGCACAAGACCTTTTGACCATCTGCAGGGGTGAAGTCTATTCGTCGGTTGTCGTTGCGAAACATCGCGCAACGCAATTGCGAACGGCTGTCTTTGATCGAGAAATACATATGGCCTGTGCGGGCACGCATGGTATTAGACAACTCACCCTCAACCCAGATTGATCCGAATTGGGTATCGAGTATCCATTTGACCTCGCTGTTTATCTCACTCACGGTAAAAACCTGATCGAGTGTCAGCGGCATTTGCTGCATATAGTGATGTCCGGTGCGTGAAAACAGAATGAATTTGCAGCAGTTAAACAATTTACCTTGAAGTGGTCAAACCGTATAATGGGGTGCAAGCAGGCGATTCCCTCCGCAACGGCTTCACAGTCGATATGAACATAGTTCAGGATGCACTCACGTTTGACGATGTGCTGCTGCAACCCGCCCATTCCATGGTATTGCCCAATCAAGTGCAACTTCAGACTCGGCTTACCCGGGAGTTAGCGCTCAACCTTCCGCTGTTGTCGGCCGCAATGGATACGGTTACTGAATCCAGCCTGGCTATAGCAATGGCACAGGAAGGTGGTATTGGCATTATTCACAAGAATATGTCAATTGAAGCACAAGCTGCAGAAGTGCGACGGGTTAAACGGTTTGAAAGCGGGGTGGTGCTTGAACCGATAACCATATCGCCGGAAACAACAATACGCGAAGTCCGGGAGTTGACCGCCAAACACGGTATATCCGGTTTGCCGGTTGTAGCCAGTGACGGGTTGGTTGGTATTGTAACCAAACGCGACATCCGTTTCGAAACCCGTGAGGACGAACCGGTCTCATCGATCATGACACCGCGCGAGAGACTGGTAACCGTGCCGGTAAATGCGCCGCGAGAGCAGGCTGTCGAAAAGCTGCATCGCCATCGGATAGAAAAAGTTCTGGTAGTAAACGACAATTTTGAATTGCGCGGTATGATTACGGTAAAGGATATACGCCGTGCGCGTGATTACCCGGTGGCATGTAAAGACAGCCAGCAACGTCTTATCAGTGGAGCCGCGATTGGTGTAGGTGCGGACACAGATGAGCGCGCAGCAGCCCTTGTTGAAGCGGGCGTCGATGTGCTTGTGGTCGACACTGCCCACGGACACGCAGAGAGCGTTATTGACCGGGTGAAAAAAACCAAACAGCAGTTTCCGGATATTCAACTGCTCGCAGGTAACATCGCTACGGCTGCAGCGGCCGAGGCTTTGGTCGAAGCGGGCGCCGATGGCCTGAAAGTGGGTATCGGACCTGGCTCGATTTGTACAACCCGTATAGTGGCGGGTGTGGGTGTGCCGCAAATATCGGCGATAGATAACGTTGCCACAGCGGTAAAAAAATCGGCAGTTCCGTTAATCGCCGATGGTGGTATCCGGTACTCGGGTGATATAGCGAAAGCGGTGGCGGCAGGTGCATCTTCCGTCATGGTAGGGAGCTTGCTGGCCGGAACCGAGGAGGCGCCGGGAGAAGTTGAACTGTTCCAGGGACGTTCGTATAAATCGTACCGGGGAATGGGGTCTGTTGGTGCAATGCAGCAGGGGTCGAGCGATCGCTATTTCCAGGACAGCGAAGAGTCTGAACGCAAACTGGTACCTGAAGGCATTGAAGGTCGCGTTCCCTATAAAGGGCCCGTGTCAGCGGTCATTCACCAGCTGGTTGGTGGCCTGCGCTCGGGGATGGGATACTGTGGTTGCGCAGATATAGCCGCCATGCATACTGATTCCACCTTTGTGCGCGTGAGCAGTGCCGGTATGCGTGAGAGTCATGTGCACGATGTGCAAATTACCAAAGAGCCTCCTAACTACAGGCTCGACTAGCGAATACCTGCAGCTCAGCGTTCAGTGTTGCTGCCAGTTCGGAACAACGTTCAGCAGCATGGTTAACCGGGCAGGCTCACAGTCTTGTTCAGTTGATTCACACCAACTAAAAAACGATCCATCTAAAACCATCGATAGTCTGACCTGTAGCGAAACCCAGGTCGGGCTAGCGGTTTTCTATTAAGAACATTGCTTATCCGGACTGGCATGGATATCCATCAACAAAAGATTTTGATCCTCGATTTTGGATCGCAGTTTACTCAACTAATTGCACGGCGTGTACGAGAGTGCGGAGTGTATTGCGAAATATACTCCTGCGATGCAGATCCGGCGAGCATTACTGCATTCGATCCGCGCGGCATTATTCTTTCCGGTGGCCCTGAGTCGGTAGTGTCTGCCGAACCGCACACGATCCCTGCCTGCGTATTTGATCTGCAGGTACCGGTATTCGGTATCTGTTACGGCATGCAGGCGATGGCGGCGCACTTCGGTGCTCAGGTTGCCAGTGCAGATCAAAGTGAGTTTGGCTATGCCACTGTGCGTACCACTGGTGACTCACTGTTGTTGAGGGGAATACTCGATCATCAAAGCAAAGATGGTCATGCGCTGCTTGATGTATGGATGAGTCACGGTGATCGGGTTGAGACAGTGCCTGACGGATTTAGCCAGATCGCAAGTACCGACAATGCGCCGGTTGCCGGCATCGCCGATGAACACCGGAAGCTCTATGGCCTGCAATTCCACGTCGAAGTGACTCATACCAGCAGGGGCGCGGATATCCTGAAGCGTTTTGTGATTGAGATTTGTGCCTGTGAATCCATTTGGCAGCCCGCCGGAATTATTGATAGTGGTATCAATCTGGTACGGCAAAAAGTGGGTACCGACAAAGTACTACTGGCGCTATCGGGCGGTGTTGATTCATCAGTTGTAGCCGCTCTGTTGCACCGTGCTATTGGCGATCAGTTAACTTGCGTTTTTGTTGATACGGGATTGCTTCGGCAGGGTGAAGGGGACCAGGTCATGTCTACATTTGCCGAGGCCCTCGGTGTCAAGGTAGTTCGTGTCAATGCCGAAACGGATTATCTGGATGCACTTGCGGGTGTTTCGGACCCGGAGCAAAAACGAAAAATCATTGGTGGTTTATTTATTGAAATCTTTGAACGAGAGGCCCGCAAGCTAAGCGATGTGCGCTGGCTTGCGCAGGGTACTATCTATCCGGATGTCATTGAGTCTGCTGGCAGCGCAACCGGCAAAGCACATGTAATCAAGTCGCATCACAACGTAGGCGGCTTGCCAGCGGATATGGAACTTGAGTTACTTGAGCCGTTGCGTGAGCTGTTTAAAGACGAGGTCCGCAAAGTGGGTCGCGAGTTAGGATTACCCGGCGCGATGGTTGATCGCCACCCTTTTCCAGGCCCCGGCCTGGGAGTGCGAATACTCGGTGAGATTGTGCCGTCTTACGTAAACACACTCAGACTTGCAGATCACATATTTATTGAAGAACTGCGCAAACACGGCTTGTATGAAAAAGTGTCACAGGCGTTTGCAGTCTTTTTGCCGGTTAAATCAGTGGGAGTAACCGGTGACGGTCGAAGGTATGCGCACGTGATAAGTCTGCGCGCGGTCGAAACCACGGACTTTATGACAGCAGTGTGGTCACGGCTCCCCTATGATTTTCTCGATGAGGTGTCGCGAAGAATCATCAACGAAATAGACGGCGTGTCGCGCGTTGTCTACGACATATCCGGTAAACCACCAGCAACGATTGAGTGGGAATAGGCTTCGGCGCCGCTGACGATTCGCAAGCTCTAGTTACATAATCCCCCCAATCGGGGGAAATGCGTGGCAGAGCCGATTCAGTTTCTCGCCGACTTCCCGACTGTTGCCGGCTCGTTCCTCCCGACGACCGGTTTTCCTGCAACCCGCCAATATGAAATGCCAGCGACTGCGGACGTATAGTCCGTTGCAACCTCTGTAAAAATTCGCGGGTCCGGCTTTCGCCCGGTAAATTTCCGTGAAATAACCCGCAATTGTCGCACAAGCTGCAAGCCTCCCCGGCTGTCCGTCCAGCTGCTATAGACCTTAGTATTGACGGGCCGGAACAACCATTGCTTGCAGATTTCCTTCTATTTTTTGATTGTTCGTCTATACAAGTACGGGTACAGGAAAAAAAATACGTGTCGACTTTACAAAGAAGCGGCTAACAGCTTCCCAACACGTCACAGTGTGGCTCTTGGGCGAAATAGCATTCAATTTGAAACCGGGAATTGCAAAATGAAACAGAAGAAAGCCCTCATCGCCACAATTGTCAGCGCGTTTATGTGCGTACCTGCGCTGGCGGCCGAGGACGGGTTCCATAAAAAACTGTACCTTGGTATTGGCGGTGGTGCATCGAGACTGGCACCTGAGGTGATGGATGGCGTAAACCTCACTGTAGACGATGAAAGTAGTACAGGTGAGAAGATATACGTTGGTTGGGATTTCAAACCGCATCTGGCAGTTGAACTGGGTGTTGCACAGTTGGGTGAGGCGCAGATTGGCCCAAACAACGCCGGGTCTATTGACTATGAAGTTGCGGATCTGAGCCTTGTCTATCATTTCTTTAACCTTGGTGGCTATGATCGATTGCTGGCTCGCCAGGGGTTTGGTGCTTTCTGGAAATTGGGTATTGGCGCCATGGAAAACAGCAGTAACCTGCAATTTACCCGAAGAAACGATGTTCATGCGATGGCCGGACTGGGAGTTGAGTACGGCACAAAGGTCGGTATCGCATTGCGCGGTGAAGTGGAAGCGTTCGACAGAGATGCGCAACTGGCTTCGCTGAGTCTTTTGTGGCGGTTTGGCGGCCGTGGCACCAGAGACGACGGTCTGTTTTCATCGACCGGAGTTGCACCGGTATCGATTGATTTGTTCGATGACGATGACGGTGACGGCGTACCTAATAACATTGATGATTGTTCTGATACTGTGGCGGGTAGCCCTGTTACAGCCACCGGGTGCGACATGTTCGGCGGGGTTCTTGAAGGGGTCCTTTTCGAATCGGGTTCTGACAAGCTAACCGATGACGCCCAGGTTGTTCTCAATGACGCGGCAGATGTGTTGCTGAATCACCCGGACGTCAACATCGAAGTGCAGGCGCACACTGATAGCCAGGGTGCGGCAAACTTCAACCTCGATCTGTCCAAAAAGCGTGCGTTGTCCACCGTCCGGTATCTGATGCTTCGCGGTGTACCTTCAGAGCAGTTGCAGGCGCGGGCTTTTGGAGAATCGAAGCCGATGGAAAACAACGATACGGCGGAAGGTCGCCAGGCAAATCGACGAGTGGAGTTCCACGTCATCGAGAACTAGTCCCGTCACACGGCTTACAACTGCCGCGCGCAGTTGTTACACTGAGCCGCGACCCGGATAGCCGGGCCGCGGCTTTTTTTATTCTAAGACGGGAAAACGGTGAAAATCTATCTTGATTCCAGACGATGTCAAGACAGTGGCGTTGTCAGCACGAAACCATCGATGATCAATAACCGGTGCACTGGCACCGCGCTCGCGAAGGTGGCAGTGTGCGCACTGGTGGCCATTCTTGCATCCGGTTGCGCAGTCAAAGGAAGCGTTGATCAGGAGCAGGTTGCGGAGAAGCTCGATGCCTACGTTGTTGAAGATGGCACTATTACTCACGACGTCGATGATGAACAGGTAGCAAGGCTTTGGCAGGAGGCCGAGATTCTGCGCCGCAGTGGTGATATTGAAAACGCGCAGAGCAGACTGCAACAGGCCATTGAGATAACACCCAATGATGCTGTGCTCTGGAGTAGAGCTGCCGAACTGGAACTTGAACAGAACTCGCATCTGCGGGCAGAGAATTACGCGGCGAAATCCAATTTCCTGGCCTCAGCCGGAAACACACCGCTGCGCTACCGAAACTGGCTGATCATTCAAATGTCCAGAGAAGGCCGCGGTGATTTGCTAGGTGCTCGTGAAGCAGAAATTGAGTCTACAAGGCTCAACCCGTAAAAGCCGGGATAGTCAAAAACACCACCACTGCAAACGCCGCATCAAGGTAGCGCTTTGCCGAACACTAATCTAATGAACCCATGGCAGAGCTAGACGACCCGGTCAGTGTGGCCGACGTGCTTGGCGATCATGGACCCTTTGCACACAACAAACCGGGATTCAAGGCCAGGCGTGAGCAACAGGAACTGGCGACGGCAATCGACAAGTGCATCGCCGAGAACAACATACTGATTGGTGAGGCTGGCACCGGGGTCGGGAAAACATTCGCCTATCTGGTTCCCGCACTCACCTGCGGCAAACGCGTCATACTCTCCACCGGAACCCGGCATTTACAGGATCAGTTATTTCACACTGACTTGCCTGTGGTCCGGCGGGCACTGGGTCGGCACCCGAAAATCGCCCTGCTGAAAGGCCGGTCAAACTACGTGTGCAAGCGACGCGTCGAAAGAGCGATGCGAAATCCGGCGCTGCGCGACCCGGCCTCGACGGCACAGCTTACCCAAATTAGAAACTGGTCCGATCAAACCGTCACTGGTGATATTTCGGAAGTGCTGGATGTGCCAGAGGCGTCCCCGATTTGGTCCTATGTAACTTCGAGTGATGATTTTTGTTCTGACCACAGTCCGGAAGATCTAGGCGGGTGTTTTGTAAACAAGGCCAGAAAGCGCGCCATGGATGCTGCGATTGTGGTGGTCAACCATCATTTGTTTTGTGCTGACCTGGCGCTCAAGGAAGGATCGTTCGGCGAAATATTACCGGATGCCGATGTCGTGGTGATAGACGAAGCCCACCAGTTGCCAGACACTGCCGCTATTTTCTTTGGGCGCCGGCTCAGCAGTCGGCAACTCTTCGACCTGGCGCGAGACTGCCACACCGAATTTTTAGCCGAGGCGCCAGATGTTGCTGAAATAAGAGATCGTTCGGCAGCGCTTGAAAAAGCGGTGCGTGATTTTCGCCTGTCGCTGGGGGTGGCGCAGCGAAAAGACGCCTGGGCAATGGTTGAGGAACAAAGCGCGGTAACATCCGCACTGGAACACTTGCAGACAACTCTGGAACTGTTGTTTGAGCCACTGGAGATTGCGTCCGTGCGCGGCAAAGGCCTTGAGAGTTGCCGTCGGCGGTGTCTGTTGCATATGGAAGTACTGGAAGCGTACACCGACCGGCGTGATGAACAGTACATTCACTGGTTTGAAACCTACCGTACCGGATTCAGTCTGAATCTGACTCCGCAAAACGTAGCCAAACCATTTTCAAGCGCGCTGTCCCAGCTTAAGTGTTCGTGGGTATTTACGTCTGCAACTCTTGCGGTTAATGGCAGCTTTGAACATTTTCAATCACAGCTGGGCATTGAGGCCGCGGATGAAATTCAGGTAGACAGTCCGTTTGATTATAAAAAGAACGCCATGCTCTATTTGCCTGCGAATATGCCTGAGCCGCAACAGAGCGAGTTCGATAGCGCGGTATTGCGTATCGCAGGTGAAGTAGTAGCCTTGAGCGAGGGTCGCTGTTTTATCCTGTTTACCAGCCATCGTGCACTTGAACTGGCAGCGGCGCAGATGCGAAGTTCCTGCCGCTATCCGGTTTTAGTGCAGGGGCAAATGCCCAAGCGCGAACTCGTCGATGCATTTCAGTCGATGGGTAATGCGGTGCTATTGGGGACCAGTAGTTTTTGGGAAGGAGTCGATGTCCGTGGCGAGGCGTTGTCCTGTGTGATCATTGATCGTCTGCCCTTCGCTTCACCTGGAGATCCGGTGTTACAGGCGCGGATAAGCGGGTTGAAAAAAAACGGTATCAATGCTTTCACTGAGTATCAGTTGCCCAAAGCTGTGTTAACTCTGAAGCAGGGTGTGGGTAGACTGATTCGGGATATCGATGATCGAGGGGTGCTGGTGATCTGTGATCCCAGAATCCAGACCAAAGACTACGGAGCTACTTTTTTAAACAGTCTGCCAGGCATGCGCACAGTACAAAAACCACTTAGCGTTGAACGCTTTTTTAAGCCGGTTACCGATACCGCAGGTCGCTCTTCCACGGCTCGGTCCGGGGAGCGAGATGATTCAGGCACTCGCGCTGGCGATACCGGTAAAAACAACTCTGGTGATACCGGTGTATAAACGGGCGAAGGACTGTTGAATATCGTTGCAATCGATACATCGACCGAGGCGTGTTCAGTGGCACTGCTGAGTGGCGATGACACCACTAGCCGTTATACGGTTGAACCACGTGCGCATGCACGAGTAATGCTGCCGATGCTGGATGAACTATTGGCAGAGGCTCAACTTAGACCGCTTCAGCTTGACGGGGTGGCCTTTGTGCGCGGGCCAGGTGCATTTACGGGAGTGCGAATCGCGACGGCTGCTGCACAGGCGATTGCTCTGGGTGCAGATATACCCGCACTGCCGGTATCGACGCTTGCCACTATTGCCTGTGGTGTTTTTCGGCAACACGAATGTGACAAGGTTGCCGTCGCCATAGATGCTCGAATGGGGGAAGTGTATTGGGGCACGTATAAAAGGCAGGGCGAGCAAAACCTGATGGAACCCGTGCTAGTCGACGAAGAGCGCGTCTGCGATCCTTCAAACGTGCCACCACTGGACTCCGAATGGATTGCCGCCGGTACCGGGTGGGCTGCCTGGGAGGCGCAATTGCTGCAGGCGTCAAACGCGACTTTGGTGTCCGGAATAGAACCACTGCCACACGCTGAAAATGTGCTTGCCATTGGTCGGGAGATGTTCATGCAAAACCGCGGTGTAGCACCGGAGCAGGCAATTCCCGTATATTTGCGCAACGATGTGGCCCGCACCGAGGCTCAACGAGCCACACGGCAATAAAATGAATACCGCCTCTGGAGAATCCAATGACTACTGATTCTGTTCAACTGACCGCCACTGAGCTTGAAGATTTTCAGCGTGATGGTGCAATTGTGATTCGTGGACTGTTTAAAGACTGGGTAGAGCGATTGCAGGAAGGAATTTCGTACAACATGGAAAACCCGGGAGACTACGGCAAAAACTATACAGCCGACGGACAGCAAGGCCACTTTTTCGGCGATTATTGCAACTGGCAACGTATTCCACAGTACCGTGACTTCTTATTCGAATCACCTGCGGCGAGTGTAACTTCCCGTTTACTGCAATCCGAAACCGTGCGCATATTTCACGAGCATGTATTGGTTAAAGAGCCCGGGACCACGCAAAAAACACCGTGGCATCACGATCAACCTTACTACTGTGTGAACGGTAAGCAGGTATGTAGTTTGTGGGTGCCACTTGATCCGGTAGAGCGCGCGGTTTGCCCTGAATTTATTGCTGGTTCCCACTTGTGGGACAAATGGTTTATACCCACCAAATTCACTGGTGCATCGTATGATCGTGAAGGCGAAAACATGGCGACTATGCCGGATATAGACCAGCACCGGCAAGACTACAGACTACTGTCCTACGAGCTTGAACCAGGCGACTGCATCGCCTTCCATTTTCTTACCGTACACGGTGCCCCCGAAAACCTGTCAACGCACAGAAGACGGGCCTTTTCCGCACGGCTGCTAGGTGATGATGCGACCTATGTAGTTAGAAATGGCGAGATGTCACCTCCGTTCCCCGGTCTGGAGAATCGACTGGTGCCAGGTGGTCCGATGGACGCCGACGAGTTTCCTAAAATATACGGGTAGCCTGACGGCTGACTTGCGGAATCATTCAGCGCTTTAGAAACTGCTGGCGTGCTGCGGACGGATACTTTTCGATTGCATAGCGAAGCATCGTTCGCGGGATGCGCGGCAAATGCAAATTGAGAAATTTCGTCAAAGTCGGCTCATCGCGTTTACCTGCCTCGCGTAGCATCCAGCCTGCCGCCTTGTGCATTAGATCTTCTTTGTCGTCGAGTAGAATTTCGGCGTATTTAAAGGTGTCATCCAGGTCGTTTTGGCGGATGTAATAGAACGTTGATAGCATGGCGATTCGTCTGTCCCACAGATGCTTGCTTACAATTAACCGATCGAGTGCATTGCGGTTCTTGTCGTAAAACCAGGGGCCGGTGATGTAGGGTGCCGAGCCGTCTACAAGGTCCCAGTTGTTGACGTACTCTTTGTGCTTTAAATAGAGACCGACCAGCTTGCCTCGCTGTTGCTCATCGGCGCGCCTGTATTTGTCGACCATGGCAAGTAGCGCAAATAATCGAACTTCATGCCACGGGTTTTGCAGAAGCTCAATCGTGTCATCAATGCTAATACTATCTTTCAGTGTTTTCAGTTCAGCTCTTATTACCGGCACCCTGATGCCGAGAAACCTGTCTCCTTCCGAATACTCACCGGGTCCGGTTTTAAAAAAGCGGCTTGAGTGATCTGCATAGTCTTTGTTTGCGAGTACTTGCAGAGACTTGATAACACGGTTGGCGGACATCAGTGAGTTCTTCGAATGAGTTTAAATACATCCCGAGGATATATACTGTGAGCCAAATTACCGGGGTCAGGAGTTTAAAATCGCCGTGTAGGTTTCCGTGGAGAATCCAACGTACGAAGATTTGCCATCCACCAGTATCGGTCGCTTGATCATTGCCGGATGCTCGCACAGCAGGTCGGCAACGTTTGTCGCCGACGTGTTTTCCTTTGTGTCAGAGTCAAGCTTTCGCCAGGTGGTACCACGCTTGTTCAGAACCACGTCCCAACCGTGTTGGTCGACCCATTGCTGAACCAGTTTTTTATCAACACCGTCGGTACGGTAGTCGTGAAACTGGTAGGTCACACCCTCCGCGTCGAGGAAGCGACGCGCTTTTTTTATCGTGTCGCAATTCTTGATGCCATAGAGCGTGAACATATTGGCTAGTCGACGGTTCGCAGTAACTCGTTAATGCCGACTTTGCTGCGTGTTTTTTCATCGACGCGTTTAACAATGACTGCACAATACAAACTGTATTTTCCATCACCGGATGGCAAATTGCCGGAAACCACCACCGACCCTGCCGGTACCCGACCATAGAGAATTTCATCGTTCTCACGATCGTAAATTCGTGTGCTTTGGCCAATGTAAACACCCATGGAAATCACCGAACCCTCTTCGACAATGACTCCCTCTACAACCTCGGAGCGAGCACCGATAAAACAGTTGTCTTCGATAATAGTGGGTGATGCCTGCAACGGTTCGAGAACACCACCAATGCCTACCCCGCCCGATAAATGTACATTCTTCCCTATCTGTGCACAGGAACCGACGGTTGCCCAGGTGTCGACCATAGTGCCGCTGTCAACGTAAGCTCCGATATTGACATACGAAGGCATCAGTACGGTGTCGCTCGCGATAAATGACCCCTTGCGCGCGACAGCCGGTGGCACTACCCGTACGCCGGATTTTGCAAATTCATCGGCGGTGTAATTAGTGAACTTTGAATCCACTTTGTCATAGAACTGGGTAAATCCGCCCGCGGATATTGGTGCGTTTTCCCGAATCCGGAACGATAGAAGAACCGCCTTTTTTAGCCACTCATTCACAACCCAGTCGCCGATCCCCTTTTTCTCTGCAACCCGGGCCTGGCCGCTGTCAATAAGCTCAATGGCGTCGTTTACCGCTTGTCGGGTGTCATCGTCTACGGTCGATGGAGTAATATCTGCGCGTTTTTCAAACGCGGCATTGATGGTCTTTTCAAGATCTGACATGGCGGTCTCCGTTATCTGAATTCTATTCTAATGTATTTGTTTCGGTAAGGTAGTCAGCAATTCGGCTTGATGCTTCTATGCACTGATCCATTGGCGCTACCAGCGCCAGTCGCAGGTGATGATCACCCGGGTTAATGCCGTGCGAGTCTCGCGACAGGAAGCTGCCCGGCAACACTTTTACCCCCTTGCTGCGGTAGAGATGGCGGGTGAAGTCAGTGTCGATACTGTTGATGTTGATCCACAGAAAAAAGCCGGCGTCCGGTCGTAAAAGCTTCAGTGGCTCGCCGAGGATGCGCAGAACCCCGGTGAATTTTTCGCGATACAGCGCGCGATTGTGAAGCACATGCGATTCGTCGCCCCAGGCAACGGCACTGGCAGCGTCGGCATGTGCCGGCATCGCGCACCCGTGGTAAGTGCGATAAAGCAAAAACTGCTTAATGATTTCACTGTCCCCGGCAACCAGGCCGGATCGTAGACCGGGCAGGTTCGAGCGTTTTGACAAGCTGTTGAAGACCAGACACCGTTTGTAGTTGATATTCCCTGCCGCCGCTGCTGCCTCTAGCAAACCGACCGGCTTATTATTTTCGTCGGGATAAATTTCGGAGTAACACTCGTCGGACACAATCACAAACTGGTATTTGGCAGAGAGCTCAATCAGTTGAGTTAGTGTTTCTACGGAAAGTACAGCGCCGGACGGGTTGCCGGGCGTGCAGATATACAAGAGCTGGCATTGTTGCCAGACCACTTCGGGAATGGAAGCAAAATCGGGCTGATAATCTTGTTCGGCCACACAGTTATAGAAACAGGGCTCGGCGCCGGCGAGCAACGCTGCACCCTCATATATCTGGTAAAACGGATTAGGCATTAAGATCTTTTTTTTATTACTGGTGTTGTCGTAGATACACTGTGCAATTGCGAACAATGCTTCACGTGTTCCATTGACTGGTAGTACCTGGGACGCTGGATCAATTGAATTGTCTGGCAGTGAAAATCGCTTGCACAACCAGCTGGCCAAAGCCTCGCGCAGGCCAATGCTGCCCGCTGTAGGCGGGTAGTGCGCAACACGGGACAGATGGCTTGCCAGGCATTCCAGAACAATAGCGGGAGGCTTGTGTTTTGGCTCACCGATCGTAAGGTTAATAGCCTCCAGCTCTGCCGGGCATTTTAAGCCTGTACACAGTTCCTTAAGCTTCTGAAACGGGTACGGATGCAAATGGTTAAGGCGTGGATTCATTTGTATGTTGCGGGACCACTAGTGTAATTTTGATGTAGACAGATTGAGTAGTTAGTCATAAACACTAACCATCAGTTTCGTCGACGCGGTTAGTGGTTCACGGGTGCGGCCAGTCCGTACTGGAACGAAAATGATCTTAAGCTGAGCCTGTTCGGTGTCGCATTGTTCGACTAGTGCACCAGGTATCGAGAATATGAGTGGCACACCGGACATGGATGTTGAAGCCGAAACCGAAAAGCCGATTATAAACCGAAAGTACTGGCTGGATGTGGTTTCCGTCGTACGCAGCGACAGATGCCGATGGCTTTGTGTGATGCGATTATGTGCGGAGGTTGCAATCTGCGATACCCGTCTCCGGGCGGGGAGATGAGACAGGGCTCAGTGAGCAGTTCGCTGTTGGTCAGTGGGTGCCGGTGTTACCCGGGATACTTCTTTGATGCTCTGTTGCTTCATCGCAAACGCCCGCGTTATACGGGCGTTTGCGATCGCGACTACCTGGCCGAGACGCCAAGTGCGTTTACGGTCGCCATATTCAAGTACCGATCGACAGGCAGCTTGTTGGCTTTCTGAAAAGAATTAACGGCGTTCATGGTGCTTTCCCCGATCACTCCGTCAACAGGACCCGGGTTGTGTCCTGCTTTGAGCAACGCACGTTGAATTTCAGTGATCTTTCCGTTGGTCATATTGGTATCGCAGAGAATTTCACGCCATTCTACCCGGCTGTCTCTCACCAGTTTTTTGCTTTGAACCGTCTGGTATTCGGCGGCGACAGGTATGCGTTTCTCAGTGGCAGGTGATACCAGCTCGGTGACAGTGATCGTCTTGTATTTGGCCGGTGTTTTCACCGACCTGGTAGTTGCCGGTGTCGCTACAACGCGTTTTTCTATGGTGTTGTACACCGCAGGTATCTCCACCGTAGTGGTAGATGCCGCCTTTTTAAGAACGCGTTTTTTGATTGTTTTGTACGTTGCCGGCACTTCTACCAAACACATTATTTCGCCAGTGCTTTCATCGATTCTTTGAATAGCGCCAGTGCCTTTTTTCCAGGTGCTGTGAGCTGGACGATCAATCACTTGCTCACTGACGGTTTCATAAACAGCGGGCTGGTGAACCAGTTTGTGCGTCGCTGATTTCACTAAAACTCGTTCACTAACAGTTTTATAGGTTGCTGGAACCGTGGTTAATTCCTCGGTTGCTTCATTTACCAGAATACGCTTTTGAACGGTTTTGGTACTTGCCGGAATAATCTCTATCCGTTCTGAGGCCTCTGACAGTAGTTTTCGCTCGGTAACTGTTTCATATTCCGGCGGCACGGCTACTTTGGTAAAGCACTGACCGGCGCGAGCGTTGGGGGGCAGTGAATCGCCGGCAGCAGCATATTGGCTTGCACTGTGGTCCAGTGGTCTCTGTGCAATATTACCACTGCCGTTTTTTCCGGGCAGTATGGTTGCGGCGCCGGTATCGGTTGCTGAAAAAATTTCCGCATCCTGGTCGACAACGGATTTTACACCGGTGCTGCATCCCGCCAGTGTGCTGGCCAGTATCGCTGCGAACATGGTGATCGGTAGTAGTCTGATTACTGGGTTCTTCACGTTTACTCCTGACAATAGTTAGTAGCTCGGCCGCGCAGGCTCCAAGCATCGGAATACCAGTGGGCATCGGAATACCAGTGGCCGAAGTGGCGGGAAATGGAAAGGCGGATGAGCCCGTAACCGTTTTGTCTCGTGCCCGGTCTGCCACGGGCTGTGTCGGCAAGTTACGTTCCATTGCTGCGCTGTACAGAATTACGAACCACCATTTGCCGGAACCAGTACACAATTAGTGTAGGACATGGAATAAAAGATCCTTGCACTAAATTGTTCGGTAGCTGAATTTCCGCACACCTTGCCAGCATAGTCGCCGGCAGAAATTCCCGATATCATTGATGCGTAGAGGGAAGTCTGCACGTGTCGCAAGCTTCGCTATTGAACAGCCAGTAGCTGGCTATCCACGCCTGAGCCCGGAGCGCTAACAATGACGTCCGTAACCGAAATTGCGGTTGAAAGTGAGGCCAGGATTCGCGCATTGCCGTGCTGGCGCACTGCTGTTGAAATAGAGCCGCTGGAAGGCGGAATCACCAATCAGAATTATCTGGTGAGTAGCGCACAGGAAAAATTTGTCGTGCGTCTGGGCAGCGATATCCTTGAGCATCAGATTATGCGTTTTAACGAGATAGCGGCGGCGACGGCCGCTCACGCGGCTGGCCTCTCGCCACAGATTCGTTACCACGAGGAAGGCGTCCTTGTTATGGACTTTATTGCAAGCGAGGCGCTAACTGCAGAACAGACTAAAAGTGACGGGCAGTTTGTACGTATTGTTGAACTGGTTCGTCAGTGTCACAACACAATCCCTGAGTACTTGCGCGGCCCGTCCGTGGTTTTTTGGGTGTTTCATGTGATACGGGATTATGCAGCTACGCTTACCGACGGAAAAAGCCGGTACATGAGTCGCCTGCCAGCGTTGCTCAAAACGGCCGACAAGCTTGAGAACGCGGCGGCACCGTTTGATATCGTTTTTGGCCACAATGATCTACTTCCGGCAAATTTGCTTGACGATGGAGATCGTCTGTGGTTGATCGACTGGGAGTACGCCGGCTTTAATACACCGTTGTTTGATTTGGGCGGCTTGGCTTCCAATAGCGAATTTGATGAATCACTGGAGCATCGGATGCTCGAAATTTATTTTGAAAAACCAGTCAATGTTGAACTGTGGTACCGCTATCAGGCCATGAAGTGTGCTTCGCTGCTGCGTGAGTCAATGTGGAGTATGGTGTCAGAAATTCACTCCACACTGGATTTTGACTATGCGGCTTATACCGACGAAAACCTTAAACGTCTGGAGCAGAGTCTGTCGCACTTCAATGGTATGTGACGGACTATGAGAGAGCTACCCGACTCATCTAAAATTATCGTGATAGGTGGTGGAATTGTTGGCTGCTCCACCGCCTGTCATCTTGCAAAGCTGGGTTGCGAGACGTTGTTGCTGGAGCAGCACAAACTAACTTCCGGTACTACTTTTCATGCAGCCGGACTGGTGGGTCAGTTGCGCAGCAATTCCAATGTCACCCGGCTATTGGGCTACTCGGTTGAGCTGTATAAAAATCTGCAGCGGGAAACCGGACAGGCTACCGGCTGGAAAATGAATGGCGGGCTGCGGCTTGCCTGCAACGCTGATCGCTGGACGGAGGT
>CAYPCS010000020.1:0-79572 GCA_964409275.1 uncultured Granulosicoccaceae bacterium
GTTCCATCCGTTCCATCCGTTCCATCCGTTCCATCTATCGGGTTTTCCGGAGTGACAGTATCGATCAAGGTATCGCCATCACTACCACACGCCCCAAGTGCGAGGGTTGTCACTACTAATGGAATCAACAGTATTTTCTTGCAATTTAACAGGTCGTTATAACTCATAGTCAGGAATCCGGTTTGGGTTGATAAAAAAGACTAAGGAACCCGGCACGACCGGGCTTGGGAAAACCATTGAAATCTTCAAAACTATTATCGGTGAGGTTATTGAGCGCAACATCCAGCCGCCAATCCTTCCAGTAACGACTTATACCGACACTATGTGTGCGCTGACTGGCAGCGGGGAGCAGATTGGCACTGTCGAAAAAGCGGTCCGAGTTCAGGCGATACTCATAACCGAGTTTCCATCGGCTGTTGCGCCAGCTTGCTGTCAGCGCTCCGTCAACCGATGCTTCGCCAGGTAACTGCCGGTTGGTAAAGCCGCTGATATTGGACAGATTGGTTGCATCCTGCAACGTCAGCGCTGCATCAATTGAAAATCCGTTTTTAAACACCGCCTTTTGGGTAAGCTCCACACCGCTGATTCGGGCACGAGCCAGATTCTCCGATCGACCTACACCGCGAGCATTAAAAACCCGTGTAAGTAAATCTTCCCGGCGACTGTGAAAAACAGATAGCTCAGCGGTCATGTCCACCGGGCCGGCAGAATCAGACTGCCATGCCAGCCCGATATCAAAGTTATTAGACGTCTCTGTGGTTAAATCAGTATTTCCTTCAAATAAACCCTGACTGCCAAACAATTCAAAAAAAGACGGAATTCGCTTTTGCCGTGAAGCATTGCCTGCCAGTGTCCAGTTGTCTGACAACGTATGCGTGAAGCCAAATTTCGGCAACAGGGCGGACGTAGCAAAGTCGTCGCGCGAATTTTCGATGTCAGTTACCTGAAAATTGTCATCTACCACAAAGCCAAACAGGCCGAACGACAACAGGCTGGAGTCGCCTGCGTAGCGATTCCATTGCAAGCTAATGTCCGAACGTGCTCTGGCCGCGTCAGTCGAACCCTGAGCGCCTGTCAGATTTTCGGATTCGAAAGATTCATAGGTGGCGGTGAGGTTTAAAGACAGACTGGACACGTCACTCAATTTTTCCCAGTAACCGCGTCCGCCAATAATCTGTGTTGAGGTATCCGTTAACTGGGTTCCAACACCAATGTTGCCGTCTCTGTCATCGAAGCGTTCCCGCTTGAAACTGTAATGCCCACCGTATAGCGAAGACCAGCCAGTACCGGATTGATCACTCTGATCATCAACCAAAGTGCTGTGACTGGCATCTCTTCGGTACACCGCTCGATATTGAATATTATCGGTGTCGAGCGTTGCCGTGCCAGTCTCGGTATTGCGGAAATCCGGAATCCCCTGTGTGCGATCAAATAGCTGCAAGGCATTTTCGATTCGCGCCCCGCCAGGCAACCGGTGACCGGTTTTTAAAAAACCGGAGGTCGTTTGTGTTTGCGCGTTGTTGCGGCGTTGCGTAACATCATCTCCGGTATCGAATAACGTCTCATTATCATTCACAAGCGAAAAATCGTTGTCACTTTGCTGATGAGAAACAGACGCCACCAGGCTTGGCTCATTCAAGCGGTTAAATGGCTTCAGCGGGCCGGTATATGCTGCAGAAAAACGCGCAAAGCCAAAAGAGCCGACTCCCGCAACGAAGCGCCCGACCGGCTTTGAAGTGGCTCTTGCCGTAGTAATATTCACCGCACCACCAATGGCACTGTTACCCAGTTGCACGGGTACCGCGCCACGAAAGATCTCGACTTTTTCAGCTTGCACCAATTCGAGGTCACTAAAATTAACGCCGCCACCGGACGCCTCATTCAGCAACACTCCGTCTATATAGACGTTCACCTGCTCGGCACTGGACCCTCGCAGTGAAATACTGGAAAAACTGCCGAGCCCGCCACTTTGACGAAATTGCACGCCACTTTCTGCAGCAACTACCTCGGCCAGTGAATTGCCAGACTGCAGAAGTTCCTCCTCTTCGATCACCTGGCTGAAACCGGTGAATTCGCCCGCCGGTACATCACCAATTTCGAAGGTAGACCGGCTGGTCTCGGGCGGTGCTTCAATAACAATTGGGCCAATTTGCGCCAGAACTGACGAACTACAACAGGTGAACGCACACAACCAGCCCGTAGCGCACATTCTGCTATGGCACCTGCCCTGCAAAAGAGGATGGTCAGTAAAACTGTTGTTCAATGCAAGCCCGCTCGGCAACGACATTTTCTGCGGCGGGTGAATGAGGGTCTGCAAGTCTTAGTGACATGCTGTCCCTGCCTGAACACCTCGCTCGGCAGAACGAAAAAAAGGTCGGTGGATATCCTGACTCACGGATCAAAGCTCTTATCCTGGCCTTCCCGGCTCTCACCAGTGGCTGGATACCGCACAAGGTGCGTATCCGGTGGATAATTGCTACCGCTTACAGTTGCGAGGGCAGTCCGGGCTTTTTCGTAAACACTGAATGAAGCACCCGGTTCCCCACGGTCGAACTACAGACGACCGTCCCGCTAGGGACCGACTTGCGACGGATAGTGAACTAAAACCGTAGACCAGGCAATAGAAACTTCTCGGAATGACTCTCTGCGAGTGAAATTGTCTGTCAGGGAGGACGCCAGTCCATTCTTGCTTTAGCATGCGTCAGTTTCAGCTACAGGCTCCGGCATGCGCATGTTTAGCCAGCAATTCCGGCAGCGAATGAAATTCGCCACCGATGCACTTGATCAAAAAACCAAACCGCGCGGGTCTCTCGGAGGTATAGAAGCAATCGCCGCACAAATCAGCGCGGTTCAAAATACCCTGACACCCGATGTAACTATGGCTCGTGCGGTAATTTTCGCTGCAGACCATGGTGTGGTCGTCGAAGGAGTAAGTGCCTATCCGCAAGAAGTTACCCGGCAAATGTTACTAAATTTCGCCGCAGGAGGAGCTGCCATCAATGCACTGTGCGATACCCACAATGTGGATTTGCAGGTAATCAATACCGGTGTGGTCGGTGACGCGGTCGATGGAGTCGAGCATTGCAAAATCGCCAACGGCACGGCTAACTTTGCAAATAAACCTGCAATGTCCACCGCACAAATGCACACGGCAATTGCGATTGGCCGCTCGGCGGTAGAGAAAGCCGCCAGCCAGAAATTTCATCTGTTGGCTATCGGCGAGATGGGTATCGGAAACACGAGTTCAGCGGCGGCAATTACTTCTGCGTTGTGTGATGCAAGTGCCGAGCTAACTGTTGGCCGCGGCACGGGATTAAACGATAGCGGTATTACCCGCAAAAAACAGATCGTCAAGCGGGCGCTACAACTTCATGATCCGGAAAATGCCGAAGAAGTATTGTGCTGTGTCGGTGGATTTGAAATTGCGGCGATGGTTGGAGCTATGCTTGCAGCGCCAGCACATGACCTGACTCTGGTAGTAGACGGTTACATTGTGACCGCCGCGGCCCTTGTCGCTGTTGCCATGCAAAGCGATGTACGCAACCACCTGATATTCTCTCACCAGGCCGCAGAACCAGGCCACACTGTCGCACTGCAACACCTTGATGCCCGACCCTTGCTACATCTGGACTTAAGACTCGGGGAAGGCTCGGGTGCAGTTCTGGCTATCCCGTTGATTCGCAGTGCCGCATCGATTTTACGGGACATGGCCACCTTTGAAGACGCCGGCGTCGAGCGCGAGCACAGCTGACTATCCCTCTATGCCTGAATCACCATTGCCATCCTTGTTAAACCGGTATTTCGTCGCACAGATGTTCATGACCCGGTTACCCGTACCTCGCAGTGTCCGTTGGTCGGAAGAGGAACTCGCATCCAGCACTGCTTTTTTTCCGGCGACAGGTCTGGCAATCGGCCTGCTAGCTGCTGGCGCATGGGCATTCGGCTACTCCGCATGGTCACCAGCGATTGCAGCACTGTTTGCAGTGACCGCCTCGGTGCTGGCAACCGGTGCTTTTCATGAAGACGGCCTTGCAGATTCGGCCGACGGTATTGGTGGCGCATTTGATATCGATAAGAAAATCGCCATCATGCGAGACAGTCGTATAGGCACCTATGGCTCAGTGGCCTTGATACTGGCACTGATTGGTAAGGTACTGGCAATCTCCGAGATCAACCCTGCCATGGTGATTCTGTCTATAACCGGTGCCCATGTTATTGCTCGCTGGACCTCCGTCGCGTTGATCTACAACAACGTTTACGTGCGAGAATCAGGCACTGGCAAACCATTTGCAGAAGCCATAACCAGGCGCAACGTTATGGCTGCCAGTTTGTTCACCCTGATTTGTGCTTTCCTTTGCTTCGGCTACCTGACTCTATATATTACTGCGATTGTACTGGCGGCTACCTTGTTTGCGCAGTGGTATGCGCGACGCAAGCTGGGTGGCATAACCGGAGATTATCTAGGCGCGACCAACTCTCTTGTCGAACTGTTGATCTACCTGGTAATGGCCAGTTTCCCGGTCACTAGTGGCTTATCGCTATAGATATCTCTAACCTCAGTCACCGTTGAATAACCGAAGACTGGTGTCAACTGAAATACATGTATACGCCCTGACCCCGTGTGGCCGGAGTAGGCGCATCCGGAAGCCAGCGCGGCAGCGCCTCTAATACTACGTTCTCGATACGCAGATTCTAACGCGCAGGCACCCGGGCTTCTACCACGCCTGCTTTAACTACCAGTGAACTGTGGCTTCTTCTTATCGAAAAACGCCTGGGTGCCAATGGTAAAGTCGTTGCTCTCAACGAGGTTGTTTTGCTCTATTCCTTCGACAGAAATTGCATCGGCATAGGTGTGATGCCCCACCTTGCGCAACAGGCGTTTTGCTGCCGCCATCGCCATTGGTGCACCGCTTGATAGTTGTCGTGCCCACGTTCCTGTAAATTCTTCAAGCTCACCTTCGGGCACTACTTTGTTGGCAATACCGTATTCAAGACATTGGCTTGCCGTTATTTTTTTACCCTCAAGAATTGCCTCCAGCGCACAGTGATACCCCATCTGATTTAGCAGCAACCAGGTATTACCGCCATCCGGAATCAAGGCAATCGCTGCAAATGCCATATAGATACTGGCGGTGTCAGCCATCACCACCAAATCACAGTTCATCGCAACAGCAGCTGCTATACCCGCAGCCGAACCATGTACCTGGGCGATATAGATTTTGTTACTTTCGGCAATCGCCGTCAGAAATGGTTTGTATTCGTTATCGATGTGCTCGCTAACCGGGCGCTCAACCCCCTGGGCAAGATCAGCACCGGCAGAGAATCCACGGCCCTCTCCTTTAATGATAACAATTTTAATTTCATCATCTGCCTCGATAAACGCGACCGTCTCCCGCATTCGAGAGCGCAATTCCGGATCAAAGGCGTTATAGGATTTGGGGCGATTGAGGGTAATAGTGGCGATGGCGTCTTCGCGTTCGTAGAGTAAAACTTCAGCTGATGTCATGTTGTGCTCCGTAAATTTACTATCAGGTTATATTCCCGCTGGCCCGCATCTGCTCAAGTGTCTCAACGCTGTAGCCCAGCTCACCGAGTATCTCGAAAGAGCTACTGCCAGGCGCTTGCGGAGCCGCAGGTTGTGCCGACGGTGTTCGATCAAAGCGCGGGGCCGGTGACGCCTGCATTACATCGCCCGGCTTTAGAAACACATCTCTTGCTGAATTGTGGCTATGTGCCGCCGCTTCATCAAAATCGAGCACCGGTGACACACAGGCATCAGAATCGCGAAACACTTCCTCCCACTGCGCTCGCGTTTTTGATCGAAAAACGGCCTCGTACCTTCGATGCATATCGGGCCAGTGCTGATGATGATTTTGAATATTTTTATCTTGCTCCGGTAAACCGGCAAGTTCAACCAGTGCTGCAAAAAACTGCGGTTCAATCGCACCAACGGCTATGTGTTTGTGGTCGAGCGTTTCATAACACCGATAATAGGGCGCGCCACCATCGAGCATATTGCTCTGTCGTTCAGGCTTCCATGATTGTCTGGCATAGAGTGTGTGAATCAAACCCATCATCGCCGGTACACCATCGATCATCGCGGTATCGACGACTTGCCCCTTGCCTGACACACTGCGCTCAAACAGTGCTGACAGCACGCCCATCACCAAAAACATTGCACCTCCCCCGTAATCCGCCGCCAGATTCAGTGGCGGCACAGGCGGCTGGTCCTTGCGACCAATCGCATGCAGCGCCCCGGTCAGCGCCAGATAGTTGATGTCATGTCCGGCGTAAGGCGCAAGCGGCCCGTGTTGTCCCCAACCGGTCATGCGTCCAATAATCAATCGTGGATTGCGCTGCAAACATTCATCCGGCCCCAGGCCGAGCTTTTCCATCACACCGGGTCGAAAACCCTCAAGCAGAATATCAGCGCTGTCCAGCACCGTTCGCGCTGCCTCAAGGCCGGTATCGCTTTTTAAGTTCAACGCTATTGATCTTTTATTGCGGCGGTTGATGTCAGTCGCGTCTTCAGCGGCCGATTTGCGATCAATGATAATCACCTTTGCACCGAGGTCAGCCAACAGTTGACCTGCCAGCGGAACCGGTCCGAGAGCTACCATCTCAACGACGGTTAAACCACTTAACGGTCCGCGCGTATGATTGTCAGTTTCCGGTGCGGCCAATTCGCTACATCCTTTTTCCGGTAAAAGCCGGATAGTTAAAGTGTATTTTCAGAATGGGTAACAAGATCGAATTTTCGTTAAAGGTCGATCGCAGTTGCAATCAACTTCAGGTTCGCTGAAAACATTCTATATCTACGAATCTATATCTGCGGCGATTATCAGGCTGGTCAGACCGCGACTCTCCACTCGCAACGCTGCATTAAAATCCATTCGCATGGAATTCACCGCTATATCCAGTATTTTCTCCGGTGCCGGTAATAGCCCACCGGTTTTGGCGATCAAACGGGTCGGGGCAATTATCGCCAGCATGCGTACCGACGGTGAATCAGCACCGCCACCCGGATACTCAAACGATTTCATATCCCAGGGTTGTTGACATTTTTCAGGATTGGCTTTTATCCACTCTTTTGCAACTGAGACCAGTTGATCGGGAAATTCCACCAGCTGATCAACTAGCCCTGCCTTGAGTGCTTCGCGTGGTGACAGAGTTTCACCATGCAATAATAGAGGTAACGCTTTTTCCAGACCAAGCAACGCTGTCAATCGCACCACACCACCAGTTCCAGGTAACATACCACAGGCAACCTGCGGCAAGCCGGTTTCTACGTTTGAGTCATTCACTGAAACACGATGGTTACAGGCGAGGCAGAGTTCATAAGCACCGCCCGTTGCAGTTCTGTTAATCGCGGCCACTACCGGCACCGGTAGCTGTTCCAGCAATCGAAGTGGCGCTTTGCGAGCCTCCAGTATCGCAAAGGTACTAGCGGCGTCAGCTTTCGGCACGACTGAATCAGCGGCCCCGACACCCGCGTCACTATCGTTATGATCTGCACCACCGCCAGCTGCTTTTGCCAACGATGTGATAACTACACCTGAAAGATCTTCCTCGTTATACAGTTTCTCTATAATGGCATTAAACTCTGTGCTGCCTGCGTCGCCAGTGCTCTGAAGCTGTCTTTCACCACCTTCATTGTTGTGACCGTCGTTCTCACTGATCTGCTTATCCACACTGATGGTGACGATACCGTCACGATCTTTTTCATATTTGAATTCAGTCACAGGCAAACCCGGTTAGAAGAAGTTGACTAAACACGTTCTATAATTGAAGCGATGCCCATTCCACCGCCAACACACATGCAGATCAAAGCCCGTTTCAACTGGCGACGTTCAAGCTCATCCAGCATTGTCGATACCAGACATCCGCCAGTCGCCCCTAGCGGGTGACCCATTGCAATTGCGCCACCGACCACATTCAGTTTTTCATCCGGTACCTGCAATTCATTTTGCAAACGCAGTGCAACCGATGCAAATGCCTCATTGATCTCAACCAGATCGATATCGTCCAGCGTCAACCCGGCTTTGCGCAGAGCTTTACGAGCAGCCGGCGCAGGACCGGTGAGCATGATAGTCGGCTCGGTGGCAACCAGTGCTATAGACACTACCCGACCACGTGGAGTGAGATTCAGGTCTTTACCGATCCTCTCATTCCCTACCATGGCCAGTGACGCACCATCGACGATTCCTGACGAGTTACCGGGTGTATGAACATGATTGATTCGCTCCACCTCCGGATATTTGGCAAGCGCAATCGAGTCGTAACCAATTTGCCCGGTCTTTTCAAAGCTTGCACGCAACTCACCCAGACTCTCAACACTGGAGTTTGGTTTGATAAAGTCGTCACGCTCGAGAATCGTTAAACCGTTTTCATCAGTAACCGGAACAACGGATCGATCAAACCAGCCATTGTCGCGTGCCCTGGATGCCAGGTGCTGGCTACGTACTGCAAATTCATCTACCGTCTCGCGGCTGTAGCCGTCAATCGTCGCGATTAAATCAGCACCTATACCCTGGGGCACAAAGCCAGTCTGGATATTGGTAGCCGGATCTTCCGCAAACGGACCTCCGTCAGAACCCATTGGCACCCGACTCATGCTTTCAAAACCACCCGCACAAACCAGATCTTCCCAGCCGGACGCCACTTTCGCCGCTGCGGTATTGAATGTATCGAGACCAGACGCGCAAAAGCGATTGACCTGCGCGCCCGGCACTCCTTCATCCCAACGCGCTTTCTGCAACGCGATTTTTGGCAATACTGCCCCCTGCTCTTTCACCGGCGCCACACAACCAAGCATCACATCGTCCACTTTTGATGTATCAAGATCATGTCGACTTTGCATTTCATCAAGCAGCGTGGTAACCAGATCGACCGGCTTCACCTCATGCAACCGCCCGTCCGCCTTGCCCTTTGAACGAGGCGTGCGAATAGCATCGTAAATGTAAGCAGCTTCAGTCATTGGAACTCCCCCGGTATGAAGATATCTGTGCATTAGACTTGTAAGCGAATGATACCACGCTGTATTGCCCCACTACGATAACTCCACTACGAAAACCAAATCAGATCACCAGTATACCCGTTGCTTCTGCGTCTGCTTTGCTCTAAACCCCCGGCTAGTGGGCCGCCTGATAAACAGGTAAACAAACTTTTCACAGCTACCGTCGTTCAGTGCAATGCAGAAAAAACGCAGGCCCATTGCTTTGTAAAGAAGGGCTTTATAAAGAAGGGTTTAGTAAAGCATGGTTTAATAAAGAAAGGTTTAACAAAGAAGGTCATACATCGAGTTTTTCAAACGCAGCAATGGCGGCTGTAGCTTCAATCCGTGTTACCTTAATTTATCGAGCGGCTCACTAGCCGCAGGCACCTGCCAAAAACTCAACAATTCTTAACACACAAAAATCCGGCAAAGTTATACCACTGAAAAAATGTCTCAACGATCTGAAAACCGTTACGCCTGAACAGCTCAAAATTCTCGTCAAATCGATACGGGATTAGCACATTTTCAAGGGCTTCACGTTTGTGTGTTATCTCCGCTTCGCTGTAACCGTTACGCCGTTTAAATTCGTAATAAAAATCGATAAAAAAACGATTCATGTTGGAATCGTTGGTCAGTACCTTGTCGGTCACAATCAAAACACCGCCATCGACCAGCCCGTTATAAATCTTGCGAATCAATTGATCCCGTTTAAGCGGTCGGATGAACTGCAGAGTCCAGCAAACCGTCACAACACTTGCCGACCCGATGTCTATCGCTTCAAGATCTCCGTTTAAGTCTGCTAAACATAACTCAATGCGATCGGCTTCACCGGCACGTTCAATATTGGCTCTGGCCTTATCCAGCATGGGCTGCGAATTATCATAACCCGTAAACTCTGTGGCAGTTTCAAGTGTGTCCGCCAGATTCAACAACGTAGTACCCAGCGAGCAACCGAAGTCAACCACGGATGTATCAGCAAGCCAAAACTGCCTGGCAATATCTCTGATCAGATTTTGTTGTTCACTATACAGGGGAATGCTGCGGCACAGCATGTCATCAAACACGTCCACGACTTGCCGGTCAAACACAAAATCGGAACTGCGCAATTTGTCATCAACAAATATCTCGTCCTTACTCGTCATCAATCTGCACTCATAGAGCGATTCTCACAATAACCGGTTCCAGTCGAGTCATCACTATTCACCTGTCACCAGCTGCCAGATCAATTCAGCGGTTTTAACCGGCTCCAGCACCATCATATCGTGCCCCGTATCTATTTCACGAAAAGCCCACTCGGGATCACGCGATACCCAGGCAACCGTTCGTGCCATCCTCGCGTACGCCGGCCCGGCAGCCGCAATGTAACTTCGCTTCAGCCCCTCGGTACCGCCATTGTCTAGTTCAATGGTGTCGGTGAGACATGCTCGTGGCATTGGTGTCAACCGTGCCTCCAGATCCCGCGCCTGATCTTTATCGGTGACTCCAAAAGCCTCTGCCGGATACGGAGGGATCATCATTCCCTGACCTTCTGTGTCCATGATTTTTAGCAAATCAGGTGTAGATTCCGGATTCAAACTGGCCCAGCCCCAGCGTGTTGATCCATTAACCGGAACGGAAGCATCAACGTAGACATAGTGAGAAACTCGCTCACGCAACTGATCACCAACGCCGCTTATCACATTGCCCGCATAGCTATGCCCAACGAGGATACAGTTGTCAAGCTGTTCGTATTCGATCAGATTAACAATGTCTTTTACATGGGTAGCCAGATTTATCGAAGGCGAAAACAAATGACTACGGTCCGCCAGACCGGTAAGCGTTGGCGTGTAAACCCGGGCACCACGATCAGTCAGTTCTCTTGCAGTTTCGGCCCAGCACCAACCCCCGTGAAATGCCCCGTGTACCAGTACAATATTTTTCAAAGCCAGCCCCTGTAGTAATTCCGCGATATTAAATGATCTAGCCGTATACACTTTGCGCTGTGCGTCAGCAGACGCGTTTAGACCAGGTCTGATTATTCGTGAGCAGGTTTGCAGCTATACATTCTCACCGAGCGACGAACCGGCCTGTTGTAGCAATTAGTAATAACCCTGCCACTGTTAGCAGTGACAATTGCTTGTAGAACAGATTCACCGCCGACACAGCCGCAATCAACAAATAGCAGTATCGACCGGTGCCGGGAATGTCGAGTCCGCAGAATTAACGACATTGCCCAGGCACAAATTCCCCGACAGTATCAAGGAAAGACGTGAGTGTTGTGCAGTGGTTCATCCAGAAGCCTGGAAAGTATCCCTTGCACGTGGGCAACCGTCGTATTCACAAACGTAAATCCGTCTGCACTGAATACTTCTTCATTGGCATACTCACTAAATGCAAGCGGCAACTCGGTGCAGGCAAGTAAAACGACACAGCCATCAGCGTCACTCACAAAGCGCTGGCAAAACTCCAGAATCCCGTTGCGCCCCGGATGAGACAGGTTGCTGTCAATTGAATAGAAATCTTCATCTATTAGACTCTGCATACGTTGTATCCATGATTCCGGCAACGTGGCGTTAGCCTCGACATCAAAACATTGCAACGCATTTTTGTAGTGGTTCTCACGCATGGTCACCGCAGTCCCCAACACCAGCGCCTGGGGGAATCCGGTTGAGGCGGCAGCGCGGGCGGATTCCTCAAGTATGCTTACGATTGGCATTTCCACGCCCTGCCTGATCGATTCCAGCCTCGCGTGGGGTGTGTTGCTGGCAATTGCCCCAAGCTCACACCCGGCTGATTGCAGACGTAGCAGGCTGTCCCGAAAAACCTGGTCGAAACCGTGCCACGATTCGTCTCCGTGTAACGGGTCACCTCGCAATTTACGGGTCTCCCGCATCACCAGTGAATCAATCATTACAGGAGGTGTTGGCAACAATCCCTCTACACCTTGTGACTTATAGTGTGCAATAGTTCGTTCACACAACAGCCGATAATAATCCATGGTAGACGGCCATGCCAAACCACCAACCAGCCCCAGCTTCTTCATTGTGCGTTTATCCTGTCAGGTGGTGGCCAATTATATCGGATGACTCAAAACAGAGAACGTTGCCATGCAAACTGAAACACTGGAAACCGAACGGCTTATACTGCGAAGTCCTTGCGCCAGTGATTTGCAACCCTACACCAGCTATTGCCTGAGCGATCGCTCTCGCTACGTAGGAGGTCCATTCGATCAGATACAGGCTTTTGACAAACTTGCAGCCATGATCGGGCATTGGCAGCTTCGCGGTTTTGGGCGGTACGTCATTGTTGACCGAAAAAACAAGCAGCCGCTGGGTCATGTTGGCGCCTTACAAGTACTTGCCGACACCACACCGGAACTGACGTGGACCCTTTGGGATTCTGCCAGCGAAAACAAAGGCTATGCAATTGAAGCCTGCCGCAGCTACTACGCACACGCTAAAGACGAACTGAAATTGGGCTATATGGTCGCGCGCATAATGCCAGCAAACACGGCATCGGTTCGGTTAGCGTTAAAACTCGGCGGAAAACTCAACACTGCATGCCCGCCACCCCGCTGGTTTCCAGAGTCTGTGACCTACGAATTCAACAAGCGCTGTGCTGATCAACAACACTCTGCAGTATGGGGCGGTAATGGCTGAATGCAGGCGTGGTTTGCTTCGGGTCTTTACCAAGATCATCCCAAATTCGCACCTTGACAATCTCGTCGGCAAATTCAAGGGTTGAAAACTGCTCTGCTTCAGCGCTTGTGAACGGGCCTCCCTGCAGTTTAAGCGTGTGTTTTGATGCGTCGGAAAGCTGATCGTAGTAGCCAGGCCTTGCTGCACATAGATAGCGCTTCGCTTCAACATGGTAGCGCACGCAATCGACCACCAGTGGTGGAAAAAACGCCCCCAGAACACGGGCACCGGCCGTTTCATGAAAGTTGTTGGTGCCCTTCTCCAGCGCATCTTCCGGAAACTCGCTGGTGTAGTGACCAATATCGTGCAGCAGTGCCGCACTGATCAAATCGTTCTGTGCACCTGCGTTCTCGGCATAACGAGCACACTGCAACATGTGTTGGGACATGGTCACGGTCTCACCGAGGTAGGAATCAGCACCCCGTCGGTCAAAAATATCTTCGATAAACCCGACAATGTTTTTGTGGTTCAGTTGGTTCACGCGTGTGATCTCCGTATTAAGAGCGATGCTGTCCCTGAATCACCGCGAGTGTTGACAACATTCCGTCTTTATCTGGATAACAACCGCGCAACCAACGTTTCCCGGCGCCGGAGAACGCACGTCTTGAATGCAATACACGGGTATTGTCGACAATAAAAAGTTCGTTGGACTGCAACCTGAATTCCACTTCATTTTCCGATCTTTCAATAATCTCTGAAAAATTCCGGTACGCGTCATAATAGCTGCGCATTTTATCAAACGGGATGTCCTGAAACGGAGCCGCCGAGCGATTATTGAAACGCACCGCTACCAGTTCCCCGTCGGGTGCCAACTCGATCATCGGCGCCCTGCTCGACAGACAGGTATCGTCACCACCGCTAAATTGAAAACGGGCACAGTAAGAGTGCAACAGATTAAAATGTTCCGGTTGTTCCCGGAGAAGTATCCCTGCCGCATTGAAGCCATCCACCACTATTGATTCGCCACCGTCCACTGTATTTTCAATACACGCCAGAATCTGCATCGTCGGCGCCGGACGCCGGTAGGGATTATCCGTGTGGGCCTGCAAGCCTTGCCCGGTATAGGCCAGGTTGACCGGCCTGGCTTCCACACGAACGTCGAAAGTTTTCCCATAGTTGGTTTCGCGCACAAAACCGAACAGGCGTGTCACTTCAAGCAAACTGTCCGGGTCATCCGGCAATCCACACATTTTTGCGAAACCGTAGCGCTCGATCGCCGCAAGCCAATCACCAAGTGCCTTCCGATCCTCGCACGCATCGGCGAAGTCGATCACCGGAATTCTGTTTTGCAGGTTGCCACCCCAACGTTCGATAGCAGCTGATGTCCAGCCGGGATTTGCACTCACGGGTCGGTCATAGACATGCTCCAGCAACCACGACACCGGGAACTGGTAAACAGTGTCGATATCTTCAAAGCAAACCTGCACCACCACTGAATTGAAAACACCCGACTCTGCAACGACCGGTTCACCAGACGCCAGCTCAGTAACTCTGGCTGACGCCAGAGTTACCCCCGATGGTTGCTGCAGCAGAGTAAGAAGCCGTTGACCGTTTTGAGACGACACGCTGTTTGCATCAAGTGTGTTATCGCGTAACCACACCGCATGAAAGCGAACGGCCCTGTCACCGACGTTCAAGGTTAGATAAGAACCATCTTTTGACACTGACACATCAGCTAATACAGTCATTGGCCAGTTCCACACAAAGTTGTCTACCTGCTTTTTTACACCAGAGTTCGCTATACGTGAACCTGATCTCACTTTATCTCAAGTGATACGGAATCGACACAGCGAATATCCACCAAGGGCATTGCAGGGTTTTTCAAATTCCTCGCGAAGTGCCTGACACTGCAACTGGTGCGAGAATAGAGACGAACCCGAATCGACAACAAATCGACACCCATCACAGCTAATACGTTTCATTTTTGAGACACTCGGCTTTCGTTATTACTACTTTCGGGACACGTCGATGTGTTGGGTTAAAACCTCTGGTCTTTTCTTGCTCCTGGCGAGCTCCAGTTTACTTTTAACAGCGTGCAGCTCAGATAATGCCGTAGAAGAACTCGAGCCAGACAACCGCGAAATAACATCGACGATTCAACCCTCGGAAGAAAACACGATAGAGCTGCCAGAGGAACTGATACCGCAGCCACTACTGGACGGACCCGATGGAATCACCGATCTGATACTGATCACAGGACAGTCAAATGCCCTCGGTTCGTTAACCGGATACGACCCCGAACTGGATAGCTCCACAGACCGGTTCTATGCCTTCACTGACCAGGGCTGGCAACGCGCGAGTCTAAAACAGGTATGGGATCTGGGATGGCACCCGCGCACGGAGCCCGACACAGATCCACACAACAACTTCGGTATGCACTTCGGGAAACGCCTCACCGAGCTCAATCCTGATCGGGTGGTGGGAATTGTGTTAGTCACAGCACCAGGAGAGGGCATCAGTCACTGGGACGCTGACGGTTATTTCTTTAATAAGATTCGCACCAAGGCGCTTACCGCACTTAACGCATTACCTCACAAATCGCAGTTTGACGGCATTTTGTGGCATCAGGGCGAAACCGACTGGTCTGCCGTTGGGTCGCTTGATCCGGAAGTCAGACAGCAGCAAGTCAGCAACGACTACTACAGCAACAAACTGTGGGAACTGATCACTAATTTCCGTAACGAAAGCTGGTTTTCCTACACCCGGCCATTTATCTGTGGCGAGACAGCACAGTCACCGGTCAATTCGCGATTAATGGCGCTAAACCGAGACAATGATTACTGGACAGCCTGTGTTGCGGGCTCAGGCCTGCCAACCTACGATGATGCCCGCGTACACTTTTCTGCCTCGGCACTGCGTGAATTGGGATCCAGCTACGCCGAAGCCTATTTGCATCTACATGGCCTGTAATTGTTTGAATTTCAATATTTTTTACGATTCAGGGCGATCTTGATTCAAGCGTTCACGCTACCATTGCAGCAGCATTTTTCATCGACCGGAATAAAAGAAGGGCAGATTATTCATCTGCCCTTCAGTCGCTTCCCTGAGCGTCCTTTTCCCCAACGACTCCCTGGGAGTCCCTTCCACGCACTGCTATTATCGTAACAATGGCCTGTGTAAAACAGGGAAATTATACGACGCAAAAGTGGTAATAATACCGCTTTTGCAACTTCCGCCTTGCCAATAGCGCGAATCCCTGCGGCTACTGCATCCCTGCGGCTACTCCACTCCTGAAAATTCAAAAAAAAGGCAGGCTGTAACCTGCCTTTTTCTCCTGCGTCCGGCAGGAATCCCTGCGCAAAATATCCCTGCAGCTCCTTTGCACCCTTAAAGTATCGTCTTATCAATGCCTTGACGACAGGGAAATCTTACTCTCAAAAACCGGTTATATTACCGCTTTGAGTTATGACGGGGGTTTGCCGGAACCTGCACAGCACCCCGTTTCAAATACAGCGCCTGACGGCCTCACCTGTTGCAATTCGATAGCCAGAGTGCGGCCCGCAACTGCCTTACCGCCTTGGGTTAGCTTGTGCCCTTCCAGAAACAAGTGCTATTGCGGCCCACACACGCACGCGATCTTTCACCGACACGTATACAGTTATTTAGATGGGCCTAGCCGGGTTTTATCAACGCAGCCATGGCGGCAGTTGCTTCGCTCCGTTTTGCGAACTTTCGGGACGACCCGCCAGCTATAGTCGCGGCGCTATAAAGTATAGACTGAGAGCACCTGTCCGCCAGCAGCTGCGGCATTATTTCTATAACAAAAAACGGGCATCTTCGATCAGATGTTCACTACCTGCGAGAGGCTTGTTAATGAACTTTTTTCTTGCAGTACTCCCGGTGCTGGTCTCAAGCGTTGCCATCCTGATGCTACGCCAGTCCGCGCTCAGGGCTGGCACAACCGGGCTTGTTCTCACGATGGCCATTGTCATTGTCTGGCCACCATTTCGATTGGACGCCTCACTGTTTGGTGGCGCGTTGTTTAGCGGTTTGCTGAACACGTTAAACGTGGCTTATGTCATGCTCGGTGGCGTTTTTCTTTTCCAGGTGCTGCGCGCGGGCGGCGCACTCGATATTATTGCAAGCGCTGTTACCAAAGCGCTTCCGAATTCCATGCATTGTCTGTTTGCACTGGTGTTCGGCGTATCTGTATTTTTTGAATCTGCCACCGGCTTTGGCGTCGGTATAATCGTCTCCGCCCCCTTGTTTCTCGCGATGGGATACCAGCCGATCAAGGCTGCCGTGCTGGCATTGCTTGGCCAGGGGGCTGTGCCCTGGGGGGCTCTGGCAATTGGAACCATCGTTGGATCCGACCTGTCCGGAGTAAGCGCAGACCGCCTGGGGGAATTGGCTGCCCTGATTGGCTATCCGTTTTTGCTGATCTGCGGGATGGCTGCACTGCTAATCAGCGGAGAATGGCAACAACACCGCAAACACGTTTTACTGAGCTGGCTTGTTGCCTATGTCAGTGTATTAAGTGCGCTGCTTTGGTTGTTTTCGATCACGGTTGGCAGTGAAATGGCTGGCTGTCTGGCAGGCATCATAGTGGTATTGTTTGCAGTTGCAATAAACTATCGCAGGCGGCTACCCGGCAAGACGACCGGCTTGCCGGCGGCAATTATGCCGTTTGTTTTGCTACTGTTTAGCCTGCTGGCCTCACGACTACACGTCCCTACCGGTGAATTACTGAAAAGCGTGCAGACAAAAATTGGCGAGTTTATGTTCACGCCAATTTACCACGCCGGTTTCTGGCTGCTTATGGCCGGGCTATGTGGCCTCGCTCTTTTTCCTGCTGCGCGCAGCAGCTGGCAACAAACTATTTGGCGTTCCGCCAAACAATGGCTCACAGCAACGCTCGCCGTTGGCGGGTTTCTATTATTCGGTCAGTTGATGGCAGCCGCAGGTATGACCGCGATCATGGCACAAGCAGGCGCCGCGGTGGCAGGTAACTACTACGCTGCGGTCATTCCATTCATTGGTGGACTAGGTGGATTTTTAACCGCTAGCAATACCTCTTCCAATGCCTTGTTTATGACCTTGCAAACCGACGCTGCTGCAAAAATTGGAATGCCGGTTGATATTGCCGCTGCGTTGCAGAACGCGTCAGGCAGCAATACAACGCTTGCCTCACCAGGCAGGCTTGTGTTCGCAGCGAGTGTTGCAGGCACAGCCGGGGCGGAATCGGAATTGTTGCGGCAGGTGCTGCCGGTGGCAGTCGCAGGTGTATTGTCTGCCGTTGTTATGTCAGTCTGGCTGGTGTAATGCCGGTAGACATCCTGCGTGGTCACCACAATAGTTTCTGCCAAAAAAACTGCCCCGCGCTCTGCGCTTGCCGAATATCGATGATCAGACGTACCATGCTGTCAGCCACGACAACCAGCCAGGACACTCCATATGACACCCCAATCCGGAGCGACCCGATCCAGTGAAAAAAAATCGAGACATCCTCTTCCCGATATCGCAGAAGTGCCACTGGCAGGCTACAGTGATCGTTTGTCAGCACGCGCTGGCGAGACACTTGAATTCAAGGTGTCCTGCACCAGTGGTGATGCAAAAGTAACAGCGCGCCTGCTGCATTCAATCTGTGCCGACCCCAACCCGGCGGGCCCCGGAATCGTGGAGCGGTCTGCTGATGAGTGGTTTACAGCGCAGTCATTTCCGGCACGCTACCAACCGTTTTTCCCCGGATCGTATGCAATTAGTGACAAGCCATTACCACACACAAAAGAACGCATTGAACTGCGCGCTACTATATGGCCCGCTAAAAGCTGCCAAAACGAACAAGCGATAATAAGCTGCGGTTCTGTATCCCTTTGCCTTGATGCCAGTGGCAACGCCGCGGTGCGAGTCGACGACCAGCTCGTCACCACCAACCTCCCTTTAGCGTTGCGCCAATGGGCCACAGTATCAGCGACTATAGACTTCGCATCAGCAACACTTGCGGTTCAGGTTCAATCCCGAACGGGCGATGTAGTTGCAAGCAAAGAATCATCACTGACCGATAGCGATGCAGCTGCTACAAAAGCCTTGTGCCTGATCGGCGCACGACATATAGCCACCGACTCATACGGCCTTCAGGCAACCTGCCACTTTAATGGTAAAATAGAATCACCCCGAATTCGCATGGCAGATCAAGGCGAAGAACTCGCTACTGTAGCTCACTGGGATTTTTCACAACAGATCTCCACAACCACACTTGTTGATCGCGGACCGTATCACCTAACCACACGACTGGTGAATCAACCCGCCAGAGCAATGACTGGCTCAGACTGGACTGGCGAGGAGATGTGCTGGCGCCATTCACCGGAGCACTATGCGGCAATCCATTTTCACGAAGACGATATAGTCGCCTTTAACTGGCAATCCGATTTTTCTTTCACTGTGCCCGAGGGCATGCCATCCGGCGTCTATGTGATGCGGATCAAAGCCGGTAGCCATGAAGACGCAATGCCCTTCTATGTGTGCCCGGAAAAAAGCAGTCGAGGCAATAGCCGGCCGGCGAATCGGCTGTGTGTTCTTGTTCCGGTTTTTACCTACGCTGTTTACGGCAATCACGCCAGACCCGACTGGCAACCGCAATGGAACCAGCGCAATCAGGAATGGAATGCCTACCCCTGGAACCCTGCCGAGTATCCGGCGTATGGTCAGTCGACCTATAACTTCCATAGCGACGGCAGTGGTATCTGCCATGCGTCACATGAGCGCCCGCTGTTTAACCTGCGGCCAGGCTACATCACTTTTGGAAATTCAAGCTGTTCCGGACTGCGGCATTTTCAGGCAGACAGCCACCTGTTTGCCTGGCTCGACGCCAACAACATCGAGTTTGATGTTATCACCGACCGGGAACTGCACAACGAAGGCGTTGAGTGCATTAAACACTACGATACCCTGATGACAACCAGCCATCCCGAGTATCACACACCGGAATCACTACAAACACTGACGGACTACCGCGACCTCGGCGGACACCTGCTATACCTCGGTGGCAACGGATTTTACTGGCGCATTGCACTACATACTGAAAACGCAAACACAATCGAAATACGGCGAGCGGAGGATGGCATACGCGCCTGGGCTGCAGAACCGGGTGAGTACTATCAGGCATTTGACGGAGGTTACGGCGGCCTGTGGCGCCGCAATGGCAAACCACCTCAAGCTCTGTGTGGCGTCGGTTTTTCTGCTCAGGGCCAGTTCAATGGTTCGTATTATCGACGAATGCCCGTCACCGAAGATTTAGTCTGGATATTCGAAGGAATTAAAGAGGACAAGATTGGTGATTTTGGTTTGTGTGGCGGGGGTGCTGCCGGTTTTGAACTTGATCGTGCCGACACGCGCCTGGGTACTCCGTCAAACACCGTGATACTGGCAAGCTCGGAAAACCACGGGGAAGACTTTATCCTGGTACCGGAAGAGATGCTGACCCACATCACTACCCTGCCCGGCACACCCGCCGACGAACTAATTCATGCTGATATGGTGTGGATAGAAAATGCAAACGGCGGCTGTGTTTTCTCGACAGGTTCGATTACCTTCTGCGGATCACTCCCGCACAATAATTTCGATAACAACGTATCGCGCTTGTTGTTGAATATCGTCCGGCGTCTTGTTGCAGCGGGAAACCGCTAATCTGCCTGAGTTTTTAGTCCCCCTGACGGGTCGTCCCGGGTGAACGAGATACTGTTGTGAAGTGCAAATTTTCTATGGGTCCGCCCTGGCTTCCAGGCTTGTCATCTGATTTCCCTGTTGGTCAAAATTATCCAATGATAACCAGCGCTCAAACGCATCCCGGATTCGTGGCCATTCGCTGTCAATAATTGAAAACCATGCAGTATCCCGATTACGTCCCTTATAGATGGTGGCCTGCCGAAACACTCCTTCAAAGCGAAACCCGAGACGCTCCGCGGTAGCGCGCGAGGGCTTGTTTAACGCATCACACTTCCACTCGTAGCGCCGGTAGCCAAGTTCGTCAAACACTCGCCTCATCATCAGGTACATCGCCTCGGTAGAGATCGCGGTCCGTTGCATTAGCGGCGAAAAATGAATGTGCCCGACTTCAATCACACCCGAGCCCGGCTCGATTCGCAAGTAACTGGCAAGGCCCACAGCCCGACCGGTAGATTGTTCAATCACCGTGTGAAAAAGCGGATCGTCAGCAGTGCAGCTTTGCTGCAACCATTGTCGAAATTGCTGCTTATTATCAAATGGACCGTATGGCAAATAGGTCCAGTTGCTGTGATTTGCATTGCTGCTAAACGACTCGAACAGATCGGCAACATGATTATCGATATCGAGCGGCACCACACAGCAGCGAGTGCCGATCAGTTCGCTCAACGGAGGGTGTACCCTGGCTTGCCAGTCCGGCAGCGCAAGCCCGATTGGCAAGCCGTTATTATCCATCACATGTTTCAGCATTGATCTACCTCCGGCTCGGGTGAGCACTAATGTTTTTGTATATTTTCAGTCTATACCGGATTGCGCGTAGTTACACACTTGATGTGCATACGAATTACTTCACAATGTTGTCTATCGCTTTTACCCGTTAACATCTGCGTTCGATGATATGCTTTCCCCTGTCCTTTTTTCTCAGCTGATATCGGTTGTCGTGAATCGCTCATCTTGCGTCCTCGACCAAACGGGCCAATCACATCAGCGATATCATGGTAAGTGCTTCATATGACTCTCGACAACACTCGCGTTCCGACAATTGATGACGTGCGAACTGCAAGCGTCCGTCTGCAAGGGGCCGTCGTAAAAACTCCCATGCTGGAAAGCCCGTTTCTCAATGAACAAACCGGTAAACGTATTCTGGTTAAGGCTGAGTGTCTGCAAACCACCGGTGCATTCAAGCTACGCGGCGCATGGTCTGCAATATCGGCGTTAAACAAAACACAACTGTCAAACGGCGTGCTCGCCTATTCATCCGGCAATCACGCCCAGGCAATTGCCTGGGCGGCGGCACGCCATAACACTAAAGCAACGATCGTTATGCCAAACGATGCACCGGAGCTCAAACGGCAAAACACAAAAGCCTACGGTGCCGAACTGGTGATCTACGACAGGCCTGGAGGTGAAAACCGTGAGGCCATCGGTCAGCAACTTGCCGAACAACACGGATACACACTGATAAAGCCCTACGACAATACGCAGGTGATTGCCGGCCAGGGTACCTGTGGTCTTGAGATAGCGGAACAACTAAAAGAGCGCGATATACATCACGCAGAAGTTCTGGTTTGCTGCGGCGGTGGAGGCTTGTCGTCTGGAATCGCACTGGCTCTTGAAGCCGAAGCACCGGATACCAGGGTCCGCACAGTAGAACCCGAACACTACGACGACGTTGCCCGTTCGATTGCCGCCGGTAATCGTATTACGATCAACATGGACCACCTCTCTATCTGCGATGCTATTGTCACCACCTCCCCGGGAGAACTGACCTTTCCAATTATGCAGCGATTGTGCGGTCCGGGCCTGGTAGTAACTGATCATGAGGCCCTGCAGGCCATGGCTATCGCATTTAACCGGCTAAAGGTGGTTGCAGAGCCCGGTGGCGCGGTAGCGCTGGCTGCTGCATTGTTTCGCACCCGCGAGCTGGAATCCGACACAGTAGTGTGCGTTGTTAGCGGGGGCAATGTCGATCAGAAGACCATGGCAGCAGCTATCGCCACACAGCTGTAGTCGACTCCATTTGACGCATCAGTTATTGTATTCGCCAACTCTTGAAAAATGTAGCTGATGCCGCCAGTCACTCACAGTGAACCCGAATTTGCAGATGACCATCTGCCTTCGGTAGAAGTCCTGAACGCCGGGGGAAACGGGGACTTTGTGTTCGTTTGCGAGCACGCATCGAATCGAATACCAATGCGCTATCAAAACCTCGGGCTTGATGCGGCTGCCAGAGACTCACATGCCGCCTGGGACCCTGGTGCTCGTGCTGTGGCAATTGCATTAGCCACAGAGTTCAACTCTCCACTGGTGGCCTCCACTGTGTCACGCCTCGTCTACGATTGTAATCGCCCGCCTGCATCGCCCGGTGCTTTTAGCGGGCAAAGCGAGCTCATTGAAATAGTTGCCAACCAGACCCTTGGCATAGAACAGAAAGAACAACGCATCGCATCGGTATACGAACCATTCCGACAAACCCTTTGCGAAACTATCGATCGACAAACTGAACGATCAGGCTCACCCGCACTAATTACCATTCACAGCTTCACCCCGACCTACTTCGGCAATGCACGAGAAGTTGAACTGGGCATCCTGCACGACGTCGACACAAGACTTGCTGATCAACTATTGGCAATAGCACCTCAGCTAACCAGGCTGATAACGCGACGTAACGAGCCCTACGGCCCTCAAGACGGCGTTACCCATACACTACAGGAACACGCTGTGCCACGCGGACTGGCCAACGTAATGATTGAAATCAGAAACGATCTGCTGAGCGACGAACGCAGCATTGAAGCTGTCTCGGAATCACTTATTAAAATGATCAGCGCCTGCACCCAACGCTACGCCGGTTAAGTAATACACATACAACTAAAGCGCCCGATATTATGCCTGCCAATCTTACCTTCGACGAACTCAAGGCCGCAGTGGCTAACCAGACAATCGACACAGTGATTGCTGCCATTGTCGATATGCAGGGCCGCTTGATGGGCAAGCGTTTCCATGCGCAGAATTTTATTGACCATGCCTGGCAGGAAACCCATTGCTGCAACTACCTGCTCGCCACTGATCTGGAAATGGCAACACCGGAAGGATATGAGTCCACAAGCTGGTCAACCGGCTACGGTGACTATGTGATGAAACCGGACATGTCGACACTGCGCCGCATTCCCTGGAGCGACGCTACTGCACTGGTTCTTTGCGATGTTCTCGATCATCATACTCACGAGGAAGTAGCGCACTCACCTAGAGCCATGCTGAAGAAACAGGTCGCGCGCCTGCAACAACTCGGTTTCACTGCAGCCTCCGCTACCGAGCTAGAGTTTTTTGTCTACCTTGAAAGCTACGAGCAGGCTCGCGACCGGAACTATCAAAATCTCACCCCGATCAGTCCTTACAATGAGGACTACCACATCTTCCAGACACACAAGGAAGAGGGGTTGATGCGGGATATCCGCAATCATCTAGCCGGCGCCGGCATACCTGTAGAAAACACCAAAGGTGAAGCCGAAGCCGGACAGGCAGAGCTTAATATTCGCTATGCCGACGCACTCGACATGGCCGACAACCACAGCATTGCCAAGAACGCGGTTAAAGAAATCGCTTTCCAGCATGAACGCAGCGTGACCTTCCTGGCCAAATGTAACGAGAATACCGTAGGCTCCTCAAGCCACGTGCACCAATCATTATGGAACCTTGACGGTAGCCCGGCTTTTTATGATAGTGCGGGCAAGCACGGCATGTCTGAGACCATGAAACACTATCTTGCCGGTCAACTCGCGTATGCATCAGACATTACCTTTTTTCTTGCACCCTATGTAAACTCGTACAAGCGCTTCGTAGCTGGCACCTTTGCACCCACCAGGATCATCTGGTCGGTAGACAACCGCACCGCGGGTTATCGTGTAACAGGTGCCGATAGCAAGTCAGTTCGTTTCGAATGTCGTATCGGCGGCGTGGATCTTAATCCCTACCTCGCACTAAGTGCAATTATCGCCGCAGGAATCGCAGGGCTTGAGCAAAAACTGCAGCTACCTGAAGAATACACCGGTGACGCCTACGCCGCCAAAGACGCGACCAGCATACCCGCGACCCTGCTGGACGCCACTACGTCCCTACAAAAATCGGACATGCTACGCACCGCCTTTGGCGATGAAGTAGTCCGGCACTACGTGCGTGCGGCAGAGTGGGAAATTGAGGATTTTAACCGGGTAGTGACCGACTATGAAATTCGGCGGGGTTTTGAAAGAGCGTAAAAGTACACAATGAAAAGCGCTTTGTTTTAAATTTTTTGTCTTCACGTCAAACCGAAATTTACTATTTGGCCTAACCGGAGCAGCAAAAATACGGTCCGTATAAACCATGAAATTTAGCAAATACCACGCTCTGGGAAACGACTACATCGTCATCAATCCAAAGGACCTGGATTCCCGACTGACTGAACCCGTTATAAAAAACATCTGTGACAGACACTACGGTGTTGGCTCTGATGGCATTCTATACGGGCCCGGGGAGAGTAAACACGGTGACTTTTCGTTGAGAATATTTAATCCGGACTCAAGCGAAGCTGAAAAAAGCGGAAACGGATTGCGAATATTCTCAAGATACCTGTGGGATCAGGGCCTGGTGTCTCATCAGCAATTTTCAATTGAGACAAAAGGCGGTGTTGTAAATTCAGTTGTTGGTAATCAGGGTCTGACGGTTACTGTCGGTATGGGTAAAGTCAGATTTACTCACAAACCCGTCGGAAATCCGGCACCACAAGCCCGGATTATCACTGTAAAAGGAAGGCCTTTCACATACTATTCTGCCAGTGTTGGCAACCCGCACTGCGTTATAATTAACGACGAAGTCGATGATTCCAGCGCCAGAGAGTATGGCCCGGAGATTGAAAATAGCCCTGCCTTTCCCGACAGAACCAATGTTCAATTTGTCAGGATCGTTAGCAGGACTTCTATTGAAATTGAAATATGGGAGCGCGGTGCCGGTTACACGCTCGCATCGGGATCGAGTAGCACCGCCGCCGCAGCAGTCGCGCACTCACCAGGATATTGTGAATCAAATATTGACGTACACATGCTCGGTGGTGTGATTAATATTGATATCGGTAAAGATTTTTACACAACTATGACTGGAGATGTGCGCAAAATATGTGAAGGTGTTTTATCCAGTGAAGTACTGTCGAACACAGAGTAACCTTGACAGAGGTCCCGGGAGACAATTACCACCATGAATCTCACACAATTCCGGCTATCTCACTCAGAGGAGGCCATACTTCTGTTCGAACGTACATTCTCCGATTCAGAGGGTGAAAGCGAAGGCAAGCTAATCGGCGAGCTTGTTAAAAATTTAATCAACTCTACCGGAGCATCCGATCTATTCGGATTTTGTGCCGAGCAGAACAATCAAATGGCAGCTTGCCTTTTTTTTAGTCGATTTCAACTTTCAAACAATACTCCGGCATTTATGTTGTCTCCCGTTGCAGTGTCCCCTCATAAACAAAAACAGGGGATAGGACAAACACTTATACAATTCGGGCTCGACCATCTAAAAACACTAAATGTGGAGTTAGTAGTAACCTACGGTGACCCGGATTATTATTCCCGAACAGGGTTTAGCAAAATAACTGTGGACACAATCTCCGCACCTTACTCGCTAACACAACCTGAAGGCTGGCAGGCTATTTCACTGACTTCCGACCCGGTCCCCCGTGTATCGGGACCAACAGAGTGTGTAAAGGCTTTTAGAAAACAGGAGTACTGGTGAGGCTCAATTGGATATGTCTTACACTCGCGAGACTCATACTTAAGCCAGATAAACATGCAACCACTATGGGACAGAAATTTATTACTCTTCTCCAGTGTTTTGATGAGTATCAGTAATCTGCTATCGATCAGGGATGCATTGGTCATCTCGAAACTGTTCAGTATCCTGAGTTACATACGTGCCACATTTTTCCGGAAATCTGATTTAGGCTGGACCGGACTTATCAACAAAATCACTGGAACACAATGAATTGCCTTGTCGTTATAACTCACCCCCTGGACAACAGCCTTTGTCGCAATCTCGGCGAGCACATTGCACTTCAACTGAAACAATCCGGGAACAATGTAACTATTGAAAACCTGTACGAATCAGACTTCAACCCCGTTCTATCAGCGGCCGAAAGAACCACCTACTATTCGCAGAATTATGATGTCTCGCTAATGAGAGACAGCTGTCAGCGATTGGAACAGGCCGACGTACTGGTTCTCGTCTACCCTACCTGGTGGTTTGGTTTTCCAGCCATGCTGAAAGGATGGTTTGATCGTGTTTGGGGACCAGGGATAGCATACGACCACGCTAAAAACTTAAGCGCTATTCTTCCACGTCTGGAGAAGTTGCGCACCGTATTAGTAGTGACATCTCTTGGCGCGCCCTGGTGGGTAGATCAACTGATTATGAGGCAGCCGCTAAAGCGAGTGGTAAAGTACGGTATCCTTAAGCCTTGCGCACCCGATGCCCGCTTGCACTATTTATCCTTGTACAACAGCGAAAACGTAGTAACAGCAAGATACGATCGCTTTGTTGGTAAAATTAACAGAATCGTTTCAACATTGGGGTAGAACCCGTCGACATTAGAACAATAGTAAAATACAAAAGCTGGGCTGATGAGGTCTTTTACGATTCGCTTGCCAGCCTGCCCGATGATGTCTTGAGGCAGGAACGACCAATGTTGTTTGGCAGCATATTCAGTTTGCTAAATCATGTATATGCTATGGATACAGTCTGGTGCTCAAACCTGCAAAGTGTTGCTCACAATATTAAAACCAGAAACCCTGCTAACTTACCCACAATGAAGGATCTGCGTGAAAAACAGATTGAGATAAACCGCTGGTTTGAAAGCTACACCCGAAAACTCTCCAGCAAAGAATTGAATGAATTAGTCAATTTCACATTCATTGGAGGGTCAACCGGACAGATTCGAGTGTACGAGGTGATTCATCACGTCGTTAATCATTCAACCTATCATCGCGGCCATATAGAAGGAGTTTTCTATCAACTCTCGATTGAACCGCCCACAACGGATATTCCGGTTTTTCTTCAAACCACCAGGACTTGATAGCGGGCAATACTGCTTTAGCAACGTTTTTTCCGGCCTGACACATCAAAAAGTGGCATTCGCAAACACCCGGGTCATTGTAAATTTGCACGTCGACGCCACGCAACCCGGCTTCACCGTACACGATGACGGTCCGGGATTTCCCGTCGAAGAACACAGCAATTTGCTAAAACCTTTTCAACGCGGAAGCGACCCGATTCAAAGCGGCTATGGTCTGGGGCTCGCTGTTGTTTCCCGCATCGCTACGCATCATCAAGCGAACCTGGAAATTACCACAAGCGAAGTTCTAGGAGGAGCGAAGGTTAGCGTTTTTTTTAACCATGGTCCGGGATAGGCATTATTTCTGGTCTTTTGATCGCGCCAGACGACTTTGCAGCAGATCTCCGGTCTGGCTTAAAATGGGATACGCAATCGAGGCAAACAAGGAGTTAATCTGGCGCAGCGCGCGTGCCGTATCCAGATGAATGGCGCTGGTTTCTATACTTTCCACAGCACCGGACTGAAGACGGCGCAGGTGCTGTACATTACTTTTGCGTTCCTGATCCCGCATGCGGTCTTTTTCTTCCACCAATTGACGCGCAGATCCCCTGTCACCTGACACCAGAACATTCAACGCCAGTTGCATGTTAGTTAATACCTGTTCATGAAGGTCAACCAGCTCTTTTCTTCCCTGCTCTGAAAACTCCAGTTTATCTTTATACTTACGCTCTGCCAGCTCCAGCATGTTTTTACTGGCAATATCGCCAGCAGCCTCAAGATTAATCGCGAAATTGGCAAGCTCCACACTATGATCGGCTTCAGCATTGTCCATAACACTTTCACTCAGATCAGCCAGATACAACTTGATCGAAGAGTGCGCCTTGTTCACCTCGAGATCCAGGTTGATCAAATGTGTGGCTCGGTCCTTGTCATAAGTATCGTAGAAATCCATGATAGGTCGAACCATGAGCTCGACAATATCACTCATTCGCAGCAACTCACGAGTGGCACTGGCAAGCGCAAGCTTCGGCAAATGTATAACCGAGTGATCAAGCGCACTGACGCGTTGAAATACCGGATCACTACCCAGAGGCACCGGCGGGTTGACCACCAGCTTGCGAGTTATTGTTTCCACCAATCCGAGTAGTGGCAAGCAAACTATAACCAGCAGACCGTTAAATAGTACATGTCCGTAGACAATCCATGCGGCCGCCTTTTCCGAACTGATCTCTCCTTTTTCAACTACCGGCATAACCACCAGCGACAATGCCAGCAGTGCGATAATGGCGCCAATGCCTCTACATACAAGGTTCCCAACGGGGATTCTGCGGCCATTCGGCTCCTGATTCCGGGTTAGGCCCACTGCAATCAAGCCCGCCCCGAAATTCGCACCAAGCATTAACGCCAGTCCCACATTCAGCGGCAGCACGCCCTGCATCACCAGGGTGACAATCAATAAAACAGAGGCGACACTTGAATGCAGCAACCATGTAAACACGGCGCCAATCAAAAAACTCGATACCGGATCAGTTTTCAAGAAACCGGTCACGACACGCAAAAACTCACTGTCGCGCAACGGAATGGTCGCCTCACTCATCAACCTGAGTGACAGCAGTACAAGGCCGATGCCCAGCATTATTTTGCCCGCTTGCAACACCACCCGGCGACTGCCATTGAGGGACAGGCCGCCGCCAACCAACAGCAGAAATGGCATCAGCCAGCTGAGATCAAAGGAGAGAATCTGTACTACAATCGCGGAGCCCAGATCAGCACCAAGTAACAGCGCCAGACCCTGCGACACAGAGACAATACCGGCACTGGCAAAGCCTGCGGCCAACACTGCCACCGCCGTGGAACTTTGCAATAGCATGGCCACGGCACCGCCGATGCCGGCGGCGCGGATTTTACCCACTGTGGCGCGGCGAACATAGCGTCGCAGGGCACCGCCGTTTACTTTTTCCACACCCGTGCGGACCATTCGCACAGCCCACAGCAACAATGCCGCGGCGCCGGCCAAATTGATCAGCAGTAACAGCAACTCCATCTATTGAATCTACCCGGTAGTCGGCTCAAGCAGAGACAATGCGCCCCACACGTGCACCAGCAACAGCTTTTGTACCGTACAAGCATAGCTGCTTTAGTACATTACGCTCGTTGTAACGGGGCTCGGTTGATCAACACAATACCTGTGCACACCATCACCAGTGCGACGGCGAGTGTCCAGGTAATAGCTTCACCGAGAATCAACCAGCCAAACAGCACACCAAATACCGGTGCCAAAAAGCTGAAAGAGGCTGTAGACGAAGCGGGATAGATAGACAATATCCAGAACCACAGCGAAAAGCCGAAGGCCACTACAACCACCACCTGAAAGGCAAAAATACCCCACAGGAAGGGCGTCATTTCCCGAATCAATCCGCCAAACAATAGCGCTACCGGTAGTAGCACTGCGGCAGAAACCACAAGCTGATAAAGAATTTGCATCTCGGGGGATGATTTTTTAAGTGGAGTCGCCCGGGCCAGCAGTGCGATTGCCGCCCAGCACATGGCACCGGCCAGCGCCATAAGATCCCCTCTGAGGCTGCCGTCCGCACCATCGGTTCCACGATCAACCATCGCCACCGCAATGCCACCCACCGCCAGCATCAAACCGGCAACTTTGCTACGGGTGAGACCTTCGTTCGGTAGTAAAAAGTGCGCCGCCAGCGTTAGCCACACGGGCATCGTGTAAAACAAAACCGACACGCGAGCGACAGTGGTGAAGTCGAGCGCCATAAACATGAGTAAAAATTCAAGCGCAAAAAACAAGCCGCAAAAAATCCCGAAGGGCAGACTCCCGTCGCTCACCGATAGACGTTTACGCATTAGAACCGCAAAAACAACTACCGGAAGGATGGCAAACGCTGAACGCAAACCCGCCTGGAAAACAGGCTGCAATCCTGCATTGACCATCTTCACGAGCACTTGATTCAAGCCAAACAACAGGGCGTGAAAAACAAGTATCGATGCGCCAAACAGATCTATATGGTTCTTTGCTTTAATAGCTGGTCTCCGGCAATCATGTGCCATAGAAATATGCAGGACAGGAATTGCCGCCTGGTTTTGAGGCCAAATCATCAGGAACAACACAAGATCGGGTGCCAGCCCGGCATGTGTTTATGTGGCGCATGTGTTTATGTGGCTACAGGGAATAACTAGTCTTTTTTATCCAGCATACTTTTGAGATCAGCGAACGGGTTGTGTGTGGCAACCGGAGCCTGTTTGTCTTCACCATAAGTAACTACCTCGACAAAGCGCTGGTGTTCATTATCGTGGCAAAAGACACACAATAACTCCCAGTTGCTGCCATCTTCGGGATTATGATCATGATTATGATCACGATGATGAACGGTAAGCTCGCGCAAGTTGTTGTTATCAAACTCACGCATACAGCGGCCACATACCCACGGGTACATTTTTAGTGCTTTTTGCCGGTAACCGTCTTCGCGTGCTTCATACGATGAACGCGCTGTTGCCACCAGTTTATCGAGTTTGCTCTCGGAGTCTTTCGATGACATTTCTCCCCCGTTGTTTTACGTTGCACCGCGAGCCTCCAATACACCACATTGCAGACATCAGAGCAATGCCTGATCTCGCAAATACGCCGGCAGGCAGGATATATCACTCAACACAACATCAGCATAGCCTTCAATTTCCGAATGAGTCGCAGGCCCGGTCAACACCCCTACACGCAATCCGGCACCAGCGCGTTTGCCAGCCAGCAGATCATGAGCGCTGTCGCCAATCATTGCGACCTGTTCGGCTGCAACTCCGATCGCACTACAAAAAGCGTCGATCATCCCTGCCTCCGGCTTGCTGCCAAAACCGGAATCATAGCCACAAACAAAGTCGAAATACCGGCTAACTCCAGCCTGTTTGAGTTGCGTGTGAGCCACCGCCTCGTAATCGTTAGTGGCCACGCCAAGCGAAACACCACAATCCTTGAGCTCGCTGAACAGGGCTTGCAAGTCGGTTACCGGCGCCAATGGCAGGTCAGCAAGGTGCCGCAGGCCGATTTCCTCGATCTGCGCTGTCGACATGTCTGGCAGGCAACCGGCCCAGGCATCGATGGTCTCGTCCGCCGATGCGGCTACGATTAATGATCCTGCGGTAAACGTTTTTTTGGATATGTCGTAACCCGCAACGCTCGCCAACCGGGATCGCAACGCTAAATCATCCGGCACCAATGCCAGCAAAACCCGTTCAATCCAGACTCCCCACACTTCCCGAAAACCGAATAGAGTGCCATCTTTATCGAACAATAGACCCTGAATTTTTGTATGATTCATCTGTCCCCCGAATCGTAAAATTTCACACAATCACAGCACTCTACTACCAGGTGGCACGAGACCTGCGCAGTACCCGTAACTGCTGTTGGTAATCGTTAACGCCACGACTTCCACTGAATTTACCATGTTGCAAATCTCCGATCACATCACCATTCCGGAAACGGAAATTGAGCTGCATGCCATACGTGCTCAGGGATCAGGCGGCCAAAAGGTAAATAAAACCTCCTCTGCTGTTCACCTGCGATTTGATATCGCCACCTCCTCACTGCCTGCTTTTTACAAGCAGCGGTTACTCGATTTTCGCGACAGCAGAATTACTAAAGACGGTATCGTCATCATTAAAGCGCAACAGTACAGAACCCTGGAACAGAATCGCCAGAATGCACTGGACAGGCTTGCCGAGCTGATCCAAAGCGCCACAATTGTCAAAACGCCTCGCAGACCAACCAAACCCAGTCGCAACTCACAAAAGAGACGCATGGACAGTAAAACCAGGCATAGCAAGCTCAAACAATTACGCAAGAAAACAGATTATTAAACCGGCTGAGACCTGTCAGCAATAAACAACTAGACAGACTCAAAGGCATCGAGCGCGGACAGCAATAAATCCAACTCATTATCGGTACCTACTGAAATGCGTAACCACTCGGACAAACGCGGCTTGTTCCAGTAGCGAACCAGAATATCGCGAGTATCCAGATAGTCAAACACTGCTTTGGCAGCCCCCTCGGGAGGCGAGGCAAAAACAAAATTAGCCTGCCCTGGCAGCACCTGATAACCCCGTTGCAGCAGCGCGGCGACAGTGCGCTCACGAGTGCTGACAACAGCCTCGACCGACTTCCTGAAGCCTGCCTCATCTGCTAAAGATGCAACGGCTGCCGCCTGCGCGATGCTGTCGAGCGGGTAGGAATTAAACGAGTTTTTTACCCGCTGCAAGCCTTCTATGAGTTGCGAATCGCCAAACGCACAACCAATTCGCATACCCGCGAGTGACCGGCCTTTGGAGAAAGTCTGCGATACCAGCAGATTCGGGTAACGATCAATTAAGCCAACAACACTTTCAGCACCAAAGTCTATATAAGCCTCATCAACCAGCACCACTGTATTTGTCACCCGCTTCAAAAGACCCTCAATTTGATCTTTGCTCACAGCAATCGAAGTAGGTGCGTTTGGATTCGAGAATACAATACCCCCGCCATTATCTTCGAATAAATCCAGCTGCAACTCGAAAGCTTCATCAAGGGCAAGCTGTCGTTGATTAATATCAAGCAGATCACAATACACCGGGTAAAAGCTGTAACTGATGTCCGGAAATTGAAGCTCTTTGTCACCGGTGAAGAATGCCATGAAAGCCAGTGCCAGAATCTCATCCGAGCCGTTGCCAACAAATACCTGCTTTGCCTGAAGCTTTTGATAAACCGCCAGAGACTCACACAGCCTTGTCGCCTGTGGGTCCGGGTAGCGGCGCATTGAATCACTATCGACAGAGCGGATTGCCTGCAGAACCGGTTCGGCGGGCGGATAGGGATTCTCGTTGGTGTTCAGCTTTATTATCGAGGCCCCTGCACGCTGCTCACCCGGTACATAGGGTGTCAACCGACGTACAAGATCCGTCCAGTATTTTTGTTTCTCAACCATCCCGTGTGCCTGATAGCCGGCAGGTAAAAAAGGTAGTATTCAAAGCGCCTGCCGCGTCAGTACCCGATTGCACAACCATCTTTTCTGGGATCAGATCCACCGGTCAGCACACCTTGCTGCCAGTCTATCCAGATTGCCTGCGAACCACCAAGAGGACTGGATGAAGGGACCATATTGTGCCCAAGACGTCGCAACGACTCCACAGTATCTGTTGAAAGCGTGCTTTCAAACTCCACTTCATCGCTGCCCGGTACCGGGAATATCCTGGGCATATCCTGCGCTTCCTGTATATCGAAGCCAAAGTCAATATGCCTGCTTAAAAATTGCATGTGACCATACGCTTGATAATGACCGCCCATCACACCATAGGGCATCACCACCTGATCTCCTTTCGACACCATACCCGGTATGATCGTATGCATGGGTCGTTTGCCAGGAGCAATGCAATTGGGATGACCGGGCTCAAGCACAAACCCTTCCGCACGGTTGTGAAACATCACTCCCGACTTCGGTGCCATTTGCACACTGCCAAAGCCGTGAAACAGCGAGTTTATAAAACTGCAGGCATTGCGGTCTTTATCGACTACCGAGATATACACTGTGCTTTGCTGCAACGGGGAACTGTATGAAGGCAGTTGCTCGAGTGCCCGGGCCGGATCAATCGAAGCTCTAATTTCAGCCGCATGTTGCCCGGACAGCATCCAGTCAAGTGGAACCTCGGCCTGGCGCTGGTCAGCAACGTACAGGTAGCGATCCTGATACGCGATCCGCCCGGCCTCTATCTCGAGATGCAATCGTTCGGCAGACAGGGATTGGCCGGTTTGCACTTCAAAATCGCTGACAATGTTGAGCAACTGCAGCGCGATCACACCCTGTCCATTAGGCGGCACTTGATAGACCTGGTAATCGCGGTAATCAGTGGAAATCGGGGTTACATACTCTCCGCTAACGGATGCAAAATCGTCCAGTGTGTGGAGCCCGCCCAGTTCATTAAGGTAATCGACCATATCTTTAGCAATAGCACCGTGATAGAACGCATCACGACCATTTTCAGCAATAGCGTCAAGCGTTGCCGCCAGTGCCGGCTGGCGATGCACACTGCCCCGGGCAGGTGTTTTACCGTCGACCAAAAATACGGCGGCGGCATTTTTGTCGTTCATTAGAAGGTCTTTCTGTTTGGCGAAATCAACACTGACTCTTGATGATATCGGGTAGCCATCACGAGCAAATGCTATAGCCGGCGCCAATACCTCGGCCAGCGACAATTCGCCGTGATCATGATTTAGCTGGTGCCATGCGTTTATCGCGCCCGGCACAGTCACCGCATGCGGCGACTGGCGCTCTATTGTTTCGAGCCCCTGCTGCTGGTACCACTCTATTGTCGCCCCGGCAGGAGCCTGTCCGGAACCGTTGTAGGCAACCAGATCGGTACTGCCTCCGGGAGCATACAGACAAAAGCAATCACCGCCGATGCCGGTCGATTGCGGCTCAACCACACACTGTACCGCGCATGCCGCGGTAGCAGCATCCAGCGCATTGCCACCGCTTTTCAAAACGTCGAGAGCCGCCTGGCTGGCCAGCGGGTGCGATGTTGCAGCCATGCCGTGTGTCGAATGGACCGGCGACCGGCCAGGTGATTCCAGGTTTCTCAAAAGTACGTTCTCGAATTTGTTCTACAGGGGATGTGGTGCAACGGGTCACAATACCATTTACCGGTACCGGGTGCGAAGATCTTGCCGTCAGAGCAGCCCGACTCGTTTTTCTTTTTCATACGCGTGTCAATTCTATTCCCGCGACGGACTTGTTCCTTACGTTACGGGCATTGACCACTGTGCGCCACGCAGTTGGGTATCCACAGTTAACCGGACATTCTAATCTGATTTTTCGGTATGCCAGGTACCGCGAACATCGACGCTCACGAGCACCGGAAACGCTAAAACCATTACCCGCAAACACACAAAACAGATTTTCTCACGGCTAAATCAACAGAGCTTTACAGACAGGTTTTAGCGAATATTCTGCCGAATAGCCTCGACACTATCTTTCGCATCGCCAAACAGCATGCGTGTATTTTCCTTAAAGAACAGCGGATTTTCGACACCCGCATAGCCGGTCGCCATACTGCGTTTGGAGACAATGACATTTTTTGCGTTCCAGACTTCAAGCACAGGCATTCCGGCAATGGGACTATCAGGGTTATCAAGTGCTGCAGGGTTGACGATATCGTTGGCACCAATCACGATGACTACATCTACGTCGGCGAGTTCATCGTTAATCTCATCCATCTCAAGCACAAGATCGTAAGGCACATTGGCCTCTGCCAGCAGCACGTTCATGTGGCCTGGCATGCGTCCGGCAACAGGATGAATAGCAAAACGTACATTGATCCCTTTGTCTTTAAGTGCACTGGTTAGCTCGGACACCGGATGCTGCGCATGAGCTACTGCCATACCGTAGCCCGGAACAATAACGACCTCATCAGCGTCCAGCAGCAGCTGGCTTGTTTCGTCGGCTGTAATCGCGACCGCCTCACCCTGCTCTTCACCCTCCTGTGTGCCGGCGCCCGTGGACACAGTGCCAAATCCGCCCATGATCACACTCAGGAACTGCCGATTCATCGCCCGGCACATGATGTAACTCAGTATCGCACCACTGCTGCCCACCAATGCTCCCACAATGATCAGAAGATCATTCGACAGCATAAAGCCGGTGGCCGCAGCAGCCCACCCGGAGTAGCTGTTGAGCATGGAGATGACAACCGGCATATCCGCACCACCAATAGCCATCACCATATGAATGCCAAACACCAGCGCAAGTGCCGTCATTACAACAAGAACCACTGCACCAAAACCTTCGCCGGCACCTAGAAACAGAAATAACAAAAACAGGCAAAGCACGCCAATACCCAGATTTAACAGATGTCTGTAGGGCAGCATCAAAGGCTTGCTGCCTATTTTGCCATTGAGCTTGCCGAACGCCACCACCGAACCGGTAAAGGTGACAGCGCCAATCAATATTCCAAGATAAATTTCAACATTGTGAATGGTTTTTTCGGCACCCTCAAAATGCACATTGGGGTCAAAGTAGGAGGCAAATCCTACAAGCACGGCAGCCAGCCCCACGAAACTGTGAAGAATGGCAACCAGTTCCGGCATCTCGGTCATTTGTACACGCTGTGCCAGAGTGGCACCTACCGCACCACCGATGAGCATCATTACTATAAGCAGCCCGTAGCTTTGCACGCTGTCACCAAGAATAGTGGCGACGATGGCGATAACCATACCCGCAATGCCGTACAGATTTCCTCTGCGAGCTGACTCCTGATTGCTTAAACCGGCAAGACTCAGGATAAACAGGATGGCCGCGACAATGTAGGCGGCAGTAACCATTCCGGAATTCATAATCTGGGCCTTCCTATTTTCTAAACATCTTCAGCATACGCTGAGTCACAAGAAACCCGCCGGCTATATTTATAGACGCAACCAGTACTGCAATAGCAGCTAGAAAAACAACAAACCCGGATGGTGAAGATATCTGCAACAAAGCACCCACAACGATTATTCCGCTAATGGCATTGGTCACACTCATTAGCGGGGTATGCAACGATGGCGTAACATTCCAGATTACTTGATAACCAACAAAGCAAGCCAGCGCAAACACAGTGAAGTGACTCATAAATTCAGGGGGTGCAACAGAGCCTACCGCAAAAATAGCCAATATCGCGACAACTGCTGTAATCAGGGTTCCACGCATTTTTTGCATTGGAGTAAGTTCCGGAACGGGTTCCGGAGTAACAGCTGTCGCTGGTTTTTCCGGTGTCGCTGCAGCTGCTGAAAGCCTGGGCGCCGGCGCTGGCCAGCTGACCTCGCCTTCGTGTACGACTGTGGTGCCACGAATTACTTCATCGTCCATATTGACATTGATGACGCCGTCTTTATCGGGAGTCAAGTCAGTTAGCAAGTGGCGTAAATTGGTACCGAATAACTGGCTCGCCTGTGCTGCCATACGGCTCGGCAAATCGGTATAGCCAATCAGGGTAACACCCTGGTGCGTGATCACCTCATTGGCACGCGTTAGCTTGCAATTTCCCCCTTGCTCGGCAGCAAGATCCACAATTACGCTACCAGGTTTCATTGACTCAACCATTTCGGTTTTTATCAACTCCGGTGCAGGTCGGCCCGGTATCAGCGCCGTGGTGATTATGATGTCGACCTCTTTGGCCTGCTCGGCAAACAGTGCCATTTCGGCATCGATAAATTCTTTACTCATAACTTTGGCATAGCCGCCCTCGCCGCTTGCGTCTTCTTCGAACTCCAGTTCGAGAAAATCAGCACCCATGCTCTCTACCTGTTCCTTGACTTCAGGCCTGGTGTCAAAAGCACGGACAATTGCCCCCATACCGCGCGCCGCACCAATCGCTGCCAGCCCGGCCACCCCTGCGCCAATCACCAACACCTTCGCTGGTGCAACCTTACCCGCGGCCGTCACTTGCCCCGTAAAGAATCGGCCAAAGTGACTGGCCGCCTCAACAACTGCCCGATATCCGCCAATGTTGGCCATTGAACTAAGCACATCAAGTTTTTGTGCTCTGGAGATTCGGGGCACCGAATCGACCGCCAGCGCTGTTACCCCTTTTTTTGCAAGTTTACTCAACAGTTCTTCATTCTGTGCAGGCCACAGAAAACTGATCAATATGGTGCCCTTGCCGAGCAAATCGATCTCATTACCACACACTGGATGCTCGCCGGGAGCCCGAACCTTCATCACCACCTCTGCATTCGACCACAGCGCTTTGGTATCTGCGGACACCTCGACACCTGCATCACGGTAGGATTGATCACTGTAGTTTGCAGCGACTCCAGCCCCGCTTTCGATGGTTAACTGATGACCGAGCTTCTGTATGTGGTGTGCAGTCTCCGGCGTCAACGCGACGCGGCATTCTCCTGCATATATCTCTTTGGGTACGCCTATACGCATATGTCTATCTCTCCGGCTTTACTGCTGGATTTAAAATCCGGTATTCCGAGGGTATTCATCTCACACAGCATGTGGTCGAATTTGGCAAAAGCGAAAAACACTGACGGAGGACCCTTTAATTCAATGTTTTGGAAATCAATGTTTTGCAGGCTATGATTATCGAAACTCTATACAACAAAACAGCAAACACTTGCCAGCAACCAGTGAGCAAGGGCATGTCCCCAGTATATACTTCGTACAGAGACAAGTGCCAGCCGAATTTAGTCTAATATCCGGTGCCGGGATTATGACCCTGTTGCGTTCACAAGTACTCAGGGGGAGATGCACCGCCGCAGTCTAGCGTTCGATGGTGTACACCAGATCAGCGCTCGATTTTTTACTGTTGGCAGCGTTCAGTGACAATCGATCAGTGATCTTGTAGCGCAAATTAAACGTGCGTATCTTATCGAACAGATCGATACCGTAGCTTACATAAATGTCCGGTGTAATGAACTTGCCCAGTGTATAGCTCGCGCCGAGTGTGCCAACCGGTTTTCCCAACACTATATACGAGAGTGTATTTGCGTCAGTTTGAGGCGGATCGGATTGCAACTCGAGTATCGGCGATTGTGCAGTACCACGAATCCGTGCTCCTGCCTTCACGTTATAGGTCGCGACATCACGTGCCACATCCAGTTCAAGTGCGGGGTCGTCCAGCGGGCCACCACCAAACAGAATTCGCCCTTTCTCCATAGTCAGTTTCTGTCCATAGACGAGAAAATCTCCGTTGACTACATCAATAGCTCCAGAGCCGGTGGCTACCCGGCCGGGTAGTTGTTCAACAAGCACTCCTCCAGACAGGGCACCGTCAAACTGCCCGGCACTGACGCGGATGTCATCGCCCAGCTTGACGTTTACAGACAGACTAACCCGACTGGTCCGGTCTTTTTGTGGCTCGGCACCATCGGCTTCAATAATCACTACGTCTTCAGACTCGGATATCGTTTCACTGCCTCCGCCGGCATCGATAAACGCGGAAGGTATGAGCACATCACCCGAGACCGATACATCACCGTTGTCGATTTTCAGCTGCAGATCAGGGGTCAGAGTCACCTGTTGTTTTTCGGTATTGGCCACCTGAAATTGTTTGCCTTTAATAGCAAGATTCACTCTACCGGCTTCAGGTTCAACCATCCCTTGCAGATCGAGTGTGCCATCACCTGATCGCAGCGAACCATCGATCGCCAGACGACCCTGACCATCTCCCGTCGCGCTTATAGAACCATCGGTAATCTTTAGCGCCATCGATGGAATTTCAGTGACAAATTTCTCGACCCGGGCTTCGCCATCAACCACCGGCGACGAGAGTGTGCCGCTCAATTTCAAGTCACTGTATAACATGCCATCAATTGCCTGCAATTGCGGCAGTGCAATACCAAGCAGTGATAAATCCTGCAATTGCGATTGCACGTTACCAGACAGGCGTTGTGCTGCGGATAAACCTGCTACCACTGTACTGGCAGAAAGCACACCGATTTTTCCCAGATCAAGTTCCACCTCAGAGCTAAGTTGATCATTCGCGATTCGTGCGTTGATAACACTTTCGCCCAGGCTGGCGGTGACGGGTTCGCCTCTGTCTTCATAGCTCACTGTGCCCTGTGGTATCACCATTGCAGCATTCGCCTGCAATTCCCCATCGGCACCGATTTTCATATCAGCAGTTCCGTTCAACGCCGCATCAATCACTATATCCGGCGGCAGGAAATCTATAAAACGTCGTGCATGTAATTCGCTCAATTCAAGGTTCGCAACCATACCGTCGCTGCCGTTCCATTTAGTTCTGGTGCACACTAGTGTTGGCGCACTCTCCATGCAGAAACGCCGGGCCTCGGCGGTATTGGCCGATACAACGACCGGAGCCGGTTGTTGCAGCTTCCAGTCGCCAAATTCCGTCTTCAGCAGACTTAAACGTTCAATCGTGCCTTGCCATTGTCCACTATTAACCCCGCCACTACCGCCAAGCTTGACGTCTGCAAGGTCACCGGCTATTTCCACATCAAGGGTGTGTTGCTGCGGTGTGCCGGAACCATCAACGCGAAGCTGATACAGCTTTTGTCCGGCAACGACGACATCGCTGGCTTCTATAGCAACGATTGACTCTGTTTGTCCAGTGGCATCGATAGTACCGCTAGCGCTGAGTACCCCCGCTTGCATTTCGTTTGCAGAAAATTCACCAAGGCTTAAATCAAACTCTGCGGTTGGCATTTCAAGTGTCCCGCCTGCGCGACCAGCTGCTTCGAGCGAACCGCTCATGGATGAATCCAGGCTCCCGAGTGATGGCGCGCTAACCTGCCATTGCAGATCCAGCGAATCACCAATGCGACCGTCACCGCGGAACCTTGCCTTGCCCGCGGCAACCTCAACTCCATTCAACACCACCTCTCCGTTGCGCATTAGAAACCCGCCTTTGCCGTTGAGTTTTTGCTGTCGGTAGTGTCCTGTAATTGCTGCAAGCGTTGCGTCTATGACGGGACCATTATCTTCAACCGTGCCATTTATATCTGCAGCAAAACCAATTTTCCCGTCACGGTTTTTCCACTGCAGAGCCGGATTAATCTGGTTTCCCTTTAACGCCAGTTGCCAAAAAGGTTGCGGGCTCCAGCCGGCTTCACCACTGACAGCGATCACACCACCCAGCGTCTCGCCCTCCAGCACAATATTTTCCAGCTTCCCGGTATTGCCGCGGGCGCTGAGTTCCCAGCTACCGGCCGGTACCTTCCCTTGCTCTATATCAGCTGTGGCGCTTATTTGGTAATCGCTGAATGATCCGAGTGCACTGAACTTACCAGCGGGGCTTCTAATCTGAGGCGGGGCACCAGCAAGTGGCCACTGCAGATTTGTCCATTGACCCTGTGCTTCAAGTTGTTGCGACCCCGAATCAACCACACCGCTCGCATTGAGCCGGGTAGTGCCGTCCTCGCTTTCGATGAATAGAGAATTGACATTGAGTTTGCCGTTCGCACCGGACAATTCTCCCCGAACCTTTAGAGGACCGGTTTGTTCCTGAACCACTTCGGTTTCAATAGATGCTGAAAACGTATCCGGTGTGCCGTTAAAACGAGCCACACCAGCTGAACTTCGAACGACAGGCGGAGTCGCGGCTAGTGGTACATTCACCTCGCGCCAATTTACCTCAAGCTCACTGTCAAGACTGGCTAGCTCAACAATACCCTGCAAGTTAATGGCGGCAGAAGAGTCCGCAAAATTGATGTCAAGACTATCAATACCCAGTACCTCTGAGTTACCGCTAATCAAAAATTCACTGCTAACAGAACCGCTGCCCGGGTGCTCGGCATCAAGTTTTCCGGTTGCCTGATATTGGCGACGGGTTCCGGATGTGTCGATCTTCAGATTAACCGGCACCTCATTCAATGATGAATTAAGTACACCCAGGTCATCGGCACTGACGGTTACTTCAACATCCCAACGAGGTTCCGCCACCGCATCGTTAACTATTGCATCAACCACAACGATCAGACCACTTTCGCCACTGCCCTCTACCCGGTGTGACACCTGAAGTTCATCCAGAAAACCGGTGATCATTCCCGCACCGTTAAGCATACCCAATTGAGGATGATCAAAATTCCACTGATTGCTCAGCGATAGTGGCCATTGACCACTGGTGTTTACATTCCCGTCCAGCCTGAATTCGCCCTGGGGCGCTGTGACAACAAGATCGACAATACTCAATGCATCATCTTCACCATCTGCACTCAGAAGTATCCTGTCGATGATCACTGGCGTTTCGTTGCCAGCAGTGTAAATAGCAAGGTCAGAAATCGAAACCTTTCGCAGGTTGGTGGCGACGGGCAGTGCAAGATCCTGCAATTGAAACGGTGGAGCTTTTGGATTCTCTGCTGCGGATTCCGCGGCAGGCAAGCGCAGTGTCACACCACTGATATCGAGTTCCTGAATGTTCAACTCACGCGAAAGCAATTTTCGCGGTTGCCAGTCAAAGCGCGTGCTGTCAATTTGAACAGACACGCCCGCGTCATTAACGTAAAGCAGATCTTCAATGGCAGCAGGCCCTGCAAGCGTACCGCTCGACTCGCCCCAGTTAAGCTCACCCTGCGCATAGCTCTTGCCGAGTGAAAAAAGCCGTTGCATTCCACCGTGAGTCATTGTCAGCCAGGCAGCGAGTCCAATCACTAAAATCAACAGCAACAGAATTAGCACCGCGGCCCGCCGGAACCAGATCATGCGAGGCCCGGGCAGGTAGCGCTGCGATACAATGCTCCACCGAATTCAACTGTGTATTGACGAAAACAGATCACAAGTCAGGCCCCAATGAAAAGTGCACATGCACATTGCCCGCACCGGGTTCATTAAGGCTGCGCCCCAGATCAAATCGCACTGGCCCTATCGGCGACTGCCAACGCACACCCGCACCCACACCTACCCGAATTTCCGGCTGGTCGTTAAAAGCATCACCAACATCGACAAACGACGCCCAGCTCCATTGTTCCCGGAAGGGGATCTCGTACTCAATACTCCCTTCGATCAGATGTTTTCCACCGGCAACCAGGTTGTCAGTGCCGAGCGGCGCAATTCTGTCATAACCGTAGCCGCGTACAGTCGCATCACCGCCAGTATAAAAACGCAGAGACAATGGTAATCGATCAAAGTCATCAACAATCGTTGTGCCGATACTGCCGCGCCCGAGTAGCCGGTGCCTGTTGTCGAAGGTTTTGATCCACTTGGCCGAAATTGTTGGCTGCAGAAAGGAGGTATCCGATAGTAGCGAATCAAGGGCACCGCGTACGCGCAGGTTCAATCGGGTACCGTTAACGGTGTTTATACGTTCGTCAAGATCGGTCGGATATGTGCGAGTCCATTCAACAGCAGGGATCAACAACTCGCTGTCGGGCTCTGAATCAGCCAACTCAAATTCATCAACCTGATAGTTGATTGCATACGTCTTAAACCACAGACCATCACGAAAACTGAAGTTTGCACCCAGATTCAGTGATCTGAATTCACGAACGTCTGAATGCTCTCCCTCGTAGCCCGCCTGTAAGCTAAAGCTGTCTGTGCGTGGATCTTTAACGGGTATAGTGTACGCACCGGCAACGCCAAAACCGATTTGCGACAACCTGGCTTCAGCAGCATAGTGATGACCGGCGTCGTTTATGCGACGACTGGTTAAACCATATTTTACCCGCAAGCCGGTGTCAGTCTCGAAGCCGATTCCATAAACGATCTGCCGCGGATTTTTGTGGGTCAACCCGACCTTGACCGGAATGACCAGATTTTCGGCATCCTCTGCCGAAGCACGGATCTGCACTTCACTGTAATATTCTGTGCCGCTCAGGCCACTTTGCAATTCCTGAAGATCACCTGCATCAAAAAACTGTTGTTCTTCGATATCATTGTAACGAGACAACAGTTGTGCCGATAACCACTCCACGTCCTGATCAAGGCTGACACTGCCCAGACGGTACCTCGGCCCTGTATCAAAAACGAGCGCGACGTCTGCGCTATAGCTGCCAAGATCAATTCGTATCTCACGCTCTGGAAATTCTGCGTCAAAGTAGCCAAGTTGACTGGCCGTGGTTTGCAGACTTTGTTTTAATTTTTCGTAGGCCTGCTGATCAAGCGGTGTACCGGATTTCATCGGATACTGCTGTAGTGCCGCGCGAAATTCTTTCTGTTGACTGCCTGCACCTCGCAACTCGACTTTCAGCTTGTTCACTGGTACTCGATCACCAGTGGTTACGCGATACACCGCCTGCCATTGATTGCCGATATCTGAAAGAGTTGCTTCAACCGAAGAGCGATAATAGCCAAAAGGTCGCAACGCCATTTCAATTTGCTTTGCGGCATTGCGGTGCAAATAGCGCAGGCGCGCTGTAGACGGGATCGGTTTGCCATTGAATTGCCAGATTTCCAGCAATCCTTCGACATTTTTTTGCTCTTCTTTTTCGAGGCCGCGGAGAACCACACCAAGCTTTCTGGTGTCCCCCGCTTGCAACACCGCTTCATCTACAACGCCGGAATCAACACCCGCAGAGGAGCCGGGCAATAGCATCAGCGCTGATAAGGCTATCCGCCTCAATAGCGGGCTGAGTAGCGGGCCTCTCAACACCAGGGCGCTGGCGGACTGATTCATAGGTCAGAGGACAAGTTAACTTTTTTATTGGCCGGCAAACCACCGACCTGTTTTTATTAACGGGCACTCTTAATCTGTGCCTCCTCCTGAAGTGTAGACAACGAGTGGCAAAAATGTGGTTTAGCGGCGATAGCGTCGCATAAAGATTAAAAATAAAAGACCGAGACCGGCGCTGCCTCCACCACTGGACGTCACATTGGTGGTCACTGTGTCGCCCGGGTTGGTAGTGCTGCCTGTGTTCGTAGTGCTGCCTGCCGATAGCAACTGAAAGGATCTTTGCTGACGCACAACAGGCTGCCCGCTGGCAGCGGTGTCTTCGATTTTCCAGCTCGCTTCCTGATCATTGGCAATCACCGGGGCCCCGACAGGGACCTCTCCGATGGTATCGATTACGACAACATCATCCCGGCCAGTGCCACTTCCAAGAGTCAGCGTCCAGCGGGTTTGATCATCAATGCAACTCGCATCGAGAATCGCATTGCGATCCAGCGATTGATCCCCCATATCCCTGTTGAATACAAACGCCGGATCAACCGTCATTTCATCCGCCGACAAGGTGGTGTACAAACGCGTTAAATATTTGTTGTCATCGAGTAAATCTCTGGATGCGCGCAAAGGTTCAATCAGGTCTTCCCGAACTACGCGATCCAGTTCGATGCGCGCCGCCAATAACTCCTCACCGGTGTAGTTTATCGTCAACGAGATTGCATTCCTGTACACCTCCGGCGACTGGCCGTTAACAAGCGGCAGAGTTCGACCAAGTGCAGAGGCAATCGCCGGGTTATTAAAATTACCCTGTACAGCAACTATAAACTCCGCATTGGAAAGCGCAGCGAGTCCGTTGAGGGTGGATAAAAAACTGTCAGCCGATGTCAGTCGGGCTGCGAGATTCGGAAACCGGCCGGCGTAGTCGGTTGCAAAGCCTTGCCCGCCGGCTTCGTCCATCGCTTCGGTGACCAGCCCCTGATAGCTGACATAGGCACTGTTGCCAAAGCCAAACCAGTTGAGCCGGGTGTAGTTTGGCGTGACGTGCAAATAGTTTTCAGGCACCGCTCGCGCATCGCCAAGCAGCCAAACCAGAACGCCCATATCTTCTACAGCGGCCACTCCGGTGAGGCGAATCGGGATAACCGGTTTATCACTTTGATATTTTAGTATCAGCGGTTGAATATTGCCGCTGTCCCGGTTTTTTTGCAGCTCCAGGGCAACGAACTTCATTCCCTCTTCGATATAGGGGGTCAGCAACTCCGCACCACGATCGGAGAGGTCAAAGTTATTTTCCGCGAGCCAGTTCGCCACTGCCTGCGGATCAGTGCCTGAAATTACGGTCACTATATAGTTGCCAACTTCCTCGACACTCTCAATCGTCACACCGGAGTCGGCATCGGTGGCAACCGAACCACCCGTGCTTTCCGCGATGGGCGATAGCTGAATCGGGACTTCACAGGCGCTGCCAGTGCGGGTTAGATTAAATTGCGGTCGAGTCGCGAGTTCAAGCTCGGTAAATACCAGGTCACTGCCCACCGAAGTCTCGGGCGTCGAGGGTACCGGCACCACCCAGCCAAATTCATCGGCGCTGCCTGCGAACTGGATCTGGATCAGCGCGGTTATTTCATTGCCGTCCTGCCGAAATACAATTTGCTCACCCGCCTGATTAACGGGCTGTATATCGCAAAAGAACCCACCGCACGCCTGCGCCACTCGTGGCATATTGACTAGCAGCGTAAATGCAATAATTGTAGTGACTTTAGCTGAATTTCGCATGAGATGACTATCCCTGATTCTGCAGCAGATGATTTCTGGATTTACCATAGTAACAAACCCCGGTTTTCACAAGAACATTTAGTCCGCCGGTCGTAGTCCGCCAGCACTAGCCCACCGGTATTGGCACAATATCTATATCTACCTTTCCATCGACAATCTCCACCCGCGCCACTGTCACCGGTAGCTTAAAACGTCTCGGGCCCGCACTACCAGGATTCAGAAAATACCTGCCATTAATAATTTCTGTTTTTGGTTTGTGCGAGTGCCCGCTAATAATTATATCTATATCGCTGGTTTCCAGATCCATATCGAGTTCATTGAGGTCATGCAAAACGTAAACGGACTTACCGAAGCAGCCAAACTGCAAAGTAGTCGGATAATTGCCTGCCCACGGTTGTGTGTCGACGTTTCCCCGAATCGCCTTGACCGGCGCAAGCTGCTGCAGACGACTCACTATCTCGCCGTTGCCAAGATCGCCAGCATGCACAATCAGGCGACTACCCTGCAGCGCTTCTACAGCCTCTGGTCTAAGCAAACCATGCGTATCCGAGATGACACCGATGATACTCATTCAATTTACGACCCTGTTGTATCCCGCACGTTGGTCGTCCGGCCAGGAACAACTTCCGACATTACACAGACCCAGGCCAGCCCCCTCGCTGCATCAATCCAGGAAGAACACCCTTTAACTCTACCACTATCATTGCTCGTTTGTTACTACCCGGGAGTCCGCCGTTCACCAGACCACTGCACCGTGACTTCGTGTCAGCCGGTAAAACGAACCTTTATTCGAGCCATAATACAAAGAAAGTCCATTCATATATTTCTATTCCACAAACACATGCAATGTCAGCGAACCGTGTATAGACGTCAGAAAACCCGCTATAGCGGAGCCAAAATTGACAGACGTACTCCGTGAATCTGAAGTTCAACACACATTGAACCGGACCGTGCACAAATAGATGTGCCGCTCACATCACAATAAAAAACAAACACATGGAAGCCTGATAACCCTGCTTTTTGAGCTAGAGTCGACAAAAAATATGGAACTGGTTCACGACTTGCAACTACCTAAGCACGGTGAAAGACTTCATCACTAGCGGTTGAAGTCAGCGTCCAGGCGCAATGCAATCGTCGGCTTAATCGCCAGTATGAATTGCCTGAGGTAACCCGCAACGGAAACCCTCAAGCGTTTATAAAACGATTGCTTGTGTAATCTGCCGGTTCATGCTGGCAGAGAGCGAAGGACTTCTGTGATATCCAGGAAGGAAATCACAGTGCAGGGACCAGGTGTCGGAGACACTCATGGGAGAAGGTTTGACTACCCTGTCAACTCTACTCCCCACAGGAACTGTCTGGCCTCGTGACGTTTTATCGTAGAAAAAGGCAAAACTTCTGAAAGGGGGTGACGCAAAGCTACTGGTCTAAGGGATTCTTTCCTACGATCGCAGGGCTACCTGAAATCGACACAGGATGTGTCCGCGAATTATTCGGTGAATGGATTTGCCATATGAATAATTCGGTTAGGCCAGCTCTGTCTGGCCGTCCAGGTTTCTGCGTCTAAAACTCTCCAGCCACCAGGTGTATTTAAACAAGCCACGACGTCAGGATTAATCACAACACCTGACCGATCATTCAATTTGGTGCAGAACCTTCTCGAACTATTGATCCATAAAGTTACTGACCTGGTGAATTGGCACGTGCCAACATATTCACTACACGATAGGCAGCACAGGCGGCACCATAGCCATTGTCGATGTTCACCACACAAAGACCAGGCGCGCAGGATGCAAGTGCTGCGTTCAATGCAGTCTGACCGGCATTGGACACCCCGTAGCCGGTAGAAGTTGGCACCACTACCAGCACCCCTGGTACCAGACCGCCGAGCACACTGGGCAGTGCTCCGTCCATACCCGCCACGGTGATAATAACCGTGTATTGTTGCAGCTCGTCAATCTTGCTGGTGAGACGCCACAGACCAGCCACACCAACATCTATAAACGGTTTAACCGGAACACCGAAATACTCAAGTGTTCGCATCGCCTCCGCGGCAACGGGCATATCAGAGCTGCCGGCAGCAACCACAGCCACCGCAGCTACACCCTCGCCAGGTGTTCTGGTGCCGTTAAAAAATCCGGTTCCAGATACACTGTCGTAATCGAGTACCTCACGACATTCAGCCGACAGAGCGCTGTACACCTCTGGATCAAGACGGGTGAGCAAAATACTGCACGATTCAGCACGGGTCTTTTCCATAATGGCATTAATTTGCGCTACCGATTTTCCGGCACACAACACGGCCTCGTCAAAACCAATACGTTGCGGCCGCTTAAAATCAAGCACAATCTGATCGTCTATATTCATCTAAATACTATTCACTCAGCGTCTCACGCAAAAACGCACTGCCACGCCGATACTCACTGAAGTGCACTTCGCATTTTTCCAGATGGCTAAATGTAGATTGAATAGTGTCCACCAGTTGAGTTCGGGCGTCGCTTGTGAGATTCCCGAGGGTTAGCTCATCGAGTTCGATGGTCAATCCGTTGGACTGAACACGACAGCGCACGATCTGCGGCTGTAGAGTCTTGCGCAAGAATACCTCAGTGCGATCAATCGAAAGCAATGCACTGGCATCGATACGAATGCCGGTCTCAACCCGGCTCGACAGGCACGGCGCTGACGGTAATTCGGCAAGATCGAGAAGTTCATGCTGTCGGGCAAGCGCACGCACATCTGCCTTGCTTAGCCCGGCTTCGACAAACGGATGTCTAACGGCATTATTACTTGCCGCTTCAAGCCCGGGTCGCCAGTCACCAAGATCATCCAGATTAGTACCGGAAAACAACTGTGCTGTGGTCGCCGCAGCCAGACTGCCATACAAATTGCTTTTGCAAAAAAAACAGCGATTCGCAGGATTTTCCATATAGCGCTCGTCAGAAAATTCTCCCGCGTCAAGCACCTTGAGATTCCATCCCTCGCGATGAGCGTAAGCACGAACCCGGTCCGTTGCACTCGCCGGCACCGCAGGCGATACCGCATGATACATGCTCGCCTGTGTGCCCAGACACCTGTGTGCAAGAAACGCCAGTGTCATGCTGTCCACTCCACCGGAAACCGCAATAGCAACTGGCGCGCATTGCGTGAAAATTTCATCTAGCGAAGGATGGCAGCCTGTATTGTTTTCAGTCATCGGGGTTTCCCGTTGATGCACCGCTTGTTGAGGCAGGGTTTGTCGATAATCTATCACCTTTCGGGTCACTAACCTTCTGCCCGGCGGGACCAAAAGAGCCCCGGTCGGACAGCGCCATCCGTTCTGCAACGGCGCGTGCCTCTGTTCGTGCACGATGACTGGCGGCGTCAGCGGATACATCGTCCATCTCGGTTTTTGCTGTTATTCCACCGGGACGTTGCACCACCTTTACACGATGACCGTCGACCGTGGTAACGTGAGCACGCCGCAGAATAGTTCGCTGTTCTATACGGGTTCGGATACCGAGTGTTGTGGTTTGTGCAAAACAGACTTCACAGCAATCGGCAATCGAACCCGGATGCACCAACACCTGAATTTGACTAACCATACGATTTTTTTTGCCAAGGGCCATGCTTTGGGTAACATCAATTACGCTGACATGATCACGCAGGTGGTCAAGCGCAACCGCGAGTTCCTCACCCGATTGATCGTCAATATCAAATTCCAGAACACCAACATAATCCGACGTGCCAGTGTCACTATCGATTTCGTCGAACACCAGCAGCCGCAGTACGTTACTGATTCCGCTTAAGCGCTTTGTACCAAAACCGAATCCGCTGTGCTGCAATCGTCGCGGCGATTGACCAATGCTGCTCTGCGGCGCCAGATATCTGAGTATCGCCGCTCCGGTAGGCGTGACACGCTCCCCTGCCCTTCCATCATCGACACAGGCAAACCCTTCCAGCAGCAGACTGGTAGCAGGTGCGGGAACCGCAAGTTCTCCGTGTGCTGTTTCTATCCGGCCGCTACCAAGCGGTATAGCACCAACAGACCAGCTGTCTACACCGGTAGCCTCTATTAGCACGGATGCTGCGACAATATCGGCGATGGAGTCCCAGTGTCCAACCTCATGAAATGCTACCGAGCCAATGTCCTTTCCATGCACTTTCGCTTCAGCTTTGGCCAACTCGGTAAAGATACCAATGACGTGCACCTTTACACTATCGGACAGCTTGCTCTCCTGCAACGACTGGCGTAGCTCAGCCCAGTGCATATGAGAGTGCTTGTGGTGGTGATGGTGCGAGTCAGTTGAAGGTTGGTGTGTTGAGCCGTGGTGGTGCAGATCCTCTGTCGCCAACGACGAGTCAGTTAGCTCCACTAAAAATCTGCTACCAGCGAGCACGCCGTCGTTAAACGGCTGCAGCGCCAGACCTACCCGCTCACCCAGACCGGCCGCCCTTACGCCTGCGATAACATCCGACTGCAAATCCGGCCAGCAATCAAGCATGGCTGCAACAAACATATCGCCAGCCACACCGCCCACAGGATCAAGATGAATATGCATGACCTAGCGCTCGTTTCGACGTAATGTTCTGTCAAAGTCATTGTCGCCGGTATTCCACAATGCAGCGACCCGCAGCAGTATATACGTAGCTCTATGACATCTGAGACGAGAATAGTTATGCATCATTGCTGTAGCGGGAATGCCTGGTCGATCGTTTGTTTTTAGCGCTGCGTGGTATTGCAACTACATAGTAACGCGATGCCCTTCGCACCATAAGTAAAACTTGCACAACAATCCTGGTGTTTACAGCCGAACAGTTCCAGCTGCTCACCTCGAATAGTTGACTCGACTTAACCTGCGCAGTACTGGATAGAACTGTACCCATACATGATCCTCACTGGCGTTTTTTTCATGGCATGACTGACATGCAGAGTCATTAAACGCAACGGCAGTATCAGTCGAATCACTGGCGAACGCATAATAGGCCCAGACTGCATTTGATCCGGCGCGACGATCCGGCCTTTGTTGATTCTTCACCGCCACTTCAAATCCGCTGCGGGAGCCATTGAAGCTTCCCCGGGTCAAGGCAGATTTACCGGTTGCAGGCTCAGCGGATTTTTCAGCACTCAAATAGCGATCAAGTAACAGCATTGTCTTATCCGGAAATTCACCGGTTGTCCGGTAGTGATCAAAAGCTGTGGCAGTGATGTACACATTGTGAAATTGTGGCTGACCTGCAGGCGAAGAGTGCGTGTAGGAAAGCCCCAAACTCGACCCAACAAACACCCACTTGTCTGTTCCACCCGGCCGTACCAGGCGATTATCAGCCGTATACTGCGGCAAATCGGCCAGTGTAGTCGTCGAATTAGCCTGAGTTGGTGGCGCGCCCGAGCAGGTTACAATCAACAGCGCTGACAAGGCCAGACCCAGTCGCTCTGGCTTCCAGTTTCGCGAATAGTTTATTTTATTCACTACTTTTATCCCCCGCTATTGTCCACCGGATTTCCAGGTCGCCTTCCATACCTGCCCCGCTGTGTTTCCTGGCTAATTTATATTGCGTAGTGTGATCCAAAAACGGCTTGTCCTGAAACCAGGTGCGCCGGGAACGAGTATGCGGGCGGGTGTGGCCAGCAATCAGATTGCTAAAAAAATCAACACGAAGTTAAAATCGCGACTGCACTATTCTGATTCCCTGAACACCTTACTGATACTGCGAAATCCAAATTCGAGATGGCGGCGCAGTGCCCTCGCGCAATTGTCCGATTGCCGACTGATGAGCGCCTCGGCAATTTCGCTGTGTTGCTCTAATATACCCACTCGATTTACCCGGGTGCGCGAAGCGATGAATCGTGCCCGCCACAACTGCGTATTGTAGGTTTTGTGGGTGGTTACCAACGCCTGGTTTTTTGAAGCCGCGACGATGGATTCATGAAACCGCATATCCATTTTAAAAAATTCAACCGGCTCGCAAGAGTCAGACACTCTTTGCATTTCCTTTTCCAGAGCATGTATCGCTTTCAGTTCAGCGTCGCTACCCACCTCACATGCCAACTCCCCTGCAAGCGCCTCCAGTACGCCTTGTACTTGCAACAGGCTTCTAATGTCCGACAACGACGGATCTGCCACTCGGGGCGCCCGGTTTGGTGCTATGTCGACGAGCCCTTCCGATGCGAGTATTCGCAAGGACTCTCGTAACGGCGTACGGCTAACCCCTAATGCTTCTGCGGTCTCCCGCTCAGGGATGGCGGCACCCGGCTTGAGCTTTTCGAGTAGTACCAAATTACGCAATTCATCCGCCACCTGTTCCGCAAGACTTTTCCGGGCCATGCGTGGCAATGCACCATGGCTTTGCAAGTCAGAGTCGGTTTGAGGTGAGTTCATCTGTTCTAATTTATCCATGGCACTCCGGCCGTGCTACCCGGGCGTCTGCAACAGAACGTATCTGCCTGGTCGCCTGAAACTCCTCCACCTGAAACTCCTCCGATCGCACCAGTGATAGAACCAGCTGATTTAGTACGCTGAAGGTGCAGCGTTGTCGCAGGCACTATGCCCGGCAATAAACTCCCTGTCACTATACTACTCTGACAAGCGGGACATACACACAAGCCGTGTCGTGCGATTGTCACCCGGCGCTTTGCAAGCAGGGTATTGGGCCACCCTTTCGGGTATTGCAATCTGGACCAGCAACAGGAACGTTGCCACGCACAAAGGCTGTTGATCGCTCTCGTAGCTGCTGGTTTGGAAGTGCAAAGGGGGTCACTCAAGGGGGGTCAGGGAATACACACTGTTCAACTTCGCCTGCTGGCGAGTAGCACTGGCACGGCGCATGGCTCCTCAATCGGTCTGCTGCAACCGCGCAGGGCACCCAATGGTAGCGGGCCCTCAGATATAAGGCGCGCTGGCACAAAACACCCTTCCTACAGGGCACTTTCGGGCATAGTTTTCCTCCTCCCGTATTGCCACTGCATTAAGCGATATCTTTTGCATATCTGTCAAGGGTATTCGGTATACCAGGAAAGAAAAAACAAAATAAACCTCAAATCACTCGAATAACCCAAGTTTAGTGAGAAAAATTATCCTGTTAGCCGCACAGCCGCCACCAGATGGAATTGAAAACTCTCCAATGCGGCAATTTTCAGGACAGTCTTATTGATATATCAACTTAATGGCTGCGGTAGTCGAACTGCCGCAAATCTGACAGCCAACTGATGCCCGTTGATTTACCACCCCTTCGGCAACTCTGCATTTGCTCCGCAAACAGGGTTGCAGCTCTTGAAAAGCTGTTTCCGATAAAACCAGGGACGATTATCTGTAAGCCGCGTCTTGCTGCGAAGCAAATACCAGCCAAACTAGCTACGAAAGGAGCTAATACCGAGAATTTTGAACAACGGGCAAAAGTTTATCGCTCCCGTAGCAACGAGAATTGCACCAACGATAACGGATATAAGCCCAACCGTGGAGGCTAAACCGGCCCCCAGTACTCCCCAGGCCAGTAGAGCAACACCGGCCACCAGACGAATCGTTTTATCAACAGAACCTACATTTCGCGCAAATGCCACAATGAGTACCTTTTTGTTTAAGAACCAGCGAGGAGTCTACCTGCGACACCATCGAACTCTCAGTGACATTGTCACGGGCGATTTTTCTGTGGCTGTTAACCTCCTGGCTTGTAAGACTACCCGGTATCCCTGCAATACTACCGGATGACCAAAATGACCTGGCAATGCAGAAGTTGCCACTACGGTGCGAGATACTCAGCCAGCGTCTCTGTCTGCAGAATCTCAATGCCGCCGCGGTGCCGTGCAACCACTCCCTGTTTTTCGAATGCCGCAAGGCGCCTGCTTACTACTTCGCGCGCACTACCGATGTCTATGGCCAGTTGCTCGTGAGTTAGTGCGATTACCGCACCCTGGCTCGCAGTTTCGGCCCGAGCCAGCAAGGCCGCGGCAAGTCGCTGATCAACGGTATGTGTCGCAAGTTCCGCTGTTCGTTGCATGAGAGCCGCCAGCCTTTCCGAGAAGCCGTTGAATACGTGATCGCGAAACGCGGAGGACTCAGCGAGTTTTGCACGAAAGGCGTTTTGAGGTAACAGAATCAGTTCCACCTGCGTTTCGGTTATAGCGTGCGCATGATAGCGATTGGCACCTAAGAGGCAAGCCGTGGTCATTACACAAGACTGGCCATCAGCAATTCGATACAGCAACAGATTCTGACCTTTGCTGGAGAGTAGTTCTACACGGACCAGACCGGATCGAACGAATACGTAGTACTCGCATTCGTCCCCTGGCATAAACAACTGCTGATCAGCCGCCACCAGCTTTTTTTGTGCCTCTACCGCACCTACCAAATCCTCAAATCGTGAAATAGCCATGACAGGCACTCTACTCATCTCTACTCAAATTTCTACACTATATCGTACGCGAAACAGTGGCTGTGTTCCGCCTGTTGCAACCACTGTATGATACCCGGTAGTTGAAGGCTCTTGCGCTATGTTTCATAGCTGCCCCGGCACCCTTCAATCTGTCTCTGCCACCCATCTGCTCTAGTTAAAGAACTGCGTCTTTGCCCAGCCAGACGATTAACTACACATCACTTGTGCATGATCGCACAGCTCTACGTTCTACACACCACAGCTACAGGGCAGTTGTTGTACACTCAGCATAGCCTGACGCAATACCTGAACAACCTGGTGCCCGGTAACAATGAACAGCAATTCCACATCGACAAAAAAATCTACCCGATTGTCCTGGGGCGAATTGATCATTGCGCGACCATGGTGGGTTATTGCCGTTGTGTCCCTGGTTATCCTGTTTCTTTCCTACGGCGCCACTCGCCTGCAGTACGATCCGGACAACCGGGTGTTTTTCAGTGCTGATAACCCGCACCTGATTAAGCTCGAAAACATGGAGAACACCTATGCCAAAACGGATAATGTGTTCATCGCACTACAGCCGGATAGCGGTTCTGTTTTCAGTCCACGAATTCTCCGGTTAATTGTAGAGCTAACAGAAGACTCATGGTTAATACCCTACTCAAACAGAGTGGACTCACTCAGCAATTTTCAGTACACGCGCGCGGACGCCGACGATCTCGTCGTAAGCGATCTGGTCAACATCGATGAACGTGATCTCACACCTGACTACGCAGCTGAAATAGAAGCGGTTGCTCTTGGCAAGTCGTTTTTGGTTAACCGGCTGGTATCAGAAGATGCACGAACTACAGGAATAAACATCTCGGTACTGAAACCTGAAGACAATCAAAATGCTGTCTACGAGATCGACAAATACACCAGAGACCTGCTTGACCGCTACCGTGAACAAAATCCGGACGTCTCGTTTTATTTAACCGGCGGCGTTATTTTTGACGTGGCCTTCGCCGAAATTCCTGCCGGAGAAAACGCAACGCTGGTACCTCTTATGTTTGCTCTGATACTCCTGATCGTGGGAGTTTCATTGCGCACTACCTGGGCAACAATCAGTGTTCTGGTTTTGATGGGATTATCGGTTGGCACCGCTATGGGGCTAGCTGGCTGGGGTGGAGCAGTACTCAATGCAGGAACCACTGGTGCACCCGTAATAATTATGACCTTATCCATCGCTCACTGCGTTCACATTATCAGTACCATGCGGCAACAGCTGGCTGAGGGTTTGTCACACAATGGCGCAATTGTGGAATCTCTGCGGATAAATTTATCCCCGGTCTTCATCACCAGTATCACCACAGCCATCGGATTTCTGACACTGAATTTCTCCGAGGCCCCGCCATTCAGACTGCTCGGCAACATCGTTGCCACCGGTGTAATCGCAAGCTTCATACTCGCCATCACTCTGCTACCGGCAATTCTCGCCGTGGTAACAATTAAACCCCCTGAATCCCGCGGGGTTCTTGTACACCGCATGGAACAAGCCGGTGATTTTGTGGTGCGGTATCGCAATGCGCTGATAATTTTTATGGGCTGCGTCATTTTGCTACTGGCAAGCGGCTTACTGCGTATTACACTCGACGACAATTTCATTCACTATTTCAGTGACAAGTTTGAGGTTAGACGCGACACCGATTTCGTCGAAAACAACCTCACCGGTCTCAACGCCATTGAATACTCCCTGCCGGCAGGTGAAGAGGGAGCCATAAATGACCCTGCCTATCTCAAAGGGCTCGATGACTTCACCGAATGGCTACGCACACAACCCGGTGTAACCAACGTCGGCGCATTGTCCCAGGTGATCAAAGACCTGAATCAAAGTATGAATGGCGATGATCCGGCATTCAATCGAATTCCAGAGTCCCGCGAACTCGCTGCACAATATTTGTTGCTCTATGAAATGTCCCTGCCCTATGGTCTGGACCTGAATAACACGATTGATGTCGGTAAATCACAAAGCCGCGTAATCGCTCTGTTGCAGGGCGCTTCGTCTGCGGATTTACGCGAGCTTAACAGTCGTGCCGAACGCTGGTTGAAGGACAATTACCCGGCGTTGCATGCGCCGGGTAGCGGTCTCTCCATGGTATTCGCTTACATCTCGGAACGAAACATCAACTCAATGTTGTTCGGATCTCTGCTCGCGTTAGTGCTTATCTCGTTCATTCTGGTATTCGCCTTGCGTAGCCTGAAGTTCGGCCTGATCAGCCTGATCCCCAACCTCGTACCTGCCGGAATGGCGCTGGGTCTGTGGGGCTATTTATCCGGAGAAGTAGGTTTATCAGTGGCTATAGTCGTAGCAGTTACACTCGGGATAGTGGTCGACGATACCGTTCATTTTCTCAGTAAATACCTGCGTGCGAGGCGGGAACTGGGACTCACTCCCGAAGCGGCAGTGAAGCATACTTTTGCCACCGTCGGAGTGGCACTATGGATTACATCTCTTACCCTGAGTGTGGGCTTCTTTGTATTGTTCCTGTCCGGTTTCAAAGTTAATGCCGAGTTGGGTCTGCTTTCGGCGGTAACCATTTCACTGGCCCTGCTGGCTGACTTTTTCTTTTTACCACCAGTGCTGCTTAAAATTGATCGGGCTGGTCATAAGCCGATGTCGTAGTTGTGCTGCAGGCCTGCGAACCAATGATCAAAGGCCACTCAGGGCGGAGGCGATTAGAATTTGCGCCTCCTTTTGCCTTGCAGCAGTTTGGTTTTGCGCTAGTCTGACAATCGTACAACGAGACCACACACCGAATAAAACCATTTTCTGGTCTCCCTGAAAATCACGGCCTGTGAATCCGCGAGAATCAACATTTCCTGGATGATACAAAACGCTGCATGGACCGCACGGGCTAGTCACTTTCAGTTATTTCTGCAAACTGTATCAAAATACAACACTAAAACCCGCCGGAAAAACAGTTAAGTGCATGGCCTCAAAGAACTGCCAATAATGTGGCCATTAGCTCACGGCGAGTGACGGAAATGCTGCCTGCAGCAATTATTTTGGTTCAATGTCGTGCGAACATCCGGCGGATACCAGAACACCGGAACTTTATTATGCCTTTTGAGTTCAGAATTTTCTCGCAGCTACGAGAATGCCACGTGTGATTCAGTATACAGTAACTATAGACACCGAGGAAGAATGGGACTGGGATGCCGGTTGGCCAGTGATAAACCATTCGCTAGACAACATCTCGGTAACTCCCGGGTTTAAGGATTTGTGTCTCAAGCACGGGGCCAGATCCACGTGGTTTACCAACTGGTCCGTACTGGATAATGCAAAAACACGGGACATTATGCTGGCACTCGGCGAGGACGAATCTGTCGAACTCGGCATGCATATCCATCCCTGGTTGACGCCACCAGACGATACAAAGGCTCATACGGGATCACGAGAATCCTACCTGGAAAATCTGGACACACCAACAATAAACGACAAACTGCGTTCGGTTTGGGATGTCTTTCGGGTCAATGGCCTGCGGCCGGTTTCGTTTCGCGGAGGTCGATACTCATCCGGGCACGTCATCCAGCAGTTTCTGCAACACAAGGGATTTCTGGCAGATGCATCCGTAGTGCCCTATACCAGCTGGCTCGACGACGGTGCCCCTGACTACCGCAAGCGAAGTATATTCCCCGAACGCTTGCCGCCGGTTGAACCAGTGGGAAGCGCACTCTGGGAAGTGCCGGTCACTCTTGGTTACACAAGAGTCGATTTTTCTCGCTGGTCCAGGATTCTAAACACATTAGCAAAGCCGCCATGGCGACACCTGAGACTGGTAGGAATATTTGAGCGTACAGGAGTGGTAAAGCGGGTTTGGCTAAACTTCGAAGACACAAACCCGGATGACATGATTCGCCTGATCGATATATTAGTGCAACTCAACGTGCCATGCATTTGCTTTACCGTTCACAGTTCATCTCTATACGTTGGAGGCAACCCCTACTCAAAGACCCCCGATGACGTTAAACGAATTTGGGACACTGCCAATACCGTTTTGGCAAACATCGCTAAAAGACCGGAATTTACACCAGCGACAATTGCCGAAATAGCCCAAGCACTGGAAAAAAGATATGAAAGTCATCGGAATTAGTCCCCTCGACAAAGATGCCACCGTCTCGTTTATGGAAGACGGCAAAATCATATTCGCCTGTGGTGAAGAACGTCTCTCCCGCACCAAGCTGCAAGACGGCTTTCCGGTACTGGCGATGCAGGAAGGTTTTCAGCGAACCGGCTGGACGTCAGCAGAGATCGATCAGGTTGCCTACGCGTTCTACGACGGTGATGAAGAAACACGGCTGATGCTGGAAGCCGCAGACGAGGATTCGAACTATCACTCCTCAGACTGTACTCGTGATGCACTGGACAAATATCGGGCAATCACCGCAAAAAAATATCAACCGGACTTTGACGTATCGATTCCCGGGCTAGACTCGCAAGCCGATGAATTTATGCCGACAAAGTCGTTTGTGAAAAGCGGTTTATACAAACTTGCTGCCAGCCGACCGGGCTGGGACTGGAAGCTCCACAAACATTTCTTTAAAAAGTGGCTCAATGCGGCGAGCGCTGATCATACACATCGGACCAGTCAGCTTATAAAAGGACTGGAAGAATTCGGGCTGGAAACAAAGCTCAGGCGCTTCAATCACCATGACACGCATGCCGCTAATGCGTTCTTTGCCAGTGGCTACGATGAAGCCTTGCTTGTCACCCTAGACGGTTACGGTTCAGGCAATTGCGGCGGGGTCTATACGGGAAATAGCAACGGCCTTAAATCCCTGCAGAAATTTTCATTTCCCAATTCACTCGGTCAGTTTTACGAGATGGTGACGAGCGCGCTCGGTTTTAAACCCGGCAGGCACGAAGGAAAAATTGTAGGTCTGGCAGCCTATGGCAACCCGGAACTATTGGGGCCGGTGCTGCGTGACCGTTTCGTGATAGAAAACGGTGATATAAAAATTCGTGCAAGCATGAACTACTACTTCGCCAGAGATCTTGCACAACGATTCTCAAAGCGTGATGTCGCCGCAGCTTATCAGCACGTACTGGAACAAATAACGCGGGAGGTCTGTGAATACTGGGTTGAAAAAACCGGTATGCGACAAGTGGCGGTATCCGGCGGTGTTAACGCCAACGTTAAACTGAATCAAAGAATTCATGAAATTGACGGTGTCGACAGTGTATTCGTTTACCCGAATATGGGCGACGGCGGGTGCGGCAGCGGCGCGGCAATGCTCACCTTTGATCAACAGGTGTTTCAAGGCGTAATCGACAATGTCTATCTCGGGCCGGACTACACCGACGCGGAAATCGAAAAGGCACTGAAGCGTGAAAATCTGCCAGTTGAGCGCAGCGCCAATATTGAAGAAAAAATTGGCGAGCTTTTAACTGAAAATCACATTGTTGCCAGATTCAATGGCCGTATGGAATACGGACCACGCTCCCTCGGCAACCGCTCGGTTTTGTATCCGGCGCAGGATGCAAAAGTGAATCTGTGGCTTAATCATCAGTTGGGGCGTACGGAATTTATGCCCTTTGCACCCGCTGTACTGGCGAGTGAGGCCCATCGGCTATTCTACAATCTGGAAGGTTGTGAAAAAACAGCAGAGTTTATGACGGTGACATTCAATTGCACTGATTTCATGGTGGAAAAATGCCCGGCAGCAGTTCACGTTGATCGCACCGCCAGACCACAACTGGTGACTGAATCCAGCAACCCGGGTTTCCACAAAGTACTGCAGGCATACTATCAGCGAAGCGGCATTCCGGCGGTCATAAATACAAGCTTCAATATGCATGAGGAACCCATAGTATGTTCACCCGATGATGCTGTCAGAGCGTTTCTGCTTGGCAATATAGATTACCTGGCTATCGGTTCTTTTCTGGTGCCACATCCGCAGCTTGCACGGTTAATGGCTGAGCGATCCTAGTGGCCCGGCACAGTTGTTCAATAAAACGACCGGGGTTCAGTTTGCAGGCATTCAACTCTCGCGTACTGCCAGCTATACTGTTGTGTTAGCCGGGCTATTTCCAAGTTCGGGGTTCAACGAAGGGAATGCGCAATCCACGATATACGAAGTCCTCCTTGTCGATCATTACTAGCTTTCGCAGAACCTGCTTTTGATAGAACACGTTAATCGGGTTAGAAAACAGCTGGCATACCTGCCACGTTCTATTCGGATGGTTTGGGCTGCTGCACCTGCGCTTACAACTGTGTGGGGCGCTCTGATTGTGGTCCAGGGATTGTTACCGGTAGCCACTGTTTTCTTAACGAAATTACTGGTAGACAGCCTCACGGTAGCGATAGGCGAAACCGACAATCCCGCGGGCTTTAGTGACGCACTCCTGTACCTCATTGCGATGGCCGCGGTACTGATTATCGCTGCCGGTTTGAAAGCTCTGATGCGGCTCATCCAAACCGCTCAGGCAGAGATAGTACAGGACCACATAAAAGACCAGGTACACCACAAGGCAATTAGCCTGGATCTGTCCTATTTCGAATCACCAAACTATTACGACATGCTACACAGGGCCAGCATCGATGCGGTCAACAAACCTCTGACACTGATACAAAGCATTGGCTCGATAACCCAGAGCGTGATCACTCTGATCGCAATGCTGGGGATTCTCGCGACCTTGAGCGTATGGCTTCCTGTTGTTCTCGCAATAAGCTCGCTTCCTGCTTTGTACGTTGCAATCAATTCTTCCGTGCAGCAACATCAGTTATACATGTGGCGCACAGAGCGTTTTCGCCTTGCCCACTACTACTCCAGAACTCTCACAGAGCGTGACTTCGCATCTGAAGTTCGTTTATTCGCACTCGGGCATTACTTTCGCTCCCGTTATACTGATTTGCGAAAGATGTTGCGCAAGGAGCAAATTGCGTTAGCTCGCAAACACAGCATTGCCGAGTTTCTTGCCGCACTCACCGGGCTCGCCGCCATGGGCGTCACAATCGCCTGGACCGCAGGCAGTGTAGTCAGAACGGGCGGAACTCTGGGTGATCTTGCTTTTATCTACCAGGCTTTTAACCAAGGCCAGAAGATAATTCAAACCTTGCTGGCCAATATTAGACAATTCTATACCAGCCTCTTGTTCATCGAGAACCTGTTTGCTTTTCTGGAACTGAAACCGGACGTACCACAACCTGTGATGCCTGCGGACAAACCCTCTCGGATATCCAGTGAACTCAGGCTTGAGAATGTCAGCTTTCGCTATCCCGGGTCGGAGCGTGATAGCCTGCAAAACTTTAACCTCACTATTCCGGTAAACAAGGTAGTCGCCATCGTGGGGGAAAACGGAGCGGGTAAAAGCACGCTGATCAAGCTGCTCACCAGACTGTACGATCCAACAGCCGGCACCGTTCAGGTAGACGGAAACGACCTGCGTGATCTTCCGCTGGATCAGGTTCGAAAAATGTTCACGGTTATGTTTCAGTCACCCGTGCAGTATCAACAGAGTGTTAGTGACAACATTGCCCTTGGCGACTGGCAACGCTCGCCCGCGGATGCGGAAGTTGAAAAGGCGGCGATAGATTCCGGGGCAGATATTCCGGTAAGTCACCTGCCAAAAGGCTACGATACCATTCTGGGTAAACTGTTCGGAGGCTCGGAGCTGTCTGGAGGAGAGTGGCAGAGAGTATCCCTGGCACGGGCTTTTCTGCGAGCCGCACCGGTGATCATTCTGGATGAACCCACTAGTGCAATGGATTCCTGGGCCGAAGCCGACTGGATGGATCGCTTCAGATCGCTCACTGACAACCGCACTGCACTTATCATCACCCATCGCTTTACCACTGCCATGCGTGCTGACATTATCCATGTGATGTCAGAGGGCCAAATTATTGAATCAGGTACACACAGCGAGCTGCTAGCCATGAATGGACATTATGCTGAATCGTGGTACCGGCAAACCAGCACTACCCCTGTTCAGTGAAAAATACTTTAAGCGCAACCTCAGGCAAACCCTCGTGGATACCACCGGAGCGTTAACTCAACAACTTGTGATGACAACCGAACGCGCACAGCACAAGTAACCAACAAAGAAAAGTGCGTTTTGAAAACCTGTTACAACCCCGGATTGTGCATCGCCGCCTGTTTTCGCAGCGATAGATGCGCTAGCCTCCCCTTGATGTCCGGCTTGGGATAGTGTCGATCAGGAGAGCACAAATATGGATGTTCGAAGGCCCTCGAGTGCGCATACGACACCGGAACCACCCGGTGTCACATGCGAGAGTGCCAGAGTCATGATCGGCGGCATCAATGTTGACAAACTGGCTAGCGACGAGATGGCCGCCCTTATGGTTGACGATGTGGCAGCCAGACTGCCGCGTCCTAAACTTGTATTCTCGGCCAACGGTCATGCCATTTCGATGGCCGCCACTGATGCGGCATTCGCTGCGAATCTGGCGCAGGGCGATATCCGGCACGCCGATGGAATGTCAATTGTCTTCGCGGCCCGGATCTTTACTCCCGTACGCCTGCCCGAGCGCATCGGAACAACAGATTTCTTTCACATCGCTGCCCGCGTCGCGGAAGTACATCACCTAAAGTACTTCTTTCTCGGTGGCACCGAAGAGGTAGTAAGTGCCGCCTATTGTGAAGCGCGCACAAAGTATCCGGGCATTGAGTGGGTCGGGTTCAGAAACGGCTACTTCGACGACAAAGACGAACCAGAGATCTGTCGCGAAATTGTTGCCTCCGGTGCCGATGTCGTATGGGTCGGACTGGGCCGCCCCAAACAGGAAGCGTTCTGCGTCCGCAACCGGAAAATCCTTGGTGGAGTTACCTGGATGAAGACCTGCGGAGGTCTCTTTGACTTTCTGGCTGGCAAAAACTCCAGGGCCCCGGAGTGGATGCAAAACTGCGGACTCGAATGGGCCTACCGAATCTTGCAGGAGCCACGCCGCCTGGTATGGCGCTACACTGTGACCAATACGCATTCGCTCTGGCTTTTTATGACAAGGAGCGGATCTGTAATCAGGAACCCGGAATTGTAGGATGGAACCTGGCCGATGCAGTTCCGATCTCGATTCACATCGCAAAGCGGTTTTCATCGTCTCTTTCATGAACAGGGCGGGGGCTCAACAAGCCGCTCACCGAATTGCCTGCGGTCTTAAGGAACGGGGCTGGAACACCGAGCTTTGGTTCCTCTATAAGGTTACTGCAGATTCCTTCCCTGGTGTGTCCGTTCGAGTCTTTCACGAAAGTGCAGCACCAGGTGTAAGGGGTTACGCGCGAATTCTGCGTGATGTTCTAGCCGCTATGTTTAGCTGTCGTCCCGACGCCGCGGTGTCATTCTTGCCACTGGCCTCCGTGATAGGCCAGACCGCGGCGTTACTTGCCCGAGTGCCCCGACGCGTAGCCTCGCTACGCTCGCCTGCATCAACATTCAATTGGCCAATACGCTACCTGGATAGACTCTGCGGTACTATTGGTATCTATACAAACATCATTGCTGTTAGCCACGCTGTAGCGGCAGATGCTAAAACCTGCCCCGCACGTTATCGCCGCATCATAGACGTGGTCCGCAATGGTGTTCTGCCTGCGAATGTTCAACAGACTACGGCTGAAGCACGAGCTGCTCTTGGTTTGAAGCGTGACAGTATGGTTGTCCTCACCGTAGGCCGCATGGCTGCGCAAAAAAATTACCCGTTGTTGCTCGATATCACCGAACGGCTGCAACACGCCCATCTTGTCTGTGTAGGCGAAGGTCCTGAGCGAAGATTTATTGAAGGCGAGATCACCCGCCGCAAACTGTCTGACAAAATCACACTCCTTGGCGCCCTGCCCGCCAACCGTGTCCCGCTTGCCTACCGGGCGGCCGATATTTTTATTCTGCCAAGTCTGTTCGAAGGTCAGTCCAATGCACTTTTGGAGGCAATGAGCGCGAGTCTGCCTGTCATCGTTAGCGACGTGCCATCCCAGACCGAAACCGTGCTGGAAGAAGGTGGTCCCTGGGGTGTCGCGCTGCCCGTCAACGATGCGCAATTGTGGGCAGACGAGATCGACCGTTTTGCCACTGACACTGCACGCCGAAAACATTTTGGTGCACTTGCAAAACAGCGCGCAGACCGCTTTACCATTGCCAGCCAGATTGACGGCTTTGAAGCCGCACTTCGGGGCACTGTTCCGCCTGATCGGCCATCACCCGTGTTTCACCCGGAGTCCCGGTAAGTGTCGACCTCGTCGCGCCCCGCAGATATCTCCATCTTCCTGCAGGACTTGCGCGGTGGAGGCGCCGAACGTTCTTTCCTCCGACTCGCCAGAGGCATGCTGGAGAAAGGCCGCTCCGTTGAAATCGCCCTGATTAACAACACTAACGATTATCAAAGCGAAGTCCCCGACGGCGCTCGAATGATCCACTTGAACGCAGGTCGCGTCGCCACCGCAATCCCCCGATACGCTCGCCACTTGTCGCTATCGAAACCACGATCTGTGCTCTCTGCCATCACACATGTGAACGTGGCCGCCATTGCAGCTCATACGCTCAGTGTGCACAAGCCACCGCTGGTCGTGTCCGAACGCAATCAGTTTTCCGCCAGGCGCGCTCTTGCAACCAGCCTGACGGACCGTGCGGCTTATGCGCTGGCACCCCGAGCGTATCGCTATACCAGCAAAGTGGTTTGCGTTTCCGAAGGTGTGGCAGGCGATGTGCGTAAATCCACCGGTCTCGACTCAGACAAGGTCATAGCAATCCACAATCCATCCTACGACTTATGTTCCCTGGATCGGATGGCCGAAAAACCGGCTCACCCATGGTTTTTCTCACCAAACCCGAACCTAAAAACTATAATTGCTATGGGCAGGCTTCACCCGCAAAAGGGCTATGACACACTAATAAAAGCGTTTGTCCGACTCCGACTTAAAATTAATGCACGAATGGTGATTTTTGGCGAAGGAATCGAACGGCCGGCGCTTGAAGCACAGGCAAAGCACCTGGGCCTCGACACGTCGGTGTTTCAGATGCCAGGTTTCACACCTAACCCGTTTGCACTCTTTGCCCGCGCAGACCTGTTTGTTTTGTCTTCGCGTTTTGAAGGCTTCCCGAACGTGCTGGTGGAAGCTATGGCCTGCGGTTTGCCGGTAGTGGCCACCGATTGTCCCAGTGGCCCGCGTGAAATATTCGACGCTCAAAATCTAGACCAGCTCGTGGCTGTAGATGATACGAACGGTCTAGCTTCGGAGATGCACAGGCAACTGCTCAACCCTTTGCCAAAAGAACACCTCATAGCACGCGCATCGATCTTCAGTGTCGATGCAGCATCCGGTAAATACCTGCAGGCGCTAGGCGTTTGAGGTTTATCAAGAAAACAAACTCGCGGATTGATCAGATCTTCGTCTGGTACATGCTGTTTGGTTTGATGATACTCACCGGGGGCCTGGACTTTCTATTCGCTTCCGGATCTATTGACAACTTCTCCGACAGTACATCGAATACCAAACGCATGCTCTCGCTGCTGGTGGTCTACATGATATCAGTCGTTTTTTTAATCCTGCAACCGACCAAACAGGCTTTGAATAACGCCCTTAACCCGATACTGTTGCTTATTGCCGTGCTGCCAATAATTTCAATACTGTGGTCCCTTGATCCTGGACTGAGCGGTAAACGCTCTGTTGCTCACCTGCTTACATTGATCTTCATCCTGGTGATTGCGTCGAGGGTCACGATGGAAGAATTCTTTCGCGCCTTCATTATTGTTCTCGCCGCAACTTCGGTAATCTCCCTGTTACTGGTGGTTGCTTCTCCCGAAATTGGCGTATCTCAAAACGGCGACAATATTGGTTCCTGGCGCGGTGGACTGGGACATAAAGCAAACATGGGCAGAGTTTGCGTGCTCGGTCTGGTAGTAGCGATTTTCTTTCCGGCAAAGGACGACGTCGTGATGAATCGCCTGCGATGGATAACGATCATCATCCTGGGAGTCATCATCATCGGAACACAATCGCGCATCGCATGGATATCGTTTGTTGTCGCGATGATGGTGGCACTGGTGTTCAAGGCCATGCACGGAAAAACCAAAAACCAGACGATCCGGTTGATCAAGTTCCTTCTCGCCGGTGTGTTGGTTGCAATTCCTGTGGCGGTCTTCTTTGAGGATGCGATATATGCGTCCGGCCGTGATCTGACATTCTCTGGCCGCACGGCTCTGTGGGAATCTGCAGTTGCCGTGGCTCAGCTTCGCCACCCGCTTTCCGGCGCTGGCTTTGGTGCGTTCTGGACAGAGGCCAGCTCAATCGACGTATTCACCTATTTGACGCACTGGAAGGAGATGCCAAGCCACGGTCACAATGGTTATCTCGACGCATGGCTTGAGATGGGCCTGACAGGCATCGGCACTCTGATGACTGTCACACTGGTGTCTTTCATCATAATAGTTCGAAGGATCAACGATCCCGAAAACGGGGATTACTGGTTCATGCTGTTAATTCTCCACATCGTTTTCGTGGCGATTAATATCGGCGGAACCATCTCCTTTAAGCACTCGGAAATTTTCTGGATCTTGTTCCTCGCTCCTGTTTTTTTCCGCAGTCATGGCACGAGCAAACTACGCAAAGTAATCAACCGTCGACGCCGGAGGAAAAGCCGTAGTTCCCGCAAGCACTCCAGAGTCAGGCACTCCAGAACCAGGCATGTCCCGCAAAGTGAAACCGAAGGTAAACAGTCCAGACCTCGACGTAGCCGAAGGTCTTAGGCCGTGGCCCCAACGTTCTCGGCGATCATTCCGCTTCACAACAAGGCTGCCACCATTCAACGAGCCGTAAAATCCATACTTGCGCAAACCGTGGCGGCCGACCAAATCGTTGTCATTGAAAATGCCTCCACCGACAACAGTGTCGCCAAACTCAACGCGATGGCCGTACCTGGAATGACGGTCAAACACCTGGACACTCCTGGCCCCGGAGGCTATGCCGCTCGCAACCTCGGTGTTCTGACAGCCCGGGCCGAATGGGTATGCTTTCTTGACGCTGACGATGAATGGCAACCCGATCATCTCGCATCTGCAGCGGAGGTTATTCAAGCCAACACCGGAGTCAACACCATCTTCTTCGGCCGGCGCATCCACAAGGACGGCCATCCCACCCGCGAGATTGTAGTACCCGAGGCCCGCGCTTACAGCTTCGACGAGCTGGTAACACTATTCGCCAGGCGCAATGTATTTCACATCAACTCACTTGTTATCCGCCGTGCGACGTATCTTGCCATTGGTGGATTCCAGACCGATAGAGGCTGGCACCGGGGCGGTGATTCTGAACTATTCCTGCGAGTCATCCGCGACGCAGGCCCTGTTTTCGTTTCGCCAAAAATCACAACGCTATATGACATGAACTTCTCGGATGTAACTGGCAATTCGAAGCACTTCATAGCCGAACACCCCCTGCATCGTACCGTGCTTGAAACTGTTCGCACCCACCCTGAAAGCACCACTGCACTAAAGCGTCTGTCGAACCGTAAAATAGTGGAATGGCTGCGTGAGATGCCCAATGAGATCATGGGTAAAAAGCTGTCTCTGCTGTTCAAACTCCACCCGTGCCACATGACGCCGGGCCAATGGTACAAACTCTTTCGAGACTTTAGGCGACAACCCCGCCAGTAGATCCCGCACCGCAGCTCAACATAGTCGTTGTCCTCGTCGCTCGCAATCCGGGTTTTCAACTTGCACACACGAGCTTCCCGACCACAGCCACCTGATACGAAAATTATTACCGGTTTAAAGCAGCGTCACAAGGGTAAGCACTGTGGCCAAAGCGCCTGCGAGTTCACCTGGCGATGGCACGAGCAAGCCGGGTAAAGTCTGCCTTTTGATAAACAATGAGCTCACGCATCGGTATCTTGCAGACCCGCGCATACTGGAACATGAATCCGATTGTGCCTAATACATAGACAACGCTCATACTAATGGCGGCACCATAGGCACCATAGGCCGGAATCAACATCGCCCCTCCAACCGCCGTAAGCGCCAGCATTGGAATAATGATCCAGACCGCAGCCCATGGCTTCCCGCGCCCCGACAAGTCTTGCCGCAGTATCTTAAACACCACCATTGCTACCGCTCCGGGCACCAGCGCCACGAGAATATCTACGCTCGGCATAAACTCCTCTCCGTAGAGCAACGGCACAACAACCGGCGCAAAAACAGCAATAACAACTCCTCCGCAAAAGCCCGTTAGAAACACCAGCCGTGCAAGCGATGTGACTCTTCTGGAGAACGCCTCCTTGTCACGGGATGCAGCTGATCTGGTAAAGACTATTGCACTCATCACAGCGGGGATCTGCCACAGCAACTCTGCCAGATTGGATCCAAGGGTGTAGTAACCGAGTTCTTTAACTCCGGCGAAATACTGGACCAGAAAAATGTTGGATTTGTAAACCATAACCATCAAAAAAAAGACGATGGCATAGGATGAACCGATGGTTGTCATCTCCTTCGCAATCTCCGCATGGAAACGCAATTTCAAACGCATCAGCGTCGACAGTTTCCACAGCATCACTACGGAGACAAAAAGTACTGAAAAGGTTATCGCGCCGACAGCCCCGGAGATGCCAAAGCCACCAAGCCCCACGAACAGCACCGTGCCGACAAGCTTAAGAACACCCGGTCCCCAGTTGGAAACGGCATAATCCGGAATCCGTTGCAGTCCAAGAAAAATGCCCGCGACGTAGGTGTAGATCATTGCCCCGGGAACAATCCCGACCGCAAGCACTGCCATCAAAGGCGAATAGATATCTTCCCAGGTCAGCAGAATCCAACCCGTACAAAGCAACAGACCCAGGCCACCGCTCACTACCGATGTAAATAAAGCGGTCTGAACAATCCGTTCAATCGGCCATGTTTCCCGCCCGATATGATATGCGGCGGCGTTGCTCACTCCGAACCCGGCAATTGTTATCATAAGCTGTGGCACGAGAATGATCGCAGCAATCGCGCCCTTCCCTTCAACCCCTAAAAACCGGGCGACGAGTATACCGGTTATTAAGTTCGCAACTTGCAAGCAAACCCGGCCGATCGATACCGAGAACATATCGCGCAAGAAACTGCGTCGCCTGTTTTTGGAGAGCCCTTTCGGTACTGCTTTGCTCAACGACTATCCCTTTCTTAAATACCAAACGGCATCACACTTTGCCCACAGGCGAACAGGCCCTTCAGCTCACTCCCTGCAATAGAATTATGCTACGGTTTTAAGCCTACCAACGAACAAGCAAAGATCAAGCAGAGAAGCTGCAAGTGAAACCACTTCAATCAGGCCAGTTAATAACCCGCCGTACCGCCCTGAAAACCGGCGCAGCATTATTCATTAGCGCCTTAGCCTCTCAGGCCCGCGCCCTTTCGGAAAAAGACAATAGATTTATCACCAATGGTGGTTGCCGCCTGGACGGTTCGATACGCAAGGTAACATCATTGGCAGACAATGGACCTGGAACACTGCGCGAAGCACTAACAGGCATCGATGGCGCGACAGTGGTGGTCTTTGAAGTGGGCGGTGAAATTGCGCTTGGTGAAGACATCCACATCCGCGGCAGTAATGTCACTGTCGCCGGCCAAACTGCCCCTGATCCCGGGATCACTATCACCGGAGCATCACTACGTATACGGGCCAATGATGTCGCCATCGAGCATATTGCCATCCGCCCCGGTATGGCGGCCATGCCCGCTGAACGGGCTGACGGGCTCACCATCGGCGGAGGCGCACGGCCAGTCAAGCGTGTGCGTGTGCGCAACATCTCCGCCAGTTGGTCGAAAGACGAATTGCTTTCTCTTGCCCGTCCGACCAGCGGCCCGGTAAGCATCACCCATTCTATATTTGCCGAAGCACTAAAATTCGCAGGTCATCCCAAAGGTGACCACTCTATGGCGATGTTAGTCAGGGACGCACCGGACGGTGTCGTTATTGCCGGTAATCTCTTTATTAGCAATGTACACCGAAACCCCGTACTGGCCAGTAACACCAAAGCAGAAGTACGCAATAACTGGATAGTCAACCCGCGCTACAATGCAGTGCATATGTACCTGGACACAGACGCCGACAAGCTCACTGTTGACGTGCGCAATAATGTGATGACCCCGGGTCAGGACACGGAGGCAACCCGTGTTGTGTCGATGCCACCTGCTGACGAGATTCGCACCAAAGGTTCCCGGATCTCGAATGTTGATAATAAGGTAGTCACCCGGGAAATCCTCTTGCGTGAAGGGCTGGAAAACTGGACACCCGGCCAGTCTGCCACTGCCGAACTTGCAACAATGGATGTTCCGGCGCACGTTCTACACTACGCCGGTATGCGACCGTCGAGCCGCAACGCGGTAGATCAGCGGATTCTTGATGACGCGTTGGCTGGCCGCGCCGCCGTTGTAGATCAACCCCCTGAGACGACGCCTCTTGAAGAACCCACCGTCCGGACTTTTCAAGGACCGGAGCGCCCTTTTGAACAAGAACCTTTCGGTAACACCGCCATTGAACTTTGGCTTGAGCGTTTGCACCTGGAGATGGGCGGGGCACCGGGAATAAAACTCGGTTAACTCCCGCATCGTCATCCCTGTAGATTCAGGGCAACAACACCACACCGTTAATTCAAGAGCACGCGAGTTAATCTATACATCAGTGATGATAACTCGCTTGTGCGCATCAAATGGTCGGTGCCGGCTACCGGATACAAAAAACCAGGCTCTCGACTATAGTCCCCAAGCAATGCAACGCCATCGTTTGGTCCAAGCGGGGCCAGTTGTCTGAAGCGCTTTTGTACTCGTTCGGTGACGTCCCAGGTCACTGGAATCGATATCACATTCAGATGCAAGCAGTCTTGCGGCAATCGTACCGGTTGCCACTCATCTCGTTGCGGATTCATCTCGTCAATAAGTACGGGGTTAACCCGCCGGGAGAGCGCAACCCCCTTCGCGATAGTGCGTTTCAGGGGATTTTGAATGACACCATCTATTAGATGAGTACCACGCACCACGCCGTTGAAACTTACCCAGCCCTTCAAATTCTGAAGATAATCTGCTTGCGACTTGTTGTGCAGCAGCCATTTAATCTCCGCACTTCCGCGACTGACCGATGCCAACCAATAAGGCTCTGCACTATTGCCGCTTAGGAACTCATGAAGTATGGCGCTATTGTGCGCTATCGAACCACGACTGCTGGTCGGGACTGTTTGCACGGCAATGCCGCACCGCTCAGCCACCTGTCTGAATAAAGCACCGCTCGCACCAATCGCCGGATACTCCTGATAATACATACCTGGCACGATAAAAATTCTGACACTCGGCCCAACGGAAGCCGCAGCCACATCTGCATGCTGTATACGATTTATCAGGGGCGCGTGTAGTGGATGATTAACAATAGACTGATGCAATACAGAAGCAGCGACATCGACACCGTACCGTTCTGTCAAATTGCTCAAGTCAACGGTACCAGGTATCCCGCCACGCAACGCCGGTAAGATTTCTCTTGCCCGATTCGCGAGTTCAACATTGTCGCCTATGGCGTTGAGAAAGAGTTTGTGCTTCACAGAATAGCGACCGTTTTCTATGTACTGACCTTATCACACGGTTTGCATTAACCATTAGTAGAAATAATTCAGACTGTAGGTAATGCGATGCTGGTGCCTGACAGGGATACTCGTCATTTCAAGTCAACTTGAGAGGAATGACCCATTGTTTAGGAAAACAATCATTTTCGCAGCAACTCTGACGGTCAGTGTATTCTCGTCCCATGCCATCTCCGATAGTCATCTGACACTGCCAAAACTGGTTCCACAGCCGAGCCCGCAACAAGTTGTTGATGAGCACCTGGATGCTCTCAATATCTGCGACTGGGACAGGCTAATGGCACAGTATCCGCCGGAAGTATTAATTGTCGTCGCTGATGGTGCCTCCTTTCGGGGTCGCGAAGCTGTAGGCGCACTATTTGAAGGCTTTTGCAAGCCACCCGCAGAAGGCGGACTCAAAGGATTGAAATTTACGACGCTCGAAACCTTCACCGTCGAGGGAACTTTGAACGTTATATGGGAAGCTGATGCTGATTTTCTTGAAGAACCCTACAAAGGAGCAGATGCGTATGTAACCAAAGACGGATTTATGTATGCGCAAGTTACAACGTTCGATGGCTCGAAACTAAAGATGAAAAAATAGGCTTCACTACCCTGTCTATCCTCTGCGCGTGTCTGAACTGCGCTGTATAGCGCGTGTGTAATATGTATGACGACAAACTATACTGCGCAGGTTTTTCCAGCGAACACCACGGTAATCCGGCCTCTCCCTCTGCTTATACTGTGAAGCGGGAAAATCGCTTTCATCATCGAGTTTGAAGTAATTCTCTCCGGTGCGTCCGTCATCCTAAATTGCTTCAATGCACTGTATTATCCGGGTTAACACCATACGGTTTGACGACAAACTCTGGAAAAATGTGATGATGCAGATGACCGGCCGTGAGGCCTTCTTATCGATACTGATCGATGAAGGGATTGAGTACTTGTTCGGCAACCCTGGCACCACCGAGCTGCCGATAATGGCTGCGCTGCCAGAACTACCACAACTTCAATACGTACTTGGTCTGCAGGAGTCTATTGTCGTTGCGATGGCGGACGGATACAGCCGTGCCTCTGGCAAGCTCAGCGCATGTAATGTGCACGTCGCTCCCGGGCTCGGCAATGCTATAGGGGCAATCTACAACGCACGCTGGGTTGGATCACCGGTGATTATCACTGCCGGTCAGCAAGAACAAGGTCACGGATTAACCGAACCATTGTTGTATGATCCGCTTCCTCCAATGGCAGCACCGCTGGTCAAATGGTCAGTCGAAGTAACCCGCCTTCAGGATCTGCCTCGTATTCTTCGCCGTGCAGCGAAGATAGCTATGGCGCCACCAACCGGCCCGGTGTTCATTTCATTACCCGGGGATATTCTCAACGCGTCGGCAGAGCTAAAAATTGGCTCTCCAAGTCGGGTTGACGCAACGGTGCGTCCGTCTGAAGATGCAATTCAAACATTGGCCAGAAAACTTGTCGACGCAGACAAACTCGCCATTATCGCAGGTCACGAGCTAGCCACCACCCACAGCCTTGACGAAGCAGCAGCATTAGCCAGTGCGCTCGGAGCGCCTGTTTATCAACAGACCGTTGCGCATGGTGCGCATTTCTACTCCTTCCACGATTGTTATATGGGCAGCCTGTCCCGCGATCAGACAAGGGTACGCGGTATTCTTGAAAATTTTGATACGCTGCTTTTCCTGGGTGCAGATGTGTTACGTATGTCGGTTTATAGCGAAATCGATCCACTACCAGATAACATACAGATTTTGCAGATCGCCGAACGCACACATGAACTTGCAAAAAACTATTCCGCAGATGTAGCAATAAATGCGCATCCGGGTGAAACATTACGAGCACTACTCCCTGCTATAAATAAGCTAACCAACCCTGCACAAGTGGCCACAAATGTCACCACAATAAAACAGGATAACTGGAGCACTCGACGGGAGGCCTTGCTTACCAGCCTGGCTGATCTGCAATCAGCCCGGCCAATCAATGGTAATTTTCTAATGCGGCAGATCGCGCGTGTGCTGCCAGATAATGCCGTGCTGGTCGACGAGGGCCTTACCGCCAGCAGGTATTTACCAGACCTGGTACCTTACCGTGATGCAAAGTCTTATTTTGGCCTCGCCAGTGGTGGAATCGGCTTTGCTGTCGCAGGTGTTATTGGAATGCAACTAGCACAACCGGAGCGACCACACGTGGCGGTAATAGGCGATGGCAGTAGCCTTTACGGTATCCAGGCTCTTTGGACCGCTGCACATCTGAAACTACCCATTACCTACATAATCGCCAACAACAGGGGTTACAGAATACTCAAACAGCGAGTACAAGCCTACCACGGCACCCAGCAGTTTATTGGCATGGACTTCGACGATCCGACCATCGACTTTGTTAGACTCGCTCAGTCATTCGGGGTAACGGCGCACAGGGTTGACGACGCAGCCGAACTGGAAAATATTCTGAGGGAGTCTATCGCCTCAAATAAAACGGTGTTGCTTGATGTGCAAATTGATAAGGCACTCTAACTTCGCGCCATTCAGAAACCTCCGGTGCTGATGTCGCGGCGGCAGTTGTAAACAGAAGACCAACGTCAACAACAAGACCCCCACACACAAGGACACATTCAAGAAATCATTCAATTGCCGCCAGTCAGATTCGCCAACTCACAACGGGTTAAAAATACAGTTCAAGCCTTGACTACCGGTTGTAAGCAAAAGTGCTTTCAAATTTCTACCTGAGATTGGCATGTCCAGCGTGAGCACGTGCAATTCAAAACCGTTATTGCATTGGTGAGTACAGACGCGCACATAGAGTCAAGAAAATAGCGCCAGGTGATCGCAGACTGACCCGGAGGTACGACCGACCGGTAGAAATGAAGCAGTTGCCATACGAGAGGCAGCTCTGAAAATAAATGCTACCCCGATAGTCGATCTACCAAACAACTACCCACTGACGCCGCGATAGCAGAATCGCAAAAAATAACAAACTGTTTTTTTCGCTCATATTGCTGAACCACAATGAAAAACAGCGAATTCTCAACTAAAAATAGAGAACTGTTTGTCGACCTTTCTGGCCGGAAGGAACGCAGCCGCTACGGGCTGTACCGCTTGCAATCAGTTACACCATTGGTTAATCAGCTGGCTCCACCCGCTAGCATAGTCAACCGATTAAAGTTAAAGACGTACCTAGTTGAGAACATACATGAAGTATTGGTTAGTAACCGGTTTCCTTATTGCGCTATTTGGCTGCGGCAGTTCCGATGAGCGCGAGGTCGCCGTACTTGGCAGCTCACTTTTTAACGATACTTCATCTGATCCCGCAGCGAGACCTGTCTGCTCCCGGGACGCTGCCGATCATGACGGCATTTGGGGATTTGAAAACGACAATCCGTGCCTTTGGCCGGACAACGCGAATAGCTCAGGCTTGACCACTGACCGTGTGGTCGTTGCCTGTACCGCAGATGCTGTTGATCACGGTGAGGGCTGGGGCTGGGAGAACGATCAATCATGCCGCTGGACCAGTGCCACCAACGCTTCGACAAACCCTGTACCCGGCGCTACAGCAAGCGCTGGAACGGCTGCTACCTGCTCGGCCAACGCGCTCGACACTGGCGATGGCTGGGGTTGGGAATTCGGCACCAGCTGCAGGTGGGGTAGCGTGCGACCCGCTTCCAATCAGGATTCAACGTTTGTGCCCGCCCCTATCACACTGCAGGCAGAGGGTTTTATCAACGGTAAGCCGATTTGCCTGACCGATGCCAGTGACGGTAACAGCGATGGTTTCGGCTACGAAAACAATCAGACCTGTACGGTTGTAGACGGACGCACGGCCACATCAGATGATCCGCTACTGGGTAGACGATGGTGCGAGCCATGGGTCGAAATCAGCTACGGAGATTACGTGCTGCAAAATAACACCTGGAATGACAGTGAAGTGTATTCCAACCGCTGGCATCAGTGTATTGAGCTGGGAGGCTCACGCGGAAACTACGTGGCGAAGTGGGATTACAACTGGCTGGATCGCACAGAAGGTAATGAATTTTCAGTCAAGAGCTATCCACAGGTCTATTACGGCCGCAAGACTCGCAATACCACGTCGGGCACACCAGAAAAACTGGGCTTACCAGCCCCGCTAAACAATATTCCCGACTACAAAATTCGCTTCCACTACTCTGAAACCGGAACACCTGAACGCAACGTTGCACTGGAATCATTCTTCCATACCAGCTGTGAAGCGGAAGAGTGGAACAAACAGTTTGAGCTAATGGTTTGGGTTGGTGTTCCATTTACCAAGACACCGGGACCAAGGGTTGCGGAAGTGACAATAGACGGTGTTGGATGGGACGTTCACACCAATCCGCAGCTTGACTGGGGCTATGTCGCGTTTGTGGCGCAAGAGCCGATGTCCGAGGGATGGCTTGACTGGAATGCCTTTGTGGATTGGACAAGGTTTAATGGCCCTTCCTTTGGTGTACCACGCATTCAAAACAACACCTGCATGGGAGCCATTGAAATAGGTACCGAGACCTTTTGGGGCAAGGGAACTTTCACACTGCATGAATTCAGAGTAACCCGTTAGCACACTGGCAAGCAGATGTGTAGCGCCAGTAGGCAACGGTTGAGCCCGGCGCGGCCTGACGGGGGATATTCAAAAAATGCCGCTGACACTACGGCAGTTTTTATTACCTTACACAAGTGTGGCGTCCATATATGCCCGCTTACTTTCGCTCCTGCCATCTACTGAAAACCAGTGTTTATCCCAAATGAGGACTGTTGTCGACGTTTAAAGGTTCTTTCACCATGCTGCCTCTGTTGCCAAGTTTTGATGCAATATTTGCAGAGATAAGCGCTTCAAATGCAGTCTTCAGCCGTGTATTTCTATTTAATAATTTTTTCAGTTCAGCAGTGTCCCAGGATATATAGCGAGCCTCAGTGGTAAAGACTACGTCGGCCATGGCGGGCTCGCCAGTGATAAAGCGCAATTCACCCATAAACGCTCCGGGGCCATTCCAGTCAATGATCTCACCATCCTGATAAACTTCGGCTCTGCCAAGTTGAATTAAATAGAGCACTGGTTCCTGTTGACCGGTAACAATCAATATTTCGTTGGGCGCTGCGGTATGCCATGTTGCGATCTCTAGTATGCGCCGTGTTTCTCGAGAGGTGAAATTGCGAAATACCATATTGTGCAAAGCTTGCTGATCATCAGTCAGCCTGGCTGGTCGTCGTGCGAGCATTAGCAGAACGACATGGACCAGATTTATCGATACAAAAGCGCTTTGCCAGAACACCGCTGAGTAGGTGCTTTGGAACAAAAAATAAGGCAGTGTAAGAAGACCAGCGGCGATAGTGAGTATACGCAGCCAAAGGATATCCTTGACGATGTACGCACTGCAATAAATCGTATTTGCGAGGAAAAAAACGATCACCGCCGAGTTTGACAATGCTCCGGTCAAAGAGTACTCCGTTCAGAATTTGCGGGGTGTTGGTCGAGTGCATCGAAATTTGCTTCGATAGTACCGAATACCGGTGCCGATGCCACACACAAACATCCTATTCTGAAGGAACGATAACACCTGTAGTAGAGCGAATTTGCCTGTCTGCGGCGATGTAATGACAAAAGTCGCACGTAAACAAACAACCCGACGCAGTTCACGTAAGAGGTTTGATGCGACCTTGTCAAGCCAGCCTGATCCATGTCAGATAAGCCAGGATACCGAACTGGTATTGCGATTTGATCTTTTTTCACGCATAGACAACCTTGTTCTCAGTGGCAACATCATCGCCAAGCAGACTGAGCTATTTAACCTGTTGAATACCATTCGGGGAGACGCGAAAGCAAGCACTGATGGCGATAGCGACGTACCGCCAAATGACATAGACGGAGATGGCATCAAACTATTTTGAAGATGCGTATGACACACTGGACAGCACCAACTCCAGTGGCCGCGATCTCGACAGCGATGCCGACGGCCTGACAAATTTCCAGGAATTTCTGCAACGATCTGATCCGGGAAGCCCCAATATTGACGGCAATTCAGATAGCGACCCGACAGAGAGTGTAACACTGGCGTTATACAGCGCGAATTCAGCACCCAGGGAAACATTTGGCAACAATGCATTTACATCGATAGACACTGATCCGGTAACCCTCGCAACCCCCTTTTCTCAAGGTGGTGGTTTAACTGGCGGCGGTGCAAGAACATTCGTATTGTCACGCAGTCACTTAAATACCAGCGTGTCCGCATCACCAGCATACAATTCAGGTTCGGTAACATCGGATAGCCAAAGCTTAGCGCGAATATCAGGTGACTTCTTTCGCTTCACTGTGCAAGCAAATGGAACCAACGTGCGTTATGACAGCCTGTCTTTCTTTGCAAACCAGTTTGACACGCGCGCCAGGTTTGATCTCAGCTACTCGATTAACGGTGCAGAAACCTTTATCGCGCGCGGGCGAGTGCCTCGTCAGTCTAATCTCGACTTGTCCTTGATCAATATCGATTTCGATGTTTTCTCTTCGGCTGAAGACGTAGACTGGACGTTCTATCTTTATGGTGCACAGAACGAGCTCTTCGGAACGCGATTCGATGATATCGAATTAAAGGGCCTGGTGATGCAGCCGAATGCACCAACACAATGTTCGGCATTAACGAATATTGCTCCATCGGGCGATGCCACCCAGTCGTCCACATACTCGGGCACCCGCTTTTCGGCAAGTTTTGCCATCGATGGCAATTTGGGTCGGATAGTTCCGCCTGTCCTGGGAGTTTCAGATGCCATCACCGGTGTATTCATACCGAGCATGGCATAGGCAGCTGCTGTTGTCGCACCGAACGTCGTCGCCATGGCCAGAAATTCGCGGCGGCTAACGCCTTCACGCTGGCTGCTTTCATTCAGTGCAGCATCCTGCAGAAGTTTTGGCAGTACATTGCCACCAGACTTAAAGAATTTCATGTTTTTCTCCCGTGATCTGGCTGTAGCCTAAGCTACACACGGAGTTGTGAGAACTGAAAGTCTTTGAGTGATCGTAAAGTATCGCTAACCGATGCTTACCGGGACAGGCACTTCCATTTGCAGGAAATCACAAGGCAGCCCAATGATCTTCCCGTGTAGTTGATTTTCAGCTTCTCAATAAAACAGAGCGAATGATTATTTATTCACTCGTTGAAAACACACAATTACACTACATCACCCCGTCGAAGTCACTCGCAGCCGCATTCAACGGCTTCCGATTGATCGTGTGCACCATTTTGAGAAGACTCGAGATAGCGCTCCTGTAGTCTCGCCTCTCGGTCTCAGTGTAGTGGTGAGAAATCTGAGCATTTCGATGATCCGTCTGGACATCAGTGACTTGCGGAAACTTCTGGGGCGACTTTTCAAGCTGTCGTGCA
>CAYPCS010000021.1:0-73319 GCA_964409275.1 uncultured Granulosicoccaceae bacterium
ATGATGAGCTGATTGGCGACGCAGGAAACGATACCTGCAAAGGGGGTAGCGGCAACGATACCATTGACTGCGAAACCGAGCTGTAATCACAAATCGGTCAATTAGAGGTGTTGAAGAGGGGCATTTTGCCCCTCTTTGCATTGGTGAAAGGAGCTACGAACGGGGTTCAGCATAACACCCGGTAGCCCGTTGACAACATGCGGTGATAGACCACTATCCTGCAAGTCGATGCACGTGAAGCAGGATACTCAAGGAAGTAACTTCCCGGATAAGAGAATTTTCTATCCACTGGCACATTTTCTACAGAAAACCACCGGGTGGCCGATAACCTTGCAGCGTTAGAAACCTGCTACTGCAAGGAAGTGACAATATGCGAAAAACTATCACCGCTATGGCGTTGTTTGCCTTAACCTCCGCTCCGGCTGCCGCTGAAAGTTATCCATTGCAAACCGATACACAGACCAAGAGGACGATCTGCAGTGAATTAGCAATTGTGGCAAAACTGTCGATGACCTCCCGGCAAGACAGCATTTCACTTGAGGACAGTATTGACAGAGGTGCAAATTCACTTTCGATAACACCTTCGATCCAGCATAGCCTTATGGTTAGAATGGCAATCACAGCACATGAGCAGCCAGTCTGGTTAACACAAAGAGGTCGTGACCAGGCAATCGACCGGTTTGAGGCTGTTGTGAAGCGTGAGTGTATGACCGAGTTATCGGGTCCTGAGGCCTGAGTCAGAATTGCGGGCCGTTACACGGCCCGCATTTTTCGACCCCGAAGGATTGTGACGCTGGCAAGTACGGCACGATGTTAAAAATCTGTGCCGGACATTGAATAGCCGGTGCTACATGCCAAGTCCAAATAGAGAACTCATTGTAGATTCGGTCTGTAGCGCCTGCATTTGTAATTCTGTAGGTGGTTGGGTTGAGTATCGGCTTGCGGCATCCAGAATTTTTGGTAACAGTGTTACGTCGCCAGCGGTGTTCATGAATACGCTATCGAAAGACTGTACCCAATGTACCGCACGGTCTATGTCAGTCTGCGCATCGAGTGGTTCGTACCAGGTATTATAGGTCTCCTCGCGTCCGGCCCAGGGCCCTTTGGCAATAGATTTTATAGTTTGCACTGCTATGTTGCGCTGGCGACACAAATCCAGTATTTCGTTAAATTCTCTTCGGTATGTTTCATTGCTGTAGAAAATCCAGTTCAAAGGCAACAGTACTGAATCGAAATCGAATATATTGAGGCTGCGCTTGTGCATGGCTGCGATTGTCCAGCCATGTCCGGTCACACCTATGTGTTTGACCAGGCCTTCCTTTTTCGCGTCTATAAGTGCAGCTAATGCTCCGCCTTCACCCATCGTGGTGTCCCAGTCATCCGGATGATAGAGTGCATGCAACTGGATAAGATCGATGTGATCTACACGTAATCGTTCAAGTGATCGGTGCAACTCATCACGGGCCGCCGCGCTTGTGCGCTCGGCCGTCTTGGTGGCGAGAAAAAAGTCTTTGCGATGGCCTGTCATCCAGGGACCAATGCGATCTTCAGCATGTCCGTAGCGTGGGGCGGTATCGATATGATTCACGCCATATTCCAGAAGTACATCCAGTGTTCGATCTGCTACCGACTGACTTACATTCTTTAAGGCAGCAGCGCCAAACAACGCAAAGCTGCTGTTGTGGCCGGTTTGGCCGAATGGTCTTTTTTCAATAGTTGCTGGCATATGAAGCACCTGTTTTCAGGACATTAACGGAATTGGTTGCAAACATATCCGGTTTTCAATCGACAGTACAGGGTGGCGGGTTCCGGTCGCAAACCTGGATCTGCGTGATAGCAGCGCTAACTTCCAGCCATGAGTTGGCAAACCAATGTGCTTGAGGCAGTTTTTTATCACTGCTGTAGCGATGATCGTATGGCGGGTCGCGTCGGGTTTGCCAGATTGAGATCATGGTAAACAGGCCTGAAAGGCAGTTGATAACGACTAATAGACTAAAACCTGAAACAAGGTGATACGGGGTTCGAGGTGGTGCTCTCGGCTGTAATATTACCGTTTTAATACTCCGTCGATACGTCTATGATAGCTGTTGGTTTAGCTACCTTTTTACAACCTGATATTAAGGTGTCCCGGGCCTTCCGGTGTCAGGGTGGTGGCCAGGCCTGACGGGTGTATATAAGATTCACGTAAAGCAAAGACAAATTGCATGGAGTATGGGTCGTGAGTTTTGAAAAAGATATATTTATCAGCTATGCCCATATTGACAACACACCGTTGTCGGCAGGTGAAGAGGGGTGGATCACACGCTTTCACGCAACCCTGGAAGCTCTGCTTAACATGCGTCTGGGTCGGCAGGCGTCTATCTGGCGCGACGACAAAAAACTGCAGGGAAACGATGTCTTTAGCGACGAGATTATGGATCAATTCCCGGACACGGCACTGTTACTCTCTGTGCTTACACCCCGGTACGTACAATCCGACTGGTGCACACGGGAATTATCCGAATTTTGCAGGGTTGCCGAAGAATCAAGTGCACTGGCACTGGATAACAAAGCAAGAATATTCAAGGTATTTAAAGCGCCGATTGACTCGCAGGATTCACTCCCGGGTTTCATTCGGGACATCCTTGGCTACGAGTTTTTTACCTACGAGAATCAGACTCCGCTGGAACTTGATGCGACCTATGGCGAACAATACGGTCAAAAATACAATCGCAAAGTTGCACAGCTTGCTGCAGATCTGTCAACCCTTCTCAAGTCTATGGCCAGTGAAGTGTCCACCGGGAGTTCCTCGGTGCTGCAAGACAGGCCGGACAAACCCGTGGTCTATCTCGCTGAGTGCAGCTACGACCGCAGGGACGAACGAGAGATTCTCGAAACCGAGCTGCGTCATCACGGTTACAACATACTGCCAGACCGCGAGATGCCTCGCGACGAGGCAGAGTACGCGTCTCAGGTACAACAAATGCTGTCAGACAGTGCGGTGTCTCTTCATCTGATCGGTGAAACCTTTGGTGCCGTACCGGATGGGCCTGGAGAGAATTCGATTGTAGAAATGCAGAATTTCATCGCGGCCGGGCAGTCTCGTAGCGGTTCGTTAAACCGAATTATCTGGCTACCGGAGGAAATGCGATCGGAGCAGGATCATCAGCAATCCTTTATCGATGCGCTGCTTACGGATGCCAGTTTACAATTTGGCGCCGATTTAATCAGAAGTGATATAGAAACGCTGAAGATCTCTGTTCACTCTACATTGAAGAAACTTGAGCAACCGGTAGAGCCGGTGGCCAACGCGATAGCTGATGCGTCGTTTGCAGAATCGCCAGAGAATCTGCAGTTGTACCTGATTTGCACAGATACAGATCGAAAGGCGACCGTGCCACTCAGAAAATACTGTCGGGAACATGGTATCGATGTTGTACTGCCCGCTTTTGAAGGCGATGCAGCAGCAGTACACGAGAGCCATACGAATACCATGTCCAGTTGCGATGCTGTGATGGTGTTTTACGGGGAAGGGGATGAGGCATGGAAACGAACCCTTGATTTCGAATTAAAAAAATTACCCGGCTACCGACAGGGTCGACCGTTGCTTGGTAATTTTACCTATCTGGCAGAGCCCGCAACCGCAGACAAGCAAGATCTGATTGATATGGAAGAGGCAGATTTGATCAACGGGCTAAACGGTTTTTCAGTTGATTTGCTGGCGGATTTTCTGCAGTCCGCGAGTAGTCGCTGATGCACAACGCTAATTCAGAATCGCCAGGCATCAATCCGTTTCCCGGCCTCAGACCGTTTAATCAGAACGAGCAACATCTGTTTTTCGGGCGCGAAAGTCAGGTTGATGCGATGGTCGACAAGCTGGCGGATAACCGCCTTCTGGCAGTGGTTGGTGCATCGGGTAGTGGCAAATCATCGCTGGTTAACTGTGGTCTGATACCCGGTTTGCATTACGGGTTGATGTCAAGTGCCGGCACGGCATGGCGTGTCGCCAGCTTTAGACCAGGCGCCGATCCCGTCTATTCTATGGCACACGCACTGGCACAGCAGGGTGTGCTGTTTAACGACTATCACGATCAGGGAATGTCACTCACAGATATTGTCGATGCGACTTTACGTATGAGTAAACTTGGGTTGATGGACATCATCGAACAGGCGAGCTTCGAAGACGGTGTCAATTTGCTGCTGATTGCAGACCAGTTCGAAGAGTTATTTCGCTACCAACACATGGCGTCAGACCAGTTTCAAACCACGCAGGGTCACGCAGCGCAGGCAATCGCGTTTGTGAATCTGTTGCTTGAAGCATCACGTCAGCAAAAACTGCCTGTCTACATAGTGTTGACAATGCGCTCTGATTTTTTTGGTGAATGTACTCAATTCGATGGCCTTGCTGAAGCGATCAACGCCGGCCAGTATCTGGTACCGCGGATGACTCGGGAGCAGCGACGGGAAGCGATTCGTGGTCCTGTTGCAGTTGCCGGTGCGGAAATAGCGCCGGTGCTTCTTAACCGGCTTGTTAACGATGTCGGCGATAATCCGGATCAATTGTCAATTCTTCAGCATGCGTTAAACCGCACGTGGGCTTACCGGGAACAACATTCGGGAACTACCGGACCGCTGGAGCTTGAGCACTACAAGGCGGTTGGAAGTATGTCTCACGCGCTGGACAGGCATGCCGACCACGCCTATGCAGAACTCGAATCTCCGAGACAACAACGGATCTGTGAAACCATCTTTCGAGCGCTAACCGACCAGGCCACTGATAGCAGGGGTGTGCGACGACCCACCCGATTACAAACCCTGTGTGAACTTGCAGAAGCCAGTGAAGATGAAGTCATTCGTGTGATTGACGTTTTTCGTGCACCCAGCCGTTCGTTTCTGATGCCACCGGCCGGAGTAGCGTTAAAAGCACACACTGTTATAGACATCTCGCACGAGAGCTTGATGCGGGTCTGGCAACGACTGCGTCGCTGGACCGACGACGAAGCTAAAGCGGTAAGAATGTACTCACGGCTTTCAGAAACTGCAATTTTGAATGAACAGGGCAAGGCGGGCTGGTGGCGTGAGCCGGACCTTGGTGTCGCTCTGCAGTGGCGCGATGAGGTCAGGCCAAACAGAAACTGGGCCGAGCGATATTACCGCGGATTTGATGAGGCCATGCAGTTTCTGTCTACCAGTGAAAAAATGGACCGGAAACGGAAACGAAACCGGGAGTTGATTACTGTTTCCCTGTTTGGGGTGTTTTTAGCGCTGGCCGGTTTTATCGGCTTTGATATGTTACGAGATAAACGCATCGCCGAGAAACGTTACAAGGACACCGAGCAACTAAGGGTCGAGGCATACGAAGCCAGGCTGCGAGCAGAAGAGGCTGAAGACATAGCGCAGGAATTGAAGGTCGCAGCAGAGAAGGCCAGGGATGCCGCTGAAGAGGCCAAGGACGAAGCCCAGATTGTCGCCGCCACTGCAACAATCGCAAAAAACAAGCAAGCCGTAGACGTTCAAACTCAGCTTGATAATCTTAAAAAGAACCCTGATGCAGAATCCGTTAGCGAAAAAATCACTGAAATAGAAAACAGCCTGGCCCCGGTTTTACAATCCGGCACGAGGTTAATTGCGGTCGAAAACAACCTGGCTAGCGTGCCGGTCACTTGTCTGGAAGTAGTTGATCTCGAACCGGTGGGGTGCGAGGCCAATATATTCAAACCAGGTAAGGTGTTCGTCTTTGCGAAGATTGTTATTCCCGAGGAAGTAAAAGACGAAAAGCTTAGCCTGCGATGGTATCGGCTGGCCGGGGATACTACCAATCAGTTCTCCAATAGCGAGTTTGCCGTAGCAAGAAACCCCAACGGGTATCGAGTGAGTAGCTATAGAACACTGAGATCAACGGGCGCTTACAGGGCTTGTTTTTTCGACGCCGGCGGTTTGCCTGTTAAAGACGGATGCGTAGATTTCAAAGTATCAAATCAGCCCTATGTCGACGCCACGGTAAGCAATAGTGCGCAAGATAGCATGGCAGCACCAGAGCCTGAAAACGATGGTCCGGGCGCCAGTAGCAACAACGAACAGACGGCGACCTTGTTGACACAGGAGCAGCAGGTACAATACTCGATGTCTACATTCCCTGGTAATGGCAGGCCGCTAAGCTGCGAATCTGTCGTTGAACTGCAACCTCGACAATGCGATAGAACCATCAGGCCCGGAAGGGTTTATATTTTTGCAAAAGTCGTTATTCCTGTAGGTGAAGTGGAAGAAAATCTCACTATTGACTGGTACCTGCGTGATGGGGATATTTCTGCAAAATTCTCAACCACCGGCTTTACCGTATCGAGGAATCCCGGTGGCTACCGGGTTAGTAGCTATAGGACACTGAAAAAAGCGGGTGCCTATAGCGCATGCTTCTTTGATTCAAATGGATTGCAGCTTAGGGATGGTTGTGTTGATTTTATGGTACAGGAACCTTAAAACCTGACTACAACTCATCCGAACTAACGCTTAATCGACTTTTATTCTGTTGCACCTTTCTGCAATAGAAGCTGTTCGATCTTTACATGCTTGTTCTTGCGGGCCATTTTCAGAGCGGTTTGATCTTTGTCGTTTTTGTCATCTATATTAGCTCCTGCCTGTAACAATGAAGAGACTATATCGAAATGGCCCTCGTGTGCGGCCCAGATCAATGCGGTGCCTCTATCGTCTTTTCGAGCATTGGTATCTGCCCCGGCCGCGATTAGTTTTTCCACGATCGTGGTGTGACCACGGAAGGTGGCGATCATCAAGGCTGGTGCCTGAATGTCGTTTCGCATCGACACATCTACTCCATGTGCGAGTAGTGCATCTACGATCCCGGCATTTCCATCGTAGGACGCTTGCATAAGTGCATTCCATTCGTTGTTGCCTTGAATATCGGCAGACGCGCCGTTTGCCAGCAGTGTTTTCACCTTTTCAAGATCACCTTCGCTGGTTGCCAGTATCAGCGATGTTCTGCCCTGTGAATCTGTTTTATCAATGTCGTTCTGACCTGTAGGTGACGGTGCTGTGGACGTGATTTCTTCAGTTCCGGGTGGTTGCGTAGTTAAACCGCAGGCAGATAGCGTCACAACAGTGGTAATAACCGCTGTGAGCAAACAAGGTGTTTTATGCTTTATAAAGGACATTGATTTATCTTGTAGACGGCGAGTATTGCCGACGCTAACCCGCTCCGATATCTCTGTCAATTGCTCTGTGTATGTTTCGTGCTAACAACAGGAAAAATACTTATTTTCTGTGCCACACAATTCGAAGTGGCCAGGACGGGAATCATTGGGGTGTTGAGCACTCACTATAATTTCCGGCTTTCGAGCGGAAGTTCATTCTGGATGCTGCCCAGGTGACTAGTCAGCAAGCAATCGGCAAACCGTGCAGGGCAGGGAAAAAGCCCGTCGGACGCTTTGTTTCATTGCACCAGGGTTAGCGCGCAAACAGGTAAGGCCGTATCGGGCAGTAAGTTATCGCTTAACACCATTCGATCAATCCAGTGGTAATAGATTAATCGTTTAGCGGCCAGGTTTGCGTGCCATCCACAGGTAAGCTGTCGCCGTTAAATCCCTCACCTTTGCAATATCCTGTCGCACTGCTAATGTAGTAGCGCCGTGGCACTAGTGGTAGATTCATGGCGCTAACCTGGGCCTTTGCCGGTGCGGAGTATGGCAGTGCCCACATCGAGAGATAATCCGTGTGGTCAAGACCACTGGCGGTGGCCAGTGCAATTAATAACCAGTCATTCTGATCAAGCGCATCTGCCTCGGCCCGGCTGAACTGGCCAAACCCCAGTGCGTCCCGTTTTGCCATCCAGCCAGCATCGTCTAACCTGACTGCGCGATTGAATTCACGTTCTATGATGTGTAGTCGGGCCAAAAGATGCCAACCATCGAACAACGCGCCCTGGTCCTGTGCCGACATCATCATTTGTATGAACATGGCTGCACCCTCTGACCAGCCCATCGTATCCCAAAGGTTAACTTTGACCCACTCCTCCGGATTGGTTTGCTCCACGCTTTCCTGCAGTATAGTAAATGCCTCTTCAAATGGCAGGCTCTGGCATTGTGGATCGCCGGTGGTCGTTTTGTAGTACCAGGATTTGGTGTAGTAAGAATAGGGATTGGTCATGGTATGGGTTTCCCAACCGTTAAAACGCAAACGCTTTTTTTCCAGTCCATGGCCGAGTTCGTGCACATCTCCATGGCCAACCGGACTGAATGCCCAGTACGCATCGTATGGGTTGCCGCTACACCCGTAGCCGCAGGTCGCTTGATCCGCATTCATGTGTTTGACCAGATCCAGCAGATCCACTGTAAAGCCCTTTGCATTGGCAAAGTCGTGTATCTCGTCAACGATGTCGATGCCTGGACCTTGAAAGCCTGCGAGCACATGAGGAAAATTGTGGAGATATCGCATTGTGCCAGCGGCCAGCGCCGCTGCTGTGCCCCATTTCTCATCGGCCAGGGACTCACGCATTTTGTTGGCAGTGGAGTGAACCTCAAAGCCCGGGGTGACCAGTTCGGCCCAGTCATATTCGTTCTTGCCAAGTTGATCTGCAAAGCTTTCATCGTGCTCGGGACCGCTCCAGTAGGGATGCAGTCCAATATTTTCGAAATCTAGTGCGACTGGTAAATCGTTAGCACTGAACGCGATTTGAACCGGTCCGCCATAAGGGCTGGTAAAGCTCAGTGTTTCGCCGCTGCTGATTTTGAATTCAGGACTTTTAAGATACTTTGGCCGGCTGTAGCCGTTGCTCGACCATTGATGTGTAGAGCCCGGACGTTGTGTGTTAATGAACAGGCCTACATCCAGGTCTGAAGTGTCGTTGCGAGTGACGGTGACTGTCTGGCCTGGCAGTGCATAGACTCCCGAAGATCGAAAATTTCTTTTACTTGTGATGGTGACAGATTTATTTACCGGAGTGATATGCGTGAAGTCGCTACGACTGAAATTGCCCATATCGGGCTGCACCGGGTTTATTGAGCGGAAGTGGTATACGGCGTGATCGGCGAACCAGGCGCGCATAAAGACGTTGTCGTCCGTAGTATGTTTATCCATCGGGTAGGTGGTGGATTGTCGCAGGTGATCACCGGTCAGTGCCAGAAGTTTTTGAAAACGATAGCCATCCTGCTCGAAAACATTGATTTTTGCCAGATCCAGGCCGGTCAAGACAGTTCGAACATAGTTGGCACCGCTTTGCATTTCACTTTCAAGATCTGGCACGGCGTTGCAGTTTTCGCCCGCGCAGGTGCTCCAGTCAAAACTATAGTCATTTGCTAACAGATGACCCAGTGTTGTTCTTACCGATTCAACCTCTGCGGGTAGTGTATTGGCGTAAGCTGTGATATCAAAGTCTGTAAGTCGAAGCCTTGTCCAGTAGTTATCCGATTCATATCCCGTTTTAAACTGCTTTAAGAGTGATGCACCGAGCTCGTTGAGGTTGCCATCGAGGTGCATGTATAACACTGGTATCCGGTTGTCCATTGCCGCCGCGACCGTAGCTGCAATATCTGTCGCCTGCGTGGCCTCGTTCATATCCTGTGAAATCACCAGTAAATCAGTGTTGGAGTCAAGACAAACGGCAAGCGACTGGTCATCGCATTGTCCGGCAGGGTTAAACGATACGATCTCCGGAAAGAACTCAGCCAGCCATTCACGAACGGCAGGTTCATCTGGAAAATAGAATCCGTTGTGCATTTGTGCGATGACAACGTTGAACGGATTTGTTGAAAGGTCGGGACGATTTGTCAGCCACTGAATACTGTTTTGTAGAAACCTGTGCATCTCCGTGTTTAATGAAGCCGAATTGCGTCGGTAATTTCTCATTGGGTTGCTGCCTAGCACCATATACCGCGACGGGTTCTCTCCGATAACAGCAATGCTTTTCTGATAGGCGTTTTTGTCGGATTGCGTGGCCGCATTGGTGTACAGCACCGTGGAGTTTTCACCAAATGTTGAAATCAGGGTGGAGGCGTCGTGGGTAGGGTCCCAGCTGATTCCCGTTAAGCTGGTTCCATCAATTTTGGGCGAGCCGTCAGCTTGTAGATTAAACAGCTCGACCAGGGTGTCCTGATGCAAGGTGCGACCGGTTTCAATACTTTCCAGGCTGGCGCGCAGCAGATCGTTAGTATTTTCTACATTTAGGGCAGAACCGGTGCGCAAGGCCCTGTCCACCGGCGTTTCCACGGCTGCCGGTGGCTCCCCCGTAACCACCGGGTTGTTGTCAGGGCTACCATTGCCATCGGGAGTTTCAGCCCCTGGCGAATCGAGTTCACTGCCTGTTAGCGCAATCAATCCACCGGGTAATTCGGTCGGGGATTGCAGGTTGTCGACATCCTGTTCGCTCTGCGAGCCAGCGCCACCACAAGCACCGAGCAGTGCAAGCATTGTGGCGCACATACCCGCCGTGCAGGCTGTTTCTCCGATGCGCTTGCAAAGCAAAGTCAGCACGATTGTTTATTCCTGTAAGATTGTCGCCTCAACCGATATCGACTTGGCTGGTGAAATCTGCAGCTCGACAAGCTGGTTTCCGGAAGCAGTTTGCCGGGCGTAGCACAAGGCGTGAGCCGAGTCTTGCCGGGCGGTTTTCTCCGCGGAATGAACTCGCGAGTGACTGGATTAGAAAGGTAAATTCCGGGTATTCAGGATGCTGTAATTACACACTGAGGGCTTCGGGTCTCTGGCGCCAAATTGTCAGAGTGTTTTTAACGGGGTGCACTAAACGCAACAGGAAGCTATAAATTCACCTGATTGCTAAAAACTTGCTGCTAGCACAGACGTTCTATCTCGTCTGAAAGCTGTTCGGCGCTAAATGGCTTCTCCAGATGTCCGACAAATCCGCTGGTATCAACCCCGTCAAATACAGTCTCTACCGGATACCCGCTCATTGACACTACTGGCATGGTGCTGCCGCTCTGTCTGATTTTTTGCAGTGTCTCGATTCCACCGAGCCCTCCGACAATTTTGATGTCAAGAATTGCCAGATCGTATTGAATGCCGGTTTGACGACCTCGCTCGAGAATTTCCAGTAATACTTCGCCGGTAGGTGCAGTGGAACACTGGTGCCCTCGAGCTTTTAGTACTCTTGATAGTGCGTCCCGTACCGCTTTTTCGTCGTCAAGCAGAAGAATGTGACGAGAATTAGTACTGGCAGGAGCCCTGGATTGCTTTTCGCCCATTGAATAACTCATTGATTGCCTGTTTATACAAGGATGATGGCCATACTTGCGACGGATTCGGCATTTGTCGGTGCCAGTGGTCGACCACTGGTAATTTGTCGGTAATTACTGGTGATCAGGTTGTATAACTAGTTACAATATCCGGCAAAAATAAAAATGAGACGTGTTGAAGTGCAAACTGTTCATTCTGTGTTTATACGACTCGGTTTAACCATCATTTGCCTGTTCGCAGTGAGTGCGTTTGTCGGATCCTGGCTATCGTCTTACTTCACCAACAAGGCGATGTTCGAACAAAGCAAAATGCATCTGGAAGCAGCGCTAAAATCACGCGCGACGACGGTAGAGGATCACTTCAGAGTGACTCAGATGCAAGTCGCAAATCTTGCCGCAGACACATCGATCATCGAGGCTACCGTGGCGTTTACCGATGGGCTGAACAATCTGCAGACCGATATTGGCGAACGGGCATCCACCGATGTACAAATCCGGAACGAACTGACAGAGTATTATAACACTGAATTTGCCAGCAGAATTAACCGGCAAATAGAAATTGCGGACTTTCTGCCTCAATCGAGTCTGGAACGCCTTGCCCAGTGGATTTACATCGTAAAGAACCCCAACGCTGTTGGTAAAAAAAACGAGGCTTATAATCCCGAATTCAGCTCGTCCTATCATCGAGCACACAATCAGTACCACAACCGATTGAACCGCTACCTGAAGTCGTTTGGATTCTACGATGTGTTTCTTTTTGACAATAATGCCAGGCTGGTTTACTCAACCCGAAAAGAAACAGATTTTGCCACTGACTTTAATCAGGGTCCCTATGCAGACAGCAATCTTGGCAACACGGTTCGTACCGCACTGGCCAGCGTCCGCAATACAGTTATAACCAGCGACCTTGCCGCCTATGCTCCCAGTTATTACGAACCGGCTTCTTTTTTTGCTGCCCCTGTATTTAGTACAGATGGACTCATTGGCGCAGTAGCGTTTCAAGTCAGTAACGAAAAAATCAACGCAGTGGTTTCCGACAGTCATGGTCTTCGCGGGTCGGGAGAGACCTACATCATCGGTACAGATTTGCTCATGCGAACAGACAGCCGCTTCAGTGATACCTCAACCATCCTGCTGCAGAAAGTTGATACCGAAGCTTCGAGGGCGGTCACCAAAGGCAGTACCGGTTCTACTATTACACCTGATTACCGCGGCGTCAGTGTCTTGTCTCAGTATCGACCGTTGAACATAGAAGGTCTGAACTGGGGCATGCTCGCAGAGATCGACGAGTCGGAAGTACGCGAACCGGCTCGTGCCCTGACCGGGAAGCTCATCCTGGTGTTGCTGGTCACGCTGGCTGCGGTGGCCGCAATCACGTACACACTGTTCAGGCTCTCTGTAGTAAAGCCGCTGCTGAACATTTCATTTACCGCAAATCAGATAGTGAACGGCGATTACTCTGCACGCACAGTGGTTACCGGCAAAGATGAATTTTCTCTGTTGGCACAAAGCCAGAATCAAATGGCCGAGGCCGTGGAGTCGCATATTAATGATCTGGAGGCGGCACTGATAGAAGTTAAGGAGTTAAAAGGGTTGTTACCTATTTGTGCCTTCTGTAAGTCTATAAGAGATGACGACGGCTATTTCCGCACGGTTGAAACCTATCTGGTGGGCAAGTCCGATCTTGAGTTTACCCACACTTTCTGCGATCAGTGCCTGCCGCTGCACTATCCTGAAATACCGGAAACCCCGACCATAAAGATTACGAAGGATAGTTAGTATCCATCCGGAAAAAAGCGTTACTGTGGTCCACTCATGTACGCGATCTTGCGCCGACACATATGTAGTTATCTAGAATTTTCCTGACTTCTACGTCGGCTCACGATCTGCCCAGCCAGCGAATATGCGCTCCAGAATAACAACGACGTAGTACAGCACAATACCCAGAAAGGCGAGCGCAATCAGTACGGCAAACATCAACGGATAGTCGGAGTTGGTTTTACCGGAATCGAACAATGCACCGAGCCCACGACCATGTGGCGATACTATTTCCATCAGATTGGTACCAATAAACGCGAGCGTGACCGCAACTTTAAGCGCACCAAAAAACTCGGGCAAGGTTTTGGGTAGTGCGATCTTCCAGAATATTGTTGTCTTCGATGCTCCCAGTGCACGAAGAATATCGCGATACTCCGGTTCAAGTGTTGAAAGGCCAATGGATATGGATACTGCAATCGGGAAAAATGAAATCATAAACGCGATTAGTATGGTGTTGAAGTCGTGTGCACCGACGAACATCAGCGCGACGATCGGTACCACTGTTGCTTTTGGAATGGCGTTAAAGCCGACCAGTAGCGGGTAAAGTGCCTCTCTCATAGTGCGTGAAAAACCCATAATCATACCGAGTGCCACACCCACCACAATGGCGATCAGCAATCCCGCAACGGTTCGCCACAGAGTTTGCCAGCCCATCGTTAGAAAAAGTGGCCAGTAGCGTTGAAAAGCGGGTACCAGGTCAGAAGGTGACGCCATCTTGTAGTTTGGCCAGTCGTTGATCCAGACCAGCGCTTCCCAAAACAGTAAAAAAACGACAATAGCGAGCAGTGGTATCAGTACTTTTCTGATGTTCATCTGGCGGACTCACTGTTTGCTGTGGCGGGTGTACGGCCCTGTGCAACTTCAATCTGATGGCGCAGATCCTTTAGCATGGCGGATGCTTCCGGGGTATACAGTGTTTCAATCGAGCGCGCGCCAGTGACCGGCATATCCAGAACGTATTGTGTCTTTGCCGGGCGGCCGGACATCACCACAACCTGGTCGGCAAGATAAATAGATTCACGCAAATCGTGTGTGATCATGACTCCGGTAAATGGCTCGCGAGCTTTTACTTCATGCATAATTTGCCAAAGATCTTCGCGGGTAAATGCGTCCAGTGCGCCGAACGGTTCATCCAGAATCAATACGTTCGGCTGATGTATTAACGCGCGGCAAAGCGAGGCTCGCTGACGCATGCCACCGGAGAGCTCGGAGGGCCGTTTCTGTTCGAACCCCTCCAGGCCGACCAGTGATAAAAGGTAGCGCGCTCGGTCTTCCTGTTCTTTTTTTGAGAGCGTGGTGGGGACAATTTCCAAAGGCAGCATGATGTTTTTCAAAATACTGCGCCACTCCAGTAGCACCGGATTTTGAAATGCCATGCCAACCGTAGCGCGAGGCGACGTGACCTGCTGACCGTGTAGCCAGACCTCACCGCTGTCAGGTTTCATCAGCCCCGCTATCAATCGGGTCAGCGTTGATTTTCCACAACCCGAAGGACCGACCACAGCGACAAAACCACCCTCCGGTACGGACATACTAAACCCGTCAAGCACGGGCAGTTTGCCGGCAGCGGTGTCGTAGGCGAGATGCACGTCAATGATATCGATGAGTTTTTGCATCGGCTCTTTAGGCATTGTTTTTTCGCATTGGTGATTGCGGTATGTCTCAGAAAAAAGGCGCTGGCATTGCTGCCAGCGCCTTTTGTTGTGCTGCTACGTTTCTGTGTTAAAGGGGCAGAAAACGGTTACTTGAGTTTGAACCCTCCCTCCGGCAGATAATCGCTTGTAAAATAGAGAGCAGCATCAGGCTCGGACTTGAACTCGTAAGTCAGTTTAACCTGCTCGATGGCGTTATTGAACCGATCCATGTCAATACCGCCCATGCCGTTAGCGCTGGTGTAATCTGTAACAACGTTGGCATCGATCGCCAATTGCAGTCGGCGCTGTTCCAGTGCTACATCTGCTGCGGGGTTGCGTTTGGCCAGACTGGGCATTGCCGCTGCAGGGTCGGCAATTGCGTCAACCCAGCCCCTGGCGATTGCACCGAGAAAGTTCTTTACTGCGTCCGGGTTTTTTTCGGCGAACTCGGTGTTGACTATTATCGCGTTGCCATAAAGATCGACACCGTGGTCTGCCATGAGGATGGTCGAGATATCGTCCTCGGGTACTCCAAGGCGCACCAGGTTCAGGTAGGAAGAAAAAGAAAAGCCGGTGACCGCAGCAACGTTGCCCTCCGCCAGCATAGGCTCGCGTGTAGGAAAACCCACAGGCTCTACTGTCACTGCGGCGACATCGATGCCGGTTTCTTTGGCAAAAATCGGAAACTGGGCCCATGCGCCATCCGGCGGCGGGGCTCCGAGAACCTTGCCCTCAAGATCCTTTGGCGCTTCGACTCCGAGAGACTTGCGCCCGACGATTGCGAATGGTGGCTTATCGTAGATCATCATAACTGCGGTGACAGGGGCACCAGGGTTTTGATCGAGAAACCGCATCAGGGAGTTGATATCTGCCATCCCGACAGGAAAGGCACCAGTCGCCACCTTGGGAATCGCATCCAGTGAGCCCTTGCCGGGAGATACCTCGACCGTCAGGTCAGAATCCGCGAAATATCCCTTGTCTACCGCAACAAAGTAGGGCGCGGCCGGGCCTTCGAATTTCCAGTCGAGTGCGAAAGGCATTGACGTTTGTGCACTGGCAGTGACCGTTGCAAACAGAGCTGCCGCGGCAGCGAGTGGACGAAATAGCATAGTTTAGGCTCCAGGTTATCAAGGTGGAATGCCGGCGGCGCCAGCTAACCCGCAGATTGTCCCGTGTTGGCGGAGATGTCGCAAGACAAATCGCGCTGTGGGGAGCGAGTTATACAAAGTTTGAGAACTGGGCGCGCTCGACTGGCCGGTTGCCAAAGACACGGTTGCTTCGCCAGGCGGTAGCGCTTTTACCTGCCCGCGCGGGTTGTCGCAGCATTTCAGGCCGTCGTTGAATGACAAGCGGGCCTTTATAATTCGGCGTAAGGCGGTGTTCACGGTGCTAAAGAGGAGTGTGACCAGAGAAGCTGCAACGGAAGTGCCTGATGCTAGACGGCTTACAGGTAACCCGTTCACGGAACGAGGGCCATTGCTATTTGTCAGAGTAAGGTACTATTGGCGTAAGGTTGTCAAAGACCATTTGCCATACCATAAAAACTTGCTGTTTTACCGACCCTTGTATTCAAGATGGATTCTTCCCCGGAGTGCCCCGTCAGGGTTCAACATGGATCTCACAATGCACATGCTCTTCTTCAGGTACTGCTTTTTTGGGCACTTGCCGGACGCCACACGCAGCAAATTGCTCACGCGTCAACTCGTAAATTGTCTGAATGCGTTGTTGCTACTAACTCTGCTATTAACACTTGGAGGTTGCGCCAGCCTGTTGCGACCGAACTTCACTCAAGAGGTAGCGGAACTCCGTAGCGGTGAATACGCACTGGATAAGCAACACAGTTTTATGATTTTTAAAATTGGCCACCTGGAATTGTCAAAAATTGTCGGCCGCTTCAATGAGTTTAATGCAAGCCTGGATTTCGATCCGGAATCACCAGAGCAAATGCAGCTGAACGGCATTATTGATGTCGGTAGCATTGACTTAAACAACAGTGATTTTGAAGATACCCTGCAAGAGCCTGGCTGGTTTGATTCGGCTAACTTTCCTCAAATTGTTTTTGATAGCACCAGGGTAATCGCTACCGGTGAAAACAGCTTCGAAGTGCAGGGTAAGCTGTCGATGCGCGGGACCACGCGCCCCGTCAGTTTGATCGCCACCTTTAATGGTGGTGCGGATAATTTTTTTACTCGAAAATACACCATTGGCTTTTCGGCCACTGCACAAGTAAGTCGGGCTGATTTTGGTATGGATACCTTCAGCGCTTTTGTCGGCGATACCATAGACGTAGAACTTCACGGTGAGTTTTTACGTCAGTGAGGCAACGTTGATTTGATGTCGGGTGCCAATTGAAGTTTGTTCAGTATTCCGGGCTGTGGTTTCATCTACATCGGGCTGTCCAGTACAACACAAGGCACCGGTACCGGTGACAGAACACCGAAGTACGGGTGTTCGCTTCTCATTTATCGTTGTTCGCACAGTAAAGCTCCTACCATGCGCAAACTTGTCCGCCATGTTCAATCACCTCTGCATTTCATACCGCCGGCGTATAACCCCTGGGTGATGCGGCTTGTACATGCAATGCTTCCCTTGCTTCTTCGCTTGCAATTGCTGTCCTGGCTTCCAGCCGGGATAACTCGAATCGACGCAAAAAATATAGATAGACTTGTCGATCTGTATGTTGCGCAGGAAGCCGGAGAATCCCGCTTTCTAATGGCTGTGCGCCATGTCGAAGTAGACGACCCGCTAGTTGGACTGTACCTCTATTCGCGAGTGGTTAATCGCGCGGCCAAAGCCAGAGGGATTCGCCTGCAGCAGCCTGTACATACTCACTTTATCTATGAACGCGGTGTGACTATATGGGCCGGGCAGGGTATCGGTTGGTTGTTATCGCGTATCGGCGGCGTCCCCATACGGCGCGGACGGCGTCCGGACCGGGTGGCGCTCAAAGCGGCGCGTAAACTGGTTACTTCAGGCAATATGCCATTGATGGTCGCGCCGGAAGGGGCCACTAACAGACTCAGTGAGCGGTTGGGCCCGCTGGAATCCGGGGTTGCACAACTAGCGTTCTGGTGTGCCGAAGATTTGCAGCGAACGGCGCGTACGGAGACGGTCTATATTTTGCCGATTGGTATCCGGTATCGCTACGATCATGCCGATTTTAGCAAACTTTCTGCGTTGCTCGGCAGGCTCGAAAAAGACAGCGGGTACGAGTTTAAAAGCTCGGACAAACTACCGCTGGATAGAGAGTGTTACCTGAGAATATTGCGACTCGGCGTTCATCTCCTGGAGACCATGGAGGCGTTCTACAGTTGTCACTTCCCACAGCCATCTGCAGCAGTTGGTCAGCAATCACTCGTGCAAAACAAAGAGACTTTGTCTGCTTGCCGCCGCACTCTGGAATCCGCAGAGTCAGCGCGGATAGCAGAGTATATGATCTCTACGCGATTGCCGCCGCTTCTGGACAATGCATTGCGGGTTGCAGAGCAGTTTTTTAGTCTACCAGGCGAAGGCACATTGATTGAACGGTGCCGGCTAATAGAAGAAGCTGGCTGGAAGACTGTTTACCGCGAAGATTTACCGCCAGTTAAAACTCTTTCACCCCTGCACAAAGGGCTCGCCGACTGGGCAGCACAGGAAGCCGGATTGAGAGAATTGCATATGCGCATTGTCGAAAGTTTTGCGACGGTCGATTGTACTTACCTGAGAGAAAAACCTTCGTTCGAACGATGTGCAGAAATGACACTGTTGATGTCTGACATGCTTGCCCGACTGTGTGGCGAAAAACAACCACGCAAGCCAGGGTTGGGAAAACGCTCAGTGACTGTATCGGTGCAGCCATCGCTGTCCGTAACTCGACGGTTATGTGATTATCAGGTTGATAGATGTTCTGCGCGGGCAGCAATAGCAGCACTCACCGAAGATATTCGCAGGTCGCTTGAGGCTACGATTGAAGATGACGAATAGCGGGGAGCTTCAAGTTGCGCATAGCAGTTGCAACCAGGCTACGCTTCGGGTTTTGAATGTCCCTGACAGATTTCACAGATGAATAGTGAAGCGCTTCAGTGTACAAAGCGCTATTTCTATACTTTGGGGATAGTATATTAAATCCGGCAAGGTTCGGCCTGGCAGTATTATACGGTCACCGCAGAGATGATTAGCCGATCTGCCAAAAACTGTATAGGAGACATTTACAATGTCGAAAAATAGTGACCGAAACACCCTGGTACTGACCCTTCTTCTGGCGACTGGCCTTAATGCGACACCCGCTATTGCAGGCCCCTTATCCCAACACTCGAGCGCTGCGTCGACTCACTCGGCAGCGGCTTCTGTCCACGCAGGTGCGGCCGTAGTCAAAGGCGCTGCGGCAATTGCAGCAACACCGCTGATAGCAGCAGGTGTATCAGGCATGGCCAGCGCTGCTGCCGGTTCCGCACTTCACGAATTCGCCAGCGAGCCTCTGCGGATTGGCCATGAAGTGCTGCATACCAGCCCTGGATCCAAACCCGCGCCTGCCAATCCGGCAGAGCAGATGCGAATTACAGAAAAGGACTGGAAATCTTGAGGTTTTCAGCTTTTCTAACTGCCGCTGTAGCGCTTGTTATCGCGCTACCGGGCTTTGCAGGTGACGCGAGCAGCAGATCTGATGGTGCAGGCATTTTGCCTGCAGCGCAGATAGCTGAGTTCTCAAAAACTGTGGAGACTAAGCTTGCAGAAGCCGGTGCCAGAGTTGCTATTCTGGCTCGTTCCGGAAGACCGCGCAGTGAATTGCCACCGGACGTCCGCTACACACACGTTGCATTTGCGGTCTATTCGATGATTGAACTGCAAGACGGCACGCAGCAACCCGGGTATGCCATTTATAACCTGTATCAACAGGCGGAAGCCCCCGGCCGCAGTAAGCTGGTTCAGGATTATCCCTATGATTTCTTCGCTGCTGTTCCCGAGCTAAGAGCCGGTATAGTCGTGCCGACGCCGCAACTACAAAAACGCTTGCTGGAATTAATTACCGGGGATGGCTACAAAAGGTTGCACAATCCAGTGTATTCACTGATTGCTAATCCATTTAATAATCAGGCGCAAAACTGTACGGAATTTATATTGAACGTCGTTCAGGCATCAATTTATCGAACCAATAATATAAGCTTCATCAAGCGTACACTGAGCGAGTATTATTCACCTTACCAGGTGCAGATAAACCCCTTAAAGCTTGCTGCTGGCGCTATGTTTGTGGAAGGTATTTCGTTAAGTGACCATCCGGGGTCGGTGCAAACAACGACGTTTGGCAGCCTCGTTGAATATCTGGACCAGTTTGATCTGGTACACCGAATTATCGAGCTGGATCGAACAGATGTAATTTAAACTGACTAGCTGCTTAAGAAAGTACTGCATGGTGGACTTATCTGTCACCTGTGGCGACATCACTATCCCGGAACCGCTGCTTAACGCAGTACACTTCTGCCCCATTGGTCCGGGAAAACCACTTTCTGGTGGTCAGCGACAGCGTCACCGTTGATTACATGTAGCAGACACTTTGTGACACCATATCCTGCGGCTTTGAAATCTTCCTCGATGTCATATATTTCACGCCCAAACCATTTGAGCATATTGCCGGTAGATTGTTTTGCGACGATATTAGCGTCTTTACCGACAACCAGACCGACTCTTTCGATTCCCGCGATGGTGGCGATGGCGGACTTGACACTTGAGCAAACGAAGCCATCTGGTCGGTCATTGCCGGTGAGTACCTCTGCAACGTAGCCGGCAATCGTTTCGATTGAATCGTCGAGTGTTACCTTAGCCATGGTGTGACTGCCCAATCCTGTGTTCCGGAGACCGGTGGAATATCCACTTTGCATAAAACGCGCAAAGGCGAAGTGAGCAGGTGGTGAGATCAGTGTGGCGTTGGAGCAACCGAGTTCAGCCAGTTGATGTACCGCTAGTCTGGCAAATTCGGTGCAATCAAAATCGTAAAACGGGTGCTCGATTCCCATGTCACTTCTGCCATGCGTGGCAAAAGGTAAACCGGCATTTTGCAGGTAGGCAACTCTCTGATCATTCAGTTCAATACGCGAAAGGATCATACCGTCAGCACCACCTGCGTCTATGACATCACGCACTGGCTTCATCGGATTTTCGTTAAACCTGTACGGCGTTAGCTCAAGGCTGTAGGACGTACCTTCAAGTGCATCATAGACCCCTGTGAGAAACACCGGGAGCATGTCAGAAAATTCGTCTTCGGTATGCAATACCAGGCTGATGATGTTTGTTTTACCGGTGCGAAGACGCTGTCCGGCACGATCAGGCTGGTAGCCGACCTGCCGTGCAATTCGCTTTACACGCTCTATGGTGCTTTTTTTTAAGTCAGGAGCCTCTTTCAGTGCTTTCGAGACCGTTGTTATGCCCAACCCGGTCATTTGCGCAATAGTTTTAAGAGTCGGCTTTTTGTTTTTTCTATCTGCCAAAGCGTGCACTCCTGAAGCAGTTAACTGCCTTAAGGTCCACGCAATTATCCTGGTCAGGATGCCGCGCCCGCCCGTTCCATGAGAAGTTCTTGTGCAAGGCCTTAATATTCTGCATTTTTCGGTGAGTGCAATCCAGAGTTTCTCATTGGAAATTCCCTTTAGTTCTGGTTTCAGATTATGCCATTAATATATATTATTTCAATGAGATAAAGAGACTACGTATTTTCACGCGTATACAACTGCAATGTCGTTGACTAACATACTGCAACGTTGCAGAAATGATGGGTTATTCAATGGATATAGAAAACTTGCAAACATTTATCAGGGTAGCGGAGAACAAATCTTTCTCGAGATCAGCCGCTGAGATGAACCTCACACAGCCTGCGATCAGCAAAAGAATTGCGACCCTGGAGACACAGCTTGATGCACGATTGTTCGATCGCGCGGGCAGAACTGTACATCTGACTGAGGCCGGCCGAATTTTGTTACCTGGCGCAAAGCAGATTCAGTCGGAGGTTTCGCGGATCGAGGACGTGCTCAAGAGTACGGATGAGAATATCAGCGGCAACCTGGCTATTGGCACGACGGCGTATGTCGCTACGACGCAGTTGTCTCCGGTCCTGACGCGTTTTAAAGACCTTTTTAACGATGTGACTATAGAGCTGGTACTTGACGATACGGAAACAACATTGCAGAAAGTGCTGGACAACTCGCTGGAATTAGCGCTGTGCCCGTTGCATCGAGGTTCGCTGGCAAAGCTGTCGGATGCGTTGCATTGCGCAGAGGTTTTTAGCGGAGACCTTAAGTTTGTTGTCGCGCGGAATAGTCCACTGGCCCGGTGCGAGGAAGTGACCGCCGGGAAACTCACCGCTTCAAGTGCAATACTTCCGTCGCGCGACACGTTGGCAGGCAGGGCAATTGACAGCGAACTGGCCAGATTTTCGATTGAACCTGAAGTTGCGGTCCACGCTGACGACTTTGCGACGATGCGCTCACTGGCGGCTATCGGATTTGGATGGACCTGTGTGCCTGAGTATGAGCTGGACGACAGCCTCGCGGTGCTGCAAGTCAGTGATGTTAAACTGCCGCATACGGTGACTCTTGTGCGTCGTCGTGAGCACACTCTTTCGCGGGCAGCCGAAGCGTTTATGGGCTCGTTGCCAGTGAGTCAGGGCAGGCTCCTCCCGGTGGGTGATCAGCCGGTCTAGTCTACCCGACTAATCGGCCGGGTAAAATCTTCCACCAATCTATGGTATCCACTGGTATCTGCGTGCAGCAGCACATGACGCGTGGCCAGTGATTCCAGCGGGTCTCTGTGGCGTGCAGGTCTGCCGCCGCGCGAAGTAGCCGACGGATGCACCTGTGTCGGAGACACGCTTGTACTGTCACTGATTCCGCAAAATTCGGCGATTTGGTTCGCCACCGTTTCCCTGACCGACGGTTCACTGTCAAATAGCTGCTCGTATTCGACAACCAGACCTGAAAACTCTACACCGGCAGATTCCATGTAACTGCGCATACTGTGGTTCCAGTCCTGTACCGCTTCCTCGTAACCTAGTCTCCAGCCGTCAGATTTGTTGTTTTTGCGTCTTTCGTAACTTCGGCATACATCCAGGACATTGCGAACGATGAAAATGACCTTTGCGCCTGGAAATCGCGTGCCGAACTGATTGAAGTCGACATAGAGTTTGGGGATTTTATCGCCGATCAGGCGGGCAGCATCGTAGTCTGTTTTTGCCGTAGAATAATAAGGCGTAAACTCGTGAAAGCCAGCGAGGTCGTTGTAGTGGGTATCGCCTTCGAGCACGTTGAAAAAGCGGTCTTTTTGATAGTGATCGGGCAACAGTTTTCCAATGTTGCGACGAGCCATATACTTGCCAAATCGCTCAACCCCGAGAAATATATCAGCACTTCTCATGAGCAGATGCCACAGTGCGGTAGTACCTGAGCGCGGGCAACCACACACAAATAGAAAAGACTTCTCCTGTTTTGCCATCGGCGTTTTTCGGTCGTTGTCGTTGTAGAATTGCCCGGCGGAACGCGTTTCATGGTCCTGGCCCGGAATGCGGTGCAATTTTCGATCCCCGGTTTTAGCGGAAAACGCCATTTGACCTCGCAGTAGCTTGGTAACCCGCTTATCCACGTGATTGGCCAATGACAAGATCATTCGTTGACAATTATTCCCTGGATGGGAGAATGACTGTAAGGCAGTATTCGCTCGCCTTTTTCCTTACAGGGGGATCACAAATGAAATTTTTTAAACAGGCAAGCGCTTGTCTTCTGCTCAGCGCAGGCCTTCTGGGCCAGTCGTTCGCGGCCGAGTGTATAGCTCCGGCTAACCCGGGTGGCGGTTGGGATTTTACCTGCCGGTCAATTGGTAAAATCATGCACGACATAGGTGTGGTCGATAAGCCGATCCAGGTAACCAATATGGCTGGCGGTGGTGGTGGACTTGCGTATTCTCACGTAGTCAACGAGCGCGCTTCTGATGAAGAACTAATCATCGCTGCGTCGTCGGCAACGGCAACCCGGCTGGCGCAAAATGCCTACGCAGGTATGACCGCCGATCAGGTGCGTTTTCTCGGCGCGATTGGCGCTGATCCAGGTGTGATCGTGGTTGGCAAAGATTCACCATTCCAGTCGCTCAACGATCTCCTCGATGCCGTGAAGTCTGATCCGTCATCCGTAACGTTTGCGGGCGGCTCTGCTGCAGGTGGCTTCGATCATCTTAAAGTGCTGATGGCGCTGGGTCGGGTCGGCTTTAATGATATATCCAAAGTAAAATATATTGGTGTTGATGGTGGGGGCGATGCCATCACTCAAACGATAGGCGGCTTCACGCAGGCGATGACAGGTGATATATCCGAAGTGGTGGGTTTTTTGAAATCCGGTGACGTGCGAGTTCTTGCTGTATTGACTGACGAGCGTATTCCCGGTGAGTTCAACAACATACCCACTGCCAAAGAACAGGGTATTGATGTCGTAGCGGTAAACTGGCGCGGGCTATACGTGCCGAAAGATATTTCCGAAGAGGCCTACAACAAGTGGTCAGACGCGTTGGGTAAAGTCGGTGATTCTGACGAATGGGCAGAGGCGATGACGGCCAATGGCCTTGCACCGTTTAATAAAGTCGGTGCAGATTTCGCAGGCTACCTGGACGGCGTAATCGCTGAAATTCAAACACTTTCGAAAGAACTGGGCGTACTTAAGTAGTGAGCGACCGAATATTCGGCGTTTTGTCCGGGTTGGTGGCGCTTGCCTATATAGCAAGCGCCACTCAAATCCAGGAGGGCTTTCTGCCCGACCCGGTTGGCTCGAAACTGTTTCCCGTTATTGTCGGGTCTATCGCTCTGATCTGCGCGGTCACCATATTCCTGAAACCGGACGAGTCCCCGAGCTGGCCCGGGCCGGCCACTTTTATTGGTATTCTCTGCGCGATCGTAACGCTTACCGGTTACGCACTGGCGCTTAAGCCATTGGGCTTCCTGATTCCAACGGCGGTGGCCTCGGGCGTTATCAGCTTTCTTATTCAACGCCGTTTCGCGACAGCGATAGCCACCGGCCTGGGTTTGTCGATCGGATTGTTTGTGTTGTTCAAATACGCGTTGGGGCTTGGTCTTGTCGCGTTTTCCAAAACCCTGTTGAGCTGATAGTGGAAGTATTCTCGTTACTCGCAGACGGGTTCGCCGTAGCGCTTACTCCAACCTCTCTGATGCTTGCGGTTGCCGGTTGTATCATTGGTACCATGGTTGGTGCATTGCCTGGTCTCGGGCCCTCCAATGGCGTAGCTATCCTCATACCTCTGGCGTTTTCTTTCGGGCTTGATGCTACACAGGCGCTGGTGCTGATGACCAGTGTCTATTACGGGGCAATGTACGGTGGGCGCATCTCGTCCATTTTGCTCAACATACCGGGTGATGAGCCTGCGTTGATGACCACCCTCGATGGCTACCCGATGGCAAAACAGGGCCGGGCAGCAGATGCACTGGTGCTGTCTGGCGTAGCGTCTTTTGCAGGTGCCACATTCGCTACTATCGGGTTAATGCTGCTCGCGCCGATTCTCGCGCGTGTTGCTTTTCTGTTCGGACCGGCGGAATATTTTGCGTTGTATTTACTGGCTTTTTGTACGCTCGGAGGCATTGCCTCCAACAATCAACGCAAGGCCGCGATAGCAGCGTGCATTGGTCTGGGCATCGCGATGATCGGGCTTGACAACAGTAGCGGGTTGCCTCGCTTTACCTACGATAGCCTGCATCTGATGGACGGGGTGGACTTTCTCGTTGCGATTGTAGGTTTGTTTGCGGTGTCGGAGGTATTTATATTCATTGAAAGTCATGGCAGAAATTCCGCTATCGGAATCAAGCTTGGAAAAATTACCATCCCGGTAAAAGATATATTGAGAAGCGCCATGGCTATGCTGCGAGCTTCAGTGGTTGGTTTCGTTGCCGGTGTGTTACCTGGTGCAGGTGCCTCTCTCGGCAGCTTCCTGGCTTATATGTCAGAGAAGGCAATCTCAAAAGACAAAGAGACTTTTGGTACCGGAAACCCTCGTGGCGTTGCAGCCCCGGAGGCTGGTAATAACGCGGCTGCTGGTGGCGCCCTGGTACCGATGCTTACTCTGGGAGTGCCGGGCTCAGGGACTACCGCTGTGCTACTGGCATTGTTGATGACACTCAACATCACACCAGGTCCTTTGTTGTTTAAAGAGCGACCGGATCTGGTTTGGGGATTGATAGCAACGCTTTTTATCGCAAACTTTGTGTTGCTCATTCTGAATGTTCCGTTGGTCAGAATTTTCGTAAAACTGCTGAGTGTACCGGCGTGGGTACTGTTGCCTGGCGTTACCATGGTGTCTTTTGTTGGTATCTATTCTTTGTCTGGCAGTTATTTTGATTTGTTGCTGATGATAGGTTTCGGGGTTCTCGGCTATTTCTTTCGCAAGATCGATGTTCCAACTGTGCCGATCATTCTGGGAATTTTACTCGGCGGTCATATGGAAGATAATCTGCGCCGGGCCATGGTGATATCCGGTGGCGAGTGGACGTATTTGTTTTCTTCACCGATTGCCATTGGCTTGTGGGTTGCCGCCGTGGTCGGGTTTATCGCTCCGATGTTTGTGTCCGGATTTCTAAAAAAACCTCAGCCGGTGCCTGACTAGCTGATTCGGAGAGCAGGATATGACTACACGTGTACTTGTGCCGTCCGGCGTGCTGGGGCTTGGCTTTGATGCCGTAGCACTCGCCGCCGGAATAGCCGCGAAACCGGACATAATTGCGATTGACGGAGGTTCAACGGACAGCGGTCCGTTCTATCTGGGAACGGCTACCTCGAAGTATTCACGGGCAGCCTGTAAAGCCGAGTGGCGGCAGCTAATGGAAGCGCGGGCGCAGGCACAAGTACCATTGGTGATCACTTCATGCGGTACCTGTGGAGCCGACTCCATGGTGGACTGGATGCTCGCGATAACACGCGAGTTGGCAGTAGAGCTCTCGCAGAAAATAACCGTGGCAACGCTTTATTGTGAGTTGTCCCCCGACTATGCAGGGCGGCAGTTGGAGCTGGGCAACGTGCAATCATTGCCCCCGGAAGTTTCAATCGACGCGGCTGCGGTAAAAACCATCGATCATATAGTTGCGCTGGCCGGTGCAGAACAGATAAATGCAGCGCTCGATACCGGTGCAGATATTGTTCTGGCTGGCAGGGCAACGGATACGGCCGGTATCAGTGCACTGCCACTGGCGCGAGGCGAGCAGAAGGGCGCCGCCTGGCACGGTGCCAAGATAGCCGAGTGTGGTGCACTGTGTTCAACCAATCCAACCAGCGGGGTAATTGCGCTGGAAGTCGACGACAGCGGCTTCTCGGTCTGGCCGCTGGCAGAATCTGCGACCTGTACCCCCCATTCTGTATCTGCACATATGCTGTATGAAAACGCAGATCCCTACACATTGTATGAACCAGGGGGGGCGCTGGAAGTACACGATTCTGTGTATGAATCTATAGACGAGAAACGCGTTCGAGTCAGCGGTTCAAAGTGGATACCAAATCCCCAATACACTGTGAAGCTCGAAGGTGCCCGAGCCGTCGGGTATCAATCGACCCTGATGGCAATTTTGCGTGATGCGCACTATGTGTCCAATGCCAAAGCCTGGGTTGAACGGTTGACATCATTTCTTGAAGTCGAGATTGTCTCTCGCACCGGACTGTCGAAAAATGACTATGACATTGAATTTCGCCTTATTGGCATCGATGCAACGCTAGGGGAACTGGAGGTGCGTGAATCAACTCCGGCAGAGGTTGGTGTACTGGTGCTGGTATCTGCCGAAAGTGAAGAGATGGCCGACGAGCTTGCGAAATTGATCAATCCTTTTCTGTTGCACTATCCATTGAGCGATGATGAAGAATTACCCACATTTGCTTTTCCGTATTCACCTGCACAAACCAACCGCGGGGCATTGTACGAATTCTGTTTGAATCACATACTTGCGCTGGATGATCCAATGGACGTATTCAGGCTGCGCGTTCATGAATTGTGAGCGCGGGAGTTGTAAGCGCACCATGATACGCTTCGTATTTAAGGGCTTTCGATGATTGTTGGTGAGAAAGTCAGGAAAATCAGATCGAAGAATGCGGGCCCGTTCTGGATCACTGTAGACGTTTTCTGCGGGGATAAAAGCGTCTACACAGAGATGAATCAGTGCCTGACTACAGAACTGATTGCCGCGCTTTATCAAGTGCCGACAGACACCCTTAAGAGATTTGAGATACCGGGCCTGTCGGTACTGAAGTTCAGTTTTCCACGATCAGTGGTGCAGGGTGGCCGTTTTGATCGGGATATGCACGGCGCTCAAATGAGCGTATTGTTAGCCGAACTGCAATTGCATGAGACCGATTAACCAGTAGCGCAATCAATCCGCAAGACTGTCTGTCATCCGCCCTCGTTCTTGCCACGCTCCTGCTTGCCGCAACTCTGGCTTGCTACTTTCTGGAAAAAAGATTTTCAAAATCGGGAATAAGGCGATTGCATCGTTTTGCCAGTCGTTCCTGTTCCTCGGTGTGATGTCTCAACTCTACCTCGAATAGACCAGGGCTCATGGCGCGCTGGGGCACCTTGATTGCTGAGGCTGATTCGCGATTTGACATACCGGTGATCTGACCATGTCCAAGACCCTCTACCTTACGTCTTGTATCTATAAATTTTCGACTGAGATGACATAAAGGGCCAGCAGGGGTACAAGCACAGCCTGGTGGAGATGTGTAATCACCAATCCTTGATCGTGATTTCAACAGTAGTGTTGACCGGTTTATGTCTCCCAGCACAGTAGACTCCTGTTGCGATGCTGAACCGTAAACAATCGCCGCTATATTTGTTTTATGAGGGTTTGCCAGATACCAGTTAACCGCACTCCGCGAACTGAGCACCAGCACTATTTGTTCGCTGGATTTTTGAATATTCAGTTTGATAGTCTTATCGGTATTGGTACTTTTTTCTATCCCGACATAGTGAAAATTATAGGTGGAAGCTATGTTGTTTGCCAGAAGTGTTCTAATGTTAGAGCGGGTGAGCTTGTCGGAAAACGGTTTAATTTCGACCGAGAAATCAGCGCTGTTGTGCCATTGGTTTATTAGCTCCACCTCAATTAAATGCTCGCCTTTCGCAAGCCTTACTACCTTTTTCCGGTTCGGATCGTTCGGATCGCTCCTCAAGCTACTTTCGTGGACGATTGTGCCATCTATAATTATGCGCGATTTCGATTTGTTTTGTTTGAGTGCAAGTTCCACCAGTTGCGTCTTTTCAAGCTCGAATTTTCCGACCCAGTACGCTCCGAAGTCTGCAGGACTAATGCCGTGAAAATCGTCTGCGTAGAGAATTTTTGCGGTGTCGACGTTCTCCTGGTGGACCAGTCTGCCGGGCGCTGCAGTGTTGAAATAGTATGCAGCAAAACCGGAATCCGGTACTGCCTGTGACGGATTAAACCGCTCGCCCCAGGTGGTGTTAGCTACCGGGTATTTGTAGGTTCTGGTTTTAAAAAGGCTTTGAACATCCAGGCTGGGTTTTGCCTGCTGTATCTGCACCGGCATTGCCCGCATAATACTGGATCCGGTCGATCTACCGGAGCTGGCTGTTGTAATAGCTGCATGTGGTGGGGGAGGTGGCCGTTGAAGTTGCTGTGCAAGTGGTGGTGTCTGCGGCATGGCCGCGGTGCCAGACAAGAACACACTGCGCATAGTCCAGGCGACAAGCAGTAGCCCGATTGCGAGTATTACACCAATAATATTTATATGTTGCTGGGCTTTCACGCCCTGATCAACCAGGGTTTGTTGTTCGGCGGTCAGGGGCTCATCGAGTCGTTTTAACGACGTTGCACCACAGCCGGTGCAACGATGTACATCTGTAGACTGGCTGCCGCAGAAATTACACGTCAGTGTGAGTGTTTTGCCATCTTCGATATTACAGTGGGACATAGATGTACTTCAGTCGATTTCCTTATAGCCCGACAATTACTACAAACTTCAGCTTGCCTTCGCTTGTCGGTACCACAGCTATTGCCGTGCACAGGGTAGCGTCTTTCAGCGAAGGGTCTTGAGGGCGAGGCTGCTAATTGTGTCTGAACGAATCATAAACAATGACGCAGTTTGCTTTTTGCAGATGAAGATAAAGGGGGAAAACTAATCATCCGCTGGATCGTCAGGCTAGGGAACAGGCAGCACCAGAGTCACGTTGCCACTATCACTTTCGCTGCCGCCGGAGGACACAAGTGTACCTATAGCCACTACGCCCAGAAGCAGCGACAGGGTGCGCCATGGTACGTTGACGTTCTTGCCTCTGCTTGCATTTGCAAGTATAAATTCTCCGGTTCGCTCACCCGCCTGATACGGAGTTTGAACCCGGGTAAAACGTCGATAGACGTGTCTTGATACCTCTCTGGACACATGGCTTGCCAGATCGTTAAATGTAATTTTATCGTCGGTAGCAATGTCCGGGTTGTCAAGTCCTTTGGCTACATAGTAGGAGAACACGCCGTGTTCTATGCTTGCATCTTCCCAGGACCAGTCACCGGCTGCTGTGCTGTATAAAATTGCAAGTCCTTCAGCTGAAGTATCGTCGATGAAATTCTGTTCTCTGCCGGTGCCTGATCGGGTCGGGTCGTTTCGACAGGCATCGATAAACAACACCCGCTTTCCCGGTACCCGGTTTCTTAACACGCGTTTGATGCGTTCCATAGACAGTGCCGTCTGTCGCAGGCGATCTGGGTGTGCACCGCCCATTGCCAGGTAGTTGGTGCCATCCTGGTGAAATCCGTGGCCGCTAAAAGCGAAGATCAAGGTGCCGTCATCGCCTTGTTCCTGCATCAACTTGCCTGTTGCTCTGAGCGTATCGAGCACTGACTCGGGGTCGGCGTCATAGTTTTGCAGTAGTTGAACCTGATAGCCCTTTTTGCGTAATACCTCTGCCAACAGGTTGGAATCGGCCACTGAGTAATCCAGCGGTGCGTAGTGACGATAGCGGTCGACACCAACGATAACTGCGTAGCGATTGTCGCTGGCGTGGTCACGCTCTGCATGATCAGCAGGCGCTTTGGCTATACTCGAAAGTACGTTGCACCCGCTGAGCAGCAGTATCAGCAATAGCAGGGTAGCGCGTATCCTCACAGGCACGAGGCCCGCAACCCGTCCGGGTTTTCTGGTGTGGATACGCTGCCAAATAATGTGTTGCGGGTAGAATCGCTGTGATGGGCAAACGCAGTGGCGCTGGTCACTACCTCGCCACCGCATTCTCCGGTGTTACAAACCCGTGTGCTTAAACAGCCTTGTTTCGACGTTCTGTAGTCTCTTGCACCACCGGACAATATTCCCGCCACCAGTGGTTGTAGACTGTTGCCAATCAGTATTGGAGATCCCGAGTTGCCTTCGAAGGTATCGATCGCAGCGGTAAAAACATCAGCACTGTCACTGTAGATAACTGTTCCGTTACGCACCCATTTGAGTGGCAAGCCAAGTGGGTGGCCAACTACTTCCAGAGATTGTTCTATGACAGATGCTATGTTCCCCGTATAAAGTGCCAGCGGTGCTCGCTTAGTGGTTCGATCGAGTTCAACGACTGTCCAGTCGACTGATCCATACAGGTGCTGGTGCTGCAAAACAGATTTGCAATGGTATACCTGATCATCGTTGTAGCGCCGGCGAATTTCGCCATCGTCCATGATTGCATAATCGAATACGAAAACTATTTCGGCGCAGTTATAGGCCGGGCCATCGGGTTCATCTGGCGCGTTGATGCAGTGCGCTGCTGTTACCATTTTCGACGCGTTAATTAAAAAGGCGGTGCATATCGCAAGGTTGGGCTGATTCAGAAAACGCTCCTCTGCGCACCAGTTTGAATCGATCAGTGTTTGATTATTGGTCAACGACCAGCGTTTACTATCTGAAACCTCGAGGTCCGTTTTGAGCATGATCGCCGCCGTCGCTTGCCCGACAGCACAAACCCGCGCTTCGGCTCTATCCCATTCTTGCCTGTCGTCGCTACCATAAACCGGCTTGCTGCCGTCTGCAGCACTACTTGATAAAGAAACCGCCAACAGCAGTGTCGCAAAGACGGTTTTAATCAAACTGTGCAGAAACGGCTGCCTGATTTGGGCCTCGATACGAGCGTCGTAACTATTTGGCAAGTTCCGGTTATCCTGGAAGAGTTGCGTCATGGTGAGCTTGCTGGTGTATTGCATCACAACGCTCGCAGCAAGCGATCAATTACTTGTGAAATCGCTGCGCAGTGCGCGGTTTTAGTGTTTGCCCGAGCCCATGTCTGTAGCGGTTTTCGCAGTATTGTCGCGCTTTCAACAGTGTCGATTCGCTCTAGCGCAAGCTCGCCAGGGGTAAGCCTGTCATTAAATACGAACGAATCAGACAGGCATTGCAAACGCGCTGATGCGGTGAGCTCGCCGAGTGCGTATAGAGCAGACGTTTTTTCGTCACAGGTGCTGGTTTGAATGCAGTCTGGTGCAAATTCACCGAGTGGCTCACCGTCCGGGTCGACAGCGGCAATACCGTTGGTGTTCATCGTGCTTTTTATTCCGGAAAGCACAGTCCTGAGGCTGTCCTGTGTTTGCTGAGACAAGGGTCTGCCGGTTTGTTGTTTTGTATGTGTCCAGTCCTGCCAAAAATTAGCCGGACGGCTCATAAAAAGCGGGATAACCGTTATAGCCAGTGTCAAAGTGACTCCCGCGAGAGCCGCTGTGCCCAATGCCCCGCGGGTAGTTGGCAGGTGTTTTCGAATGGATGATAAAAAACGCTCTGGCAGAGACACTTTTTCAATAGCAGGCAATGTCCGGGTTTGCTCGATTTTCAGCTCGTCAATGTGCAAACGCAGTTGCCGCCAACGCTCGTAGACCGCCGAGTCTCTGGCGATGTGCTGGTCTATCTCGTTACTGCGAGCGGGCGAGGTTTCGCCGTGTATCCAGTCCCACAATTCACCATCGTCCGGTACCTTGCCTTGCGCTGCGGGCGGGTTGTCAAGCAATAGTGCGGACAATGCGATGAGCCCGTCATCACTGTTACTGCTGTTATCACCAGCTCCCTTGCTCGCCGATCCTTCGTTGTTATCGTCTGTGTTTTCAACCATGTCGGAACAGGCCGGCCAAACCGGCGAATTGCTTTTGCAGGGTGACCGGTTTTTGTTGTAGTTGCCAGGTTTTCATTGCTCGATCAGACCAAGTTCTGTCAGATACTCGCGAAAACGCTTTATGAGTGCAATCTTGCGATCCCCTACCGTGGCGGGGGCCAGACTTAACTGTATACCGGTTTCCTTGTGGGTCTTGCCTTCTATCAGCAATAGCCGGAGCATAGTGCGATCCTGATCGCTTATCGATGGCGGTGGATTCGATTTCAGTTTACCGGTCAGAACCGGCCCCATGGTAGCTGCCAGGGCGCGGGTGTTCTGTTGTCCTTTTCGCCACCACTCAATGAGTATGTGGATACGCTGTGCATCGAGCGATTCGAACTGTTTAGTCTGCTCTTCCGGTGACACCAGTCGACCATCAATCCCGGCATCTGTTAAATCATCGTTGTCGAGACTTACATAAACCTGTCTTTCGCGACACCATTTTCGATCATTTATCCGCCTGATGCACGCGTGCACAAAGGCAGGCACGAGACAAAGTTCTGCGGCAATCGCAGACGCGCGTTTTGCCTCGAAACAGTATGCCTCATAGATACTCACAACCGGCTCACCGTGTTGCTCGATTTCCGCAGGGTAGTAGGCGCGGCCGCGAAGCTTGCGTTTAAGATCAAGCGCTACCCATTTCAACGCATTGTTGACAAACGCATCGAGGTTTTCACGGTTTTTTAGTGTGGTGGAGGGCAGTTTTTCAAACAGTAGTATATGCAAAGCGCTGGCGCAGGCTTCCTCTTGATCGTTAAACCAGGAGCCGTAGTGCCGGTTGAATCTCCGGCGCAGTTTGTCAGGCCATGGATCATGACGATATTTCAAATACCAGCTCATTGGGCCAGAGATAGCCGGTAGCTGTTGATAGTCATTCCGGAGGTTGCGACGCGCACTGTGTGAAAAAAAATTTCCGTTTCATCCGGTTGCCGGCCGGATGTTTCCGTTAATAGGAAGCAGGGCATCAGAAAAATCACACCATTGACCTGTGACGCACTGATGGCGACGGGTCAGGCAATGGAACAGGCCTGACAAACTTACATAGTGGAGTGAACAAATGAGTTTTTACCAATTTGTTGATCATACGCCCGCTGCCTGTTTTCCCGGAAGGCAGTGGATTCAGCATCAGCGCTATGAAGCACAAAAAGCCGCTACTTACGGGGTGAGCATCGCGGCTGACGATACCATGCTGGATGAATTTCGCCAATTCAGACGCAGGGGATATCAGGATATCTACCCGGAAATGGATCTGGACAACGATTACTTTGATAGCAGTTCACTGGTGTTCTACTCGCGAGACAAGGCTGGCGCCATCAACAGTACAGGTCGCCTGGCCGTCGACAGCGAGCTTGTGTTTCCCCAGGAGGCCTGGCTTTCAGACTACCGTGTTGCGGGTTGGCGGCTGATGGAATGGGGCCGCTTTATCATCGATGACGAACGAACATCTTTGCTGAAACGTTACTACCAAACACTATATGCCGTTGCAACTAGTCTGGGTGGAGATGCGATTGTGATGTCTATGCAGCCGCGCCATCTGCGATTTCATGAAAATCTCATGGGTATACGAATTCTTGAGCGCGATACCGGAGAGACCTACGGTGGCAAGGTATCGCTTGCCTGCGTTGTCTGGGAGTTGAAGCAGACGCAAAAATCCTTTTTTGACTGGACGGGAATAGATAGATGAATGCGAACAACCACAAATCAGCAACCGATTGGGATGACTACTCGCGATCTTTTTTAAGTGTTATGCCATCGCAGATGCTTGCGTTGAATAAGGAGGTTGCTTCACATATGTCAGGGCATGTGACGGACTTTGGGTGTGGTAGCGGCAAGATAATCCCGTTTGTCCTCGAGCAACCCCGTGTAAGCAGCTACACGGGTGTCGATGCGGCGCCGGAAATGGTACAAAAGGCACGCTGGATGACAGGGCAGTTTGATCGCAAGCCGACGCAGATCATTCATGGTCGAATCGAACAGGTTAATTTGAAAACCGCAGATTCGGCGTTGTCGATCAACAGTTACTACAATTGGCCCGACAGTCGCCTGGTGCTGGAGAAGATTTACCAGACGCTAAAGCCTGACGGGGTATTGCTGTTGGCGACTATCAATGCGCGGCTCGATATGCCGTCGCTGCTTGAGGCTGCGCAGAAAGAGTGTATCGCGCACCCACACTGGGCAGAATTCTGCGAGCATAATTTGCGTATTTGCAGCAGTGGTTCCATTCGATTGCCGGAGCTTGATGAGTTGATAGGCGAGGCCCGTGCGTCGGGGTTTGCAGTGGAGGAGGCTCACCAGCATTTGTACGATGGCGGGCTCAGTCTGCTGGTTCTTACCAGGACCTCAAACGGGATGAAACGACAGGCTTGAGGTTTTTTGTAACCGGCGGGGTTGGCAGTGGCCATCGCGCCGGTTGCATAAATTGCTCAATACGAATCGATTCACTCCTGCTGAACGACTATCGCTGATGCACCGGTGTAATCTATATTGATTATTGTCGTTGCCATGCAGAATCACCTTCCTGCAGGCGATGTCATTCAGTGCTGAATTCCACCCGCAGTCCCATTTGTGCAAAAGATAAAAAGACACCCATGGGTGGCCGCAGCAGGTAGCAGTAAATACCGGGCTCCAGTGTTACCGTAAGCGCACTGCGTCGTCCCTGCTGCAGCGGTTCGGAATCATCAGCCAGTATCTCGGCATAGTTGTTTAGATCAATATCGAAGATAGATCCGACAGTGGTGATATCCCCGCCGGTGGTGTGGCTTACGCTCAAAGTGCCTCGGGTGTTGATCTGAAACGAATCGGCATAGATCAGAAACGGAAGCTGATTGATTGTGTAATTGCCCTCATCGCCTGGCAACACGGTAGTTTGCGGAAAAACAACCAGCGGGAGATTCGGGTCATTGCCTGCAACTCTGAGAATATCGTCGCGTCGACAATCCGCCTGGTTGGGACGCAGCGTTGGTGCCACTCCGGTGACTACCTCGGCGCTGTCACGCGGCGTCTCTGTGGAGTTTATCTCTACGTCAATATTGACTGTTGCTGTGTCGCCGCTGTCTGCTTGTACAATCACCGCCGTGTTTGGTGTTTGTCCGGCCAGTGCACCTCGGTCGACAGTGACTGTCACTCTGACCCCGTCACTATTGGTAATGGTGCCGGTCGACGGTGTAATGCTGAGCCATGGCGCGTCAGCCGAGAGAGTAAAACCGGAATTTGCGAATGTGCCATTAACAAAAAAGGTAGCGGTGTTGCGTTCGAACGGAATATTGATACTGTCGGGTGTGGCTATCAGCGTGGCTGAATCTGGCACAAGCGGTATATCAAAGATGTTTTCTCCACTGGTAGCGGCAACCCGGACATCAACCGGTGCATAACCGGATTTAGCAACGCGCAACGCATACTCAACGCTGCCGGGAGTGCTACCGGTATCGATGACTTGATAGGTCCCGTCAAGATTCGACCGCACGGATTGAGTGGCGGGTGAGGTAAATATGGTTGCGCCGGACACGGGTTGCCGGTCTAGAGTGTTGTAGACATTTCCGCGAATGATTCGGTTACTGGAAGGCAGCGGGGCGGCATCGTCCACTAACGTCCCTTCGGCCGAATTAGTCCCACCACCACCGCAGGCCGCCATAACAAGTGTGGACAGCAGAGTAACCGTGCGCAAAAGTAACACCGCTAGTTGATCGACCGATTTAGCTGAGCCAGTTGAGCCCGGGAGAGGTGAATCAGCGCCAGATGAACCATAGTGTTTCAAAGGTGCTCACCTGCAGGTGTTTGCCAATACCGTGTTATCATCAAAACCGCCTCCAGAGATTCACTACCACTATATTACTGCGAGTGGTTGGCCAGGTTGATCTGGCATTGATCGCCGGTGAAACCGGCGCGAGTCCATAGTGTAATAAAACCCGCAGTGTCGGGCGGAACTAAAATAGCGCGCAGGCCGTTGTCAAGAGACAAATTTCCGCTGACATTGTCGTTTCGGCTAAATCCGTCGAGGTTGCTTATGCTACCGGAATCGATCGGGACGGAAAACGCGATGCCGTCAAAACGCTCAAAATAGCCGGTTACCTGTCTGCTCACGTTTATCTGAAACGAACTGGTGTCGATATCTATTGATGTTGCTGATCGAGGGCAAAGCGACGTGCTTTGGACTGGCAGTTCGATTAATTGCCAGTTTTCAGCGGAAGTAATTCTGCTAAATTGCCATGGCCAGTTAGCCGGTTCAAGCACGGGCAATGCGGTTGAGCGTGTATCAAGGGTCGAGGCTATTTGTCCGCTGCCTGAAATTCTGTTGATTGAGATACTTTGCTCTGATTGATCGGGTAGAAGGAAATTCAGCCCGGCGATAGAGGGGAGTGTGTTTGAGGCCTCTGGAGCTCCATAGGGAAAGGCGTCCAGAGCATCGTCAATGCCGTCGGCGTCAGAATCTGAATCAGTGAAGTTTTCTTGTCCGTCATTGTCGATATCGGCGGGCTGCACAAGTATTTCCAGTAGATTAGGCAATGTATCCTGGTCGTCATCGGGAAAACCGTAGCTGGTGCCCTGGACTTCGACAGTGGCTGAAGTGCCGGAATAAAAAAATTGCTGCCTGGTCGTTGCAAGCGATACTTCCCCTGAGTCCGGACGCAGCAGGACGAATTCAATATCGATGGTGTTTTCGCCGGTATCAAGGAGTGCGCCGGTGATCTGCAAGCGAGTGCTGGTTTCAGTGACGGGTGCGATCAGGGCGTTTGCCGTATCGTTAACCGAAACTCTGACAGAAACAGTACCTGCATTGTTCTGTTGGACTCGGGTTATCAGTTTTTCGCGGCTTGATGCGGGCGCATTGCCGCTGTCACTTTCACAACCGCTAGCAGCGATGCACAGGATCACGCAGGCAGTTAAATGGCGCAGCCTTCCTGGGCAGCAATGCCACATTTGTACGGGAAAGCGTGATTCAGTGGCCGCAGCTGGCGCGGATTTGTCCCAACAACTAATGCCCCCTGTTTTGCACAATCTTGTTGCCATGTATGCTGCCAAAACGATTTTGAAGTCCGTTGTTGCGATGTTATTTGTGCGGGCTGGTAAACAGTGCCGGGGCACTTCCACTTCTGCAAACACACCACGGACGAGACGTATTTATCAAATAAAGCCTGGTGGCTCGATGGCATCGGACCACAGACGTGATTGCATGTAAACAGCTCATGAGCTTTGTCACCCGGTTGGCAAATTATGCAGGCCGGGGAATTGTACATTGGCAGGTGTTTAAGGTAAGGCGAGGGGCTACGGCGATGAGGTGCAACTGAGGCCGATCGCCTCAGTCGTGCTGGCTTAAAGTCAGGGGAAAACGTCGGGGTCTAAAACCGGTAATGAATTCCCAGGCCCAAACCAAAAAGATTGACACCTGTGAAATTATCAAAGCTCACAAAATTTGCTCCAATTTCACCGCTCAGAAACAGTGGTGGCAAATCCGGGAACGCATTTCTTAAATCGTAGTCAACGCCTAACCCGATGCCTGCACCTATCGCGGTCTCACTGGAAAAGAAGCGGTTCCCTCTGAAAGTAAGAATGCCGACACTGCCCAGCGCGTAGACGGTGGCATCTGAAGTTTCGCTCAGCGTGTAAAGGCCGCGCACCGAAAAGTTTGACAGATTGCTGGAGAGCGCAGCCACTCCCTGCAGAGTAAAAGTCTCGTTCAGCGGCAGTTTGGCACTGAAACCGCCGGTGAAAAAACTGCCCTGGATGCCCAGCGACACATTGTTGTCCTCAAGAAAGCCGGCTTTTGCACTGGCGCCATAAAGCATGATGCCTAGTCCGAAAGCGGTTGTTATAAAAAATTTGGTTGCGTTTTTGAGCATGGGTGAAATTCCTTAAGGTAACTTCGGTGCGGGGAAGTATCAGCACAATTTAGCAAAGATAAAAACACGCGCACCGCTTGTTTAATGATAAAAATTTATGCAAAACCCTGTGTGCGAAGAACCTGGCACACAGGTGTTTCTCATGTGAATAAAAAGATGTATCTATCCGGAAACTGTTGCGACCGGAGGACAGACACGTAACGGTCAGATATTGTTAGACGAAACTGTTTCGCCTGAATTTTCGGCTTGCGAATCGGCAGGCGCCGGTGTCTTGAACAATGGATCCAGGAATTTGCTGCCATAGAGGAGTTCCATATGCAGATGCGGTGCGCTCGATCTTCCTGTTGAGCCAACAGCACCGATGGTCTGCCCTTTGGTAACGGTGCTACCGGTTTTCAGGCCATCAGCAAAAGAATCCATATGTGCGTATGCGGTACTAAATCCGTTCTTATGCTTAATTCGTATGTATTTACCATAGCTGGTACTTACATATAGTTTATCGATCGTACCGTCACCGGCGGCATATATGCTGGTGCCTGTGTCAGCGGCATAGTCGACACCCTTGTGTTTACGTGGCAGTGGTATGCCAGTAGGGCTTAAACGGTAGCCATGACCGGATGTCAAAATTCCGTTTGCCAACGGTTTTTTCAGCAATGTGTGTGGAACTTCATCGCTTGGAAATTTTGCAACAATCTTGAGGGTTTCGTCATTTGTCGGTCGATTGCCTGTTGTGCTTGTTCTGTTTTTAAGCGATTGAAAGCCGCTGCTTACCTTGCTGCCTACAGTGGTTAGCCCGGATTTCAAGTCCTCAGCCAGATTGTTGGTGGCACAGCCACTGGTTAGCGAGATCGCTATAGCGATGGTAAATATTTTCATCATTGGTTTACAGCTCCTGAAATTGTAGTGAGGTGTTGTTTGAAAGTCCCGAGAGGTCCAATAGTGGTTGCTCAGGTGGTTGCTCAGGGAATCTATCTGGTTTAGTGAATTCATGTTTTACAGGCCTAACCGGCAGTGAAAAGGTCGTTACAGCTGCTGCTTTTGTTCCCGTCTCCTATACCGATAAAAGGAATCAGCGCCGCTGCCGGACCCGTCAGTGAGACCAGCACGGCTGCTGCTGCCAGTCGGGCATATAACTTTTTTCCGGGTCGAATCTTTGGTTTGGACAGTGTTCCCTTGATGTGAAATGGAGTCGTTGCTGTAAAAAAGCTCGAGTCATGGGGAATTGGAGTTATTTTAAGGTTAAGTTTCTCGGAATCCAGATCGACAGTACCAGTCGCGTTGAACAGTGTATCGTCGGAGTCAACAAAAAAATGTTCGACCTGGCCTTTTCCATTGTCGAAATTCATATTCGCATAGCCACACTTGACGTTGATGCTTTGGTGCTTCTTTCGAATTAGCAGACTTAGCGACTCCATAATATCCACACCAATTAGTTCAGCGGTCATCGAATCCATCCGGCCATCCTCCAGCAATAGATAAAAGTCTCCGTTAAGGCTTCCGGCCAGCTCGGCGGCGGAGATCCCCTCAAGCCAAAGTTCAGACTCGGCAGTAAACGTTCCTGAGGAAAAAACGTCGTTGATATCCGGATCAACAGAGAAGTTGTCAAGACTGGCGTTTGAAAGACTGATATTGATGACACCATGCGGGGTTGCGTTTCTACTGGCATCATACATGGCATTGGCTTTCAGGGTGCCGGAGGCGAAGTCCGGGCTACTCAGTGTCAAATACGATTTTTTGTTTTCAATGTTACCCTGCGCCGCCAGATTAGTGATTTCGTAGCCGAGATAGTGCAATCTGGCCACCTGCACTTTAACTGCGGCGGTCCAGTGTTCTGCCCAGCGATAGAGCAGTAGTGGCGTTGAGGAAAACAGACGTTCCGGGGCGCGCTTTTGATTTTTTTTATTTTGCCGCTTTTTCTGCTTTCTTTGACCGGATAAAAGCTGGTCTACTGGCAGGTAGTTGGCATCAATCGTTAAATTAAGCTGGTGTTTTCCGTCGGTGCCAGCGCGATTGTCTATCACTGAGATGCCGGCTTTAATATCAGTTTCGTCAATGGACAACACCATGTTGTCGGCGTCTACCCGATGTTTTTCAAAAGACAGCTCGGTAGCGCCATTGATGATGTTAATGTTTGGTCCGTCAATCGTCGACATCAGTTCGCGAAGATCTTCGCCTTTTATGGTCGAGATTAGATTCACTCTGTTATTCACAACATCTTTGACCAACAGGCGGAATTTAATTCTGGCAGATGAAGCGCCTCCGTTCAGTGTGAGGGTGGTGCCCTCAGTCAGCAACGTTCGATTCTCTGTTGTGTAAGTTAATGAGGAAGCTACTTTTTGTCTGCGATACTTGCCGCTTAGTTTCAAGTTGGCTCTGCTTGTTACCGGGGTATTGACCAGCTCGCCCTGCAGATACAGCTCTCCAACCTGTGTTCTGTCAATGTCGGTGAGAGTTACTACCGCCTGCTGTACTTCTATATTTGTGTCAGGTATGGATAGCGGCGTGGTTAGTGTGTCGAATATAGAGTCAGATTGCGGCATTGTGACCGGTGTAGCCGATTGTCCGGAGTCGTTCAGCCAGTGATCGCTGTCCGACCGGACAAGGGTTAGCGCAGAATCGGTAATTCGCACGTTGAGAGGGGTAGAGTTACCGGCGATGATACGCTTCCAGGGGTATCCCAGTTTAATGTCTGTTGAATGCAGTCTCGAATCAATGTTCGCGTGTGACATTGAAACATTGGTGAATGATGCAGTGAGCGAGCTGCGGGAAAGTTCTATTTTTGGAGCTTCTGCGGTTAGCAAGACCCCGTTGTCCAACGCATGGTTTTGCAGCTCCGTGTGTATGAAGCTGGAAGCGTAAGATTTTGCCTGGTGGATTGACGCGAAGAGACAGGCTGATATGATCGCAGCGATTAGTGACCACAAAACAAATCTGCTTTTCAGCGGGTTTGCGTCAGACAACGTGATTCCAGCCAGGTTACCCACTCGCTAAGCTCTATATTAGTGATTCGGCAATCGAATTCATTATGCTATAGATTTTCGGGAAAATGCGCTGTGTTTCATTTCTCGATTAACCGGTGAGTGAGCGCGAATCATTCACGCTTCGTACAGATAAAATGCTAGTGGACGTACGAATTAATGCAACGCTGAATCAACACAACCCGCGATGGTAACTTCCATAACACATATTCTCAACATTCGTATGTTTGAAAAGATCCCCAAAAGCGAGGTATTGTAATGTGTGCCGCTTCACTCCGGATCAAGTATTGACTAGGTGATGGTGCTTGAATCGAGGGAGCGTGGAACAGGTTAACGCTTTGATTAGCAGATTAAGAACTTGAACTGGTGCCAGCTTTTGTAACACAGCCGCCTGTTGATATAACTACATTGGGGCCGGTTTGTATAGATAGGAAATCCTACTTTCGGCATCTGGATTTGTGGGTTAACCGTTTATAAAATCACAGGTCACATGCCAGAGAATCTATCTCTGTGGTCTGGTTGATCGGTTGATCTGTTTTACGAAGGAGGTATTTTAGCGCAATGAGGGCATACCACGCACCGGATATGAATTCTTGCCAGAGAAATGGTTGTGGAATCAACTGTTAACGAGCCCGTTGTTGAATTTGGTGTCGAAACAGCTTCGGTCATCACTCGCGATACACCGGTGTCGATCAGATCTGGTTTAATTGAGATGCCAATGGTTCCGCGATTGTCGCTTACACAATTGAAATATTAACTTGTTGATTGGACAGTGATTGCTATCAACGTTATCATTCCTTAGTGGAATAGTGATGTTTATTGCATGCGTGTTCATTGCCTCTAAAGCTGCTAATGTATGAATGGGCGGTTGATCTGGAGCGTGAAAGACAACCGGAGGAACGAGCCACGGGCTATGCTGACATGCCAGTGTGTTCAAACAGGCGAGATTCTGTGGGAACCAGCTTGTGATTGAATCACGATTTAAACCACAGTTAGCCGCGCTATCTTATCAATAGTGATTAGCCCGCCATTCGCAATTGTTGTTGTCTGCGCAGTGGTAGCTGGTTGAAGCAGTCGGGCCATGGCAGTACGCCGATGAAGCAAAATGGAGAGAGCCGTATTGTATGAATGAACTGAACGACAACTTTACGCAATATGTGGAGTCGTTACTGGCCTGTGATCAATTTTCCGACCTGTTCGCCGTGTTTGAAAAAGAGGTTTCAGGTTTTGGCATTGACGGGGTCTTGTACACATACATTCCGAAGGCCCTGATTGACGCAAAGTTCGTGGTCAAGCCATATTATGCGGTTTCCGAAAATTACGCGCCAGCCTACATTTCACATTACGCAGACGCACGGTTTGATCGGCATGATCCGCTGATTACTGCCGTAATGAAGGGTGAGACAGACCCAATCAGCTGGTGGGGTTCAGTTTGTGGAAATTATATGGCGGGGTCGACAGACAGTTACGAGGTCATTGCAACGTCTCGCGATTACGGCATTAAAAATGGCTTAACTCTGCCGCTGATGTCAGGTGAACAGGGTATAGCGGGAGCCAGTTTTATCTACACAGAACCTCGCGGGTTTGAACTGTTACTGGACTCCCATTTGCAGTCATTGCAACTCTACACCCGGGTTTTCCATAATATTGTTGTTGCGAACTCCAGATTTCACGGCAGTTTCACCCAACCACTTCTGAGTGCCTTAACCGAGACAGAGCTGCAGCTGCTGGTCGGATTGGCCAATGGTCGGGCAATGTCGCAGATTGCTGTCGATATTGATCGACGTGAAAAGTACCTTGAGCAGGTGATGCTAAGTCTGCGGCGTAAAATGAGCGGTGTCGACACCGATACGCCGCCAGCGATAAATCGTAATCAGCTCTTGTATACAGCCGGGTTGCTGAACACGCTCGACTACTATGATGGTCGGGCAAAGCCCGATCGAGGTCACTCACGCCGAGCGTAGCATTTTTGTTGCAGCGCTCTGTCTACTGTTACTTTGTTACTGTAACTTTGGCCCTTGCTACTTAATACCGGGTCAAAGTGCGCGCGGTAGAACCTGCCTGGCTGGCACTCCATAGCGAAGGCGTTTCAAGGTTTCCTTGAGGCGTATCCTCATTCGCATACCTGACGTTGTTCAATCTACAAAGAACTAAATCATTGGCGAGCAGTTTCGGCGAATTGTGCGCTGTGCATGTGATGACCTGTGTCCGCTATGCGCTGTTGGTACTACTGATCTGAAGAAGCCCTTTCAGTTGACTGCTAATCGCCAGGCACATTGCACTCGTTGATTTATTAAAGTGTGCAAATAGCAGTTGTTTAATAGTTCGGTCACTTTATTTCCCGGAACAGGCAAAACTGCCTCGTGTGTACATTGTCTGGTCTGGTGAAGGCAAAAATTTTTTTAAAACAGGGGAACTAAATGACCAGTGTAGAGTCGCGCGCACTATGATTTATATGCATTGATCTACGGGTCTATGCAGCGACACCTCAATCGAATATCATTTTGTGGAGGCAGGAAAAACTGTCCTGGAATCCGGTAAATTCAAACAGAGGTGTTTATAAATGATGCATAACAAAAATTCGCTAATCCCAAAGGCGTTGATCGCCGGACTGGCTTTGACCGGCCTTGCGTTCAGCTTCGGTGCACATGCGCAGGATTCCGAGATGACTTTTTTCATCACCAGTGCGGGCCCTGGAAATGGTGCCGATCTTGGCGGGCTTGAAGGGGCAGATGCACACTGCACAACACTTGCGGCTGCTGCCGGCTCGACCCTGACAAGCTGGAAGGCCTACCTGAGCGTTAACGCGAAGATAGATCGCTCCAGCGGACAGCCAAAGGTCATACCGGGCGTCAATGCGCGGGACCGGATTGGCAATGGTCCCTGGCACAACGCAAAAGGTGTGTTAATTGCCGAGGACGTTGAGTCGCTTCACTCTGCGGACAATCCGGTTAACAAGTCAACAGGCCTGGATGAAAAAGGCGAAGTGGTCAATGCTCGCGGCGACAAGCCGAACCGGCACGATATTCTCACCGGCTCTGATCCACATGGCCAGTATTCAACAGCTGGTGGAGACACGAGCTGTAGCGGTTGGACAAGTAGCAGTGAAGGGTCCGCAATTGTCGGGCACCACGACCGTGCCGGCTTGAGCAACGATCGGCATATGGTTTCGTGGAATTCGGCTCATGGATCTGCTGGCTGTGGCCAGGATGATCTAAAACGCACAGGCGGTGATGGTTTATTCTACTGCTTTGCTGCCAGGTAAAGGTCTGGAGTTTGGCGATTGTTAACGCCGACGTCATACCTGTAAATAGGCGGCAACAGCAGGACTGGCCAGTTGTGAAACAACTGGTCAGTCTTCGGTCCTCTATTCAGTGTGTTTTACTTTCATTTCCGGGCTGTTCCCTAACAGGGAAGAAGTGACCGGCTGATAATCAAAATATGTAAAGTCGGCCGTGATCGCAGCGCCACTGGTGTCAAAAGCCGCCATGCCGACAAATGCTCCGGTAAATGAAGCATGCTCACCTCGACCTCCTTCATCAGAAACAACACTGGCGTCAAGCGCGGGAGTAAGGGTTTGCCACGTATCACTGACGCGATAGCGAAAATGCATAAGTGAGTGGTCGACCAACAGACCTAGTTCTACATTTTCTGTGCTGCCAATTGCCACGGGCTGCACAAGCGGAAAATCGAGTCTGCCATCCGGCCAGTCGCCATTGCAGCTCATTATAGACAGAACTCTGCCCAGTGTTTCATGCCATGTGATAGACAAAAAATGAAATTTATGACGGTTGTAGTAATAGATCAATCCAGCTGCCTGCTGGTATGACGCTGGAAAAAATGCCAGTTCGGTACTGGCGTCAAATGCGTGATGCTGCTGCCGACGCGCGACCAGAGATTGTTCAAACCAGCTGCCGAGCGACTCGCGTGCGTGTAATCGCAATGCGTCGCCGGTCAGTTCGAACAATCGCTCGGGCACTGGTGTTCGGAGCCATTGAAATTCTATTGGCAACCCGGTGCGGAAATTTTGCCGTTGAAATATTGGTGGGACAAACTCTGTTTCCGGGTGAGGTGGTGGCACAGACTCACGAGCGAGTGTGCCTCCATGCTGCAGATACAGCCAACCGTCATCGCGCCAGCCACATTTTTCAATACCGGTCTCGCGGCCAAGCGGTGAGCGCCGGTTTTCGAGCGGGCGCGAGCAAAGAAAAGTGTGGTAAGTCTGACCGTCTGCAGTTTCTACGATCTGGCCGTGACCGGTGCGTTGCAGCGTATTGTGCGGGGCATCTTTCGCTGTAATAACATGATGGTCCGGGTGCAACTCGTAAGGACCTTCGAGTGTTGTGGAGCGGGCAAGGGTCACGGCATGTTGATAGCCGGTCCCACCCTCCGCCACGGTGAGGTAGTAGTAGTTATTGCGTTTAAATAAATGAGGCGCTTCGACCAGGCCGAGCGGGCTGCCTTTGAATATGTTCTTAACCGGGCCAAACAGTTTGGCTGATACCGGATCAAATTCCTGCAGCAGGATACCGTCAAACGCAGGATGTGCAGGGTTTCCACCTACCGAATCACCACGGTGATTCCAGACCATATTGGTGAACCATTTACGACCGTCCTCGTCATGGAACAATGATGGATCGAAGCCCGACGAATTGATATAAACCGGGTCAGACCAGGGACCGGTAACAGATGGCGAAGTGACAAGGTAATTATGTGCGTCTTTAAAGTTACCGTCGAGTCGTTTTACGTCCGTGTAGACAAGCCAGAACTGCTTGTTTGCAAACGAGAGGCACGGAGCCCAGACTCCACAGGAGTCAGGATTGCCACGCATATCGAGCTGTGAGGCTCGCTGCAAAGGTCGACAGACAAGTGACCAGTTAACCAGATCGGTTGAGTGATGTATCTGTACACCCGGGTACCACTCAAAAGTTGAGGTAGCAATGTAATAGTTGTTACCGCTGCGGCATATGGAGGGGTCGGGATTGAATCCCTGCAATACCGGATTTCTTATCACGCTAGCTGGATGGACCACTACTTTAGCAACGCGCTTGCGTCTGCGGCACTCAGTGGGGCGGGTTGCTCACAGCTGGTGCCAATGTCAATAAATTCGCCTCGCTCGCCGGATTCGAGAATTGAAGTCATCACATCGACTACGTGTGTGGCAAGAGTCGCGGAACACCGATGTGCACGCTGTTGAATAATGGCACTTGCCATCTCTGCCAGTCCGGCTGTTCGGTAGTTGGCTCTCATGGTGCCATCATCATCTTCTTCATTGGGCACCGCGAACGGGTGATCGAATGGTTCGATATTCTCAACCGGGTTTTCTTCTTTGGTCAAGCGAAGTTCGCCGCCAAAAAAATTTGGATCAGGTATATAGATCGTGCCTGTCTCACCATACAACTCCATGTGTTGATGCCCGTGATGCCATACGTCCCAGCTGGTTGCCAGGGTGATGGTGGCGCCGCTTACGAAAGACAACAGCGCGTGTATGGTCGTCGGAGTCTCTACTTTCACTTTCTCGCCAAATCGTGGCTCCGAGGTGATAGTGCGTTCGCTGGACGGGGTTGTTGATAGCGCCGCCACACGGCTAACCGGTCCAAGCAACTGCACCAGATTGGTGATGTAATAAGGTCCGATATCCAGCACCGGTCCGGCACCTGGTTTAAAAAAGAAGTCGGGGTTGGGGTGCCACGACTCCATGCCGTGACTTTGTACATGAGCTGTGCCGCTTGTAACGTTGCCAATCGCTCCACCGTCGATCAGCGCACGCGCGTGCTGATGAACACCGCCGAGAAATGTGTCGGGCGCTGAACCAATGCGCAACTTGCCAGTGGTGGCGATGTTTAGCAGCGTCTGGCTTTCGGCAAGAGACAGTGCGAAAGGCTTTTCAGAGAATACGTGTTTACCGGCAGAAAGCACCGAGGCGGATACCTCTGCATGAACAGCGGGTATAGTCAGATTTACAACGATATCAACAGCCTTGTTAGTCAGTAGTTCCTCGACACTCATCGCTGTCACGTTAAATTCCTCTGCTCTTGCAGTCGCCGCAGAAGGATCTATATCTGCACAAGCCTGCATATCCAGATCTTTGAACAATGGCGCAAGTCGCAGGTAGGTTTCTGCTATATTTCCACAGCCGATTATGCCGATGCCCAAAGGTTGGCTCACACTGACTCTCCGTTCCTGATTATTGGTATTTTATTGTTGATGTAATTAAAAAAATTATTCTGGCTAATGCTGTTAGTTGGCCGGACTAGTCATTCTGCCGGCCATAGTATTTTAAGGGTGGCTTTTCATTGCGGTTATTGAGCGGCTGGCGAATCGATTAAAATCGTTGGGGTTGTCGTGTTCTGCAACGAGTAATTCGGCATTTGTATGTTGTTTTATATATTGCATCAGACCGGGCCAGTCCAGGGTGCCGTGACCGACATCTGCCCAGCCATCTTCATCAATACACTCATTTGCGCCTGCAATATCCTTGATATGCACGGCTGTGATTCGGGAACCGTATTCCCTGATCCATTGCACGGGATCACTTCCACCCCTGGCCACCCAGGCGACATCTATTTCCCAGTCAATGTCGGAGGCAGTTTCCAGCAGGACGCGCATCGGAATACTGCCATCGCGGCACGAGATGAATTCAAAGTCGTGATTGTGCCAGCCAAAGCGCAACCCCTGTTCGCGAAGCTGATTGCCAATGTGTTGCAGCCGTTGTGCGAAATTTTGCCAGCCCTTTTGATTTGGTGCGCGCAGATCTTCGGTGATGTGCGGACAAAACAGTCGTGTACAGCCCAGTGTGTTGGCTGCTGACAACACCGAGGGAAAGTCATTTTCCAGTGCATCCAGTGAAAAATGCCCTGACGGCATGGTTAAACCATGTGTATCAAGCATTGCTTTTAACGAAGCCGGATCCTCATATAGTGAGCCGTAGCCTTCTACCTGGGTATAACCGAGTTCTGCGATGGTTTTGAAGACAGGGTCCCACGGTGTGAAGTTTCTTGCACTGTATAGCTGGAATGAAAAGGTCATAGCGGTAACGCCTTGAGGTGATTGTCTGTTGATGTAATGCATAGCAGAACTGCAAGCCCGTTGATGCGCATTTGCGGGTTAAAGGCGTATCTCGCTGGCAGCGTCGAAGACGCATATCTTTGCCGGATCAAAACCTGTTTCTACAGTATCCCCGCTTCGCAGTTTGCTTTGACCGTCCACACGGAATCTGAAGTCCTGATTGTTCAGTTGTGACCAGATCAGTGTGTCGGACCCCATAGGTTCGACTACATCCACAACGACCGTTTCAGACCAGTGTGCGTCTGTTAGCGCTGCGCCGGTCACGATGTGTTCGGGCCGAACTCCGAGAAGCGCTGATCGTGCGCCCTCGGCGGTATCGTTGCGCTCAAAAGGGTAGCGTTGCAACGGGATTTGTGAATCGCCGAACGTGAATTGAGGGGTATCGGAGTGGATGAGCGAACCGGTGATAAAATTCATACCGGGTGATCCTATAAACTCTGCCACGAATCGGTTGACCGGTGTATTGTATATTGCGTTGGGTGTGTCGAGCTGGACAATTGAGCCGTCACGCATGATCGCGATGCGGTTGGCGAGAGTCATTGCCTCTACCTGATCGTGGGTGACGTAAACCATCGTGTTTTGCAATCGTTTGTGCAGGCGTTTTATTTCAACACGAAGATCTGCCCTGAGCTTGGCGTCCAGGTTTGACAGTGGTTCATCGAATAGAAAAACATCAACATCGCGAACCAGGGCACGACCGATTGCAACGCGTTGTCGTTGTCCGCCTGATAAATGTGCAGGCTTTCGATTGAGCAACGGCTCGATTTGCAGAATATCTGCCGCATGCTGTACGCGTTTTTCGATTTCGGCCCTGCCTGTGCCGGCGTTTTTTAATCCAAAGGACAAATTACCTTTGACGCTCATTTGCGGGTAAAGGGCATATGACTGGAACACCATGCCGATACCACGATCTTTGGGTTCTTCCCAGGTCACATTGCGATCTTTAATAAATATTTGCCCGTCGTTGACCTCCAGCAGACCGGCGATACAATTCAACAGGGTAGACTTTCCGCATCCCGAGGAACCCAGTAGAACCAGAAACTCCCCGTCAATCACTTCAAGGTCCAGGTCTTCCAGTACTTTGATCTCCCCGAAAGAGAGTGCCAGGTTTTTTATAGATATGCTGCTTTTCATGAATCAGCCCTTAACCGCACCTGCAGCAATGCCGCGGACAAACAACTTTCCGGAAATAAAATAGACAATCAGAGGTACCAAACCGGTGAGCAATGTGGCAGCCATATTGACATTGTATTCCTTGACGCCCTGAACCGAGTTGACAATGTTGTTCAACTGTACCGTCATGGGATAGTTTTCCGGTTTTGTATAGATTACGCCAAAGAGGAAGTCGTTCCAGATACCGGTGATTTGAAGAATCATTGCTACAACAAAGATTGGCAAGCTCATCGGTAGCATAATCTGAAAGAAAATGCCCCAAAAACCCGCACCGTCTACCCGCGCCGCCTTGAATAGTTCTTCCGGAATCGAAGTGAAATAATTTCGGAATAGCAGAGTCAATATTGGCATGCCGAAAATGGTATGTACGAGCACCAGGCCTGGTAATTTTCCGTACAAACCAATCTCACGTAATAATATAACAATGGGATATAACATCACCTGGTAGGGGATAAACGCGCCAAAGATCAATATAGTAAAAAAAAGATTGGCGCCTTTGAAGCGCCAGTGCGCCAGAGCGTATCCGTTTACAGAGGCAATGGCGATAGACAAAATTACCGAAGGCACAGTGATCTTGACCGAGTTCCAGAAACCGCGGCTTAACCCGTCGCAGTTGAGGCCGGTGCAGGCCTCTGACCAGGCTTTCACCCAGGGAGTCCAGGTAATCTCAAGTGGAGGGGAAAAAATATGGCCGAGGCGAACTTCCGGTAGCCCTTTAAGTGACGTCACCACCATTACGTACAGAGGCAGAGCGTAGTAGAGCGCCACCAGCAGCAATGTGCCATATAGAAAAATATTGCGCCGTGAGAGCAGGCGTGCCGGCTTTGGTCCTCGTGGGCCTCTGTCACTGTCGCTCTTGTTGGCAGTGGCAGATGCACTTATAGCGATCTTTTCAACCACGTTTCTTGCCACCAAATTCCAGGTAGGCCCAGGGTATCAATATAATTAACACAGTGATCAGCATCATGGTGGAAGCAGCAAAACCCTGACCGAGGTTTTGCTGTTTGAACATATTGTCGTAGACATATTTGGCCGGGACTTCTGACGATATACCTGGACCTCCGCTGGTTTGAGCGACTACAAGGTCGTACACTTTGACGATACCAGCGGCGATAATTACCAGCGTAGTGATGAATACAGGACGCATCATCGGGATAATAATCATCACATAGGTTTTCCATTTCGGAATTCCATCCACGCGGGCGGCTTTCCAAATGTCTTCATCTATACCCCTGAGTCCTGCGAGCATCAGGCACATGATCAACCCGGTACCCTGCCAGAGAGCGGCAATCAGCACTCCGTAAATAACAATATCGGCATTGTAGAGTGGATCAAACGTAAAACTCTGCCAACCAAGACTACGGACGATGGACTGTACGCCAAATGTAGGGTTAAGAATCCATTGCCACACCAGACCGGTAACAATAAAAGACAGAGCGAACGGATACAGGAAAATAGTGCGAAACGTATCTTCAAAACGAATTTTCTGATCCAGCATCGCGGCGAGTAAAAAACCGATGATCAGTGAAAACACAAGTGAGCAAACACCAAATATCAGCAGGTTTTCAATAGAAACCAGCCAGCGGTTGGTGCCCCACAGTCTTTCGTATTGATCCAGACCGACAAACTTGAGTTTTGGCAGCATCCTCGATTTGGTGAACGAGTGGACGATGGTCCATAGCGTACCGCCAAAGAAAACCACGACGGCTGTCAGTATCATCGGGATCGCGGCAACCTTTGCATTCAGGTTGCGAAACATTCGCACGGGTGGACGTGTTGTGGTGCTCACAGAGTTTTTGTCACTGATCATTCATCAATTATTTTTTTATGTCTTCCGCCGACGCGAGAGCGTCGGCGGAGGATCGACAGTGCTTATAAGCTCGAATGTATCAGTCAGCGTCAGACAGGATGTCGAAATAACGCTTTTGCGCGTCGGCTGCAGACAGTGAGGTGTCGGACCAGAATTCAACCATCAGATCTTCCAGTTGACCGGTTGTGTCGGGCGACAGCTGCTGGTCTGCAGAAGGAAGAATGTTGCCGTCAGCCAGAATCTTTAATCCTTTTTTCATGCAATCATTGGCAGACGAAAGATCGATATCACCGCGCACTGGCAAAGAGCCTTTTTTAAGATTGAAGTTTACCTGTACGGCTTTCGACATCATCAGGGAGGCGAGCTCCAGCTGGGCTTTGGTTTTTTCAGGATCGTCGAGTTTGGGAAAATAAAAGGCATCGCCACCCGTTGAGATGACTTCGTTTACACCCAGTCCGGGGAGACAGGTATAGTCTTTGCCGGCTACCTGATTGGCAAGTTGAAATTCTCCTTGCGCCCAGTCGCCCATTATCTGCCCGCCTGCCTGACCGGTGATTACCATGTTGGTTGCCTGGTTCCAGTCCTGCACTTTGGAGTCTTTGGCAAATTCCCGGGCACTGGCGGCTGCTTCGAAAACTCGAGTCATTTCCGGGCTCATCACCGCATCGGCATCTTTTTGACCAATTTTCAGCCACAATTCCGGCCCGCCCAGGGCGACAAGCATTACATCAAAAGCACCTTTCGATTGCCATGACTGGCCGCCCATCGCCAATGGCACTTTGCCAGCCTCAGCCAGCCTGGGAGCACTGGCGGCAAATTCGTCCCAGTTGGTCGGAACCGGCAGGTCGGCGTCTGCGTAAGCCTTGTGACTTAGCCAGATCCATTGCCATGAATGAATATTAATCGGTACGCAATAGATTTTGCCATCGAGTGTGCAGCTGTCCAGCAGAGAGGACGGATTGACCAGGCTGGCCCAGTCTTCCGCTTCGGCGACTTCGGTAAGATCCTGCATTAAACCCGCTTCGACAAGTTCCTCGGCTTGCCGGCCATGGTTAAACTGGGTCGCGCCCATAGGATCGCCGCCGGTGATGCGGCTGATCATAATAGGACGGGCGACACCACCGGAACCGGCGATAGCACCGTCAATCCATTTGTGGCCGGCTGCATCAAATGCTTTAGCGAATTCTGCGACGGCCGCAGCTTCACCACCGGAAGTCCACCAGTGGGTGACTTCCAGTTCAGTTGCCTGGGCGATGTTGAACAGGCTGGTGGTGGCGAGTGCGGTGACGCCTGACAGTAAAAGTTTTGCTTTACGCATGATTATCCTCCAAGTGTTCTTTGCGGTGATTTGCTTGATCCCGCCCCGCCCGAAATACAGGTTGAGTCGGGAAGGTGGCGAGTATGGCATAAATTGTAAACGATTACATTCGATAAAAATGCTAGTATTTACCTGGAGTGCCGTATCCTGGTTTATCCAGGCTATTCTGTGGAATGCATGGGTACTGTGAAAAAACTGCGTCGCGGTGCCGGAGCGCAACATCTCTTTATGCACCGGCAAAGACAATTCTTTGGCGAGTGATCACGCTTTCCCGGCAAGGTTTTAGTTCGCGCACACGCCATCTGGTAACCATGTAGAAAATGACTCGCCCACCCAGCATTAAGGATGTAGCACGACTTGCCGGTGTTTCGACCGCTACAGTCAGCCGAACCCTTAACCAGGTATCAAGCGTTGCTCCGGAAACGCGAGACCTGGTGATTGAAGCGGCGCACAGGGTTGGCTACCGTTGCAACCTCGTTGCGCGCAATCTGCGCCGACAGGAGAGCGGGGCGATTGTCGTGCTTATACCGAACCTTGGCAATCCGTTTTTTTCCCACATACTCGCGGGGATTGAGTCTGTGATGACACAATCGAGTGTGAATGTTCTGGTGCTCGATACCTCCGGAGAGCCAACGCGGTATGCCGATATTGCTGACTATCTAACCAGCCAACGGGCAGACGGTATAATTTGTCTGGACGGGCGTTTGCAAGAGGTTGCCATGTCGCATGAGAACCGTAATTTAACACTGCCCGTGGTATTTGCCTGTGAGTGGCCACATGGAGATGAATGTAGCAGTGTTCGCTCTGATAACGTTAAAGGAGCACGGCTTGCTATTGATCATCTGGTTCAGCTTGGCCATACCCGTGTAGGGCATGTTGCCGGGCCAGACGAAAATGTGCTCACCGTTGAGCGCCGTCGCGCCACAATTAAAGCGCTCCATAATCATGGTCTGGAGGTGCGCGACGAGTGGTTTTTTGCCGGCGATTTTACATTGGCATCCGGTGTCATTGCTGCCACCCGCTGGCTCGCACTTGAGCGGCGACCGAGTGCGGTTTTTTGTGCAAGTGATCTCATGGCAATTGGTATGATTGCCGAACTCGGGCGTAATCTTGTATCTGTGCCGGATGACGTATCTATTGTCGGCTTTGATGATATCGATATCGCACAGTATTACTCTCCGGCTCTCACTACGATCAGGCAGCCAACCCGCCAGCTTGGAATTACCGCGGCTAACGAGCTGCTGGAGAAGCTTCATAGCGATCGTGAAGAAAACAGATCTACTACGCTTGACGTAGAACTGGTTGCTCGATCCAGTGCAGCCGCGCCACACGTCTAAAATAATTATTCCCGGTAATAGTCAACGGCACCTGCGCGTCTGTATCACCAGGATAAATTGCGAACTATCGTTTTAAGCGGCGGCTTATCTCTTCGGCTGCCAGATTTTCAATGGTTTTACTGAGTATCCATAGATGGCCGAACGGATCGGCAATTCGACCTTCGCGTTTTCCGTAGGGCCTGTCGGCAATATCGATGATCGTTTTTCCACCACGGCTCAGCATGCGCTCTGCGGTGCGATCGGGATCTGAAACGGTAAAGTGCAGCAGGCAAGGGGATCCGTTCAGCGCGAGAGGATCGAGCAAGCCCCATTCCGGTACGCTTTGGGCTAATGATATCAACGTCTCGTCGAGCGAAAAAGCGGCATGAACAACGCGATTCTGATTATCTGTAAAACGCTCGATGATCTCGGCGCCAAGCGCGTGCTGGTAGAACTTCAGGGCAGCGTCAGGGTCAGCAACAACAAGTCTGGGATGTAGCGTTGAGTAAGTAGCCATGTGAGTACAATACTTTACTCACTATCCGACGTCTTGAATAATTTTCCCACCCTGGTACGGGCGTGGCGATTTTCATTTGCAATCGGCTGGTGCTCGCGTGGAGTGTATCCCGCAAATGTTTGAAACTCGCGGCTAAAATGTGCTTGATCAGAGAAACCTTTGTCAGCGGCAATTTTGCTCAGGGGCTCATCAGCGGATATTGCGTCAAGCGTTGTTGCAAAGCGCTCTATTCGCGCGAATGTCTTTGGACGAACACCGATGCGCCTTTCGAAAAGGCTGTATAAACCGCGTTGCGATAATCCGACTTTCTGGCGGATAACAGATAACGTATCACCGTTCTTCATCTGTAGAAGAATCTTTGCGATCAGTTTGTTTTCGTTGCTATCGGTTATGAGTTGCCCAACCAGAAAATTTTCAATCATCTGGCATCGGCTGGAAAGATCGGCTTCGTCAATCAATTCATTGCGTAAATTCATTGCCTTTTCGCCCCAGACATCCGAGGCGTCCACAATTGTATCAGTGAAACGAGATGCGTTTAATTCACATAATGCAGTAAGGCCAAAACTGCTGAATGCGACGCCACAAAGATTGCGCTTTTGTGATGTTTCGATCAGCACCGGTGTGGTCAGAACTCCTTGTATGGCGACAGGTCCGGTTCTTTTATAGTGAGTCCCTGCAACACTTCGATGTGCAAGTTCGTCACTTTGAAGGTTGAAGATAAGTTGCGTGCCTGTACCGGGTTGAATCTGTTCGTAGTCGTGAATCGGATTTGACTGGTAACACCAGATCGACCGGACAAGCCCGGACAGGCTTTTATGGCGAGGTTTTATTGCGATTTTCATCGTCATACTGGAAGGGCAGTTTGCTGGTAGCAAACCCTGTATATGTCTGAAACCGGCTTACATCATTGCACGATGAGTGATTTCAAAACAATGCCCGATAATAAGCCGGGAGTCCTGTACGGCAGAAGCGTTGCCGTACCAACCGGGGACTTGTTCGCTAAAAGTCCGGTATCTCTGACCACCACATTCTTCGCATCAGGGGCCCGACATCAACATCGGGCCCCTTTTCTGGTCCAATCATCAATATTGGACTGCTGCTCTCTGGAAACATCATTCGCGGAGAAGGTGGTATACCTGGCCGTTCAAGAGATTGAATTCGATCTTCTTTTGTTAGTGAATTGTCGAGAGGGTTGTTCTCGGTGAAGAGGTCCAGAACGGGCGTGCCATTGTATATATCCAGAACATAGAGATTGCCGCCACCCAGAACCCGATCACAAGCGCCTCCCTCACCCGGCTTGTAGCTGGTGAACATCACCTGGTTATTGATGGTTACCGATGTCGAAAGCGTTTTTTCTCCGGACTCCTTGAGTTCGAGAAACCAGCCGCTTGCAGTTTCCAGTTCCGCGATGGCCAGGGTTTTTTCATTGTCATCGCCTTCGCCAATTGCGTTGTCGGTTACATCAAACAGATCATCGTTGTTAACAGCACGGTAGCTGCCACCTTCGCTAACACCATACTGGCCGGCGGTGACTGGCTGTTGCAATACATAAAACCGGTCTTTAACTCGCGTGTCCAGCGGATGTGCGCGATAGCCTGATCCAATAGCAATAGCCAGTGTGGGTTCATCGTCATTTTTTATCAGTGAAATGTCAGGTGTATTGTAAAATCGACGGGCGTTTTGCTCTTCATCACCGGCAAGATTGGCGATAACACCTGCCTTGATAAAGTCGGCTGCGTAACTCGCGTTGTTGTCGATATCGAATCGCCATATTTGTCCACCCATATCGCCGATATAAATCTGTTCGGCCAATCCGTCACCGTCCATATCGACTACACGCGGGTCGGACGGCATGCTGTACTGCATATCAGAGAGAATCAGGTTCGCATCGAGATTTGGACTGGCGCGCCAAATAAGATCTCCGCTATCGGCGTCAACCATATATAGTGCACGACCGACTGAATCGACTGATCGCACACTGACATCGTCTTGTCGGGTATCATAGCCACCACCGAACACAAGCACTTTGGTTGCTGCACCGGTGGTCGGGTGATTAACTGTGGCAAGGGTTGGTTTCGACCAGGTTTGCCCAAGCTCTGTAAAATCACCCTGACCGCCCTTTATAGTCCACTTGTGTTTCGGTTTTTCTTTTTTAGTGACATCCAGTGCAATGTAGTCTCTACCGCCGCGGCGCATACCGGCGTACAGGAATGCCTGATCGTCGTCTTCTGTAATTTTACTGTTGTAGTTTTTATCCTGCACCCAGGTAGTCAGCGGACCGTCCAGTCCGTAGGTTTTTGCATAGCCTGGCTGGTTAACATAGTTGTACTTGAGTTTGCCGAGCAGTGACTGCGGTATATAGGAAAATACCTCGCCGCCATCAGCGCTGTTGATGGCGTGCAGATAACCTTCATTGGTGCCAAAGAATATTACCGAGTCGTGTTCGGTTCCGGTCCAGTCGTAGGTAATTATCGCCGGGGTCGAATGCAAGGGGTCACCAATGTATTTGCGGGTATCGGTAAAATCGCCGTTGTTGTTCCAGTCGAGTACATCGACCCCTTTGGCCCATAAGACCAGTTGGTCTTTATCCTGTGAGGTCAGGTTAAGCGATGTGTCCGGGAGACCGAAGTGCGCGGCGGTGAGGTTGTCGCTTGAGAGCAGGTTTGATGTGTCGGTAAGTTCGGGTGAATTGCCGGGCAGGTAGGTGGTAACGGTTCTTGTGGCAAGGTCGAGCTGAGATGCGGCACCTCCTGCCACAACGTTGCCGCCGTCGATTGAAGGAGACCAGTAGCTTTTTGCTGTTTCCAGAAAGGTACCGGTATCGGGGTCAACCGCCAGTGCAGGTGGATTGTGACTGTCTTTGATATCACCATCAAAGTGGTATCGTTTCAGGTTGCCGGGCCACGCTGCCGAATAAGAGGGCTCGAATAGTGCGAGGTAGATGTCGTTTCTGTGCGAGATCCTGGTTGTTTGATCGATACTGACGGTGGGTGCAACGATGGTATGTTCGTGAGCCCTTGCATCTGCCAGCACGCTTTCTATCGCCGATTGCAATTCAGACGCCGAGTCTGCTGTATAGAACTTGCCTTGCCCGGCGGCAGCTACCGATTTAAGCCACTCATTGGAGAAGTTAAAACCTATAGTATGCGTCGTGATGGTGTTGGTATTTGTAACATTGCCGGATTGATCATTGGTTGCCAGAAAGTTCGCCAGCTCTTCACCACACTGTCCATCCGCTGCAGAGGCTACCGCACAGTTGCCAGGTACCAGTTTCTGCGCGTCATATACCGCTTTGCTGGTAGGCGTTCCGTCCGTCAGAATCACTATATGATTGGATTGGCACTCGCTTATCATTGGTGATGTGTAAACCGGTGAGCCGCTTATGTATTCGGACCTGCAATCCCGGTGATTCGGATCGCCGTCATTGCAGTTGCCGGAGCGAACCACTGTGCCACCTGTGTAGCTGGAAGGGGTGGATACTCTTGAGTACTGCGATCCCGAGTAGTAATAGTTGTAAGCCCGTTTCTTGCCAAACTCCACTGCTTCACCACGAAAGTACCTGGCGGCTTCAAACAGTGCTCCGACTGTCGGGGTGCCGTGACTTGCGACAATGTCGTCGACAATACCGATCAGGTTCTGACGAATGTTTCCTATGGGTGCTACCGGATGCAGTATACGCCCGCCACTGTAGCTATGGCTAAAGCGCATTAGCCCGACATTGACATCGCTGATCGAGTTAATCACGATATTCAATGCGTCTTTCATTCTCTCAAGTCGTGTGCCTTCTTCACCTGAGTCGGTCCAGTTCATCGAGCCAGAAGCATCGAGTACAAAAAGAATATTTGGCTGAACTATGCCAGTACCGGTTGATGTAGAAGTGCTGGTAGTGAGTGGAATGATTGTCCATGACATATCGTTGCTGGCAGCAGGACCCGGGTGGGTCGACACGTTGAACTGATTGTCGGTTCCGGAGGCCAGCAGGTACCGACCATCACCCGAGTTGCGTAGCTGTATGATATCCCGGCCGGCGTCAATGATTTCCCATTCTTCAAACGCGGACACAGTAACGGGAATATATACCAGTGCGTTGCCACCCGACTGATGTGTGCCAAGGTAGCCGCCGGTTTCAGAATTGCGTAGTCTGATGGTCTGATTACCGTCTTCTGTAATATTTGCCTTGATAAACTCCCATTCACTAGTATCAGTTTGCGTGATGGCGTTTGGTGCTGCGCTGTTCAACGACCACTTTCGATTTTCGCCGGTTGATGTTGAGCTTGTTTTTACACTGGTCCCTGAGTCAGCATAAAGGTAGCGATTAGTGCTCAGGTTTTTAAATTGATAGCTGCCGTCCGTTTGTTCTATCATCTCCCATCGATGTTTTTCCGACCAACCTTTTTCATCGGTTTTTGCACTTGAGCCGGAATCGTATAGTATGCGGTCAGAGACGCTTGAAATAATGGTCACAATGTCGTTGCCACTGCTGTTGGTGCCTGCGTGATATAACTCCCAGGGGGTTGCAGTCGCTGTTTCGTCGAGTTCAATTGACGACGTTGATCCATCGGGATCGCCGTTAGTTTCACTCAGATACTCGTCACCGGTGTATGAGGCGTTTTTAATCAGACTGCCTGAAATCGATGTGGAAGCGACTGTGCCGCCGTCGCTAAGCCAGGTGGCGATGTCTTGCTTGTTGATCTCGTCTGAAGACCACTTCACTGCCAAACTACCACCTGACTGTGCGTTGAAGTAGTTGACTTTTATAGTATGGATGCCACCTGCCAGATAGACGGTTTTTGTACGCTCGTCATTTCCGTGTATGCCGTCATTGTCTATTATTTTTTCACCATCAATATACAATTGACTTCCATCGTCGGATCCGAGATAAAAAGTGTAGTCGGCACTCTTCGGGATATTCAGTTTTGAGTTGAATCGAAAACCGTAGTTGTCGTTGCGGAGTTTAGGGGCAAGCGTAAAGTTGTTTATTGTTCCACTTGATACCGCTGTCAAAGCATCGAAGTCCGGCAGGTTGGTCCAGTTCCCTTCGAAATAGTCATAGGTGACAGCATCTCGATTCGGCAGTGGCAGTAGCCAGGGTTCAACCGGTTGTTTTGCAATACCATTGCCTGACCACTGTGCGAATATCTCATCACCGCCGCTTCTTTCAAAAAAGGTGACAACCAAATTGTGAGGGCCTGCTTTTAGCCAGGTGGATCCGCTGCGAGTTCGTGTGCCGTGTAAACCATCGTTGTCGACGATGCGATTCCCGTCGATAAACAGCTTGCTTCCATCATCTGAGGAAGTATAGAACGTGTAGTTGCCATCGGCGGGTACGTTAATAACAGATGTGTATTTGAATGCGTAGTAGCTGTTTCCAATACGCGGATATTCACTAATGGAACCTGTTGTACCCTGCGCAACAGCAGCGTAGTCGTCAAAATCGGGTATGCTCTTCCAGTCGGGGCTGTCCTGAAATAGTTCGTAGCCTACGGTGTTGCGAACAATACTACTCGAACTAGCTTGCGCCTCTGCAAAGTAGGTGGCGTACTCAATGTTTTTAAGAAACCCGCGATTCGGGAGTTCGTCCTCCCCTGCAGTGTTTGAAGTTGTTGAAGTCGAGGCGAGGTACGAACCAATAGCCTGCCCGAGATAGACCTCAATATCGTCGGCGCCGGATATTCCGCTGACAAGTGCAAGTGCTGCAGATAGCAGGAAAGCAGATATCTGTTTCGGAAAGTACCGTGATTTAATGGTCTGTGTATGCAAAGTCTTCAACATCCGTATCGAAGCGTAGTTTGTCGAGGCTATTTTTTTGCCAGCTAGCTGCCAGCATGAAATACCCCGACTCCAGGTTCAGCGCCTGGTTGCAACGCTGATCCAGTTTGTTTGTGCATTAAAAATTGTACAGGCCAGGCTCTGAATTTCCTTATTCGAAAGTCTGGTGGTTGCAATGCGGATTTAACCCGCGTTGAGTGTGTCCAGGTGCTTTGGCAGTGTGCGGATCGATGCAATGCAAGCGTATTGCTCGCTATCTGGCACGGCAATTCACCTATGTACCGCGGTTAACGACATCGTTGTAGAAATCTTTAACCGACTCTGACGGGATCAGGTAAAAGTACTTACGTGTCTGACCATAGCCTGACGATGAGACAAGGTATTGCTAACCGCTATTAAACCCGACTTGAGAAAGTGCATCGATAAATCGTTCGACTTGCGGGAGCTGGCATCCGGCGATATTAATCCGGCCATCACCCGCAAGATACACGCTGTGTTTGTTGATTAACGTATCTACCTGTTCGGGTTGCAATTCCAGCAAAGAGAACATGCCGCGTTGTTCATTGACGAACTGCATCCCGAGATCAGTGCCGCTGGTGGCGATGGCGTGGCGCAGTCCCTGAACACGTTTAACCATTGTGTTGAGTTCGGTTTGCCAGAGATCACGCAATTGATCATCGGTAAGAATTAGCCGGACAACGGCAGCACCGTGATCCGGTGGCATTGAGTAGATTAACCGTGCGCTTTGGCCGAAGTATGCCTGTCCGCGTTGTGTCAGGGTCTGATCGTCCGCCGCCAGATACACAGCGCCGACCCGGTCTCTATACAACCCGAAGTTCTTTGAGCAACTGACAGCGACCAGTGTTTGTGCGCAGCTGGCGACGATGATTCTGGTCGCCTTCAGGTCTTCTGACATTCCTGAACCCAGGCCGTGGTAGGCGAGGTCGACAAGGGGGATCAGTTCTTTCTGTTGCAACAGGCCTGCGAGTGTCGTCCACTGCTCTTCGGTCAGGTCGGCCCCTGTCGGGTTATGGCAGCAGCCGTGCAGCAGTACAGCATCACCGGGGCTGGCAGTGTTCAGATGTTCGAGCAGAGAATCAAAAAGAATGGTCTGTGTTTCTCTCGAGAAGCCGGGGTAAGTTCGGGTATGTACACCGGCTGACTGAATCAGTGGCAGGTGGTTTGGCCAGGTAGGCAGGCCGACCCATAAGGTGCCATCCGGGTGCGCTGCCTTATACGCTTCGGCAGCTAACCGTAAACCGCCACTGCCACCAGGTGTTTGCGCTCCGGCGATATGGCGACCGGTATTCTGACCGAAGACCAGGTCGGCCAGCGCGGAGACGAATTCGTCATCCCCGGTAAGCCCGAGGTAACTTTTGCTGTCTTGCTGCTCGTGCAATATTGTTTCTGCGGACTTTACCGCAGCCAGCACCGGAGTATTGCCATAGTCGTCGCGATAAACGCCAACACCGAGATCAATTTTGTCGGAGCGTGGATCGTCACGGAAGCGGCCGATGAGGTTTAACAGAGGATCGGCAGCGGTTTCGGGAAGTGTAAACACAGACATGGTTAAACGCCGTCAGAAAGGTTTCAGAAAGGTTAATGAGTATAGCGTTGTGCTTTTTCAGGCAATGCTGTATCGCTGGCATCCCCTGTTTCTCTTGAACGACAGTATGCAATATTCTGCCTGTCATTCGCCGGTATTTTTCAAAACGCCGCGGCGAATCTGATCCTCTTCAATAGATTCAAACAGTGCTCTAAAATTGCCTTCGCCGAAGCCGTCATCGCCTTTGCGTTGTATAAACTCGAAGAAAATCGGACCAATGATTGTTTTCGAAAATATTTGTAACAGAATTTTTGTCGTACCACCGTCAACCACACCTTCGCCATCAATCAGGATGCCGTGCTGTTTCATGCGATCAAGCGGTTCCGTATGACCGGTAACACGTTGTTGAGACTGCTCGTAGTAGGTGTCGGGCGGGCCCGGCATAAATTCAAGACCACGAGTGGCGATAGCATCGGTGGCGGTATAGATATCTTCTGAACCAACTGCGATATGCTGTATGCCTTCGCCTTTGTATTGTCGCAGGTATTCTTCAATCTGGCTTTTATCATCGGAGCTTTCGTTGATCGGGATACGTATTTTCCCGCAGGGGGATGTGAGTGCCCGACTGGTCAGCCCGGTATGCTGTCCCTCAATGTCGAAGAACCGAATTTCCTTGAAGTTAAAGGTGTCCGCATAAAACCGGTACCAGGTGTCCATATTGCCGCGCTCGACGTTATGGGTCAGATGATCGAGATAATAAAACCCTACCCCTTCGGGGGCGGGATCAACTTCGTCAGTCCAGTTGTAATTGTCGCTGTACGGGGAGCCTTTTTCACCGTAGGTCTCAATAAAATAAAGCAGAGATCCTCCAATGCCGTAGACCGCAGGGGCATCGATTGATTTGTAGTCCCCGGTGTACTCCTTTGCGCCGAGATCGATGGCACGTTGCAGTGTGTGTGCGGCGTCGACAACTCGCCAGGCCATGGACGGTGCACACGGTCCTTTTTCCTTAACGAATCCGGAGGCGTGTGTTCGGGTGTCTCTGTTTATGAGGTAATTGATTTTGCCCTGGCGGTAGAGGGATATATCGAGGTGCTTGTGGGTGGCGACTGGCTGGTAGCCCATGCGAACAAACAGGGCTTCGAGTTTCTGCGGGTCTGGATGAGCGAATTCAACGAATTCGAATCCGTCGGTTCCTGCCGGGTTTTCCTGGCTGATGGTGGCAGGATCGCTATCGTGCGGAAATGGACCCATAGTACGACTCCTTCATGAAATGCTAACGAGACAGACAAGTTTGGCAAATTCCGTGCACACGGTGGGCGCGTAATCGAGGCCTGGCGGACGAAATATGCAATAATATTGCATCGAAAGCGAAGTACTTATAATTATGACGCATGATCGTGCGGATATAGCCATAATGCTGGCATTGCAGAACGACGCAAGCCTCACAAACACTGTACTGAGTGATCTGGTTAATCTGTCGCCGTCGCAGTGCTCGCGCAGGCGAACAGCGCTTGAGCAGAGCGGTGTTATCGTCGCGTACCGGGCAGAACTGGATGCTGGTTTGCTAGGGTATTCTATAGAGTCGCTAACCCGGGTATCGCTTGCTATGCACAGCGAGGCGGCCTCTGATGAATTCTCTCTATTCATAGCGCAGATCAGTGAGGTTATTGAAGCGCATGCGATCACCGGAGATACTGACTACGTGTTGCGTTTGCGAGTGAGGTCGCTTGACGAACTGGCTGACGTTATTCACCGTCAATTGTTGCCCCATCCACTAGTCGCGCAGGTTAAGTCGGATATCGTCTTGAAAACGATAAAACGTAATGCCGGTTTGCAGTTCAATCGGACCGCCCGGCTTCGCGGGTTTGAATAGCATGGTTAGCGACGTTTACCGATTATCGCTGGCAGCGTTGTGACTGCTTTCCTGCGAAAACTGTGGCTTTGGTGTACGTACCCTTATCGGTGGTTGCGCTACGGTTCAACAATTAAAGCGGATGAAACGGTCGTGTTGTTTCCGCAAAGCGCTTACCCGTCGTCGGGCGGTGGATGGGTTGTGCCGTTACATGCCTGGGTAGTTGAACTGGAAAAAGGATCGCTGTCACGCCGCATCGGGCAGCGTGCACTGCTGGAATTACTGGATATTTCGGGGGTTGTAGATACTCCGGAGGACGCAGATCTGTTTCGCCACCGAATAAGCTGGTTTATGGCCGACCGGGAGATTAACAAAAAAGTATCGATACAAATTGGTGGTGAGATTTTCACATCACCGCGTAGTGGCCGCAACGGGCATGTGGAATTTGAAGTGAACTATCACGGGGCTGCAACCGAAGGTTCCATGCTTGAGTGCAACGTTGTAAATGCGGCACCGGGTAGCGTTCAATCTCCGGGTTTTGTTCAACTGGTGCCTGCGCGGGGACTGTCAGTAATCTCCGACATCGACGATACTATCAAAATCAGTAATGTCACACGCAAAAGGGATCTTGTAAAAGGTGTTTTTTTTGACCAATACAGGGAAACACCAGGTTTTCCGGATTTTTATTATTCCCTGCAAAAGCTCGATGTTTGCTTTCATTACGTTTCCTCATCTCCATGGCAGCTGTACCCGAGTCTGAGTTCTTTTCTGGGAAAGTATTATCCTGATGGTTCTGTGTCTCAACGGCATTTCTATGTAGGCGACGAGAGCTTTGTACGTTTTTTTCTAAACTCAATGGACTACAAAATCAAGACCATCGGAAGTCTGTTACAGCGTTTTCCCGAACGTCGCTTTGTATTGATAGGAGATAGCGGAGAGAAAGATCCCGAGATCTATTTACAAATCGCACGTGACTACGGCAATCAGATCGTGGCTATCCTGATTCGGGACATTTTTGCCAATGAGTCAATCCCCGGGACGGAGATTCCACCTGAGGACGATAAAAGCGAGACTCGCTGGCAATCTATTCGAAGCCGGCTACCAGCTGATTTTCCGGCTCACGCATTCCGGGTAGTTCATCATCCGGCCGAGGTGGGTGATGTACAACAATGGCTTGCTTCTTTTGAGCGTTGATGAGTAACCGGAAACTGCTGTATGGATAGTAAATTTTCGATCAGAGCCCGCTTTCATAGTATGACTTACGCTCTGGCCGGTATAAAAACACTGTTGAAGGAAGAGCATAATGCACGAGTGCATTTGTGTGCAACGGTGGTTGTACTAACGCTGGCATTTACCCTGGGTGCGAGCATCAGTGAATGGTTGATTCTTCTGCTGGCGATTGCGCTGGTATGGGTCGCTGAAGCACTGAACTCGGCTATTGAATATATAGGCGATCGGGTATGTCCGCACGATGATCCTCTGATCGGTAAAGCCAAAGACGTGGCCGCTGCCGGGGTTTTTATAGCGGCCTTTATTGCGCTGCTTTGTGGTCTGCTTGTATTTTTACCGTTGATGCGTGCAGCTTTATAATATAGTTGACTCTTGCCTGTGGTTTAACTGCGGCATTGGCAGTTTGCGCGTTACTGGCCGGTTTGCAGTCGGGTTAGTTGCCTCCAGGTGTACCAGTGACAGATAATTGAGCTGATTAACACCACGCTCACTATGCTCACAAAACACCATAGCATCGGATAACCCATTACCACGATCAGCCAGTAGTTGAGGCAGGCAGGAATTACGAATTGGCGGGCAATGCCCAGGTACATGGGGAAAACGGGCTGCTTGATCGCCTGAAGGCTGGCCACTCCGATAAAAAGCACCACGTATGAAAAGAAAGCAATGGAATCAATTCTCAGATAGGTCGATCCTGTATTGATGATCTCCGGGTTGGATGAAAATGTGCTGATCAGCAGGGGGGACAGCAAAACCATCACCGGAATCGACACAACGGACATTCCCAATCCGATAAGCAGCGACTTTTTGTAAGTCTCTATTACGCGGCCAGAGTTTCCGGCTCCGTGATTCTGGCCAATCATTGCCATTACTGCAGAAAACAGCCCCAGTGCAGGTAGCAGTAACACCTGCTCCAGTCTTAAACCAACGGCGTAGCCCGCGACATGATCGCTGCCAAAGCGGCCGATAAACGATACCGTGATGAAGCCGCCCAGAATAATAGTTAGCATGTTAAAACTTGCCGGAATAACCTGCCGCAAAAGGTCTTTCCAGTGTCGAAAATCGAAGGCCGGATGACACCAGTTGCCCAGTCGTTGCTTCAAGCGAAAAAACAGGTATACGCCGGTGAGTGCCTTGATGATAACCGTAGACAGCGCAAGTCCGGTTACCCCGAGGCCAAACGTAAAGGTAAGTAGTGGAGTGAGTCCGAAGTTGGCAATAAAACCCATAAGGTGGGCGTTGCGATTTGATTTGGTATCACCCAGTGCCATTAGAGTGCCGGCCGCAACCGCAGAAAGAATAAATGTAAAACAGCCGATCAAAACAATTGAAACGTAGCGGTTGGCGTAGGGGGCAACGTGCACCTCTGCGCCTAGAAACCGAATAAGGTCGTCGGCAAAAATATATCCCGTCGTTAACGAGATAGCGGATATCACAATGCCTAGCCCGGCGGCCTGGTTCAGCCAATAGGGGACATCCTGCATATTTTTTTTGCCGACTTCGTTGGCAATGACAGCCGTTGTACCATTCTGCATACCCGCACCAATGGATATGATAAGAAAAAACACGCTGCCAGCGATTGAGACACCCGCAAGTGCCGTATCTGACAAAAGTCCGGCAAACCAGAAGTCCGTCAGGTTGTAGAGTGTATTGAATATCATCGCCATGGCAGCGGGGATGGCCAGAGCAATCAGATGCCTGTAAACAGACCCGGTGGTCAGGTCCTCGTGGTTAACCGGCATATAGCACTGGCTCGAGTCGCCCCGCAACGTAAGCGCAATTGATGGCTTTCACACGGGTACAAGCTTTGATCCCTGTAACGCAAGACGTCCGGCGTTAAACGCATTTCGGCGGATCGAGCGTTGCGGGGCGATAACAAAAAGATCACCGTTTGTTCCGCGTAACTGCTGAGGTATGCCGGCGTCGGCGGCGATTTGTACGTTGGCCAGCATGTGTTCTTCTTCACCGTGTACCGGTATGGCTACTTTGGGCTGCACCCAGTCGTACATAGTGCGCAACTCATCCGCAGCGGGGTGACCCGAAGCGTGGATTGGAAGTGCTGCGTTGCGTTCGGTAAAGACTTCACAGCCAAGTGTTTCAAGGCGGGCCACCAGAGCTTCGACGCTTGCCTCGTTACCAGGTATAACGCGGGAACTAAAAATAATGGTATCACCGGATTGCAGATTCATGTCGCGAAAGGAATTCTGGCTCAGGCGATTGAGCGCTGTGCGCGGCTCACCCTGACTTCCGGTTGCCAGCAGCAGGACTGTCTCCGGTGGCAGATAACCCAGGTGATCGGGATCGACACTCACGCCATCAACCGGCAGTAGCCCGGTAGCTCGTCCGGCACTCACCATATTAATCATGGAGCGCCCGAGCAGACCTAGGTGACGGTCGGTTTCATCTGCTATGCGTGCGAGCGTCGCAACCCTTGCCAGGTTGCTGCCGAAGCAGGTTACTACCACTCGACCACTGGCGCGCTCCACAATCTGTTTCAGGCCGGCGTACAGTTCTGCCTCTGAAGGAGTTGTTCCGGAAACAGTCGCGTTTGTCGAGTCGCAAACGATAGCATCGATATTTTCGTTGCACAGTGAACGACAACGATCGACATCAAAAGGCTCGCCAACCACAGGCGTGCTGTCGAGTTTCCAGTCGCCAGAGTGGAGTACCTTGCCGGCATCTGTCTTGATCAACAAGCTAAAGGGTTCCGGTACCGAATGCGTCATGCCGATCCATTCCACCGAAAAAGGACCGATGTCGATGCAGTCCGAGCGTTCCACCACGCGAACCGGTACATCTGCGGCAAATGTGGTTTCGGATAGTTTGCGCTGCAGAATTTGCGCGGTAAAAGCCGTGGTGAATAGCGGGCACTGTAACAGCGGCCACAGATACTGCACGGCGCCGATGTGATCTTCATGAGCATGGGTGATGATCATGCCTGCGATATCGTCGCGTCGCTCGACAATGAATGCCGGATCGGCCATTTGCACATTGCGCGTGTTGTTGTTCTGTTTTTCCGCTGTGTCCGGTGCGTCCGAAAATGTCAGACCACAATCGACAATCAGCCATTTGCCATCATGGCCGTACAAATTGAAATTCATACCGATTTCGCCACAGCCGCCAAGTGGCAGGAACCAAAGATCTTCAGATGTCGGGGTCATACGTAGTGCGTGCGGAAATAGTGGCAAAGTGAACACGCCAGTATAGTTGACCAGAGACGTGCAGGAGGCAGCGGGACATTGCTCATAACGATCTGGCCAGTTGCGGGATGCATGCTACCGGTTTCCTGGGTTTGATGCACCGCAGGTTGCCGGATAGTGTTCCAGAACGTAAAAGCGGGCCTATAATGCTGAACTTGCCGGCGAATCGATTACGTGAGCCGTGGCAACAACAAAGGCCTGAGTTATCGAACCTGTGCAGCCGCGGCCGCGCTACAACGAGATGATATGACTGAATTAAAAACACCGGTGGTGGATGGTTTGCAATATGCCAACTGGTCCGAAAAGATTTTTCGACAAATGCGGGAAGGCGGTGTTGATGCGGTGCATGTGACTGTTGCCTACCATGAAAATTTTCGCGAGACGGTACTGAACTTTGAACAATGGAACCGATGGTTTGAACAGTACCCGGAGCTGATATTTATGGGGCGCTGGGCAAGTGATATCGAGCTTGCGCAACAGTCTGGTCGCACGGCGATTTTTTTCGGATTTCAGAACCCGTCGCCAATCGAGGATGATATTGGTCTTGTTGAAATCGTGCATACCCTTGGTGCGCGGTTTATGCAGTTGTCCTACAACAATCAGTCCCTGCTGGCGACTGGTTGCTACGAGACCGAAGATCCGGGCATCACGCGCATGGGACGGCAGGTGATCAGGGAGATGAATCGGGTAGGGCTGGTTATTGATATGTCCCACTCTGCGGAGCGCTCCACCCTGCAAGCAATTGAGCTATCCGAACGTCCGATTGCGATAACGCATGCCAACCCGCATTTTTGGCAACCGGCGCTGCGCAATAAATCGGACGCCGTTATCAAGGCGTTGGCCGAGAGTGGAGGTATGCTCGGTTTTTCGCTGTACCCGCATCACCTGCGTGGAAAAAGCGAGTGCACACTGGACAGCTTCTGCGAGATGGCAACGAGAACTGCAGAGCTTGTTGGCGTTGAACATATCGGTATTGGCTCTGATCTTTGTCAGGATCAGCCCGATTCCGTGGTCGAGTGGATGCGAGTCGGTCGCTGGTCAAAGGAAATAGATTACGGTGAAGGTAGCGCGGAGAATGCTGGCTTTCCCCCACAACCAGAGTGGTTTACAGATAATCGGCACTTTTGCAATTTGCGAGACGGCCTTTTAGCGGCGGGTTTTAGCGAGCACGATACTGAGCTGGTAATGGGTGGCAACTGGTTACGCTTCTTTCGTGAGAATTTTGTCCCGGTGTCATAAACCGGCTGTTCATGCATGCTCGCCTGTCTTGTGAAGACCGGACAAATTGCGCAGCTCGGCCAATTCAAGCGCAGGCAGTGATCGATGACTACACACGGGCAAGTTGCGAAAAACGCACTCGAGGATTTGTAGCGTATCGCCGTGCGACACCAGAAAAAAAATCTGCTTCGAATAGTCGCGCTCCAGTGATTCTATTAATGAAACAGTGCGTGTCGCGACAGCCACTGCTGATTCAACATCGTGACCGGTGTGGCCGGGATCGTCGCGGTCTGCTTCCCAGACTTTTTTATAATTGGATGAAGCGGTTAAATCCCAACGACCAAAATAGCGTTCCCGCAGGCATTGGCTATATTTCACCTCGAACACGGTAGCGGTTGTTTCAGCAGCGATCAGGGCGGTCTCCCGGGCACGGATAAAATCTGACGAAAAAATACGTACCTGGCGTTTATCCAGTTGCGGATACTGTGTCAGTGTTTCCTGCAAATTTGCAATTGCGAGAGCTTCGCCGTCTTTCGTTAGTCCGTAGTCAAGTGTTCCGATTGCAGGGTCGCTTACTATAAGGCCCTCGACATTTGCCTTGCTCTGACCGTGGCGAAGGCCGAACCAGTGGTTTTTCAAGGGACGATTGAAAAGAGGTGGCCTGTCGTACATTGGTGTGTCCTTGCTGGTTTACGGCGAGCATAACGTATTAGTATGAGATCTGGCTGTGTTCCCCCGCGTTATGACGTAACGAGTTCAGACACGAAAACCAATGGACGCTCACTAATGAATGCGACAGTTTCAGTGCCACCAAGGCCTCCGGAGCAGGTGATGCGCTTGTCGAGGCTCGGCTCGTTTCATCAGACCCGGCTCTCGTTTATGCGTGTTTTGCTGCGTCGATTAACCGCGGACCGCTGGTCATTCGAGCGATCGCTGTGGCGTGTCGACCAAAAAGGTGTTGGAGTGGCGGTTTATACAGCAACTGGTCCGCAACGGTCGTACAGTCTGATCGCATTTGGCAATGATCTCGATCCGTCAAAACGATCTGATCGGGTCATTGCCGAGGAATGGGATGCGACGTTTACCCTGTTTGACGGCACACCGACTGAAGCTGATATCGAACGGTTAAAAATTAATGTGCCAAAACAGGAAGCGGGACGTATTGGCAAGTCGGAATTGTCACTGTCACGAGCGAATCGATCGGTCAGGCTGTTCGACTATGTTCGCGAGCAACTGTCAAAAGGCATGCAACCGGAGCAGTCCGAACTGGATAGCGTGGGCTACCTGATGCGCACCACAGCGGTATACGGATCGGGCAAGTTTGGTGCGCTTGATCGTCGCTTTATCTGTGATCGTGAAGAGTTTGATGCACCGTTTCAAAACGAACTGATGGCAGTGTTTATGATTCGCGCGTTTAGTACGGATATCGTTGAGCATCTGGCGAAAGTCGATAGCCCGACGAATGCTGTTCCGCTAGACAGCAAACTTAAACGACGGCTCGGGATTGGTAATTCCACCGGTTTGGGCATGGCGCCTTTCGTCGTTAATCACCCTGTTTTACTTAACCAGTGGATACTGGCCAGAGAAACTGCGCTGGCCCGGGTTCGCTCGGTGGTAACAGTGTCCGAGGCAAAGGCGACCGAATTCAGCGATGTCTTGCACAGGCAGATCATTGCTGCAAATCAGTGGGAAACGGAACATCCCTACCAGCTGGAGAAAATAGACGGTTTGCGCGACGATTTACAACGACTTCGGCAGCATCTGGAAACTACCTGCCGGACTACTGGCGATCGACCGTGGGACCGATTGTTTAAATGGGCGGAAACGCATTTGTCTCTTGAGGGCCAGGAGTGTCTGGTTACAATGCTACTTGAACCCTACCCGCAGCTGGTCGATGATTTGGCTGCTCAAATGAGTATTGACGAGCAAGCTCACTTTGCCATAGACGGTCGTATGAGTGTTGCACAATTGCAGGCACTGATTGAAAAGCACTATGAGTTCAGTTCGCGTTTTGATGCTACCAATAAGGCGCACAATGCTCGTTTCTGGTATGCCTCCGAAGAGAAGCTTGAGCCACGGCTTGGCCAACGGTTTGAGGAAGAGGGTGCTGATCGCGAACATCCGCTGGCGGTCGCACGTGATGTGGCCGCTTTGCAGAAAGCGCTTGGTTCGCTTCCGGTGGAAAGTCCGATTGCCGGGTTCCTGTTAGAGCAGCCGCAACATCGCCATGCTGTGCGACGGGTTCAGCAATCGGAAAACCATCCCTATGCGGAAGTAGGGGATAACCTGATTGCCGAAGAGATGCTACCTGTGGATTTGCTACGCTGTAAGTTGTCTTTTTTTGGTGCTGTGAAGTTTGATCCCCGATCCGATCGATGGGTACGTATCACCATGTATCAACACGCACCGACGCTTGAAGATATCAACGATTCAAATGCTGCGGATGACTGGGTTTATCCGCCATTGCAAACGGGCCACGGTGTTCCCGGTTAGTCGGCGAATATTCGTCAGTCAGGGTTGCAGGCATGGTTGATTTTTCGATTGGTGAAATTGAATCGCTGGTGCTAAAGGCCTATCGCGGAGCGGGCTTTAGCTGGGGAATGGCTCAGGAGGCGGGCTCGGCGGCTGCATGGCTTGCGCTTAACAATTTGCCGGCGCTTGATGCTTTTGCCACTCTTTTGCAGCAAATCGATGGTGTGTCGCACAGTGCTCTGACACCGCAAGCTGGTGGAGACGGACTGTATGGCGCAGCGGGCGGCAAAATTTGCCCGGTCATTGCGGGTTCGGCGCTGGCTGACGGCTTTCTGGACGACGCCGGACTCAAGAGCGGGGTCAGGGTGCAATTGCAGCGTGTTGTTTGTCCTGTAATTCTGCTGCCATTTGTCGCCGCTTATGAAGACATTTCCATCGGTTGGCTGCAGTTGTCTCTGCAAAGCCGCAATATTATTTTATCCACAAGCACTGCCGCTGAAGTCGAGACCACCGCTCCTGTCGACGTAACAATTACACCGCTGAAATCTCCGGGGCCTCTTGTCAACGGCGATTGCCGGCGTGGCAGCGGCATGAATGTGTCTCTGCTATATCTGGAAAGTCTGGCTCATCGCACCTATGTTCCTGCCACCGAGCAGTCACGACTCGCCGGGGCAGGTGCGGGATTAACCGATAACGATTAGCCTTTTTTGTGTGTAACGGCGTCGATTTGTCACTCATTGTGAATTGTGTAGGCTAATCTTAAGTCGTTAAGCAACTATCAAGGTAATTGGTCGATACTTGTAGTCTAAGCGGAGAAAGCTGACTTTAACTGATTGTCGCGGATGTGCGTCAAATCATCGACACTAGTGATTTTTCAGGCAGGCGTTCTAAAGCACGCCTTGCTGCGAACGCAGACAGTCATGCTGAAACCGATATTTTTAGATGGATAGATCACCAGTTAACCAGACGTAAGGCAATGACTTGAGTATTTCTATAACACGCCGGTTTACAAGAACGTTGATTGCCTTGACGGTTATCGGCTTGTCAGCGTGCGCATCCAAAGGTCCAGTTAGCGATGACGCTGGCTCCTCGCCTTCCGTCACCGATCAATCGGGTGAAGTTGCAAACTGCGAAGAATCGGCTTGCGAAGAGAACGCGCAACAGCGTTATCAGTATTATCTGGGATTATTGTCGGTCTTTTTGATTCGCTAGCTAGTGCCTGTCCAGAAACAGGGGCGTAGCGAGAATCATCCAGGTACATGA
>CAYPCS010000022.1:0-71803 GCA_964409275.1 uncultured Granulosicoccaceae bacterium
GGCTGACGGTCAGTTAACAGCTGAAACCCGGTCTAAATTTGGATTGCCCGGTTAGGGGTTTAGCTGTCGCCAGTTTAAGCAGCGAGCATAAAACAGGGTCAAATCGGCGGCTCGTCAGAGCTTCCGATCCTTCGGCTGTTATAGACTCTATCAATTTTGAAAAACACGGTTGTGCAGTGCGCAAGCGTTGGAGTGTTCAATGATATATCTCGTCGTTGGTGCAGGGCCTGCCGGTGTTGTGGCCGCTGAACATTTACGTAAACTCGATCCGCTGGCGAACATCAGTATTATCGGGTCAGAACCGGAGCCTCCGTATTCGCGAATGGCGATCCCCTATTTTCTGACCAACAAAATCGAAGAGAACGGCACTTATCTTCGAAAGTCGTCCGGGCATTTCAGCGAGCAAAACATCAACGTAATTCAAAAGCGGGTTAGCTCGATTGATACCGAGATGAATCGTGTTGTAACCGAAGACGGTAAGGCGCATCGCTATGACAAGCTCCTTTTAGCGACAGGTGCAAGCCCCTCGGTTCCACCGGTCCCTGGCATCGATCTTCCGGGTGTACACAATTGCTGGACTCTTGAGGACGCCAGGCAGATAGTGAGTCTCGCGAAACCCGGCGCCAGCGTGGTGTTGATGGGTGCGGGCTTTATCGGATGCATAATTCTTGAGTCATTAGCACTGCGGGATGTGAAGCTGACCGTCGTCGAAATGGAAAATCGTATGGTTCCGCGGATGATGAACGAGGTTTCAGGCAATATGATCAAGCGCTGGTGTGAAGAGAAAGGCGTTGCGGTTAAAACCTCTACTCGCGCCGAATCCATTGAGCAGGCAGGCGCAGGCAAACTGCGTGTAAATCTGAGTAACGGGCAGTCCGTCGATGCGGATTTGGTCATTAGTGCTACTGGTGTAAAGTCGAATATGCAATTTGCTGTCGACAGTGGATTGAAGGCTGATCAGGGCCTGCTGGTCAACGAGTATCTGCAGACCAGCGATGCTGATGTCTATGCGGCAGGTGACGTGTGTCAGGGCAAAGATTTTTCTACTGGCGAATACTCGGTTCAGGCCATCCAGCCGACTGCTGTGGAACATGCCAGGGTTGCTGCCGGCAATATGGCCCGTGGACATCGATCAGAGCATGTCGGCAACGTGAATATGAATGTGTTGGACACTATCGGTCTGGTGTCCGCGTCGTTTGGATCATGGATGGGTGAGCCAGGTGGAGATTCTGCCGAGCTCGTTAACGAGAAGGAATTCAAATATTTGAGCCTGCAATTTAAGGACGATGTTCTGGTCGGGGCAAGTAGTCTCGGATTTACCCAGCACGTTGGAGTATTGCGCGGATTAATCCAGTCGAAGACATCGTTGGGAATCTGGAAAGACCGGCTGATGAAAGATCCTTTGCGTGTCATGGAAGCCTATTTAGCCTGCGCGCAATCCCAGGCGGTCCCTGCTTGATGAAGGTTACGTTTAAACTCTACGCTACTCTCCAGGAACTGTTACCCGCGGATGCGGTTAATAATGCGGTTGAGATAGATGTGAATGAAAATGTCACGTTGAATGATGTAATTGACCGATTCAAAGTTCCACCAGAGAGAGCTCATCTGGTATTGGTTAACGGCGTCTATTTTGCGCACGATGAACGAAACACTGCGGCTGCGTTGTCGGAGGGTGATGTAATTGCCGTCTGGCCACCGGTCGCTGGTGGGTAGACCCGGGAAATAGAAGCAAATATGGCTCGTACTGAATGAGTGCCCACAGTTTTTCCCGCGAGATGGGCTTTACCAGAGAAGAGTTTGACCGAATACTACCAGCTGCGCTTGACGACAGGCCGTTTAAGAGCGAAGGCGGAAACGTAACTTTGGCTGTTGCCAGCGGTACGATGACACTCGATATCAGCGAGCAAAAATATCGAAAGATAGCGTCGATATCCCTGCCTTATCTGGAAATAAGTTTTTCGTTTGAAAACATGGATGAGTCGGAGATCGCGGAAACAATGCGTTATTTTGATTTACGATATCAGCGTGGTGGTGGTTAGCACTTTTTCAGATGAACCGCTGCCAGTAGTTTTGCGCGGCAGCAGTCAGTGTTTAGTTTCATCTTACGGGCCTCCCTGATCAGGAAAAGCTATGGCGTTAGCAACAGACCGACCAGCCAGCGATGCGCTCGGCCGGCATATTCACGATCTTCGTATTTCTGTGACGGACCGTTGTAACTTCCGCTGTGTGTATTGTATGCCTAAGGAAGTGTTTGGCCGTGGTTATCGTTTTCTGGACAAGAAAGAGCTGCTCTCTTTTGAGGAGATTGAGCGCATTGTGCGCACATTTGCGGCCATGGGAGTTCGAAAAATTCGTCTTACTGGTGGCGAACCACTGGTGCGTAGTGAACTGGAATCGTTGATAGAGCGAATTGCTGCCGTTGATAATATCGAGGATATAAGTCTCACAACGAACGCGGCGTTGTTAACTCCCCGGCGTGCCGAGAGTCTTCGCTCTGCTGGCTTGCAACGGGTAAATATCAGTCTTGATTCTCTTGACGATGAAACCTTTAAAGCTGTAAACGACGTCGGTGTTTCAGTTCGCAAGGTGCTTGATGGAATCGACGCAGCTGCGGCAGCAGGGTTTGATTCCGTCAAAGTGAATATGGTGGTTAAACGAGGTATGAATGAGCATAGTATTTTGCCCATGGCCAGATATTTTCACGGCCGGGGAGAGATACTGCGGTTTATAGAATTCATGGACGTTGGAAATACGAATCGCTGGCATGATGATGCGGTAATTACCGGTGCCGATATAGTCTCCCGTATTGATGCCGAAATGCCTCTGGAAGTGGTTGAACCGAACTACAAGGGGGAGGTAGCAAGGCGTTGGCAGTATAAGGACGGAGGGGGCGAAATTGGCATTATTTCATCCGTATCCCAGCCTTTTTGCGGTGATTGCAGCCGAGCTCGATTGTCTGCTGTCGGGAAACTGTATACCTGCCTTTTTGCAGCGAGTGGATTTGATGTGCTTGGATTGATGCGGGCCGGCTGTGATGATGCCGCACTCGAAGAGAAATTGCGCGCGTTGTGGGGTCAGCGCAGGGACAGATATTCCGAGACGCGAACTGTGGAAACAGTACTGCTTCCAAAGGTGGAAATGTCCCATATTGGAGGTTGAGATGTCTATAGATAATCTCCGCAAAGAGTACGGTGACGCTTTGCGGTGCTACAACGCAATGGAAACCACGAAAAGACGTCACTTTGGCTATATGTCGATGCTCGACGCAAAACAGAAAAAATTCAACCTGGCTGCGACGGAAGCCGAATCAGATGCTCTGGAACTGTTACTCCGGGATCACCATGAGGAGGTACTGGCGTTTAAACGACAATGTGAATTATTGAAAAAATCCAGTGAATCTGCGCACAAGGCATTGTTCGAGCATATTAGCTATCTGGGTCAATTCACGGGGTCAGCTGACGCTGAAGTGACCCATTAGCAAGCGATCGGACACCAGGTGAAAAATTTTTCACTTTGGTAGTCATTCAGGTGGTAAGTGCAAGGCGCAACGGTTCGGTCTGGTACTTTCTAGCAAAGCCTGCCGCGACAAGATGGTGCCTGACTTGCGCACGGAACCATTCTTAACAATGAGGTAAGTCTGTTTGCTGTGCAGATACAGTATGATCGCGCTTTCATGTCGAGCTAAATTGCACAAATAGTCAAAATCGGCGCTAAATGTGAAACAGGGGAGCCTGCCGATTACACCACTGAGTGGAGCGGCCGAAACATGGGTTGTTGCGAGACGCGGTAAGAATCAGTAATTGTCATTCACGGGGCGAATGATAATCGCACAATTAACGCTCAGGAAGTGGGATCCAGGGCCGCCAATAGTGAGGCGGTTTTTTTGGCATCTGTCCGCAGTTGTCTTTCGCACCTCTGGAAATTTGGTTTTCTGTGTTCATCAGTGCATTTAGTCACAAACCTTTTATAAATCGGCGCACGAAAGTGAATTTCAGTTGGCAGTCAGTGTGACTGCGTACACTGCAGGGGTATTCACCGTATTGGATGGCAAAACATATGATTTTAACGGTAGAAAAAATGTTTAAGGCGTTGCTGGTGGCTGCTGGGCTGTTTGCAGCGTTTCTGGCGTGTGCGCAGGATAGTTACACTCTGAGCCCCGGAGATGAAGTTTCCATCACGGTATTTGGAGAAGCTGATCTGTCGATCGATGTGAAGCTCAATGAAAACGGGGTGATCAACTACCCCTTGCTCGGTGCGCTAAGTGCCGGGGGAATGTCGGTTGCAGAGCTTGAGAAAACAATCACAAGTGAATTGACAGGAAACTATCTCGTTAATCCTGATGTGCGTGTCTCCGTTGCAGAGTATCGCCAAGTGTACATAAACGGGGAAGTTAACAGTCCTGGTGGTTATGACTACAAGCCCGGATTGACACTTTCCAAAGCGGTAGCACTGGCAGGTGGTTTCGGTGAAAAAGCATCTAAGGAAAGAGTGACCCTGACCAGGGTGATCAACGGCGTTTCTCAACAGTTTCGTATGCGATCGACGGACGCTGTGTTGCCCGGAGACATAATATCTGTCTCAGAATACCTCCAGGTATATGTCAACGGTGAAGTACAGCGACCCGGAGACTATCCCTATAAGGCCGGGCTGACTTTGGAAAAGACAATCGCTCTTGCTGGCGGGTTTACTGGCCGTGCCTCAAAAAAGCGAATCAAAGTGTCACGGGACATAGACGGGGAGCAGCAGCAAGGGAAAATAAGAATGCGTGATCCGGTATATCCGGGGGATATTATTTCCGTGCCGGAAGGCTTTTTCTAGGCGAGCTAGTTTTTATGAAATCACTTCACCCGCTTGACAGTACGTTGACTGAATTCAGAAAAGACGAAATCAGTTTTAACTTTGAAAGATATATTCAGACTGTTTTTGACAATAAATGGCGAATCGCGCTGTTTGTGTTAACGGTACTGATAGCTTCCTATTTCATTATCAACAGCCTGAAACCTCAGTACAAGGCAACGGCAATAGTTCATATTGAAAAGAAAGACACTCAAGTGGTTGACGTGGCAGCGCTGTACGGGCTTGATAATCAAAGCGAAGAATACCTCGCGACCGAGTATGAAGTACTGAGGTCACGACCATTAGCCGAAAAAGTGGTTGCGAAACTGGATCTCAATTCACATCCGGCTTTTGCTGATGAGCCCGGTATCACTGCTTCTATCCCAGGGTTCGACAGCCTGAAAAGCAGCCTGTTTTCACTGCTGGGAATGAATGCCGAAAAGCCTGCGATGGCGTCGGTCGAGAACGAGCTCGGCCGGCGTGAAATCATAGAGGACTACCACGATCGTCTGAGTATTTTTCCACTGCGGAAAACGCAGCTTGTGGAAATCAGTTTTGAAGCACCTACCCCGGTGCTAGCCCGCGATGTTGCTAACGAGCATGCTGCAGCCTATATCGAGGCAGACCTCGAGGCGCGTCTGGAACGCACAAAAACGGCTGCGTCCTGGCTAGCTGGCCAGGTCGAGGGACTACAGACCGACCTCACTCGAGCTGAACAGCAACTGGCCGAATACGTTGAACAAGAGGGTGTAATCGATCTCGAGGACATCAAAACCCTTAGCTCACTTGAACTTAAAGACCTGAATGCAAACCTTGTGAGAGCCAGTGCAAAGTTGGGCGAGGCGAGCATTCGACGAGAGCAAGTACAGTCAGCGAGAAGAAGCGGAACGCAGGAGTCTCTGCCGGTAGTCCAGTCTGATGATGTAGCCCGTGAGCTGCAGCTTGATGTAGTGAGCGCTGAAAAAAAGCGTGCGGAAGTAGCAAAACGCTATGGCCCGCAGCACCCGACTATGCTTGCTGCTACCTCTGATGTAAATACTGCGCGTTCAGGATTGCGTGGGCAGATAAACAAGATTCTGGAACGTGTTGAGTTTGAATACAATGCTGCGCTGGCGGAAGAGACGGACATAAAAAGACGAATAGAGTTGGCGAAGAATGAGTTCTTTTCTACCAACACCAAGGGTGCAAAGTACCGTGAATTACAGCGCGAGGTAGAATCGAATCAACGGCTGTTTGATCTATTTTACAACCGTACAAAAGAGACTACAGAAACCATTGATCTGCAAAGTGCCCATGCGCGAATTCTGACGCCGGCTGAAGACCCCCTGGAACCATCAAAACCAAAAAAGCCGGTGCTATTTCTTCTCGCTGCTATTGGCAGTCTGTTTTTATCAGTTTTCTACTACATAATGAGAGAGCTGTTTAACACAGGCATTCGCGATGGCGAAGATGTAGATCAACGCATTGGACTGCCATTGTTAGGCTCACTTCCAAGTATTAAAAAAGGCTTTGTTCGCCCGGTAGTGCTAAATCGACAGGAAGATAATGAACGGTCAAAAGAAGGAGCGATCTTCAAAGAGGCCGTGAATACTGTACGAACCGGGCTCATGCTTGATCGAGTCGATAGACCGCACAAGACCATCATGGTGACGTCGACAATTGCCGGGGAAGGCAAATCCACCATCGCCGGTCATTTAGCCTACAGCTATGCAAATGTGGGTCGTACACTGCTGATCGACTGTGATCTGCGTACTCGCGGTGTAAGTAACATGTTCGGTGTAAACAAAACTGATATGGGTTTGCGTGAGGTGCTGTCGGCCGAGGCCCTGCTAGAGCAGTGTGTAATCGGAATTGACAATAATCTGGATTTGTTATGCGCTAACTTTACGCCATTGAATCCGTTGAAATTGATCAGTTCTCCCCGCTTTCAATCGCACATTAAAGAGGCGGCCAAGAAATACAGCTACGTTATTCTTGATGCCCCGCCGGTACTCCCTGTGAGTGATCCGTTAGTGCTATCCGGCTATGTGGACGCAGTAATTTACACAATCCGCGCGCGTTCCACACCGTATCAACATATAAGCCGTTGCATGCAGTCATTGCAAAGAGTCGAGGCTCCTGTAGTGGGTGTGGTACTGAATCAGCTTGAAATGGGTGGTACCTACTACTCCTACTACAGCTACGGAAATGCCTGAAGCCGGATAGATTGAGATAGTCCCGTGCGTCGATCCTATACAAATGGTCCCATGCGAATTTCGACCGACAAACTTGGTCGAATTTTGCAGGGCTTGCCGCTGTTTCTGCTGCTCGCGTGGTGCGCCAAAGTATTTAGTCCGGACCTGCGCACCAAATCAGGCTTGATGGCCAGAGATCTGGAGCTCCGACTTGAGATTGTGAGTTCCGGAGCAGCGCTTTGGAAACAGTTGCTTTTGCCAATGTTCACGGCTGTTTGTTTGCTCTATGTAATTCGCTCTCGACATCTGCTACGAAGTTATATCGGAGTGCTTACCCCGGTGATGTTGCTTGGTACCTTTCTAATCGTGTCGTTTTTCTGGTCGGATTCAGCAGAAGATACTATGCGACGCGCTGTCAGACAGGTGTTTCTTTTTGCAGCTGTGGCGGGGGCGGTGGTTATCGGGCGTTTTCAAAACCGATTTATAACCTACATTCAGGCTTTCTCGATTTTTCTACTTGTGTTCGAGGCATTGTTTCTGTTTGCTCCATGGATTTCTTTTGATCCTTATGGAAACTTTACAGGCCTACACCCGGCTAAAAACGAGTTTGGAGGCATCGCGGGTGCGTTTTTATTGATATCTATATGCATACTACGCTACTACGCTGAAACGCCAGCTGAGAAGAAAACGGCCATATTCAGTGTGCTTGGCTGGGGTTTGATGTTGTTAGTTAGTGGCTCGAAAACCCCTATGGGATTTGTGGCCTTTCTTGTTCCGTTTTTACTTATTTCGCATCATTTTCTTCGGCAGATATCCATCGGGGTAATTGTAGTCTGGTTGATGATTATCGTGTTTATACCGATGGCATTAATTGGAATCGGGGAAGCCCCAATCGATTTTTATCGAAGTATACTGCCTGAAGAAGCGCTGACAGGTAGAACAGGAATCTGGTATCACCTGTTAGCAGACTTGAAAAAAAACTGGATGTTCGGAACCGCTTATGGTGCTTATTGGGGTGTTGGTGATGTACCTGAGGCACTTGATATTAAGTGGAGCTACTATCAATTGCTACACACTGCACACAGCGGCTTTGTAGATCTTTGTATGGAATTAGGTGTTATTCCTACGGTTTTCTGGCTTTGTTTATTCTGGGTATTTTTGGTAGTGACGAGGAATTCCTCCGATCCGGTTTCATCAACAATGATTGCTTATGGAATGCTCCACAATTGCCTTGAAACCTCATTTTTACACGGGCTCCATTTTGTCTGGGTGATAATGATAGTCGCAATTATGAATATTCTGTATACACATGCCCAGAAACCGAACCTGGACAGTGTATTTAGAAAAATTAGAAAATTAGAAAATACATCTTCGACCCAATCCGGAACAGGCGTCGCAGGAGTATAGTTCCGGTGAACCTATGAAACGCAATTCAACAGTGTTGGTGATCGCATCGTCTGGCGGACATCTAACTCAGGCAATATGTGCCACCAGTATGGTTGAGCTCGATCTGGTGCTGGTTAGTAATAAAAATATGCTAGACGATAGTCCGTTTAAAAAAATCTATACTATACGGGATACGCAGCATAACGTTTTAATCCATGCTCTGAATTTCTTCAGTGTGCTGCGGATTTTTATGCGTGAAAAACCCCAGGCTTTGTTTAGCACGGGAGGGCCAATCTGTTTGCCATTCGCACTGGTGGCGAAACTATCTGGAACGCGATTTGTATTTCTCGATACGATGTCCCGGGTAACGGAACTATCAAATTCTGGAAAAATGATTCAGCGATTTGGGCTCTACAATTCTTTTCTGTGCCAGTGGGAAGCCGTCGCAGACAAATATCCTGGAGTAGAATACCATGGTCAAGCCTTTGATCTTGGTGACAATGGGCACCAATGACTACCCGTTTACACGACTATATCAATACATTAAAAGTGACCCGCTGTATCTGGATGATCGATGTGAATGGTTTGTCCAAACCGGAAGTTGTAAAACTGATCTTGCTCCGTCAAACGGGGTAGTAGAGTCCCTGATACCCCGAAAGGATATGGAGGAGCTCGTAAGGCGCAGTGCGCTGGTCATCAGCCATTGTGGGATAGGAAGCCTGAATTTAATGCTGAAATACCGCAAGCGGGTTGTGTTTGTCCCTCGAGTGCATCGCCACAACGAATTCTCTGATGATCATCAACTTCAGATTGCGCGTGAAATAAAAAACCGACGAATGTCTGTTGTTTTCCCTGAAGATGAATTTCCTGTACTGGATTTTGGGCAGATCGAACGTGACAGCCTGATGTCTGAGTCCGTTGATATCACCAATTATGAGCTAGCCAGGGTTATTAATTACAAGTTAACGGGTTAAGTGAGATGCTCATATCTATTTGCATGTGTACCTACAAAAGAAAGACTCTGAAAAAAACGCTGGATAGTCTGTGTGCGCAAGTACTGCCTGATGGATGTACGCTCGAAGTAGTTGTGGTCGACAATGATGTGATGGAATCCGGTCGAGAAATAGTCGAGAAGTATTTGGGTGCAGATATAGATGTTAATTATTATGTTAATGGTGACCGGAATTTGTCGTCGGTGCGAAACTCGTCTATGGAGTATGCCCAGGGCACGTACATAGCGTTTATTGATGATGATGAATGGGCAGCACCAGACTGGATAAGTGCACTTTATTCTGCTTTGCAACAATACGATGCGGATGCAGTGTTTGGAAGAGTGGATGTATACTATCCGGAAGATACCCCCCAATGGATTGTTAAAGGTGATCTATTCGGTAAGGACGGCCATAAAACTGGTGAGGTTTTGACCAAGGGGGCGACTTCAAACGCACTCTTGAAAGCTGAATGGGTAAAAAACAAGGGTGTCAGGTTTGATTTGCATTTCGGGAAATCCGGTGGAGAGGATACTGACTTTTTCCACAGAATTTATAATGCCGGTGGAAAACTTGTTTTTGAAAATACAGCGGTGGTTTCCGAGACCGTAGAGAGTCACCGATTGAATCTGGACTATTTGTTGAAGCAGAACAAGCGTATCGGGCAAACGCACTGGGATTATTTGTGGTCAAAACAAAGTGGATTCGCGTTTGTGAAAACCGGTTTATTTGTGGTGGCTCAGGTAATAGGTGCGGCTGGATTAACACTGCTTAGTCTTCCGTTTGGTAGAGGAAGATATACGAAGTGGTATTTGCTGTTGATTCGAAATTTGGTAAAACTTAAAACAGCGGCAGTTGGCAGTGATTCAATTGAATTGTACGGAAACAACTAGGAAGCCTGGCGGTTTAACAGTTACTTTCGTGGAATTCGCGGTAGAGCTGTCTTTGCAGAGGTTCAAGCTTAATCAGACACTTTCACATCTGCTTCGAAAATGTCGCACAATCTTTCTGTCACCGCACGCCAGTCGTATTGCGCTTCTACAAGTGATCGACCACCCGACTCCAGTTTTTTACGCAGCTGCTCGTCATCCATAACTGACACCACAGAGTTGGCAAAATCCCCTGGAGCGTCACTCAGTAGTATGTTGTTACCATTGCTATGATTGATTCCCTCCGCTCCGATTGAAGTAGAGACAATAGCTTTCTGCATAGACATTCCTTCGAGTATTTTTAAACGAGTGCCTCCACCAACCCGAAGAGGAACTACCACTACCGCTGCTGTCTCGTAGTATTCGCGCATATCATCTACCGCGCCGGTGACTACTATATTCTCATCTATTTTTGCTAGTTGAGTTACTTCAGTCGGGGGGCTTTTTCCGGCAATGCAAAATTGTGCATCGGGTTTTTGTTTTTTTATCAGTGGCCAGATTTCTTTATAAAACCACATGACCCCCTCTGTGTTCGGGTAATAACTGATTGTGCCCGTAAAAAGGATTAGATTCTTGTTGATCTTGATTTTTCCTCGCTGGAAAAATTCGCTATCTACCCCGTTGGGAATTATGTGGTAGGCAATCTGAGGTAGCCTCTGTTTTAATATTTCAGCATCCCGACTAGAGGTGGTAAGGCATGTATCAAATTTTCTGCAGTTATCAATTTCATGTATCTCGTACTTTTTCCATTCGAATTTTGCCAGTAATTTCCTGACAGGACTCCGCTCTGTCTCGTAAGTACGCTGCATAATTTCGTACTCAACATTGTGTTGGTCAACGTACTTTGGAATGCTCGTATTCAGTCGGTAATAGCCCATCTGGGAGAATTCAACCAATAGTAAATCGTATTTGTCATTACTCAAACAGGAATCGATTTTTCTTTGCATTGAATCAGAAAAATATTTTCGATATTCGTACGGCTTTTTGGAGAACAGTGATTGCAGTTGAAGAATACGCTTGTATTTCTTTTTTTGCCCAAAAGATACAGGTACTAATTCGATGTTAATACCGTACTTTCTGATTATCTCGATTCCTGCAGTCTGTTCCGAATTGTCAGGTTCCATGCAAAGCAAGGTGACAGTGTGTCTTCTGGCTATGTTAATTAGCAGATGGTGTACCCGAATGAGCCCACCGTTGTTAAGTGGATAGGGAAGATAGGGAGTGAGAAATAGAATATTCATTGCGAAATGCTTATTTTTATTCACTAGTCGAGAACTACATTCTGACAGGGTATTGCTGTCAATTCGTAGCTGCTAAATGTTATTTGCTTTCTCTGTTTTCGATCTGTCTTCCATATACTGCTGTGCTAGCGCAGTAGCGAATTTTATATCCTGTCGTAACCGGGGAATCAATATAAGAGTAAGTAATACAAAGAGAGGAAAAATAATGAGACTTAACCAGAAGTGATCTTTCAGCAAAAAGGTAAGTGCAGTTGCCCCTGTGCAAATTCCGCAAATTGTTATCATCGGTGTCACCGAGAGATGGTGGCCGGATTGTTTTAGCCAGTGATAGTACAACGCATTCATCAGTAACTGCGTTATTACTAGAGCTACAATCGTACCCTGATAGCCAAATGATTTAAACATGTATAAACAGAGAATGATATTCACTACGCTCGATATCAGGCTCACTTTAACTGGTAGAAATTTATGTCCGGCTGATACACCAAAGTAACCCATCAGGGTTTGGGTTGATCTCAGCAGAAGGACGACGAAAAACAAGGCAGCTGGATTGGCAACGGAGATATACTTCTCGGTAAAAAGAAGAACAATGACCGGCTCCCTGATTATTGTGAATGCCACAATCCCGCTGGTAATAATAAACGTCGTCCAAAGTATTGAGTTATTCGCGAAATTCCTCGCAGCCTCTTTATCGCCTTCGGCGAAATATCCGCTCTGTGTTGGATAGTAGACATTGGCAAAAGATTCGAACAGTCTTGTTCCCGCGTCTGCAAGCCGTTCTGCGACGCCAAAATACGCCATTGATAGAGGGCCGCCGAACCCGGCAACAATGTATTGAGAGACTTTTTCATTGCCAAGATTGAGTAGAGCGTTCAGGTAAAGTGGATAGCTGAATCGGAGAATACTGGAAATTGCGGTGGCACTGGCACTGAAAGTCTGCCGAATGGTTGATCGTATCTTGTTTGATCCGTAAGCGATGGATATGACAAATGCGAATATCTCTATCCCTAGAACCAGTTTAACCGTGACTGTGTCAATAAACAGGAGACAGCTGATTAAAAGTGCCTTCAGAATTGCCGCGAGAACCTGAACACTGGCGTAAACAGAGAATACTTGCTGTGCCTGCAGTACCCGCAGTAGCAACTCTCTAAAACTGTGCATCCAGTACAGTGTGAGGGTGAGCGTTGTGAGATGTGCAATGTCATTAATAAACGAAATTAGCTCGCTGTTTTCTACAGCAATGTAGATAAGAGTCACGGTGATGCAAGACAGCAAACGAATGGTAAAAGCACTAAACAGCAGGTCGTTTTTTTTTGAACCGGTCGCCTCGGGGTATTGCTTGACGAATGCCAGATCAACACCGAGATCGCTCATTAGCTTCAGTAGAAAAGCGACCATCAAAGCAATGAAGTACACGCCCATGGCTTCTTTTTCCAGCAATCTTGCCAGAAACATCAGAGTAAAGAAGTGGCACACCAGAGTTACGAGTGCGCCCGCAAAAGTTGCGCCGAGTGCTTTAAAAATATTTAAGTGCTCTGGGTACTGTTGTGGCAGTAATTGCGGCTTTGCTACCGCGTATTGTTATCATTACCGACAGATATTGTTTGATAACGGGTATATCTTACGCTTTTTTAGTGCGGCAGGTTCTGTTTGATATCCAGACGATCTGTTGTTGCTGGCCTGAGTTTGGCTTTTGCTATGTTCTCAAGTTGTTCATCGATGTGTCGTTTTAATTCGTGCCGGAATCGTCCGGTTGAAAAAGACAGTGCATGATTGCGAATCTCATCATGACTGAAGTTGTCCTGCAATCGCTCGAAACGCTCTATTGCGTTTTTCAGTGACGGAACTGTTTGTTCTTCAAAGAGCAGGCCTGTGAGTTTGTCGACTACCGTCTCTCTTGCCCCACCGCGGCCAAACGCTATCACCGGTGTGCCGCACGCCTGCGCCTCGACCGGTAATATTCCAAAATCTTCCTGTGCTGCGAACACAAAGGCTTTGGCTCTGCGCATATGATCAACCAGAACAGCATCTTCCTGATATCCGAGGATTTCAATGTTCGGGGCAGCCAGAGCGCGTATTTTGTTATGTTCTGGCCCGTCGCCAATAACGATCAGCTTTTTGTCGGGCATTAAACGGAAGGTTTCCACAATCAAATCGATTCGCTTGTACGGCACTTGCCGTGATGCGGCAAGGTAGTAGTCTTCCTTGTCGTGGTGGCAGAGAAAACGGTCGACATCAACGGGTGGATAGATAACGCTGGCATCACGTCGATAGGTTTTTTCTATTCGCGCCCGAATGTAACCCGAATTTGCAATAAAGGAGTCAACCCGATTTGACGACACGACGTCCCACAATCGAAGCTTGTAAAGAACGTATCTGATAAACGCCGATTTTAGTCCGGTCTGCAATCCCGTTTGGCGGAGGTATTGCTGCTGCAAATCCCATGCGTATCGCATCGGTGAATGGCAATAGCATACATGTAGCTGGTCCGGGGAAGTGATCACACCTTTTGCTACTGCAGAACTCGAAGAGATAATCAAGTCGTAACTAGTGAGATCGAACTGCTCGATGGCGTATGGGAATAGCGGTAGAAGATTTCGGTAGTAGCGTTTCGAAAACGGTACTTTCTGCAGAAAACTGTGCTGAACAGAGACTTCTTTCAGGAATGGGGCTTCTTCTCTGGTGAGAAAATCGAACAGCGTATAAACATCGGCATCCGGATAGATCGCCAGAATTTGTTCAAGAACGCGCTCCGCTCCACCTACAACGGGAAGCCAATCGTGTACCACGGCGACTTTCAAGTTGTTTTTTGGGTGTAACTTATTGATTTTAGTATTCATTCCTGGAACTACCCAATATCCACAATCATGGTGCGCCGGGACACCTGAACCCAGCCTTGCCATGATGTAATTAACCAAGTCCGAACACGGTACTGCCGTATGCTCGGTAAAAAAATTGCAAACACGGTTTTGGCCTGTAAGTCCATGTACGTGCAAAAAACGTTCGCGCTACTAAGGATAGTCTCTATGTCCCAAATGTATAACAACATGATCTGCAAAGCTCACATCTTACTGTATCGGCATGCTGGCGAAGTTCACCAATAAACAGGAGGTTAATTTTTCAAAAGACGAGACCGGGCAGACAAAAATTCTCCTGACTGTGCAACGAATAACGGGTCGATGTGTAGAATTCGTAATAAAAACGGGGTGTAGCATCTTGTGTTTTATGAACTTTTTGATAGTGAACTGCTGGTAATATGTGCGTCGGGTAACAACGCGAACATGCAGAGACATCACTTCGAATGAAAGAGGTTTTTTTAACCGGGATCACTACTACCGGAACTCCGCACCTCGGCAACTATGCCGGAGCCATAAAGCCGGCAATCGAGGCCAGCAAAAGAAGTGATACGGAGAATTTCTATTTTTTGGCCGATTTGCATGCGCTGATAAAAAGCAACGATCCGGACGCTGTTCAGCAATCGAGACTGGAAATAGCTGCGGCATGGCTCGCGCTCGGGCTCGATGCAGACAAGGCCGTATTTTACTGTCAGTCAGATATTCCTGAAATTCCCGCATTGACCTGGCTACTTACCTGTCAAACGTCAAAAGGGCTAATGAATCGCGCGCATGCCTATAAAGCTGTGGTACAGGAAAATGAGGATGCCGGTTCGCCCGATCCGGATCGGGGAATTAGCATGGGCCTGTTCAGCTACCCGGTTCTAATGGCGGCCGACATACTGATGTTTAAGGCGCACAAGGTTCCTGTGGGTAAGGACCAGGTCCAACACATCGAGATGGCGCGAGATATCGCTCAAAGGTTCAATCATCACTATGGAGAGCATTTCGTTCTTCCAGAAGCGCAGGTCGACGATTCCGCCGCTATCCTGACCGGACTTGATGGTCGGAAAATGAGTAAAAGCTATAACAACACGATCCCTTTGTTTGCCGCCGAAAAGCCGTTTCGCAAATTGATTATGCGTATTAAAACCAATTCTCTGGAGCCGGGTGAACCAAAAGAAACTGAGGGAAATACCCTTTTCGAGCTGTATCAGGCTTTTGCCAGTGACGCCCAGGTCGAAAGTATTCGGCAGCAGTATGCGGACGGGATAGCCTGGGGAGATATGAAACAGGTGCTGTTCGAACATTTAAACGCCATGTTGAAAGAACCCAGGGAAAGGTATCAAGAGCTGGTGGCAGAGCCGGACAGGATTGCTACAGTATTGGAAGCGGGTGCAGAGAAGGCGAGGGCGCACAGTGCTGCATTCCTGAAGGAGTTGTATGAAGCCGTTGGCATTAGACGATTCAATTGATGGAAACACATTCAGTAAGTTTACTGGCAGAAATACAGACCGAGGCGCAATGAGAACTGAATTTCCCGCAAACGAGCAAAATCCTGGTCCAGGAAATAAACGCCCTGTGTACAACGTTGCCGCTCGTAATAGTGATAAACCAGCAGAAAAAAAGCGCTTTGCCCGATTTCGGTTGTTTTTTCATCGCCATCACAGGCTCATTAAATACACCTCTCTTACGATGTTGATCGCATTGATGGTGGCTGTGTCCTTTCTCAAACCGATTGACAACGCGGGTGAGTCCCAGATCGATAGTGCACTGACTCGCGCCTTTATCGGGTTTGGAATCGCGCGAACACTGAACGGGGTTATCTCCGTTGCCCAGGGAACTGAATTTGCGGTTCAACCTGCCGGAGTGGGAGTTAATTTCTCCCCGGGCGAGATACTGGATCCAGTCAATGATCTGGTTGAGCGTTTTTCCTGGGTAATGCTGGTCGCGACCAGTTCACTGGGTGTTCAGAAGATATTGCTAGACGTCAGCAGCTGGATTGGTATCAGTTTTATGCTGGCAGGGGCCAGTCTTTTCTGGTTGCTGGCGAAGTGGAGGTCAGACACTGCCTCGACTCTTGCCACGCTTGCCAGCCGGCTACTGCTTCTGATCCTGTTGGTTCGTTTTCTGGTACCTCTCGGGGCAATTGCAAACGACTGGGTCTATCGGCAGTTTCTGGAGCCACAGTTTGAGGCCTCCTCCCAGGAACTGGAGGAAGCGAGCGAACGAATCAGGGAAATTAGCAGCCGACCGGCTTCGCCGCCAGAGGCGGATGGTATTCGTCAGAAAGCAAGAAATCTCTATAACTCGGTGACCAGCAAGTTTGATTTCGATGAAATGCTTCAGGGCTACAAGAATTCAGCGGAAAATGTTAGCGAGCATGCAGTAAACCTCATTGTCGTATTTGTATTGCAAACTGTATTGCTGCCGCTGCTGTTTTTATTTGTACTGTACCGGCTCTTCAGGTTCTTGCTAATTCCGCCACCCCGGCAGTTTGCAGCACCGCTCAGAGAGCACCATTGACTGTGGTACTGCATTAACGCAGTTTTATTTTTCCGTCGAGATTGAATCCGGCATCAAAAAGGAATCGAGCAATTCGTGTGCATCTTCGAGGCCGGTTTTCTTTAGTGCCGAGAAAAGCTGAAGAGTGCATTCGATACCTTCGTTTTCAAGGGTGTGTTTAGTGCTCAGTAAAGTTTGCTTTGCAGCTCCGTAACTCAGTTTGTCGCTCTTGGTGAGGAGACAGTGCAAAGCGGTATTCCCCTGCAATGCCCAGTCAATTAGTCGCCAGTCATGATCCGACAGCGGGTGCCGGATATCCATCACGATTACCAGGCACCTGAGTGATTCGCGAGTAGACAAATAGCCACCGAGTGTTGCCTGCCAGTGTTTGATTTGTTTTTTTGATACTTTTGCATAGCCATATCCCGGTAAATCAACCAGAAAAAGGCCGGGCGCGACTTCGAAGTGGTTTATCAATTGAGTTCTACCCGGCGTCTTACTGGTCCGGGCAAGTTTTTTATTGCGTGTGATCACATTTATGGCACTGGACTTGCCGGAGTTGGAACGTCCAGCAAATGCAACCTCAGCCATACTTTGCGCGGGTAGCTGGCCCAGCGTATGAGCGCTGGTAAAAAATACCGTTTTAAAATAGAGCGGGTTTGGCATACTTTACAGTTAGTGTCACATGGAGCGAGTGGCCTGGCGGGACCGGTAGAGCGAACGAGGGTCTGATTCGTTGGCCGGGATTTGTTACACTACAAAGTTGTATCTTTGCGCGCTTCGTCGCTCGGTGAAGCGTATTTCCCTACAGTATAAATTTAGGTGTGATGATGCGTAAATCATTGTTCGTTGTATCCCTTTGCGCCGTCTTGTCAGCGCCACTATGGTACGCCAATTCCGGTATCGCAAGCGACTCCGGGTCAGAGTCTGCGACCCAGGGGGAGGTAATGGCGACCTTGAGTCATGGTGATTCGGAAGCAGGCAAAGCTGCCTCAGCGGTTTGTGCCGGCTGTCATGGACTTGACGGAATAGCCACGATCACCACTTACCCCAACCTTGCCGGTCAGGGAGCACCCTATATGGTGAAACAGTTGATGGAGTTCAAGTCCGGTGCCCGGGAAAACGCCATTATGCTCGGGATGGTCGCAGCCCTTGATGAGCCAGCCATGAATAACCTGGCAGCCTTCTATGCGCAGCTGCCACCGGCAGAGGGAATATCCACCAGCGATAATCTGGAACTGGGCCGTGACATTTATCGTGGTGGAATTACAGGTTTGGGTGTTCCGGCTTGCATGGGTTGCCACGGACCAGACGGGGCGGGTAACGACGCTGCAAAATTCCCGCGTCTTGCGGGGCAGAATGCAGATTACATAAAAGTGGCGCTGGAAGGGTTTCGATCGGGTGCGCGTGCCAACGATGTCAACAAGATGATGCAATCCGTTGCCCACAGATTATCGGATATTGAAATTGCGGCACTGGCGAACTACGTGCAGGGATTGCACTAAGGCACTTCAACGCATCTGTAAAGTCGTTGTTCAGCAGGCACTGTTAGAATGAGTGAGTAGGGATAACGCTGGAGTTGATAGTGTCGCATCGTTTTTTACTTGAGACTAAACAGCGGATGATTGTCGAAAAGAATAGTTACTTATGGTCGTCGATTACTATCTTTTACCTGCTGCTTCGGGCGCTCTTGCCGGTGGTGTTTATTACCCCGGCGGTTGCGCAAACGAAGGGGTACGAGGTTTTATCAAACCCCCAACCCGTCGCCAACCCGGAGAGGGTTGAGGTAGTAGAGTTCTTTTGGTACGGCTGTCCGCATTGTTTCGAGTTTGAGTCCCACATCAACAAGTGGTTAGACACCAAGCCGGACAATGTTGATTTTGTAACTGTGGCCCCGCCGCTGAACCCCGCCTGGAAAATTCACTCGCAGGCTTTTTACGCGGCACAAGTGATGGGAATTCTTGACAAATTCCATGAACCCATGTTCAACGCAATTCACAATGATCGTAAACCGATGCGCAAGCGCAAAGAATTAATCAGACTGGTTAACTCACTCGGGCTGGACGGGGAAAAATTTGCGGAAACAATGAAGTCGTTTAATGTGGATGCGAAAATTCGTCAATCGCTACAGAAAGCTAAAGATAGCGGAATTGCATCAGTGCCATCCGTTATTGTAAATGGCAAGTACTTTACCAGTGGTGCGTTGGCGGGATCCTATCCGGACTTGATCGGAGTGATAAATCAGCTGGTGGAAGCAGAGAGTAAATAAGAAGATTTCACCTGAACTCATTCCGGGCAGGGTTCCCGAGTGGGGAAGGTATCTACAAGGAATATGCCGGGATATCATGTTCCTGGGCAATCCTTTAAACGGGTGGGCTGTATTGCCCATCCCGCTACTGTACAAAATCTATTTGTTGAGGCGCTGCTCCAATTCCTCGATAGTTGCAGACATCAGACCTTTTTCCGCGGCAAGCTGCGCCACTTCCCGTCGAAGTGCCGCTACGTCGGTGGGGTAGGTCTGGCCTGAAAGACGGGTGTTGAGCGATGCGGTCTGGCGTTCTTGATCTGCCAGTCGGGTTCGCAACTGATCTCTTTCATAGGAGGTTTCATTCAGGCTGGCGCGCAACTCCTGAATCTGTGCTGATGAACCGCCGCTTGCAGCTGATGATGCCTGATTCTGCGTCAACTGAAGACTGCGGTTCTCCTGTTGCAATTGCTCCAGCTCTTCTCGCATTGAACTAACCATGGGTCGCAGGCGGGCCACTTCTATTTCCATATCATTGGACTGGGTTCCGTCAGATCGTAGTGCTTCGCTGACAGCCTGCTGTACACGATCGTCAAAGCCCGCCTGTTCCTGTTCCAGTCGCAGCGACCACTGTCGATAGTCTTCGCGTTCCTTTTCAATATTTTCTACATGCTGTCGGACCCGGTACAGTTCAGACAACGCATCTTCTCGCTCGCGACCTTCGACAGCAATACGCTGCCGCAGCTCGGCATTCTCGCGCGTGGCTGTTCGCAGCTCACCCACCTCGCGTTGCAAAGCGATATAGCCATCGTGATTTTCCAGCGAGCCCAGTGACTGAAGCTGGTTTCGGACGTCAGTAAGCTCATCGGAGAGCCGTTGATTCATACGGTCTTTTTCATCTGATGACGACTTAAGTGCCTTGGTAAGGTTTTGTAGTTTGTGATTTTTAGCTTTTTCCTCATTGAGCTGGGATACATGGGTTTGCACCTCGCTCTGGCTGTTTTCTACCCGGGCGTTGAGCTGTCGCTGCAGGGTCTTGTTGCGCTCTACCGCCTCGCGGTTTTCATCGATTTTTGTGTTGAGAGCGGCGATCTTGGTTCTGAGATTGTTATTTTCATCGTCGAGGGCCTGATTGGATTTCTTAAAGCGATTTACTACACGGGCGTGATCTTCCTCAGTGTCTGAGAGCGTATCTCGCCATCCCTGTTCAATGTGGCGAACTCTGCGTTGGTGCCCGAGCTTGCCAATAGCCCAGCCGATTAAAAGGCCAATGAGCCCGGCGAGCGCGAGGCAAATCAGCATCTTTGAAATAAGATACATCAGAGACGGACTCAATGATGATAAGAAGGACATTAAGAGGACTCCAATTAGAGATTAAATTCTATACGTCTATTCGCAGCCTGACCTTCAGGCGTCGAATTATCGGCAACAGGAATAGTTTCACCGTAGCCGATAGGTCGTATTTGATCTGGCGGTACTTGTCGGTCAATCAGATAGAGATGCACGGCGTCCGCACGCTTTTTACTGAGTTCGAGGTTCGCCAATGAATCACCGGTGCTGTCAGTGTGGCCGGCGATTTCCACCACCTGACCCTGATAGCCAAGAATTACCTGGGCAACCTGGTCCAGTACCTCCTTAGCGCCTTCGGTTAGTGTGTCGCTGTTTGTGTTGAATACGATTGCCGCGGTGTTCAGCGCATCGAGTTCCTGCTTTAATTCTCTGGCAAAAAGTTCATCGCTGTTTTCAGCCAGCAGCCCCGACTGGATTACCGAGAAATTATTGATGACCGCTAGCTTGTCAGCCAGAATATCGGTTGCGGTGGCGTGTAGATCCCGTCCCGACTCTCTGTCGTCGATATCACCACTCAACAATAGCTGGCCACTGTTGATGCTGACACCGAAATCATCCACAAACTTTATACTGTCAGTGACTTTGATAGCATCTTCGAACCAGTCGGCTGCAGCGACTGAATCATCGATAATCAGTTCATCGGTGAAATTACCCTGGCCAAATACACCTATCATCGCGTTTCGAACAGTTTGGGCATCTTCAAAGGTACTTAACGTACCCGACAGCGTCACTTCATTGTCGACCGAACGAACTCTAAGTGACGGTGGTCGTTTTACAATAGCGCGCGTTTGTGGTTGCGATGGCTGCTGAATGCTATCCTGGGTGGCTGGCTTGAAATCGCTGGACACTGGCAAATATATGCCGAGCAATCTGGTGGCCAGAGCCAGCTTCTGTGCACCCAGTGTTTCTGAAGAAACTTCGCCACCGAGAATAACTTCATCTTCTGTGATTTTAATGGACGGATTGCCGATATCGTCCATCTGATCGATAAGGGATATAGCGCCATCCAGCCACACTGGTTCGGCTGATCCCGAATAGGTCGACATATCGTCTTCTACATTTGCTCTGCCGAACTTACCGGCAACCGCTGCGTTGATACGTTCCACAGTCGCCTCATCTGGAACAATTCCCTGAACATTAACTTTGCCGTCCGTAACGATGAGTTGCAACGTTGACGCAGCGACTGGCTCATTGCCAGACTGGTTGTTTGTTGAAGCAGTTGAAGCAGTTGAAGCAGTTGAAGCAGTTGAAGCAGTTGAAGCAGTTGAAGCAGTTGATGAGTTGGTTTGGCTGTCTGATTGACCACTGGATGATTGCTGATCGTTCGATGATTGCGGGGTTTCCGTCTCCTGCTCCTGTACAAGTGCTGCAACGTTTTCTTCTTCGGCGGTCGTGGTAGAAGGGATTGCCGCCTCTGATTCCGTCGGTTCAAGTGGGTTGCTACCGTCGTTTGCCGGCACAGTAAGTTCGTTGTATACACGGCCGACACCGAACACACTTGCGGTTAATTTTGCCATCTCTTCGCGCGCGACTTCGGTTTCGATATCACCGATCAGGGTGACATCGAGGCCTTCGACAACAATGTTCGTCGCATCGACACCGGTGCCACTTAGCGCTTCGCCCACCCGAAACGAGAGATCTGACTCGATGTCAGCGCGCAGATGATTGAGGCAAAACAGTAGAGCAGCAAGGGTTAACAACACCCCTAACAACAGCAGGGAAACGGTAGTGCCCACGCCTCCCGCGCGCGGCGGTGCATTTCGGATAGTTTGCATTCTTGTCTCTTCTTCTTATTGCAGCAGCTAACCGTGCGCCGATCGCAAAAACGGCACAGCCAGTTCGGAGGTTGCCTGGCGGCTGGTAAACCTGACTTATAAGCTAGACTTGTTCGTTGTTATTCAAGTGTAGTCTAACCCTGACAAACCTCCACGAGCCTAGCAAATGTGCTGTTGATCAATCCTGACCACAATGAAAGATTTTCGTTTATCATGGGTGCCGGGCCTCAACGTACACTTGAGTAGATGCCAACTTCCTGGCTTTACAGGGTAGCCCGTAAATCATATGCAAACATTGTTTAACGGCTTTCGGTCGCTTGTGCTGGTCTTGTCAATCGTAGTCTTTGCGGCGGCTGGTGCAAATACCGAGCGGTATATTGCTGAGTGTCGAAATGATTCGATAGATCGACAAAGTTACCGGCAATGCATGCAATTGCAATATCAGGCCGCCGAGCTGGCGCTGTCCAACGCTGAAAAAGCCTGGACAGAAGAGTTGCTTAAGTTTGCATCCGAGCCTGAACTTCAGATTCCTGCGAGCCCGCCGGAAACATCTGCGGAGAAGACTGATGTATCCGCTACTCCCGACAAAATAAATCCGCCTGACGCACCCTCCGGTACAGGTTTGATTTCTATTGTAGGCAATTCGACGTTGTCGGAGGCGGGTGCCGGCAGTGTAATTAATGTTGACGACTCTGCTGCTGATGCCGGGTTGGTTGCAGCTTTAGCCGGGGAGCAGCTGAGGAGGGCGGCGCAAAATGAGCAGTTTGAAATGGTCTCTGCAACGTTTCGGAAATTTCGCGATGAGCAGTGTGACTGGGAGGCAGAACTGGTTGACAGTGCACAGGACGAGATTTTTGTACAGGCGTGCAAAACGGCTCGAACCTACGAGCGAGTCCGGTTGCTGCGAAAACAACTGGCGGAAAAAATAACCACTGATAATATCGGCCAGGCATTTCGCGGGTTCTATCTGGAAACCGGGAGTGGAGCTTCGTTTCAGGATTGTGATCGCAGACAGACCTGGCAGATTGACGGTGATGCAGTGGCGTTACAGGCGATTGCAACCCGTTATTCGCAGATTACCGGCGGCTCGCCTGAGTTGTTGTACCTCGAGGTTAGAGGCCGCAAAAGCCCTCAAGTGGAACCGGGTACAGCTTCGCAAGATACTGCGGTTCTTGAGGTCAGATCCGTAGTGCAATTACGCCCGATTCTTGCGCGAGATTGCTCAGCAACTTTGGTGACGAATGAAGAGCCTGTTAATAGTGAAGGGGGTGATGCGTCAGATCAGGCGGAATTTATTGAAAACGCTTCTGAACTGGAAATAGAGGAACTAGTTGAATTGGCATTGCCGCCGGAAGACAGAAGTTCTATTTTAGCGGGTGGACAAAACGTCGATAAGATCGCTGGTCAGACCATTGATGATCTCGCGGAATCGGGTTTATTGTATGGCTATTTTCAGAATTGGGTATCAGCCTGTGCGGTGGAACAAACCAGAGTTTGCAGAACACAAACCGAAGCGCAATTCGCAACCACAGGTGACTGGAATCTGGTTGTTGATCGCTCTTCCCGCGATGAATGGATTCTTACGCTGCAATCGGGTGACCCGGACGTCGTGGATGGTGGTCGCCTGCGTTTGGTTATCGATGACAGTGAAATTCGCACGCAAAGTGTGCAATTGAATGAGTCACAGTCCGGGATTCTGATTGCTGGTGGCACCAGAGCACTTGAGCTGCTAAAGCGTATGCGGCGAGGAAGAGAAATCCGGTTTGACTGGACCGGTGCGGATAGCGCCGTTGCCAGTTTTCGTTTCTCCCTGTTGGGCATTACCAGCGCGTTGAGCTACTTTGAGCTAGCTGGCCTGTAGCAATAGAATATCATGCTGTGCCAAGAATCTGTGCAACGATGCTTGCCGCAATAATCGAAGGATGTTTATCGGATATTGACGATATACCGATTGGCATATGCAAATTCTGCAGCTCAGCTGTTGACAGGCCTTTTTCCTGAAGTTGTTTTCTTGCAAGTATTGCTTTCCGGGTTGAGCCCAGACAACCAAGATAGCCCGGGGATGTATGTCGCAGGGCAGTAAAGCAACATTGAATATCAAGCTCGTGGTTACCTGTAGCAATGGCAACGCTCGATCCACTCGCAATGCGCTGTATGTTTGCATTGGTCAGGTTGGATTTTTGCAATCGGCCTGGCTGCCCGTAGTCGAATTTGAAGTTTCCCAGCCATAATATTCTTAACGGCAACAAGAGTAGCTGGGACACCAACGCAGTCGCTACCGGGCTTTGGCCGATTACTACAATTGAACGCTCTGATTGCTGAATTTTCTGCAGTAGTGATTGCCGGTGGTTTTTTAGCTTGTGAAGCGACGAATCTCCGGAGTTGGGTACCTTGAGGGTCTGAGTGATTAATTGATCGAGTACCGCGTCTCCTGATGAGGGGGTGGTTGCCTCGTAAATCTTAATAGCCGGTTTTTTATCTGCCTGGGTCAGATCATAAAGAGACACTAATACCGACACCCTGTCGTATACCAGACAGTCGCGTGCTTTTACTAGCCAGGCAGGATAATCCAGTGCATCAAAATACTGGAAGAATGCGCTGTATGATCCGTTCTCGGCACCAGCGATATTGTTGAGTTGGTATTCTGATAGATACCAGCTTGTTTTCCTCGCCAGAAAACGGCGGGCCTCTGAAATTAAAAGCCTGTTTCGATCAGTTGCAGGTACGGGCCCGCTATGGTGCTTTTTTGTGACGACCAGCCGGGTACCGGTGATCTCGGGTGAAGAACCGGTTAGTTTGATAACAGACACCACTACGAAAGGCGTCTTGCTCAAAAATAACCTGTGTAAATCGTGTAGCCAGTGCATCGCTAGTTGAGTTTTATGGACAAGGGCTAATCGGCTCGATGAACAAGTTAACACGGATTAAAGCGACTACCGCGGTTGCGCATTGAAAAACTCGATGATTCTATGCGATTTACCAGGATGATATTCGAGTGAGAAAAGAGCGGTCGTAAAACAGGCCATTGCCATTGCGACGTGTATTTACCACTCGAAATAACCGTTTTGATAACCAGGTTGGATGCCGCCAATTATCCGTGTCTTTGTGGCAATCGATAAAAAGACAGTAATGTGGCGGAAAAATGTCACAAAGTAAATGGCGAGCACTTAACGCAAACACCTTCGATTCCTGTTAACTGTCAGTCTTTTGTCAAAGATAGCTGGAAAGTTGACTTCTTGTGATTTGGAGTTGGTCGGCTCTTGTTTTAATCATTTTCCATTCGTGCAGCGAATCTCTGACACCCGTCTATACTCATACTGTCTGTGTAATTGCAAGTTAAAAAACAGTTGGCTAAAACAGCCAGATTGAGTTCCGGGTGAGGCATGCAAACCCTCGCTACCGTCAATTGCACGCATTAAATAACAACAGTCGGGACGTACTAAACGAATATGAAAATAAAAAATATTAGCCCGGTGCTTACAGCGCTGGGTTTGCTGGCATTTGCCGGTACATCGGCAGCACAATCTTCCAATGGGTGGGACGGGTCGTTTCAGAAACGATTTTACATTGGTGTGGGTGCTGGTGGATCGGAGCTCACGCCAGATACCAGTGATGTGGATGGCGTTGATGTTACTGATGACTCTGATTCAGCTGTAAACGTCACACTGGGTCTCGATTTTAGCCGACGTCTTTCAGGTGAATTGCAGTACGTAGATCTAGGCACTTCGGTCCTCACTGACAACGCGGAGATTGATTACAGCGAAGTGTCACTGAGTGGCCTGTTTTACCTTTGGAACGGGCTGGCAGGTAATGCGTATGCCGATTATGACGGGCTGGATTTACGTACTGGTTTGTCCTTATACGGTAGAGCGGGCGTCGGTCAGATGGACAACAGCGCTCGTGGCGTACTCTTCCGTCGCGAGAACGATTTTCAATTCTTGCTTGGTGTGGGACTTGAATACGCGTTTCGAAATGGTCTTGGTGTTCGGGCGGAATTTACCGCGTATGACACCGACGCCAACTATCGAGGATTTTCAGTGCTTTACCGATTTGGCGGCCGGCGCATTAACACTTTGCCTGGCGAGCCTGAGTTGCCAGATCTTCCGGCACCTGCGCCTATCGAAACTTTGCCACCACCTCCGATCCCTGCCGATCTCCCTGCCGTTTCTGCGGAAGAGCTACCCTCTTTGTCAGAAATAATTGCCGACGATGACAGCGACGCAGATGGCGTACTGGATAACGCAGATGAATGCCCGGACACATCTCCTGGTACACCGGTCAATCCAGCGGGCTGTGAAATGTTTAATGGTGTGCTGGAGGGAGTCAACTTTAACACCAGTTCCGACACATTGACTCAATCCGCGACAGCGGTACTGGACGATGTGGTGTCTACTCTTGATGCGTTTCCTGCCGTGAAAATTGCCATACATGCACACACCGATAATCAGGGACCAGAAGACAATAACCTTGAGCTATCACGTCGTCGGGCTCTGGCAGTTGCACGATATCTGACCTCGAAGGGGATTGGAATAGAGCGCTTACAAGCCCGGGCCTATGGTGAAACACGCCCGATTGCTGATAACAGCACAAAGGATGGAAGGCTGGTTAATCGGCGGGTTGAATTTCGAACAGTGCGCTAATTCGCTTCAAAGCGTTAATGTCGGGGGTTCCGGAAAAGGGGCTTCCGCATTATTTCGCAGTAGTGCTCCGTGATAAATGACGTCGCGGGTACTATTGAGGTGAGAGAGAAAACTTCGCTATGCCTTTCAGACGATGCCTCTTGTGGTTTGCCGGAACGATACAAGTCTCCGGTAAATCTGTTTGCTTAATCAGTCGTTCCTTCGCAATTACTAGAGCCTGGTCTGGAACACCGGGTGGCCTGCATTCAAACAAAGTGTTGATTGCGCTATTGGCCCTCCTGATCTCACCGACTGGATTTGCTCAATTCGATTTTTCGGGCAAACCCGAGTTGGTCAGCGGACCTGCCTTGCAACAAGGAGCACTATACCGTTATTCAGATGTGGGCCAGGAGATAGATGCGCTCGTTGAGGTAGTCGCTCTTAACAACGCCTCACTGGTGTCGCTGGAACAAAATTACCCGGTACCGTTGACAGCGCTTCAGATGCAACTAGATGGTTATGGTGCCGGGTCTTATGTGGAGCTCAGGTTTACGTTTGTAGATGCCGTAACATTTCGGCCACGGCGAATCACTGCAACGGTAAGCGCCCTGGGTCTTGACGCATCGCAAGAATTTCTCACGCTATTTGATATTTCTGATTTCAGTGTAGAGCGATCTGCTGACCTTTCTTTCGAGATCGCTGCAGAGCAAGCTGTGACTGTTAACGGGGCCGGGCCTGAAAAGGTTTCATCGATTTCGGTTGACAGTCTTTTTGCCTTGTCCGCAAGGGTCAATGCAATCGAACACTTTACAATGCGAGCCGGTGTCAACGGGAATATGTCGACGGCATTTGCCCTGTTATTTGACTCAATCGAATTTGCCGATGAACTCTTCGTTAACGTCAATGATAAGCCTGTTGCCAGAAACGACTATGTGGCCACACCGATAAACACAGGATTGCAGACAGAAACTGGATCGGGTGTGCTTGCCAATGATGAGGATATTGATATAGCTGTTGATGGTGATAAGCTTTTTGTTACCGGTTTTAGCAGCAATGACACGAGCTATTCGTCTGGAAGCGAGGCGAATCTGGTTCAGGGGTCGATGCTTCTGGATAGAGATGGATCCTATAGTTTTACACCTGCCGTAAACTACACCGGGGTAGTCGAAATTGACTATACGCTTGAAGACGCACATGGAAGTACGGACGGGGGAACACTGGAAATCACTGTTGGTGGAAGTGACACTTTACCCATAGTTAACAATGATATCGCGACACTAAATACAACTTCATCTTTGGTCATTGCTGTGCTGGGAAATGATTCCGCCGGCGATGGAAATCTGGATCCTGCCTCGCTTGCCATAGTTGCAGATATGAATGCGTATCCTGCCGGATCCAGTTTGTCGGCAGATCGGAAGATTCTTTCAGTGAAGGGTGAAGGACTCTGGCGGGCCGGATTGAACGGGCTGCTTGAATTTACGCCAGACGATGACACTTCGGGCAATGTTACACCGATCAGGTACCGGGTGGCTGATGACAGTGGAAACTACGCGGTTGCTTCCGTATTGATAGTTGACGGTATGGGGGGTGATGCTGTGTTGGTCAGCATAGATGAGGATCGCAACGATGATGGATATATTAGTGATGCAGAGCTGGTTGGCGAAATCGATGTCACTGTAGAACTACCGCCTCAAGCCATGATCGGTGACGGGATAGTCATCGGCAATGACGACTCGCAATACACCAGACCATTGACAGCCGACGATCTGACTGTGGGTGCCGTATCGGTGACGTTTTCAACTCCTGTTGATGGTACGCAAATAATAGTTGAGGCCTATCTGATTGATCAGAACGGCAATCAGTCATTGTCGACTAGCGATTCAGCGGTTCTCGATATAACACCAACCGATGCACCCGAGGTCAGTATTACTGCTGATAGTGACAATAGCGGGTTTATATCGTCTGTTGAACATACAGATGAGGTCGAAGTAGAAGTCACCTTACCCGCGACGGCAGTGGTGAACGATACTGTTTCCTTCAACAATGGCACAACGACTACTAACATCGTTTTGGGACCGGTGGATATCGCCAACGGTATAGTCAGCACAGTATTTTCTGTTGCCAGTGAGGGACAGACGTTATCAGTGCTGGTGCAGGTAACTGACAGTGCTGGAAACAGATCTCCTGTTGGTAGTGACTCGGCATTGATCGATACGGTCGCACCGGGCATTCCATTTGTCACTTCCCAGGTGACAGAGAGCTCCACACCAACAATTAGAGGTGGTTTGCCATTCAATAGAAATTACATATTGACAGTTGAGGTAAACGGTGTCACCTACTCCAGCGGTGACGGGCGACTGTCTGAAGGCGGTGATGGCACCTGGAGGCTTACCATACCTGCGCTAGACCGTTTGGATCATGGTATCTACGATGTGGTAGCTACCGTTCTCGATATGGCAGGCAATTCCAGCACCGATATAACCAGCAATGAACTGGAGGTAGATCTGGTAGTGCCGGTCATTGATGCAGTCAGTATTGGTCCTTCTGCTGATCCGGCTCCGGTTCTGTCCGGTACAACTGATCAATCGGATGAAACCGGTGTTCGAGTCACCCTGGAAAACGGGCGGTTTATCTGCGATGCACTGGTTGTTGACGGGCGTTGGTCCTGTCGACCCCAAACAGTATTGCTAACCGGTGAAAATAATCTTGTCGCCCGGATCGGGGATGCCGCTGGAAACACGGGGACTGCAGCATTCTCGGTGTCTCTTGTGGAGGAAAGTGATGTAGATGGAGATGGTATTCCAGACAGCGTCGAGGGAACTGATGACTTTGACGGGGACGGAATATCCAATCATCTTGATGCCGACAGCGATAACGACTCAATTAGCGATCTATTGGAAACAGCGGCAGATCGCGATGGTGACGGTATTCGCAACTTTATTGATATCGATTCAGACAACGATGGTCTTGTGGACTCAACAGAAGCAAGGCTTTCTGCACCCATTGACATCGGCGACAAACCGGAAGAGATGAGTGGCATTCCTGCCGATACGGATCTGGATTCTATAGCCGATTACCTGGATCACGACAGCGACAATGACGGGCTGTTTGATTTTGTCGAGAATAATCAATTAGCGGCTCAAGGAGCGTCGACGCGAGCGGACGGACAGGTAGATTCAGTGAGTGATTTTGATCGCGACGGGGTGGCGAATTATCTTGATCTTGACTCAGACGGTGATGGCATTAGTGATCTTCTGGAGTCCAACAACCAGGATGAGAATGGCGACGGTCGCCTGGACAAGTTTGTAGACGAAGACCTTGACGGTGCACTGGACGAAGGTAGTTTCGGGAATCTGGATTGGGACAATGACGGTTCTATCAATGCACTGGACCATGATAGCGACGCTGATGGAAAAAGCGATCTGCTAGAGGCTGGCGGCGTAGATGTAGACAATAACGGTTTGCACGACTCGTTTATTGATACGAATGGAAACAGCATTGACGATGCTGTGGATAGCCTGGTATCCGAGGGCGAAGATGAAGACAAGGATGGAATCGATGATCGCTTTGATATCGACTTTGTTCAAGGCTCTGACAGTGATTTTGATGGCATCGCGGACGAGTTTGATTTCGATGCGAATGGCGACGGTATAGCCGACTTGCTAAACGACACGGTTACCCGCCTGCCTGATACTGACGGTGACGGGCAACCTGATGTATTTCAGTCGGAAGTCCCTCAACTATCTGCTTCATTGCAAACCGGTACCGGTAGTTTCGGTGGCGGCTGCGTACTGGTGGATGATCACGATCCGGCAGTGCGTGACTATTTCTTGATATGGCTTCTTCTTTCTGCAGTGGCAGGGATTTCCCGCCGAGCTGCACGTGCAAAATGGTCAGGGTAAAACTATGAACGACGTTCTGTTTGGTTTGGTACGAATGAAAAAAGCTCTGCAAGTTGTCACAGGCATAGCACTGACTTCGGTTCTTATCGTACCGTCACAGGCTATTGGGGATATCTATATTGGAGGGGGAATTGGTGTGAGTCGTCTGGAGCCGGACTCCGGTGCATCCGGGTTTACTCAAACGGATGATTCCGATACGGGTTTCCATCTGTTCCTGGGCAAGAACTTCTCCTCCCGTATTGGCGGTGAGATTGGTTTTTCGAACCTTGGAGCGGCAGAATTTAGCCCCGATGGAGACATTGATTACAACGTCTTCGCTGTTAGCGGGTTGTACTACGCCTGGTCTGGTTCCAGCGATGCAGATCGACACGGGCTTTCAGTTTATGGCCGTGCGGGGCTGGGTCGACTGGATAACGATTCAGATTTGCCGTTCAGAAGGGTTAATGACCTGCATTTGTTACTGGGTGCAGGAATAGAATACAACTTGCGAAGCGGGTTTGGTGGAAGGGTTGAAATTGTTTCTTTTGACGAAGATGCACAGTACGCCAGCATATCACTGCTTTATCGATTTGGCCGACAACGGCAGGCAGTTCTTCCAACCGTGCCAATTGTCGAAAAAGAGCCGGTAAGTACAGCGACGGACATTCTTGCGGCAGTAGAGAATGAGCCAGGAGATGATTGGTCGACCTCCAACATGCCGATTGTGTTTTTCGATACCGATTCGGTTGAACTAGACGAAGCGGCGCTGGTTGCTCTTGAGGAATTGAGCCGTTTTTTAGCAGCAGAGCCTGAATTACAATTGAGCCTGGTTGGACACACAGACAGCCGGGGGCCAAAACAGTACAACGCCCGTCTGGCAAAAAACCGGGCTCTATCGGTAGCAAGATTTCTGGTCGACCGTGACGTTAGTATTGACCGGATCAGGGCTTACACCAGGGGTGAGGAGAGTCTGGCTGATGTTGATAGCTCAGCGGACTCCCATGCGTCGAATCGTCGGGTAGTGATTTACGCGGTGAAACCCTGACCACAGAAGGTTTGTCTTCGTCGGTGGCGTCAGGTGTCCTGTGATGACAGCGATTGCCGTGTCCAGAGTGGATCGTCTATCACCCGTTTGAATTGCTCGTCGATAACAGGTGCTGTGATCGAACATGCTTTCCCGCTTTGCGGATGCTTCAAAGTGAGTTTGTCGGCGTGTAGTAATAACCGGTGGCTATTGTATCGCTGCGAGAAAAAACGGTTGTGAATAGCTTTGCCGTAGCTGCTGTCTCCGATTAAAGGATGATTAATGTGTTTCATGTGCTGTCGAATCTGATGTCGTCTGCCAGTTATCGGGCTCAAGGAGATCAGGCTGTATCGGGAGGTCGGGTATCGATCAACGCTCTCGGGTATTTCCATAAGTGCCAGGGTTTGGTAGCCGGTCACAGCACTTTGGGCAATCCTGCTTTTTGAATCCCGGTCCCGAATAGCATGGTCTATTGTGCCGTTGGTGGCGCAGTAGCCCCGAGCCACGGCTGTATAGGATTTTTCAATAACGTGCTGTTCGAATTGCTGTGCTAATGCGCGGGCACAAGAACGGGTACAGGCAAAAAGCAAAACCCCGGAAGTGGGTTTGTCGAGCCGGTGAACCGGGTATAGATAAAGCCCGGTCTGATCTCGCAAAGTATGTAGTGCGTTCACATGATCGTGAACATCGAGTGCTGATCGGTGCACCAGCATTCCTGAAGGCTTGTTTATCGCAATGATGTGTTCGTCACGATAAACAATTGGCAGATCAGTATTCAGACGGTGTGGCTAACTGGCAGGCGTTGGCTGGCTGTTGTCAGTGACAGTAACTGCCTGCTCGAGATCTTCCTTGTCCAGCCGCGCCCACAGGTCTTCTACCCAGCCCTTCATAATCACTGATTCTTCCCAGCGATTTGACATTTCCATACCATCGGGTCCTGTCATTGCGTACTCTGGTGGAGCGAGTTCTGTCTGAAATAATAGCGTGCTGTCGCTTGATGCGTGCTTCCGCCAATGTCTAAAACCGGATTCCCACCAGTCCAGAAATTGCACCACCCACGTTTGATGTTGCGGGAATTCCAGTTGCAGTTGAATTTGATGAGCGGACGCTACTCTGCCCTGATACGCATCGGCGCGGTGAAGTATTTTGTTAATCAGAAGTTCTTCGTCTGGTCGAAGGGGCAGAGTAAGCTCCCGGTCAACCACATAGTGCGATAGATCGACACTCAGTTGCATATCGGGTACAGCTTCTAGTAACTGGGTGGTGAAATTAAGATCGTTAGTTAGTGAATTTCGATGAGTTTCAAATTCGATGTTGATGTGTTCTTTTTCAGCTTCCTCCATCCAGTCCTGCACCATTAAGGATGCTTCATCCACGCTGCTGGGGATAACCTGCGCCACAATTTTAACCACCGCTGCGTTAAATTCGCGCGCCATTTCCAATACGGGTAGCATGTCCTCCATGCTGTTCGGGAAGGCGCTGATCGCACACGCCAGATCGTATTTTTTGAACAATGGTAAGGTTTTTCTGGCGGTTTCCATGTCGGTTGCGGCGAGGTTGATCGCCATGCCTGTGAATCCGGCATCGCGCACCAGTGCAAATGTCTCGTCTGCACTAATGGCCGGGTGGCTGCCCTGGCCAGCTTCCATTGCCCACAGCGATTGATAAACTTCGAGTTTAGGCAACGTAGCCTCCGTTACATGTACAGCGAACTGCCTGGCTGAGCGGGTTTAATTTCGATTCCGGTGTCAGCTGGACCGGTACCGGTTCAGACGCCGAGTCTGGAGTATATTCAAGGTGTGAAACTGGTACAGCGTTCATTTTACGCGCTCTAATTTCCGTTCCCAAGTGGAATTGTTTGTGATTCTGGTACTTTTGTGAAATTCAGCTTAAACTTGCGTGTGAAAAGCCAGTGAATCTACCGTAGTCCCGTGTGTTTACAAAGGTTTACTGAACCGTACTGTTGCTGATTTATTTACTGGTTATCATTCCGGCGGTGGTGTGGATTAGCTGATCAATGCGATTGCTATTGCCCCGGTAACAGACTATCGCCATTGCGAGCGGCCACTGCAAGCGGCCAAGGGGAATTGTCACGAGTCATGTGTGACGTCACTCTCCGTTTTGGTAGTTGTGATATTAAACAATAATAAATCGTTAACCTGAAAAAAAACCAGGTTTATTTAAATAACTAGTGAATAAAGGAAATTCTTATGCACTTTCATAACAAGTACCTGGCCGAATTTTTCGGCACTTTCTGGCTTGTGCTAGGGGGTTGTGGTAGCGCGGTATTCGCAGCTACATTTGCGAATGACATTGGCATTAATATCGGTTTGGTGGGAGTCTCACTGGCATTTGGTCTGACGGTAATGACCATGGCCTACGCCGTAGGGCACGTGTCTGGCGGTCATTTCAACCCGGCTGTTTCTATCGGGCTTTGGGTCGGCGGCCGTTTTGGTTTTGGTCACCTTATTCCGTACATTATTTTTCAGGTCCTTGGCGCTATTGCTGCAGCTTTTGTTCTGCAGTGGATTCTAAAGGGTGCTGCGGGTAACGAGGCTGCAGTCGCCACGCTCGCCTCTAACGGTTACGGCGCTGCCGAGACAGGTGCAGCGTCACCCGGCGGATATAGTATGCAGGCTGTAATTGCGATGGAAGTCGTGATGACTGCTTTCTTTTTGATCATCATCATGGGCGCAACGGACGAAAGGGCACCTAAAGGTTTTGCACCAATTGCCATTGGTCTCGGACTTACGCTTATCCACCTTATTTCTATTCCTGTCTCAAACACTTCAGTGAATCCTGCTCGTAGCACAGGTCCGGCGCTGGTGGCGAATTTGTTTGGAGGCGGTGATGAAACACTGGTGACTCAACTACCTGTATTCTGGATTGCACCGATTGTGGGCGCAGTTCTGGGTGCTATTTTTTATCGCTTAATCGTCTCAGGTGCTGCACCTGCAGAGCCGGAAGCACCAGCACCGCGTGCAGAATATCGCGAACCTGATTATCGCGAAGACTATCGAAGTGAGCGGACAGACTACCGCGGTGACCGTCCAGAGCGTGTTGAGTATCGCGAAGAGTATCGTGGTGGTAACCCCGATTATCGGGATGAGCGCTACTAGAAAACACAGAACAGAGTTTTTTGTTCTGTAGATTGACCTCGGACTGGTCGGTCGACCAATGCGGTGCAAGAGATTGCACCGCATTTTTTTTGTCTGGCTATCGCTTGATGCAACCCGCCTTAAGTAGATTGCGTCTTACTTCACGTACTGCGGCGGCGATTCGCCGAATGACTAATATCCGCTAGTGCGGTCCACGAGACCAGCTGGCATTTGACCTGATTCCAGTGTGTTAATCGATTCGGCAATTTGTCTGGCGGATAGAATTGCCTGTGTCGGACCAGCAATATGAGGTGTTAATGTAATTGACGGGTGTTTCCACAAGGGGCTATCTGAAGACAATGGCTCATCCCTGACAACATCCAGCATGGCACTGGCCAAATGCCCGTTGTCCAGCATTGCGATCAAATCGGTTTCGTTTACATGCTCACCACGCCCGACATTTATAAAATGAGCGCCGGCCGGGAGCTGCTGAAGCAGTGTGTGGTTTACGCTGCCGTGAGTCCGGGGTGTTAATGGCAACACACACACCAGAGCGTTTAGAGACTTCAGGAATTCCGGTAGCTGATCGTCTCCGGAAAATGTCGTTTTGCACCGGGTAGACGGGGGCGTACGTTTCCAGCCTTGCACGGGATAACCGGACTTCTGCAATCGTTCAATAATTCGCAACCCGATCACACCCATCCCCATCACGCCAACCCGAAACTGGCCGGTATCGATTTCAGCCAGCGGCTCCCACATTGATGACGCTTGCAGTCGTTCATATTTTGAAAGGTTACGATGAGAGCGCATAACACCATAGAGTACATAATCTGCGATTTTATCGGCCATACCTGCATCGGATAATCGAATAACCGGTACGTCAGGCAGTCCCTGATGATTGAGTAGATGATCCACCCCTGCACCAAGAGAAAAAATCGCCTTAAGATTATTTAAGCCCTGAAAGAAATCGTCAGGCGCATTCCATGCAACAGCGTAGTCTATTTCTCCGCGTTGTTGCTCAGAAACAGGCCACTTTACGAAGTGCCGCGTTGGAAGGCAGTCTTTTATAGCACTGAGTGTGGCACAGCTTTCGTTTTCATTAGAGTAAAATAGAATTGTCATTGTTCAGTTGACCATATCAGGTTTGCTATTGTGCTTTGAGGAGAGTGCGCTACGTGGCAAACCAGTGACTGCCACGCCCAATGGCTACAATGAATGCTCCCATTGACTGATGTCAACTGCTTCTTAATTTCTAGAGTGGTGTTTTTGTCGTTATAAACCGGGGTCTGGAACTGTCAATTCAGAGTATGTAGTGATGTCGACAGCGTGCCTTGTTTCTCGATTCCCAGTTTCTCGCTACCCAGTATAAACGTATTTTTGATACCGCTTTGGATTGCTGCTGCATAGCGGGTGCCGGCTGGTGAAATGGCAAAACTAATAAACGAGCGTAACTCGCTGTCTGTGAGTTTGCTGTAAATGTGGTGCAACCGTGCGAGAGTTTTTTCGTGTATATCGGGCTGCATCTGCGTGCGTCGGGATGCGATTACATCGAAGAAATCGTTGTAGTTGTGGGCGTTGGTGCTTGCGTCAGCCACGGTTGCAGCGAACGCAATCGTTGCTTGTGAGTGTATGGCGAGATCCAGCGCCGAGTCGGTCGCCATTAGCGCCTGATCAAGGGCGCTTATAAGAGTTTGTGTCACTTTACTCGCTCTATCGTGGGCGGATTCGTCCGGTGGTGAATCGGATTGATGGACTGCGTTTGCGCCGCTAGCGTGAAGTTGTTCGATTTTTATACCGAGTGGTGACTGGTGCCAGGCGCTGAGTTCTTTCCAGTCATTGTCGGTGAGACGATGTTCCAGGGCAAACCGGATTTGTCTATTGAATTGCTCTGTAGAATAGGTTTGCGAAAATTTTTCTTCGAACGATTTTCGTATCAGCCTGTGTTCACCGCCCGCATGAATTCCCTGAATTCTAAATCCTTGACGCAGGTTAGCGGGTACAGATTGCAACTGTGACTCAATAACCGGATTTCGGTAGACTGGCTCCAATGTACCGGCGTTTAGAGCACCGACTGCCAGCGTGTAAAGACAAATGCTGAAACACATTTTTTTTAGCATGAAAGAATACCTGGTCAATTTAATTTTTATCTACAATCAGGCCATGAAGCCCAGATCACGTGAATCGAAATTTGTAAGCGATGGCAGCATTTGATCTATTTGTGCTTCGCTTAAGCCCATCCAGCGCAGTTGTGTCGCAGCGTATTGGCATACGGCCGTGGTGGGTACGATCCTTCCGTTCCTTGCGTCGTCCGGGCCATCAACAGCGAGCCTTGGGAGCAAACCGTAGATGTCACCACCCTGAACGGAGCCACCCATCACCAAATGATGATTCCCCCAGCCGTGGTCGGTGCCATCACCGTTGCCAGTGACCGAACGCCCGAAATCGGAAGTGGTAAAGCTTGTCACGTTTTCCAGGTGACCAATTTCTTCCAGTGCATTGTGGAAAAAAGCCAGAGCCTGGGACAGCCTGGAAAAAAGAATTGGCTGCTCTCTGAGTTGGTCGTCATGTGTGTCGAATCCGTTCAGGTTCACATAGAACATTTGCCGGGTCATGCGGAATTCGTCTTTAACCGCGATGAGTTTAGCGACCATAGCCAGTTGTTCGGCGAGGCTGTTGTCTTCGGGAACCGGTGTTTGCAAGTCGCCTAATTTGGCCAGCGCGGCACCAACATTGGTTGAGAGAACGAGTGCTCTCGATTGCAGTTCGGCATAAGATTTTTCAAAAACATTGCGGTGTTGTTCGTGAAGCAGTTGTATGAACGCCTGCCGTCTTGGCATTTGCCAGTCGGAGCTCATATCATCCATTCCGGAGTAACCGGTTACCCCCGAACGTTTCACGTTGAATGCGGATATTTCGCTACCGGTAAGCCAGTCATTGTTTCCATCAAGGCTTATCGCTGCCAGATTCGGGTTTGCTTGCTGTTTTGCGAGCACATCGGAAGCTCTGCCTCCCCAGCCGCTGTTCCACTGATGATAGTGATCAATCTTCTGCCACTGGCGCGCCTGATCATGGTGTGAAAAAAGTTGCTCAGGCAGTCTGACGGATTTGTTGCGGACGTCGTCAGGAGTTGCAGGTTGTACAAGGGTGCCGATGTTAGCCTGAAATGCGAGCTTTCCCTGGGTAAAAAGTGGTAGCAATTCCGCCATGTGCGGGTTGAGTCCCGCAGTTGTTGTATTGGCAGAGGTCGGGCTTAGTGGCAGCAGGTCGTTCTTTGCGACGGCAAGGTGGCCACGACCCTGAGCGTATTCCTGGTATTCGGAACTTCCTGTTGGCACCAGCATGTTGAACCCGTCATTGCCACCGCTGAGGTTGACACACACGAGCGCGCGATAGTCACCGCTTGAACCTGCTTGAGCTTGTGCCAGGCGCGTGGTAAAACCAGGGATAAGGCCGGCGCCAACAATAGTGCGGCATCCGAGTTTTAGAAAAGATCTTCGATTTTTGTTGTTCATTGGGCTGCTTTCGTCCTACTTTTGCACCGCGGCTTCAGGCGAGCTAATAAACAGGAACAGCAGTTCCTCGGCTCGAATTTGTGAGTTTGCATTTTCTCGATTTTGCAACAGCGTAAGTGCCTGCCTTCGCAATCCGTCGCTCGGCGGTTTACCAAGCGTAAGTCTTCCCAGATAGTTAAGTTGGTCCTCGGCGTTTCCATCAAGTCTCATGAGTGCGGTGATATCAATTGGAGCGTCAGATGGGTCTGAACCTGATTCGGTGTTAATCCACAATGAATGCGCCAGCAGAGTACTGGTAATTGAGATCATTGTGCTTTCGTTGTGAATCTGAAATTCAGGTGAGCGCAAGCCCCGTTCGCGTATCGCGCCGTTCTGGCTAAAGTCCGGTGAGAAAAAATTAAAGACTGTCGGTGATTGCAGCGGCGCCTGCGCCAGTCTCTCGCTAATTGATCCGTACTCAAAATCGGGATGATCAGGGTTTCCATCAAAGGCCCGCCACAAGGATACAAGTCGGATCACCGGTTCACGCAGTTTTCCGAAAGAGTCCGGTTGCAGTTGACTGCCGCTTAACGCTTCTTCGTCAGTCAATATGGCACTCACCACAGCAGCGATATTGCCCCGCTGGCCGTTGGAGTCCGCATTAAACACGCTGGCTACTCGTTGCACATAAGCGGGGGTCGGGTTGCTGGTAACCAGCTGCCGGATCATATGCATGCTGAAGAAAGGACCTACATTGGGATGGTTGAAAACGTTGTTGAGGGCATCACTCAGGTCTTTTTCAGCGCCTTGATTTGCGGCAACCAGAAAACCGTTTAACAAAGTCTTTTCGGCATTGTCGTGTCGCTCCGGGTAGGCCTGCATCGGGCTGAACCAGTCTTCGCTGGACGGGTAATTCCAGTTGTCCACTCCTTTGAAATGCCAGCCGGTAAACACGTGTGCGAAGCCCTCTACCACCTCCTGGTCATAGGTCGGAACCGGTATACCTTCGGCGTCTCGTTGCACGCTGCCATCGGGGTTTAGCATCACCAGACCAATCGAAAAAAGTTGCAGAAGCTCACGTGCGTAGTTTTCGTCCGGGCGAATATTATTTTCAGGGTCAGGCTTTTGATTGCCTTTCATACTAAGGTAGCTGCCCATCACCGGGCTGAGGGTCACCTGCTCAAGCAAATCTCTGAAGTTGCCAAAGCTGTGGGCCAACAGGATATCGTAGTAGTTTGACAATGCCGCCGGCTGGCCGGCCAGTGCGCCATTACCGGCCACGACAAAAAATTGTGAAAGAGCAAAAGCTACGCGCTGTCTTAATTGATCCTCTGCATTGACAGAAAGATTCAACCAGCTGTTTACGTGTTCGCGCCAGCGTGGCTCGGATTGTTTTCGGGTGATGGGTAACATAAAAGTCGCCGGCAGCTGGAGCTGGTTCTCTAGCCAGGTCTTGTAACCTTGATCGCGCAGCTCAATGATGCTGTCCGGTTTCGGACCGAACGTGGCGCGATGCAGGAATCTGGCTGCCTCATAGTCGTCCTCAAGCGGGGCAGCAAGGGCAGCGCCGATCTCTGGTATACCCGGAGCAGCTTCCGTTTTCCCGGATCCACTGACACTTCCAGTCTCGATACCCGGCGCCGAGAACAGGCTATCCCCGCTGTCCCCGGAGCAGGCCGCAAGCCCGAACATACCGAGCAACGCGAACGCTTTGACGAGCAATTTCTTTCTACCCTGCATTTCCCACCCGATTTGGCTGTAAATTTAGTCGCGCTTTGTTGTGTCCGGTTATCAGATCCGGCAAACGCTGAAATAAGCTGGAGTCGCGGCAAACGCGAGATACAATTGAACCTGACTGCCGATCGACCACGGGATACATCCTGCGGCGGGCTATCGGCCAGGATTCAAACGACTTGAGCGAGATGATCTTTGACCAAACACAGTAGTACGGCAGTGGATTGCCTTAGAACGTATTTCGGCTACCCGAGATTCAGGGGTGAGCAGGAATCGATTATCGAACAGGTTGTCAGTGGAGAAGATGCGCTGGTTTTGATGCCAACCGGTGGCGGAAAAAGTTTGTGTTTTCAGATTCCGGCTTTGATTCGACCCGGTGTTGGTATTGTTGTATCGCCTCTAATTGCACTAATGCAGGATCAGGTTCAGCAATTGCGGCAGAATGGAGTCAGGGCTGCTTATATTAATTCGAGTCTTGCTTATGCAGAGCAACAGGCAACCGAAAAACAAGCGATAGATGGAGAACTGGATCTTTTATATATGGCTCCGGAGCGACTCGTAAATGCTACCGGGTTGCGTTTACTGGAGCAGATTACTATTGCTCTTTTTGCGATTGACGAAGCGCACTGTGTGTCGCAGTGGGGACACGATTTTCGACCGGAGTACACGCAGCTTGCGCAACTGGCGGAAAAATTCCCGTCAGTGCCGCGCATAGCGCTGACGGCGACCGCAGACGAAAATACCCGAGAAGATATCAGACAAAATCTGGCGCTTACTTCAGCACGTGAGTTTATTAGCAGTTTTGATCGACCCAATATTCAATATCGAATTGACGCCAAGAATAACCCGCGTAGTCAGCTCCTTCATTTCATTCAAAGTGAGTACCCGGAATCCACCGGTATTGTGTATTGCCTGTCGCGCAAAAAGACGGAAGATACAGCCGCGTTTCTTAGCCGCGAGGGCTTGATCGCGTTGCCTTACCACGCGGGCTTGTCAACGGTAGAGCGAACGCGAAACATGCGCCGGTTCATTGTCGAGGAAAACGTGATAATGGTGGCGACTGTTGCGTTCGGCATGGGCATCGATAAACCTGATGTCAGATATGTTGCGCATTTAGATATGCCGAGAAGCGTTGAGTCCTACTATCAGGAAACGGGTCGCGCCGGTCGCGACGGATTGCCCTCGGTGGCGTGGATGGTTTACGGGCTGCAGGATGCCATTACACTGCAGCAAATGCTCAACGATTCTGAAGCCTCCAGGGAAGTAGTTCAAATAGAACGGCATAAACTCACTGCGATGTTGGGCTTGTGTGAAACTACAGATTGCCGCCGTAAAACACTGCTTCGATATTTCGGTGAACCACTAAGTGAGGGTTGTGGAAACTGTGATACCTGTTTGTCGTCACCTGAAACGTGGGACGCGACCGAACCTGTTCGAAAAGCGCTCTCAACGGTGTATCGAACCGGACAACGATTTGGTACCAACTACTTAATAGATGTATTGCTGGGCAAATCCGGTGAGCGCGTGTCACGTTTTGGACACGATAAGTTATCGGTTTTTGGCATCGGAAGTGACTTGGAGCCGGCAATGTGGAGAAGTGTATTCAGACAATCCATTGCGCGATCACTGCTCACCACCGACATAAGCAGTAAGGGCGGATTGCGATTGACCGAATCTGCGCGTCCGGTACTGCAAGGCAAAGAGACTGTGGCATTCAGGTTGGAGAAAAAGCCGGCAAAGAGAAAAAAATCACGCACGTCTGTATCCGGTGTGTCGAAAGAGCATTCTCAACTGTGGGAAAAACTGCGGTCAACGCGTAGTGAAATTGCGAAGCAGCAGAGTCTGCCTGCCTATGTGATTTTCCATGATGCGACACTAATGGAAATGGCCGAAAAAAAACCGGTGTCCCTTACCGCGATGTCAGCAATATCGGGTGTAGGCGCGGCGAAACTCGAAAAATATGGTGAACAGTTTCTCCGTGTTATCAACCAGTCGGAAAATGAGCCCGATACGCTGCCGGACAGCAACAAAATGCGGCAGCAGATACTTGAGGGAATCCAGCGTGGTCTGGCGGGGCCGGAATTGGCAAATTTCTGCAAGATTCAGGAATCTGTACTGGAAGGTGAGCTGGTAGCTCTGGTACGTACTGGTCGAGTGTCGCTGGAGCAGGTAATTGGCGAATTTGATGAACTGCAGCGAGCTGATATTGAAAGTGAAATTGTCAGCAGGCTTGATGAGGGCGAGGTATCTATTAAATCGTTGCATGATCACTATGACGGCATCTATGCGGTCGGGGTTCTTAAACTGTGTTATGCGGCAGTGCTTCACGAGATTGCTGAAGACGAAGTGAATAGCTGAACGCTGGTCAGATGGTGCAGGCCCCCCGTAGGTCCCCACAATATTCTATAGCTATATCATAAGATCGCTGGCATCCGTATGCCTGTCCTGCCTATTGTACTTATTGCGTCCTGTAGCAACACCGCCCATAAATACGTGCACGAAATTTGTAGCGACATACTGCTGATTTCGAATCTTTGACACGAAAACTGATTCAAATGGCGGAGTTCTGGCGTGGGCCGGGGTAACGCAGCTGGTTTGGTGTTGACTTACACGTTTGGAAACCATGATCAATATAAAAAGCATCTTCCTGTTGGTTGGCGCAATAGTAACCTTGTTCGGTTGCGGGCCGGATAGTGGAGAATCCAACGGGCCTGAATCCGCCAATGCAGTAGTGCAAATCCCGGTTGAAGAACGCCGAATTGCCATTGTGCATTCAAACAGTACCAAGTTGAATTACTACGACCCGTTTGCCTATAACCAGCTCTTTGCCTCTGTGCAGTTTCAAGCGGTGATGGCCGGATTGCCTTTTGATTTGCTGAGTGAGGAGGAATTGACAGTGGCGGATTTGTCCGCGTATGACGCTGTATTGTTACCTCTGTTCAGTCATGTGAAAGCAGAAAACCGTGAGCCCGTTCGCAATGCCTTGCTGGCAGCACAGCAGGCCGGGACAGGTATTGTGACGTCCGGCGAATTTATGGGGCTTAAGGATGATGGCGAGGCTTATACCGACTACAGCAGAATGATGGAAGAAGTGCTGGGTGTACAGCCAGTAGAGTTTTTAAGTGCTGTCGCTTCATTGGTGACGGTCAGTAACAATCAACATCCTGCCACTTCGGATTATAGCGTCGGGGAGCAACTCGTTGCCTACGACGAGCTGTGGTTTGCTCACTATGAACCGCTAGATAGTGAGCAGTCGACCGTACTTACTACGGTGAGTGCATCAGATACAGATTACACCGGTGCGCAAATTATTGATCGTGTCGGGAAAGTAGTGCATTTTGCCAATGAACAGGTCATGGCTGACAACAACCTGCTATGGAGTGTTTTGCAATGGATTGTTTACGGTGACCTTCCGCCGGTAACTCTGCAATTGTCGAGAAACGAAAGTATATTTATTGGACGTAACGATATGGATCTGGCGATGTTTCCGGGGGAGTTGCCTGGTGTCCATATCCCACTGTTAGATCTCGTCAGAGACTGGAAGCAGGATTATGATTTTGTCAGCTCGTACTATATAGACATTGGAAACGATCCTGCCACAGGTCAATTTACAGACTGGACCGTTTCGACCCCGTTGTACACAGAGTATATGGCGCTGGGTAATGAGTTCGGTACACATTCATGGACCCATCCTCACTATGTGAGCACACTTACTGAAGAGCAGATTGAATTCGAGTTTAATCAAAGCAAAGCAGAAATAAGCACTCAGCTTGGCGTGCCGGTTACTGGCGGAGCAGTTCCGGGTAACCCCGAGCCTCTTGCTGTGGTAGAGCAACTCAATCAGTGGTTCGACTATTTCAGTGGCCGGAGTGGAGAAGTAGGCATCGGTTATCCGAATGCGTTTGGTTTTCTTGAGCCACAACACGATATGTTCTATTTCAGTCTTAATATGACAGCTGATTTTGAGTTAATTGATGTTCTGAACAAGACCCCGGCGCAGTCGCTCGATATATGGCGTTCCCAGATTGATCAACTGTCGGTACATAGCCCACAACCCGTATTTCACTGGCTATGGCACGATTACGGACCCACCAAGCAAACCGATGCCGGCTTCTACTCTAAGGAGATGTTTGAACAAACTATTGCTTATGCCCAAAGTTTGGGAACTGAATTTACCACTCTTTCCAATTTGAATGAGCGAATGCGCACATTTGGAAACACAAGACTTTCTGTTGGTGCTGACAGTGCGATTGAAGCAAATGTGGATACAGTCGGGGTAGGGCAGTTTGCGTTAAAGCTGGGCGCTGGCAATACAATTCGTAGTGTTGCTAACTGGTACGCCTATGACGATGATCAGGTTTTTCTGGCGGATGAGGGTGGCAATTACCAGATTTCGATTGGTCCGACGGCTGACCCGGTAACGCGAATAAGCAAGTTGCCAATGCGTGCAAGACTGCTGACCGTTACGGGTGATGGTGATGAAATTGATTTCAGTTTTAACGGGCAGGGTGAATTAACTGTAGTGCTGAGTGCCGATATGGTGGGAAATGCTACAGTCACAGGAGCGGATTCATTTACCGAGGAAGATGGCGAGCTAACCCTGACTTTCGAAAACGATGTAACGCATACTGTTACAGTAACGCCCACAACCCCAATTAATCAGGCGCCAGTTGCATTGCCTTTGACTTTGCAAACGCAAACAGCGCAACCACTGGATATTCTGCTGTCTGGCTCCGATTCTGATGGTGATGCACTGACTTATGCATTACAAACCGAACCGCTCAATGGGACGCTCTCGGGCGAAGCACCGGCGTTAGTATATCGATCAAACCTGGGGTTCAGCGGTGCTGACAGTTTCAGTTATGCAGTAAGTGATGGTGCACTCGACTCTACTGCGGTACAGGTGGATATTGTTGTGGAAGTACCGCGGCCAGCGAACAGTACGCCGCTTGCGAATCGGCAGGTTCTTGCGAGCCTTGTAGATCAGCCACTGAACATTCTACTAAGTGGCAGTGACAACGACAACGAGTCCCTGAGCTATTCGATCACGTCCCAACCTCAAAACGGGACTGTAACCGGCCAGCCTCCCAACCTTGTCTATACACCCGATAGCGGATTTACCGGTGTTGACGAACTGATGTTTGTGGCAAACGACGGGAACAGTAACAGTATGCCGGTGAGTGTGGTTATAAATGTTGAACCGCAACTCGGTGCCAGCGGTGGAACGCTGTCTAATGTATTGGCAAACGTAACGCTTGATGGTGCATTTGACGACTGGAGTAATGCTGCCTCTTTCGGGGTTGATCCAGATGATGTCACTGGTGCCAACAACCCGATTAACTGGCGACAGGCATGGATGGGCCATGATGACAGCCGTTATTTCATTGCTTATCAGAACTACAACCCGGTTAGTTTGTCCTGGGGTTACTCCGTGTATATGGACAGCGATACTGATGACACCACCGGTTTCAGGGGATTTTCCAACTCCTTTACCATCGGTGCTGATTATCTGCTCGAAGGTGACAGTTTGTTTCGCTATACCTCGATCGATCAAAACCTGTGGGCGTGGGAGTTCATTGGCAGCGTCGATGCAATCGTCTCGGAAGATCGGGTAGAGTTGTCTTTTGCCCGTACCTTGATTGGCAATACGGATAATCTACGATTGTTTTTTCAAGGCGACAATGCTGCACACAATGGAACATCCCTGGATCGTTTTCCAGACGACGTCACCAATGACCAGGCAGTGCTAAAAAACCGGCGCTTCAGTTATTCCGTAAATCCGAATATCAATACCGAAAATACAGCACCGGTTGCGAACCGCCAGATTATCAATACAACTAATAATGCGACCCTGTCGGTGGTACTGACCGGATCGGATGTCAATGCAGATACCCTGGTATTTGAAGTGGTGGATTTTCCCCTGAATGGGTCTTTGACAGGGTCAGCACCAAATGTACAGTACTCACCAGATCTGGATTACACCGGCATTGATTCTTTTACTTTCAGAGTGTTTGACGGAGCGATTTACAGCAATCTGGCAACCGTCACCTTTAACGTGGTATCGCCACCTGGTGTCAATGGACTGCCAGTAGCCGACGGGCAGCTGGTGGTTACTGAATCTGGTGTACCAGTGAACATAGTGTTAAGTGGCAGTGATTCCGATGGCAGTTCGCTGACGTACACAGTGGTCACACCACCTGTGAGCGGTACGTTGAATGGTACTGCTCCGAATCTGGTTTACCTTGCTGATGCCAATTACACCGGGGAGGATAGTTTCTCTTTTAGAGTTAATGATGGCAATGACGATAGCGCTGAAGCCGTTGTTAATATCACCGTAAATCAAGGGCAATCTGCTAACTCTCCACCGGTTGCCAACGGACAAAATTTGGGCACTGCGTTTAATACTGCGTTGGGTCTGCTGTTAACAGGATCAGACGTGGATAACGATGTTCTCACCTACTCGATAGCTACACCACCGACACTCGGGACGCTGCAGGGAGATGCACCGCAATTAACGTACGTGCCTGACATGGGTGCAAGTGGCATCGATTCATTCACCGTAACAGTGAGCGACGGTCAACTGGTTAGTGCACCCGCAGTTATCAGTATAGAAATTCTGGCACAGGTGCCTGTCAACAGAGCGCCAACGGCCAATGGCCAAACGTTGACTGTGGACGCAGGACAATCGATAGCGATTGAGTTGACCGGTTCAGACCCTGAAGCCACACCTCTTGAATTCAGATTGTTGTCGCAACCCGTTGGTGGAACACTGAATGGCACACCGCCAGATCTGGTGTATACCCCGACTGGTACGTACTCCGGGCTAGACAGTTTCCGGTTTGTGGTAAATGACGGCGAGCTTGATAGCGTTGATGCGAATGTCACCATTGATGTCGCCCAACAACCAGGTGGGGCGGTATCCAACCCGGTAAGTAGTATTACAATAGATGGTGGTTTGTCCGACTGGGCGGGGGTTGCTTCGTTTGGCCTTGACCCGGACGATGTCACCGGTCCGGATAATCCGCTCGACTGGAGGGAAGTGTGGATCGCGCACAACCAGGACAATCTGTTTTTGGCCTATCGCAATGATCAGGCGTTTCAGCTTAGTTGGGGTCACGGCTTCTATATTGATATCGATGGAAATCCAAATACCGGATTTCGTGGATTTCAAAATGAGTTTCCGATAGGTGCGGACTACCTGATTGAGTCAGACGATATTCAAAAATACACAGGTACCGGAACTAACTGGAGCTGGGATTTAGTCGGGTCGGCCGTGACGAAAGTGAGTGCGGATGTCGGAGAATTGGCCATTCCGCGAGTCCTGCTTGGAAATCCCGATACTATGCAATTTTATCTGCGAGCGGACAACGAGCCGTTCGGAGGCATTGGCATTGATCACTATCCCGATGCAGCACTTGATAGCGCTGCGGCACCGGAAAGTCGCGCCTTGTTTTACAGTACCGCTCCCTGATTTCGGGATTTCTACCGGATAATTTGCTCCGCCAGGGTGCCAGCCTGTTGCTGACGCCCTGGCGGTTGCTGTTGCCTATGCGCTGGAGTTGCCAAGCATGCGTTTCTTTTCGCGCATAATTTTACGCTGGTAGCGGCTTTGCACCACGTCCGAGAAAGCCAGAACCACAATCACGAAGTAGAAGGTCGCCTTGGTCATTGGAGTGACTGCAGTGCCTAATATGGACATATGAGAAAGGTGGCCTCCTTCCGAGATCAGCATAATTCCGACGACGAACAATATAAACAGGCCAAGAACCTCGTACATTCGGTTTTTTTGCAAAAAGTCAGACACGTGATCTGCCAGCCAGATCATCAGGATGCCGCTAATGACGATGGCGATGGTCATCACGATGAAGTTGTCTGTCAGAGCGATAGCGCTCAGGATTGAATCGAAAGAAAACACCAGATTCATCAAAACAATCCACAGCACGACAGTAACTGCCGACCGGCTGTTTCGATCTTCGTTATCGTGCTCTTCAATTGCCATCATATGCAGAATTTCCTTGGTTGCTGTATAGATGATGAAGATCCCGCCGAGCAGAACGATAATCGCATGTATATTAAATTCAAATTCAATGATGCCCGGAATATGGAGGCCAAACACCGGTTCCTGAAACAGGCTGATCAGGCGGGTAAGTACAAAAAGCAGGACGATACGCAAGACGATGGCTATGCCGATGCCCCACTTTCGAACCCGGGCTTGCAGAGCTGCCGGGGCGCGTTTCGACTCCAGCGAGATATACAACAGGTTGTCGAAGCCAAGCACAGCCTGCAACATGGTTAGTAAAAAAAGTGTTACCAGATTGTCTAAGGTGAATAAATCCATGGCCCTCTCTCGGTTTAATTGGCGCTACGTCGATTATCACATTGTTTATAGTTCATCGCGATCAGAGTATCGGAGTTGAAAGGTAATTCAGTACCCTCTGCTATCCGATAAAGAAGGCGAGTGCTCGTGTAGCGATCATATTGCGTTTTCGGTTTGGCTGTACCGATAAATGATCATAAAAACAGCCGAGCACTGTTGGCATAGACCACCAGCACTGTAAACACTGCAGGGACACCATCATTGAGACCTGTTGATGGAAATGAACCCGGCGGAATAATAACGAAATTGTGAATATTTGTAACCGCTCGCAGCCCTGGAGATCATCAGTGCAGCGTTAATGGGACAGGTTTGGTCAGTGATCCGGCTACCGTGGACCCGTGTCCCGGTCCTGATTAATCGTTGATACGAGACAACAATAGTCCCGGAGTTTCGTAGAACGGGTTGTTACAAATAGATATACTGCAGAGCAATCTGTTCTGTACACATAGCGACATTTGGTCTTGCTCTGCTCTTCGAGCCGGTGTACGGATACTATTGGAATTCCCGATTGTCCACTATGACCACGAGAGAAATACAGACAACGCTTGTAGCGGGTGATTTTATTCAGTGGTATCGGGTTGAACGGGTATTGGGAAGAGGTGGGTTTGGCGTTACCTATCTGGCCACTGACACCAATCTTGATCACAAGGTGGCGATAAAGGAATACCTGCCAGGCGGGTCGGTTAAACGGTTGTCTGATAACTCTCTCGTTCCGGTAACCGGACTGGCGATTGCAGACTATCAGCTGAATCGCGAGCGTTTTTTGCGCGAGGCCAGGACACTGGTTAAATTTCGCCATCCGAATATCGTACGCGTGATGGCGGTGTTTGAGGCGAATAATACTGCCTACCTCGTGATGGAATACGAGGAAGGCGAGCAATTTAAAAACTACGTAGACCAAAACGGAGACCTGGCCGAGGATGAGCTGAAGAGCCTGATTCTTGGCGTAATTGACGGCCTGGATCAAGTGCACAGCGGTGGATTTATACATCGTGATATAAAACCGGTGAATTTGATCATTCGAAATGATGGTACTCCGGTACTGATCGATTTTGGCTCTGCCCGATCGGTAAATACAAGAATTGATCGGGCTCATACCTCCTTTGTATCGGTTGGATACACTCCTCTGGAGCAGTATCAGGAAGGTTCCGGTTTGTCGGTGGGTCCGTGGACTGACATCTATTCGCTTGGCGCCACACTTTATTTTGCAATCAGCGGCGAAACACCGGTTAGTCCGTTAAGCCGGCTTGCGGCACACGTAAAAAAGTCCATCGATCCGTTAATTCCTGCGATAGAGGTCGGTGAAGGTCGGTATAGCCCGGAGTTTCTGGGTGCTATCGACTGGGCGTTAGGGTTTCAGATAGAAGAAAGACCACAAACTCTTATGCAGTGGCGTGAGTCCCTGCTGCCTGTGGGTCTGATCGCCGACACTCCGGGTACCTGGGCCGAACGCCACGCTGAAATTTCGGGGCTTGATGAACCCGAGGGGCTAAAGGTTCGTAATAGAAGAGCTGATCGGCTCGAAACCGGCCCCGCGGGACCTGCAGGTCGTCGTGTGTTCAGCGGTACAACCGTGACTATTGGCATGCTGGTGCTGGCAGCATCTCTGGTTATCGGCGCGCTGATCAATCGCAAGCAGGAGGAAAATCAACGGCTTGTCGGTCTGCTGCAAAAGGCCGATCAGGCATTTGCCATCGACGTTGCAGCGGCAGCACCTCTCTACAAGCAGGTGCTGGGAGAATTTCCGCAAAATCAAAGCGCACTGTCACAAATCGAAGTAGTTAAGGAGAGTTTGCAGGAATCGGTCGAAAAGTCATTTGCCCGTGGTGATCTGCAAGCTGCCCGAAAGGCTATTCAGGCGCTGGATACCATAGATTCTGAACAGAGCAGTGCGCTAAAACAGCGCCTGTCCAGTCTTCAACTGGAGGAGCGCAATGATGCCGGGTTTGCCCGTGCGGAGGAATTGCTGGACGCGGGTGACTACAACACGGCCCTCGACGTGCTCGCGACTTTGAGCAGCAATAGCGCTGATCAGGAACGGATTGTTGCCCTGGAAAAGAGAGCAGAAAATACCAGAGCAGAGTTCGAAGCGCAGAGAACCCGGCTCGAAACAGAACGACTCAAGCGAGAACAGGCAAATGCCGAAACCCGTCAACGCATCGCAGATGCAAACGAACGACAGCGCCTGAGACGCAAAGAATATTTGAATTATTTGTCATATTCCGAGCGTGCACTGTTGGAGCAGGATATTGAGACTGCGCGAAAGTGGCTTGAAAACGCGCGCTCATTGCAAATAGATGACAATGATTTCATTCAGGTTGAAGCACGGGTTGTGGCTTTGGAAGCATTGGAAAAAACACCCCTGTCGGCCTATGAAATCAGCTATTCCAGGGGACGCTTTAACTCATTGAAACGCGCAGTGGAGACAAAAAATTTGCGGGTAATCTCCGAGCTCACTGAATCATCCCCGTCGAAGGAGCGCTTTTTTGAATTGCTCTTCGATCGTTATACTCGCTTGAAAGCCAGTGTAATCGAGATCGAGCCTCATCTCGAACCCAGGCGAGTGACTGCGAAATTGCGGCTGGAAGAACTCGGTTTGCCAAACGGAGACGTCGTTTACCCGTCTCCCAGCTACCGGGACTCGGAAATTACAATTAAAAGGAATCGACAAAGCTGGTCAAGGATACAGTGGTGAACAACCGAAATGTCCAGAGATCGTCTGAGCCCTTATGACACAGGTTCAAGTGGCGACTCGGCAGTTGTAAAAACCCGGGCTGATGTGTTATTGTCATGACAATAAAGTGCTCTGAAACACCGGTATTCTTGCTGCTGAGGTTCTGCTGCGCAGATGTCCAGGGTATTCTGACGTATGGATCCGGAGTCGAAATATTGAAAACTACAAAAACACGAAAGGAGCAGTGGCCGGAGTATGCACCAGTATTGATACGACGTCGCCGGTTGCAGTGCCTGACAGGTTGGGTGTTTGCTGTGTTGATGTTGGTGAATCAGTGTTTCACTGGTGTTTTTGCGCAGCAGTTGCCGGACGATATTGATTTCGATCCACCGGTAATTGACCATGAGGCAGTGCTAGACGGTGTTGCCGGTGAGCCCCAGGTCTTCTCTGCGTTGGTTATCGATGATCGCGGAATAGAACATGTGTTGTTTTACCATCGCCGATCGTCGAATAGTGAGTATACAAGTGCTCCAATGAAGCTGGTTCCGGATACGTCTAGTTATATGGTTTCCATTGAGACACCAGAGGATCAGCGCCAAATCGAGTATTACATTGAGGCACTTGATACCGGAGGAAATCGGGTGTTGAAAGGATTTCCATTCTATCCGCTAGTGCGTGAACTGAACTCTCCAGCGCCCACCGCAGAAGTTGCCACAATTCAGCAACCCGCGCCGCAACCTGCCGGGCAACCGGCAACGACCAACAAAACCTGGCTGTATGTTTTGCTGGGGATTTTGGCGGTCGGCGTTGTTGCCAGCCTGAATGCTGGCGACGACGGGCCCGGTGTCAACCCGCCTTCTGATGACGAAGTACCATTGACCATTATTGTGTCGCCACCATAGTTGGCGAACCGTGGTGGCGTATGTGCAATTATGTTTATAGCAATATTTGCTAGTGCAACTGTTGCTTTAAGCGATTGATATAGTCAGGTGATGAGCCCATGTCTTGTTCGGCTTGAGCCGCAACATCGATGGCTTTTCCTCAAATAAACCATTGCTGTCCGGTGCATCGCTATATCCGAACCACGGTTCGATGCAGACAAACTGCGCTGCCGGTTTTGCCCAGATTCCGAGATGAGGCGCCCCCCCGGTGGTAAGGGTTAAACGTCGCTCCTCATTGTGGAAAAGTGCAATTTCCCGGGACTTTACATTTTTGAAAACCAGCGCGTCATCATTGAAAAGCTGATCATTCAGTTGTACACGCTGACCCGTGTTAAAAGGGTTGCTGTTGACCGCGAGCAGGCCATCGCTGTCAAGCATAAAACGCTCCGGGTTTTCCACTTCAGAGAACCTGATGCTGTAGTCATCAACCTTATCTGGCAGCGCAAAGGCCGGATGAGAGCCAAGTGTAAAAATCATCTCTTCGCTGTCTTCATTGGTCACTTCATACCCGATTGTCAGCAAGTTGGCATCCAGCGAAAAACGCACCCGTAGTTCAAACTGCCAGGGGTAGTTTTTACGGGTTTCGATATCGGATAACCACCGAAATGTGCAAGCGGTATCGGATTGTTCATCAAGTGAGAACTCAGCCTTTCGTGCGAGTCCGTGGCGTGCCATTTGGTAGTCCCTGCCGGCGATTCTCATCGTGTCGTTTTTTAGTGAGCCGACAACAGGAAACAGAATTGGCGCACGTCCTGACCATACATCGGGATCACCCTGCCAAAGATACTCTTCGCCACTTGCAGTGCGCTGCAATGATTGCAGCTCCGCGCCTTGGTGGCGTATCGATGCGGCTAGATGATCATTGCGAATCTTGCAGTTCAATGGGTAGGCCCTGTGGCAGAACCGGGTAGCAAAGCAGAGCAGAGCGACCGGGCTTAAGGTTATCCGGCGAGTAGGAGTAGTCTATTTACTGACCTCTTCTTATCACTAGCCTGTGGGTAGATATTGCCAGTACAAAAAGTAACCATGCAAGATCAAGCGAGCCAGATCCGCCTGTGCCACTGTTTGCATCAATGCCGGTGGGAGTGTCGTTAAGTAAGATATCGTCGAATGTGGATTCTTCCTGGTCCGAGTCGATCAGCGGTGGAGCTAAAACGTCCGTTGGAGCAGGAGGTGGTGACGCGACTTGAGGTTCATCAAAGTTTAGTAACTGTGTTTTTGCACCCGGAAGCGGATTTACTTCGATAAATTCTCGTTGCTGCTCGCTCCAGTGGGCGTTTGGAAACGCCACAGCAGTCCCGGTTGTGCGGTGCTGAATAGTAGCCACTTCATCCGGAATTCCGATGAGCTTGCCAAAGTAGTGAGATGACGCGAGTTGATAATCCGCGGAACTGGATTGCACAATTACATCTTCGCCTGTAGCTTGTTCAGGGATAGTGCTCGCAAGCGGATTCGCACCGCGAAAAACGAATACAGCGATGTTGTCTTCAAGGCCAAAGATAACGCTATTTGATTGCAGCCATCGCTGTGCACCATCGACCCTGTCCCCGTTGCGGACCTGGTTATCGAGGGTGTCTGAGGATTGAAACACAATTTGCTCCACTTCGACTGAAACACCAAGTGACTCGCTGCTCAGTCCGTCAAGTACATGGAGCGATTCCAGCGCAAATACGTGTCCCAGATTGTCCATTCCGGTCGAATCCCCGACTGAATCTGCATACACAAACTGTTCGTCAATAACCGCACTTACTTTTACTCTTCTCGCAGGCTGCTGCAGGGTATTGGTTGGTCGGGCTCTTACGTCTATTACGCTGCTCTGACTGAATCGGTCTATGCTGTAGATTCGATTTGATACACGAAAAATTCCACTCCATTTACCATTGTGTCGTGTCATGCGAAACCAGTGAACCGGAGGTTCGCTACTACCGTCGTTTAGCAGGGCACCTGTAAAAAATTCGATCGACTCAAGCCCGATATCGAGTGGTGCTCTGGTGCCGAAACTCTCATCTGGCAGAAATACCGGGATTCCCTCCCTGACGACAGAAGAAGGCGTAAAACGAATCTCAAAAACCGAGCTCAAACCGGCGGCGTTCAGAAAACTGAGGGTCCCGCGTGGTTCGTCTGCGTCGAGTGAAACGCTGGTGACGGTGCCCGGGGACGCAGGCATAGTGCTGCCTACGAACCGAAAGCTGTCAAAAAATTGAGCCATCGACGGGGTGGAAACAGCTAGTGTGACCCAGAAAACAAAAGGGGCGATAGTCCGCGGCATTGGTAGCAGCCCTTGTATGGCGATGCGGGTTTTGTTGAACCCGGCGACGATTTCTGTTTTATTTATTATCGCCGGAACAGCAGTATCCCTTAAGTTTAGGACACACTGAAAATTCTGCTGCGGGTGTCGTCGTGCTGAAATTCAATTATTCACGATTGGAATTTGACGCCCTGTCTTGTTCAGGCAAGGCTGCCGGACAGACCGTTAGCGAACGGATATTGATTTCAGGTGCGCGCGAATAGCAGGAGCCCGCCACTTGCGAGCTCCTGCCGTGCAGATATCAACCGGGATAGTCGCGCTTTGCGTGGCCAGTGTAAATCTGTCGTGGTCTTCCGATGCGGAATTCGGGATCACAATGCATCTCGAGCCAGTGCGATATCCACCCTACGGTGCGTGCCATTGCAAACATCACGGTAAACATATTCATTGGTATGTTGAGAGCGCGCAGAATGATACCTGAGTAGAAATCGACATTGGGGTACAGGCGCCGCTCCCGGAAATAGTCGTCAGCGAGCGTGGCTTGCTCTAGCTCAAGCGCAAGATCGAACATCGGCTGGTTGCCACCGAGATCATCGAGTAGCTCATGACACAAGCCGGCAATAATTTTCGCTCGGGGATCGAAGTTTTTGTAGACACGATGGCCGAATCCCATGAGGCGAAAGGGGTCGTTTTTGTCTTTTGCCCGTGCGATGGTGGTTTCTATAGTCTCCCCGGAATTGTAAATATCGTCGAGCATGTTAATTACCGCCTCATTCGCGCCACCATGAGCGGGGCCCCAGAGGCTTGCGATTCCTGCGGCAATTGATGCGAACGGGTTGGCGCCTGAACTTCCAGCCAGTCTTACAGTAGAAGTACTGGCGTTTTGCTCGTGATCTGCGTGCAAGATCATCATTACTTCAAGTGCTTTTGCGGCGATAGGATTGTGGGTGTAGTCCTGGGCTGGAACGGCGAACATCATGTGCATGAAATTTTCCACGTAGCTCAGATTGTTGTCCGGATACATGAATGGCAGGCCGCGATGGTGCTTGTAGCAATAAGAGGCGATGGTCGGGAGTTTGGCGATCAGTCGATGCGCTGATATGACACGATGCTCGGGGTTATTGATATCGATCGAATCGTGGTAAAACGATGACAGAGCACCCACAGTACCCACCAGCATCGCCATGGGGTGTGCGTCATAACGAAATCCGTTTATGAAGTCCCGAATGTTCTCGTGCACCATCGTATGATTCTTGATGGTGGCGTTAAATTCTTCAAATTCGTCTTTTTTCGGCAGTTCACCGTTCAACAACAGATAGCACACCTCGAGATAGGAACTTTTCTCGGCGAGTTGATCGATGGGGTAGCCTCTATGCAGTAATATTCCTTCCTCACCGTTGATGAAGGTGATTGCGCTCTTGCAGCTTCCGGTTGCGCCATAACCCGGATCGTAGGTGAAGCAGCCGGTTTTGGCATAAAGATCCGAGATCGAAATACAACCAGGTCCATGCGTTCCTTCCAGGACGTCAAATTCGCTGGATTTGCCGTCCGAATCGGTCAGCGTAAATTTTTGGTTTGTCATAGAGTGTTCCGATTTCACTGTGGGAGTCGCGTGTAGCAACAAGGTGAGTGCGTTTGGATAACGCTGCAGATTTGCAAATCCGCTGGAATGACGAGATGCCACCCGTCTCGGACACTGTCGGGTTATCCGGCAGGCGAAACTTGGTGGAAGTATATGCCAACTCCAAGTAAAGATTGACAATATTTACCGTAGATTTTGCTTATACTGGGGTTGCCAAATCCATTTGGATGCCGACGTTGTGCGATATCTGTACCATTCGTCCGGCTCGACTGGCGCGCTGAAGACTGGTCCGGGGATCGGGTTGCTTTGGCAAGCTCCCAAAAGGTAGAGGCATTCCCTGATTTCATACTCGTAGCCGTCGGAATCCCGTTGGCTGCCGGGAAATTGAATCCCCGGAAGATTCATCACCCTTACAACCACTAGTGCGGCTTGCGCGGCTACACCAATCAAGAGATCTTATGTCGTCCATCAACAAGGTAGTGCTGGCTTATTCTGGCGGGCTCGACACCTCGGTTATTCTTCGCTGGTTGCAAGATGAATACGACTGTGAAGTGGTGACATTTACTGCTGATCTAGGTCAGGGAGAAGAAGTAGAGCCGGCCAGAGACAAGGCGAAATTGCTCGGAGTGAAGGAAATCTACATCGAAGATCTACGTGAGGAATTTGTCCGGGATTTTGTCTACCCGATGATGCGTTGCAATACTATTTACGAAGGTGAGTATTTACTTGGCACCTCAATCGCGCGTCCCCTGATTGCAAAACGTCTGGTGGAAATAGCGGCCGAGACCGGTGCCGACGCGATTTCCCACGGCGCCACCGGCAAGGGCAACGACCAGGTACGTTTTGAATTGGGCGCCTATGCGCTGTCACCGGATGTGAAAGTGATTGCTCCATGGCGCGAATGGGACCTTAACTCGCGGGAAAAATTGCTTGCGTATGCGGCGGAGCGTCAGATCCCTATCGAAATGAAACGCGATGGCAAGTCTCCCTATTCGATGGATGCCAACCTGTTGCATATATCCTATGAGGGCGATCAGCTGGAAGATCCGTGGGTGGAAGCAGAATCGGATATGTGGCGCTGGACCGTTCCCGCAGAGCAGGCGCCAGATACTCCTCGATACCTTGAGTTGTCGTTTTCCGGAGGGGATATTGTCGCGCTTGACGGTGTTCCCTTGTCGCCAGCGGTGGTTTTGGCAGAGTTAAATCGAATTGGCGGTGAGCACGGCATCGGGCGGGACGATATTGTAGAGAATCGCTACGTCGGCATGAAGTCCCGCGGGTGTTACGAAACACCAGGAGGAACGATAATGCTAAAAGCTCACAGGGCCATCGAGTCCATAACACTTGACCGTGAAGTGGCCCACCTGAAAGATGAACTGATGCCTCGATATGCGAGTGTTATATACAACGGGTACTGGTGGAGTCCTGAACGGCAAATGCTGCAGGCAGCTATTGATCATTCCCAACAGTTCGTAAACGGCACTGTTCGTCTGAAATTATTTAAAGGTAGTGTCAGCGTAAGCGGGCGGAAATCAGACGATAGCCTGTTTGATGAAAAAGTCGCCACATTTGAGGATGACGGCGGCGCCTATCATCAGCGGGATGCAGAAGGGTTTATCAAGCTCAATGCGTTGCGCATGCGTATAGCTTCAAGACGTCGTGACTGATTTCCGGATTGCCAACCTTTAAAAAATCGTAAACAAATCGGTGGTCAGGCTGATTTCAGTTTAAACTCGGGTTTTAGCTCAGGCGCCAGTGCCCTAAGGAATAACGATGGAAGAGTCTTCAAGCGTAAAAAAAGTTGAATCCGGTAAAAAGCAGTTCACGATGCCGGAAATGGTGAAGAACATAGGCTCCAGTGACAAAAACTACCGCGTGGGCGCGGGCGGTGCGCTTGTGCTGGTTGGTCTGTTTGGCTCCAAACTGTGGTTGTTGCTCGGCGTTGCGCTGCTGGCGACCGTTTATTTCGGGATTTGCCCAATCTACGCTTTCCTGAAACACGACACTCTGTAGGTTTGTTGCAGGCCTGCCTGGTTTCCCGAGCAAACCAACCGAACAGGTACGAACCAAGCTGGCAGTAGTGTTCAGTTCGGTGCGAAAGGCGGTGTTTGGCCTGCTGGTTTCAATAGAACTAAAAGGTGCCGGATTTGCTGGTACCTTTGTTGTTGAGACAAATTACGAATTCAAGAAGCGGTCTGCGGCGTTAGACTATCGGTGGATAGGCGCGGATGTTGTAAGCGTATGGACTGGCGTACCGCCAGAATCGGAGGCGGGGGTGTTGCCCGCGGAAAATTCTTATGGTTTTGGGCGCACAAATCTACTAGGCTTGCGTCGCATGGTGTTACAAATCTGGAACAATCACAATCCTGTCAGAGCCGCTGCATTGCTATGCACCGGTTTGATAGTGCTGTGCTCCTCCTGTACGAGTGTTCCAGGCAAGTCGTCAACTCCGACCGGTTTCAAAAGCGCGGTTTTTAATGAGCGAGCACTGTTGTCCGGCGGGCTTGCGGTTGGATTCGTTGTCAACTCCCAGGGTGGCAGTAAACTCAAACCGTACGAAAGGCATCGGTACGCTGATCAACTGGCATCTTACATATTGCGCAACAATCCCGGGCTACACGGGAATATCGATAGCTACGCCTATGTTTCAGCGCGAATGGGTACGGTTTTTAATCCCTTTCTGGATGGCTTTCGGCTTGAAGGTGAGCTCGGTAAACGCGCTTTAGAGCAAGTCAAACAGGCCAGCTTACGTCGACGGTTCCTGATGCTGGCGAGCATCTATCCGGTCGATGACACGCTTGAGCTTCCTGTAACCGTAGATTCCGTTGAGGGAATCTCTAATCCCGAGTTGGCAGACTATGAAGACGTGCGCTTTCAGACCGCACGGCTTAAAGCGGTTCGTTTGCTGGTGTACGACACTGTCAAAGGCCGCAGGGTTCTGGATAAAGTGTACAGCAGTGGAGATGACAATCGGGTGTTTGCAACAGAACGTACGGGTCGGCGATATAAAGGCAATTCTCTGCTTGGCGCACTCGCTAACAGCGTATCAAATCGTGTCAGGCGCGCCAGTGATGTCAATCATCCTCCACCACCATCGGAAGCCGAGACCCTGAAGTACATTTGGCGGCGAATAAGTGAATCCCTGCCGGGTGCCGTGACTTTTTAGAGATTGTCTGTCACTTACCGTTGGCGAGACCTGTCATTGCAGGACTATTGGGAAAACTTCCTCGGCAGCAGCAAATGAACGCTGCAGTTTTACACCTTCGAATTCAAGCTGCAGCACTCGTCCCCGCTTTAAACAGGTAGCCAGACCTTCCGGTGTAATACGGATAAACCTAGTTTGGTTCGCGCGGCATCAGGGCGCGCCCGGTGACTGAGGCAGAGCGCTTGAAAAACCCTTTAATATCCTCGAGCACGAGGTAGTTAATCGGTATTAGCACGAGGGTGACAAAGGTGGCAAACAAGATGCCGAAACCCAGGGATACCGCCATCGGGATCAAAAATTGAGCCTGCGTGCTTTGTTCGAAAATTAGTGGCATCAGGCCAAAAAATGTCGTGAGAGAGGTCAACAGGATTGCACGGAACCTTGCAACGCCCGCGTTTTTGACCGAGTCAAACAGATTCATGCCATTGCCGCGCTGCTTATTAACGCGATCAACTAATACAAGGCTGTCGTTAATCACCACACCGGATAGAGCCAGCATTCCCATATAACTCATAATGCTCAGATTCATGCCCATGATGATGTGCCCCAGGATTGCACCGACAATTCCAAAGGGTATGACCAACATTACCATCACCGGCTGGGAGTAAGACCGTAGAGGGATTGCCAGCAGCGCGTATATAACAGCGAGCACAAAGTAAATTCCGACGCGCAGGCTTGCGAACGACTCTCGTTGTTCCCGTGCCTCGCCCTCCAGGCTGTACTGGACTTCCGGATCGTCGACGAGCAGCTCTGGCAGGTAGGCCAGTATGTCCCGCTTAATGGCTTCTATATCCGCGGTATCCTTGTCGACGTCAGCCTCAATATTAATAGTTCTGCGCCGATCGACGCGTTTTACTGTGGAAAACCCGCGTTCCATCGTTGCATTGGCGACTTCGGAAAATGGCACATCGGTGCCGGTCGGCGTGCGAATCCTCATCGTTTGCAGGTTATCCAGTGACCGGCGTTCTTCTGCCGGGTAACGTACTACTACCCTGACATCATCACGATCACGCTGAATCGTTTGTACTTCAAAGCCGAAAAACGCCTGTCGTACCTGTTCTGCGAGGTCGGCGAGTGTCAGGCCCAGTTGCTGCGCCTGCGGTTTAATATTAAGTTTTACTTCCTGTTTGCCACCTTCAAAGCTGTCAGTGATGTCCTGAACGCCTGGGTAAGTGGCAAGCTGGTCCTTGACGTTGCCGGACAAGCGACGAAGCTGGTCAAAATTCTGGCTGGACAATTGAACATTGATGGGTGAACCACCACGACCGATTTCTGCACGATAATTAATCTCTTTGGCGCCGGCGATATCACCGATAGATCGCCGCCACTCCCGCACCAACTGGCTGCTTGTAACGTCGAGTGAACGCTCCTCTGGAGGGGTGATTTCAAACACAACCCGACCCAGGTTGGACTCGGCATTGTCACCACCCTGCGAACCGGCAGTTGCAAGTATTCCCTCTATGATGCTCTGGCCCGAGACAGGATCTACGTATTTCTGTTGAAGTTCAATTGCAGCATTATTGATTGTGTTTATGTGCTGCCGGGTCACTTCAAACGGAGTACCAGCGGGCATCGTTAGTGACGCATTTGCGACCTCGCTCTGAATACGCGGGAAGAAGGTAAACCGGATGTGGCCTGATGACACCATACTAAAAACAATAATTGCCACGCCGGTAAACGTTGACAGGGTTAGATAGCGTTGCCGCATACACGCTGCAAGTGCCGGTTGATACCAGTGCTTTATTGCCCACTCCAGTGCGTCGGCAATTTTGTGTTGGATTCTGGCGAAGAAATTGGGTCGGGTCTTTTTGTGGAAATTGAGGTGCTTCATGTGAGCGGGAAGCACCAGTTTTGTTTCAATCAGTGAAAATAGAAGTACCGGAATTACAATAAGCGGAATTTGTGCGAATATTTTGCCTCTGGTGCCCTCTATCAGTAGCAGTGGCATGAATGCAGCCACTGTGGTGAGTACACCGAAGGTGACCGGTATTGCAACTTCCTGGGTACCGGCAATAGCTGCCTCTACAGCATTGGGGTTACGGCGCATATGAGTGTAAATATTTTCCCCTGTTACGATTGCATCATCCACCACAATGCCGAGTACCAGAATAAAAGCAAACAGGCTGATTAAGTTAATTGTGACACCAATCTCCGGCATCACTGCAAGGCCACCCATGAACGATACCGGAACTCCGATAAACACCCAGAAAGCGACCCATGAGCGAAGGAATAGCGCAAGCAACAGAATAACCAGTAAGCCGCCCTGAATGGCGCTTTTGTTAAGGGTAGAAAGCCTGGCTTCAACAATTCTTGAGCGGTCACGCCAGTAGCCTAGTGTGACGTTCTCCGGCATCGTCCCTTGCGCAGTTTCAAGGTAGTTCTTTACTTCCCGCGCGACGGTAATAGCGCTTTGGTTGCCTGATCTGAATACGTTGATTTCAATGCTGCGCTGGCTGTTGAAGCTTTGTTGTAAGGGATCTTCTTCGTAGCCATCTGAAATGGAAGCGATGTCTGCCAGTGTGACCCGGGTGCCATCCTCATTACTCACCAACACAACTGACGAGTAATCCTGTGCGCTATAGCTCTGCCCCTTCGTTCTGATCACTACCTCACCGCCGGTGGTTCTGATAGCGCCCGCCGCTAAATCAAGCGATGACTGTCGAATTGAGTTTGCTACCTGGGCAAATGTTAAACCGTATTCGCGCAGAGTTTTCTCGCTTATCTCGATTGCCAGCTCAAAATCCCGAATACCGGACAGACTTACCTGAGATACGTTGGGCAGGGATTCCAGCCCGTTTCTGGTTTTTTCTCCGAGGTGCCGTAGTTCTTTTTCAGACAGTGCTCCGGCGACGATGACGCTGATAACTTCACGCTTTCGTGAAGGAATGTAGATGGAGGGAATGTCAGCATCGTCAGGGAAGGTGTTAATCTGGTCGACGCGCTGCTTGACATCGGTGAGTATCTTCTCGATGTCTGCGCCGGTACTAACACCTACCTGAACTGACCCAAGTCCTTCACTGGCCGTTGATGTGATTGACTTGATGCCATTGATGTCCTGGATGGCTTCTTCGATTTTAATTGTAATTGCTTCTTCCACTTCGTCGGGAGAGGCGCCGCGGAAGGGAACCCGGATATCGACAACGTCCAGTTCGAATGAAGGGAATACTTCAAGCGGTATTCTACTGGAGAGGGAAAACAGCCCCCAGAATACAATGGCAGCCATCAACAGGTTGGCCGCTACGCTGTTACGGGTAAACCAGCTGATCATGGCGTGCATGTTTATTCTCCCTGCGGATTTGCAGCAGCTGAATCAGTAATATGGGCGCGCAGCCAGTCCGGCACCGGTTCACCATTTGCTATGCGGGCTTCGATGCGGCTGCGAGCCTGCTCCGGAATATTCTCCCCGGCTTCTATTAGTGCTTTTAATTTGTTGAGGCGCTGATCGGGCCCTGAAAATCCTGTTCCGTTTTCAACGCGGCGCGTACCGGGTTCCTCTGACGGAGGTGGCTTGCCATCGATGGTGGCGCGAACCCGGGTACCGTTGGTGATGGACCCAAGTGTGGTGAGACTTATAACTTCCCCGGCAGCAAGTCCGCCGCTGATTACCGCACTTTCGCTGTCTTTCCATTGCACCGTTACTGCGCGTGTTTGCAAGGTGCCAAGGTCATCTACAACTAACACTTCTCTGTCTGAGCGCAGCGCTGAGCGTGGAATAACAATAACATCTTCGAGGATTTTTCCGGTGATGCTGGCCTCGACATATTGACCCAGGAGCAACGGCCGTTGCTGGCTGCCAGTGATGTTAGGGTTGTCAACAAGAGCGACGGCATAAAGTTGCCTGCTACTGGTATCAATTGTGCCCTCCGTGCGCACTACCGCGCCTTCCCAGGTAAAACTGGTACCGCCGACGTCAGCACTCAATTTAACCTTGCTGTAGGTTTCCGGTAAGCGACCTGGAAGATCTATAAATCCTATTTGCCGGTTACTTAGCGGCAGGCGAACTTCTGCGGTATCGATGGAGTAGATTTCTCCGAGTGCCACTCCTCTGCTGACGTATTGACCTACGTCAACGTTTTTACTTCGAACAATTCCACTATAGGGCGCGATAATTCTGGTTCGCTCCAGGTCTAGCTTCGCACGCTGTACCTGGGCTCTGGCACCTTCAAGGGAAGCGCGGGCAGCGGCCAGTTGTGGTTCCCGCAAAGTGAGTGATGAGGGGTTACCCGGGCGGCCCAGGCGTTTCCAGTCATCTCTCGCCTGTGAGGATCGTGCTCTTTCCTCGGCCAGTGTGGCAGAAGCCTGTGCGAAAGTTGCCTCTGCGAGGGTGACTGCAATCTCGTAGTCACGCGGGTCAATTTCCAGCATGATGTCGCCGCGTTCGAAGGAACCACCGACTACAAAACCTGAAGATACGTTGACAATGCGGCCAGCCACCTCGGGAACGAGTGAACCACTGCGAGTAGCGCTTACAGTTCCCTGTGTTCGCAATAATACCGGGTAATCGGATTCGGCAACACGGGTTGCATCAATACTGGTGGTTGATTTGAATTGAGGCCGGGTGACAGGCTCGGGGCGATTTGCGATTACTGATCTCGCAGTAATAATGCATACCCCCAACACCAGAATTGGTAGCAAAATTTTAACTAGCAATTTCATGAAATTGGCTCTTGGTCGTGTTGGTTATTAGTGCCATATGAATAAATAACCATATTCAGGGTTATGACTGCACTGTCGCGAGCCGGGTTCCCTCGGGATTGGTTCCGGGCGGTCAGTTGGCCTGTTAACGGGCCGTTTTATTGTTTTTTAGGTGAGTGGTTATAATTTCAAAGTATAGCGGAGCTACTGAAGATCGCGCTGTCAACAGAGTGTAAAGAAGATCGAAGCTTTAGTTAGCGAAAGGCGGGGTTGTCTGGAGCGCGTGGTCTACCCGCTGTTCGGAATACACTGGTGCAATCTGAATCGGATGCTTTGGTAGCAACTATGTGCGTGGTGCAGTCAGATCGGCAATTTAGAGCTGCAATTTGCTTCGGTTGAAATAATTGTTCCGGTTAGTACCGCACAGCGTGTTGGTCGGTCTATCCAGTTACCAATTACGGGTTCAGCGTGACGGCCTGCATTCACAGCGAGACGCAGCGCGATGGGAAAGGTTCGTCTCTTTGTCACGAGCTGAAATGCGGTTGGGAGACCACTCTTTAGCCCCCCCTTCGGGCTAGGTGCCAATTGAAAACATCGATTGCAGATCGTGACGCGAAAACGCCCGGAATGCCAGCATGGTCTCGCTGTGAGTGATGTCCTCCAGGGAAGCGAGATCTGAAGTCACGAGATCTGCAAGTGCATCGTTATCTTTCACCCGTGCGATAGCGATGAGATCGAAGTTTCCGCTGACTGAATAAACCTCGGAGATCTCTGTGCGAGATGCGAGATTCTCGGCCAGGGATCTGACTGATCCTCTTTTTGCTCGTAGAAGAATGATTGATGTGACCATAACCTGAGGAGTCCTGAATCGTATTACCAGACACAGTGCCTGCGCCAAGACATGTATTGTAAACGTTCCGCCTGTTTATTTCGCCCGAAGGCGTTACTGAGTCAAAATTAGCGGTCAGTGATCGCGACTTTACCGATCGTGCACTCCAGCCATCGTGGGCTATTCTTGTAGACTCTAAAACAGAGGGTTACTGCCTGTTATGAATGGATCGCGCAGAGAAAATTCGGTAATACTATCAGGGCTCGTGGTGCTTGTTACCCTGGCAGGTTGCGGAAGTTCAAACGATAACTCAACGCTTTTGGTAGATATAACTCCACCAGTGGTACAGGAGGACCTGGCCTTAGATGACACCGATATTACACCTGTGCCACAAGTGCAGTGTGATGCTGGCGATAATGGCAACGAAAATATGATTGGTGCATCTGAATTTGATATCGCAGAGTTGTTTTTTACCGAACCCGACAGGCAGTGGTTCTGTAATGTCAGTAGTGTCGAGTCAGAATTTAGCGACGAAATATTCTTCGATCGACAGGGAACAGCTACCTTTAGTCGCTTTGGGCTGGTTTACTGGAACCGCGATAGTGAAGCTCAGGCGATTCGTATCGCTTCGCCGTTCGTAGCCACATCGGTGCTGAGCGAGGTGTTTTCGGCAAACACCGTTTTGCAGTTTCAATTAGATACAGATGATTCATTTGATGAGGTTTACGACTGTGTGCTAACCACACGAGAAATCACTCGCCTGTAACCTCAAGAACAAACGCGGCGCCTGTCGAGCAGTGCAGCCTTGTTGCCAAAAAAGCAGGTACATGAATCGGCACAATCCGTCATTGCTGCAAAATCATATCAGCGGCCTTCTCGGCAATCATTATCGTTGGTGCATTGGTGTTGCCGGAGACAATTTCCGGCATGATAGAAGCGTCCACAACTCTGAGCTTGCCGATACCGTGAACACACAGACGATTGTCCACTACTGCATTTGAATCTTGCCCCATTTTGCAGGTGCTGGTGGGGTGGTAAATTGTTTGGCTGTACTGCCTGACAGCAAGTTCCAGTTGCTCATCAGTTTCGTAGGCGTATCCTGGTACATACTCGTCGATGATGTGCGGTGCCATAGAAGGTGCCGAGGCAATTCGCCGCGCCACACGCAAACCGTTTACTGCAGTATTCAGGTCTAGTTCGGTGGACAGATAGTTAGGCATAATGGATGGGTGATCTGTAGAATCCGGCGTTTTGATTTTTATTTCACCGCGGCTTTCGGGTCGCAATTGACAGACGGACGTAGTGAACGCGGAAAAATTGTGGACACCATCTCCAGGTTTGTCAGCGCTTAGTGGCTGCATATGAAACTGGATGTCGGGTCTGTCGACGCCCGGCGAGGAGCGTGTGAAAATCGTTACCTGGCTGGCGGCGAGCGTTAGAGGCCCGGTGCGAAAGGCGGCGTATTGCATACCCACTTTAATTCGCTTCCAGAGGCTGTTCAGTTCATCGTTCAATGTTTGTTCGCGGGTTTTATAGACAACCCTTATCTGCAAATGATCTTGTAGATTTTTACCAACACCAGGTAGATTGTGAACCACTGGTATCTGCAGTGACTGCAAGTGCCTGGCAGCGCCAACTCCTGAGCATTGCAGTATCTGTGGTGAGCCAATAGCGCCAGCGGAAAGAATCACTTCTTTGTTAGCCTGAACCTGCACTGTTTTGTTGCGATGCCGGTACTCAATACCGCTGGCTTCGCGATCGTTAAAGAGGATCCGGTTAGTGTGTGCGTTAGTTATAACTGTAAGATTGGGACGTTTGATAGCGGGTTTCAGAAACCCTTTTGCTGTACTCCAGCGAAATCCGTTATGTGCGGTTTGCTGGAAATACCCGATACCTTCCTGGCGTTCACCATTGTAATCGTCATTGAGGGGAATCTGACACTCGGTGGCGCCGGCGATAAAGTGATCGGCTATAGGTCTCCTCAGGCGCAGGTCGGATACCTTTAGGGGGCCCTCAGTACCATGGTACTCACTGGCGCCTCTCGACTGATCCTCTGACTTTTTGAAATAGGGCAGAATACTGTCGTAGTCCCAACCGCTGTTACCTAGTTCGGACCAGCGATCGTAGTCTTCTCGCTGACCCCGGACGTAGAGCAGTCCATTGATCGAACTTGAACCTCCCAACACTTTGCCGCGTGGCCACTGTAAACGTCGCCCGGCAATACCGGGATCAGGGTCTGTGAGGTAGCACCAGTCGACGCTGGGGTTGTGCATGGTTTTAAAGTAGCCCACCGGGACGTGAATCCAGGGGTCACTGTCCTTATTGCCAGCTTCCAGTAGCAGCACAGTTGTATCAGGGTTTGCCGACAGTCTGTTTGCCAATACACAACCGGCGGAACCGGCGCCAACCACAATATAGTCATAACGATTGTTGGCGGTTATTTCAGTGGGTGCCATAAACACTGGTTCCGAAAGGTGGACTGTAGTAAAAAGTAACACGTAATTGTAGTACGCGCTTTTTTGAAAAAGACACAGGATTCAATATGCTAAAACTGGAAGGTAAAACGGCGTTGGTGACAGCGGCCGGTCAAGGCATTGGCAAGGCAGTAGCCAACATGTTTGCGGCACACGGCGCACAGGTTATCGCAACCGACATCAACCCGACAACGCTTGCCGACATAGAGGGATCCGGTATCAGTACTTCGATTCTGGATGTCACTGACAAGGCGGCCGTTGACGGGCTAATATCGAATACCCCGCCACTTGATATCCTTTTCAACTGCGCAGGTTATGTACACAATGGCAGCGTGCTTGATTGCAACGAGGAAGACTGGGACTTTTCGTTTGATCTGAACGTACGCTCAATGTACTACACCATAAGCGCATCACTACCGAAAATGCTGGAAAATGGTGGCGGGTCAATTGTTAACATGTCTTCAGTTGCCTCCAGTCTGAAAGGGGTGCCGAACCGCTTTGTATACACAACAACAAAGGCAGCAGTGCTGGGGATCACCAAATCTGTTGCTGCTGATTATGTGACACGCGGCATCCGATGCAATGCAATCTGCCCGGGGACTGTGGAATCACCCTCGCTGCATGATAGATTACGCGCAACGGGCGACTACGATAATGCAATGACGGATTTTATTGCTCGCCAGCCAATGGGCAGGCTGGGGAGTGTGGAGGAAATTGCCAAACTGGCGCTCTATCTTGCAAGTGAAGACTCTGCCTTTACTACTGGCCAGGCGCACATTGTTGATGGTGGCTGGGCCCTGTAGTCTGCGCCTGTGTTGTATTGATAATTGATGCCTTGAAACAGACGTGGTCTGGCGGGTATCTCTTGCATTTTGACTTTATGGTCTTTGCCTCCGGAGTTGATCATTTATGAAATTATTACGCGTTGGACCAGGTGGCAAGGAAAAACCTGCCGCTATTGACACTGATGGAAAAATCCGCGATCTGTCTGATCATATTGACGACATCAATGGCGCATCACTTGGTGATGTGGCGGTCGATAGATTACGCAAGCTGGATTTATCGAGTTTGCCGGAGGTTGCCGATACTGATCGTATTGGAGCTTGCGTTGGCAGTGTCGGCAAATTTATCTGTATTGGGCTTAACTATTCGGATCACGCTGAAGAATCCGGACTGGAAGTGCCGCCGGAGCCGGTGATATTTTTCAAAGCAACGTCTGCCATTTGTGGCCCGAACGATAATATCGAGGTGCCACGAGGTTCCACGGAACTCGATTGGGAAGTCGAACTTGGTGTGGTCATCGGAAAAGATGGTAAATACATCGAAGAGGCTGAGGCAATGGAGCATATCGCTGGCTATTGTGTAATAAACGATGTCTCTGAACGGGATTTTCAGATTCGTCGCTCCGGCCAATGGGTAAAGGGAAAATCAGCTGATACCTTCGGGCCTGTTGGTCCCTGGCTTGTAACCCGGGATGAGGTCGCAGATCCGCAGCATCTGTTGATGTCGCTGGAAGTGAATGGCGAAACACGGCAAAAAGGGTCGACCGCTACGATGGTCTACCAGGTACCGTTTCTGGTGTCATACGTATCAAGATTCATGAGTCTGCAAGCAGGAGACATCATTTCGACGGGAACGCCGCCAGGAGTGGGTATGGGAATGAAGCCTCCGCAGTATCTCGCGGCGGGTGATGTAGTGACACTGGAGATAGAGGGACTTGGCTCACAGCGTCAGCTTGTGGCGGACGTCACCTGACACAAAGTCTGTTAATCTGTTCCCTGGCGCTCTACAATAGGGCGGCGGCGAGAAAGCAGTGAATCCACAGTCGATAAAATGCGCCCGTAGCTCAGCTGGATAGAGTACCTGGCTTCGAACCAGGTGGTCGGAGGTTCGAATCCTTCCGGGCGCGCCATCGATTGAACCAAAGACCAGGTATGTGTTTCGTGGTGCCGGGTAAATGCGAGTACTTGTTAACAGGCGGTAAGGCGCTCGGATTTTGCACTGGTAAGTGGTAACCTGGTGCCCGGATTTTCATGCCAATTGAACATTTACATGTCAACTGATTATCGAATTGGTCCGTTGAACAAAGGACTGACAGTGACGGGGCAATCGCGTCGGAGTAGGAACTTTGTTACAGGCACAGTCGTTAAATCAGACTGAAATTCTCGCGCAACTGGAACTCGTTTTGGGCAGCGACGAATTCAGGAAGTCGCCACGCCTGCGCAAGTTTCTCAAATACGTGGTTGAGCAGACGCTCACCAGCGGTGCCGAATTTATCCGATCCTACGTTATCGCCGTGGAGGTATTTGACAAAGGCTCCAGCTTCGACCCCGGTGATCCATACGTACGCAACATAGCCCGCTTAACTCGTGTAGCGTTGCGAAATTACTATCAGGATAAAGGCGAGCAAGACCCGGTAAGAATCGATGTGCCACCAGGCAACTACATCGCGACATTCACTGCGCAAACTGGCGGGCCGCAGGTAGTTCCCAAAACTCCGATAGACGGAGATATCGTCTATAAAACGGAAGGCACGAGGCACGAACCGGAACCTGCGGTGAGTAATGCCGGTCTGTTGCCAACCCTCGCGATCATACCATTGAAATATCAGGGCGCAGGCGCTGCCAATGAGTTGGTAATTGGTGAAGTACTGGCAGCCAATATAATCGCGGGCCTGTCCAAGTCATCGCACATAAATGTGATTTCGAGGCTTAGCACCACGCTCTTTAGAGAGTCAAGCTCGGATTTGGGGGAATTATCCAGAAAACTGAATGCGGATTATGCACTTTCCGGTAACTATCAGTGTCAGGGTCAGAAACTGACAATTTCAGTAGAGATAGCTGACTGCAAGACCCTCGAAGTAATCTGGGCTGATAACCTGCAATGCAGCATCAGTGAAATGTTAGCCGCTGATGACAGCGTGGTAGACGAGATGGTTTTGCAAACCGCGCGAGCTGTGCTTCATCAGGAAATACGACGGGCGGCTGCTGAGCCATTGCATTCACTGGCACTGCACACAAAACTGGTGGCCGGTGTCCACTATATGCACAGCATGTCGCCCGACTTGTTTGATGCTGCGAGGAACCAGTTTAATCATATTATCGGACGTTATCCTAACCATCCTACGATTCACGCACTGCTGGCCCATTGGTACGTATTAAAAATAAACCGAAGTGGAGGATGGTCAATTGGCGAGGACAAGCGCAACAAGGCCAGCGCAGTCCAGCATTGTGAAATGGCGCTCGAATCGAACCCGGGGCATCCACTGGCGCTGACGATGTTCGGCTTGATTGAAACACACATGAATCGCAACCCCGATAAAGGACTCGAGCTATATAGTACGGCGGAACATTTGAATCCTAATGAGCCACTGGTGTTTGCTTGCAAAGCGGCGGCGCTGGCGTATCAGGAAAAAGGCAGTCTGGCTGTGGATTTTGCCTTGAAAGCCCTTGCACTTTCTCCTATGGATCCGCAACTTCATTTGTTTCACACGTGTGCAGCGGCTGCGCACTATGCTGCAGGAAACTACGACGAGGCCGAGTTACACGCGACCAAGGGTTTTGAACTAAATCCGCACCATACCTCGAACTTGCGAACCCTTGTTGCGATACAGGTTGAGCAGGGAAATCTGTTGCAGGCGAGAAAAAGTGCTGCAAGGCTGATGGATAATGATCCTGGATTTACCACCAGCAGCTATTTGTCCAGATCACCAAATGCTGGCTACCCCAGCGGGCAAAAAATTGCCTCGAGTCTGGAGCAGGCAGGGATACCTCGCCACTGAAGCAATTTACAGTGGCTTAGGGCGGGTCTTGGGCACGGCCTGAGGCCTGATTGCTATTTTACTGTGCGCGAACGTTTGCGGGTTTCAGTCGCGTACTGGCCGGTAGAGTGCATATCTGCCGCGGGGTCGGCGTTGCGGATAGTTTTTTGATAGCCGTGCCAGTCGAGGTTAGTCATGCCGGGAGCCGCAGGTGAATGCGGGCCGATCTCCCTTTGGTCGAAAGAGTTTAAATTTTCCCGGGAATAACAATCACGATGGATAGGCTGAACCTGAAATAATGGTTCGATAGCGGATATATCAATTGGTGTATTGGTTACCTGAAGTTTCAGGTTTATAAACAGGGGGCAGGGTGCGAAGTGATCAGTCTCGACGATGCCTTCAAAGCAAAAATGCATGTTTGATCGTGGGGCATTCGCTATTGGTCGAACTAAAACGCTCCAGTCCTTGCGGGTTTGAACCATAAGTCCTGACCAAATTTGAACATAACCAGGTATCCCGAGGTAGGTCACGAAAGGGGGCGCCATATCATGGAGGTTCGAAGGGCACCGCGAGTTCCACCAGTGGTCTATATCAGGCAGTGCATCCGACGAGAGTCGCTGCCACTCGTCCTCATAGGCGCGATAAACATCAACACCATCAAACCACAGTCGTAAGTCGTCTGCCGGAAAGGCGTACCAACCGAATGCGGCAGCGGTGGTTAGAGCTTCACAATATTGATAGGCTTGAGAAGGAATGGTGCCGAGCGCGGAGCGATCGGCACGCATTGCAGGCAGAGCTTTGGGATAGGCTCTGAAAAAAGTAATTAATGGACTGCCAGTATTGTCAGTACCGGATTTTTTATTCAGAGTCGCGTTTTTTTCAGCAACGGCTTCCATCGTTTCTGCCCTTCTTACTGGTGGTCGTCTTAGCGGGATTGCTGGAGGTGTTTTTTCAGCGCAGGAGGCTG
>CAYPCS010000023.1:0-29703 GCA_964409275.1 uncultured Granulosicoccaceae bacterium
CTATGATTGACATATCGTCAATCTCTCTCGGTATATCATCAAAGAACGATTTTATTATCAGCACCGCAATAGGCGTATTGATCACCGCATGAGCTATCATTACCCCTGCATGTGTATCGCGTAGTCCAATATTGTGAAAGATAAAAAAGATTGGAATAACAACAGCGATTGGCGGCATAAATCTTTGAGATAATAAACCTGCCAGTACCCATTGCTGACCACGAAACCCGAGTCGCGAAAAACTGAAAGCGGCGGGAACAGACACGGCCAATGTGATTAGTGTGGAACCAAATGCGATCATTATCGAAGATAACATCGATTCCACTATTGAAAAAACGCCCGAACCAAACCAAACCATTTGGAAATTCTCTACAGTGGGTAGAAAATCAAACCAGACCACTCGATCTTTATTGAATATTGCCCAGCGTGGCTTGATGGCTGTTAATCCAAACCAGAATATCGGGAACATAAATAGACTTACAACGAGTGCAGCGACTATAAATCTGACGTAATATTTCAGCTTTGGAATTATCATGAATGTATTTCGGATACCCGATTTTAAATCATGAGAGCAGGATAACATCGTGTCAGCCTGTGAATTGCAGGAATTAAATGATCTGGTCAGATATTGAGTCGCTGAATGATGGGTAGAGTACCAGTGGCAATTGAACTGCGCTTGTCTTCCCGGAATGGGACGACCTGCGTCTCAAGGTGCCGTTCCAGATCATCATCTGTGAGTTCATGGCGTAGAAGGGCTGCGTGTTGCAGATGCCTCAATTATGCCTACAATGCTCTCTGCCAACGTTAATACCGGATCACTGATGATTGGCGAGCGCGCAGAGGATTTTCTATTGGCGGATTTGCGAACTAAATAATAATTCCGTCTTGGCATCTGTACGCCAGGCTATCAATATGGCTGTTCAGGTGCGCTGTAGGGTAAAGCGTTGCATTTTTATTGCGATGCAAGCTATCTTTACTAGAGTTTGTTTAAACTCGGACCCCTTGAGTACGGCAGTCCTTGTCTGCTCTGGACCACTAACAACGACTGACACCCGAATGAAATCTGAAGACAATTTGAAGGGAGTCGTGTTGATGGCATTGGGATTTTTCTCTTTCTCTGCCTGTGATGCCATCGCGAAACTCCTGACCGAAACTTTTCATCCTTTTCAAATTGTTTGGCTACGCATGCTCGGGTTGTTTATCGGAGTCTGTATATTGATTTCGATCCGGGGTCTTTCTGTCCTGCGCACCCCTAAGCCGAAACTACAGCTTGCCCTTGAGATAGATATCGGGCTTTCGAAAATCAACCATCGAAAATTAGCTCAAATTATAAAACTGAAACCTGCTAGACGCGCTGAATATAGACAAAGTGCAATTTGCCGGGTTATCGATGGGCAGGATGATTGCCCGGTATATGGGGGCAAACTATTCCGTTCGCCTTCACTCAATATTGCTCTGTGATACGGCCAGTGAGATGCCTGCCTTCAGATGTGGAATGATCGCATTGTGACGGCAAGGGATCAGGGCATCGCTGCATTGCTCGATGGCACACTCAAACGATGGTTTACTGCGCCGTTTCTTACACAAGGATAAAACAGCGGCGGGACAATAATCATTTTAGATGACGATGAATTGGAGCTTGATACATGCGGGCTGCAACCTTTAACTGCCTGTGCACCGGTGACAAACCCGAGCCAATGTGCCGCATTCCTGGGTTGCTCAAACTACGATGCGCAACCGGGTTTATAGAAATACGTTGGTGTAGATGATCAGGGGTTTAACGGTTTGAAATTCGACCACCCGAGCCAATGTCTCACATAGCACCCCACCCGTTCGGCACCTTCCGGTGCTGACGGGCTTTGCTCCCATCGTTTAATAAGTAAGGGCCGGGTTGCTTTGCAATAAAATTGTCCAAGGTTTGTTGCGCTATCTGCAATCCACTGCGTGAAAAGTGAAGCCTGAGAAATTCAAATCCTCTCTCGATCAATCCGATAAATGTTTTATCCGGATGCTTCTCAAGCTTTAGTGAATTTAATATCTGGTTCGTTACCCTGACTGCTCGGCGTAACTGACGTCGAGTTTTCGCCAGTACCACCCAGTCATCCATGAATCGGATATAGAACAATTCATCACGTGTCAATTGCTGATCAATCGATTAAAACGCTATTGCTACGCAGATTTCTGCCGTGCAGACTCCTGGTGAAATGCCCTTTTCCACATCCCGGTACAAGCCCCCTCGTTCGATAGGTTAATGTGCAGTGCAATTCCAGAAAGCGGTTGATCAAAGCAGTTCTATTTCACGACGTTTATCGTTCCCTTGAGGCGCAGTCTCACCGTTCCGTGTCAAGATTGACTAATGGTATAACAATAGTTATACTAAACCAATGAAAACAGCAATCTCAATTCCTGACAAGATCTTCGAAGCGGCAGAGAGAGCCGCTAAAAAGCTAGGGATGTCACGTAGCGAGCTCTATGTAAATGCAGTGCGTGAGTATGTAGATCGATACGGACAAGAGGATGTAACCCAAAAGCTCGACGCGATCTACTCGGACCCAAGAGCAGATTCCTCAATCGACCACGCACTTACATCCATGCAGAGTAAGTCTTTACGCAAGGAAGATTGGTAGTTGAAGCGTGGCGATGTGTGGTGGGCGGAGTTGCGAGAACCGTTAGGCTCCGAGCCTGGTTGTCGAAGACCAGTTTTAGTGGTGCAGGATAACTCTTTTAATCAAAGCCAGATAAATACAGTGCTGGTTGCTGCGATCACCTCGAATGTTTTTTTGTCTGGTGCGCCTGGCAATGTTCGATTAACGAAAAAGTCATGTGGTTTGGATCGCGAGTCTGTCGTTAACGTTTCTCAGATATTAACAATAGACAAGTCATTTTTATTAGAGAAAACAGGTCGCATCAGTTCGAAGCTCCAGCAACAAGTAGATTTGGGCCTCAGACTGGTACTAGCGCTCTGATAACTCCTATCGCCCATAAAGTCGCCCGTCGCCCGTAGATTATAGAATTACCGCATGGAGCGCTGTACGCCAATAACCGCAGTGCGTTGAAATCAACACCGACTGCTTCTATTAGGGTAAGCAAGCCGGACAGCAAAGAACAACGCCCTACCAATAGCGCTCCTCTCTTTGACTCTTCCCACAAGTCCATTGTCATTCCAGCTTCGTTCGCGGGGTGGTTGGGGAATTTTATTATGCGCTGAACGAATATTCTGCAAGGGCTACGGCGCACGTTATCGGAATCGACAATCTACCGGGTGCTTGAGGAAAATAGCCAACTGAATCATCGAGGTCGCTCGGCGCGCCATCACCGTTCAGTGTCGACTACGCACAATCCGACCTCTGTCTATTGTCTTCTGTCATCTGAAGGTGGTGGGCCCGGTAGGATTTGAACCTACGACCAATGGATTATGAGTCCACTGCTCTAACCAACTGAGCTACAGGCCCGTAACTCTGACGAAATTAATGACAGGTGTGCGTTGAAATGTCCTGTCATTATATTATTTATTCCCCGTCGAGGAAACTGCGCAATTGCTCTGATCGGGTAGGGTGGCGCAACTTGCGCAGCGCTTTGGCTTCTATCTGTCGAATGCGTTCCCGCGTTACGTCAAACTGCTTGCCCACTTCTTCCAGCGTGTGGTCGGTGTTCATGTCAATACCAAAGCGCATACGCAGCACTTTCGCTTCACGCGGGGTGAGGCTGGCCAGTACTTCATGTGTGGTTTCACCCAAACCGCCAGAGGTAGCGGAGTCGACCGGTGACAAAATGTTCTGGTCTTCGATGAAATCGCCGAGATGGGAGTCTTCGTCGTCACCGATGGGGGTTTCCATCGAAATCGGCTCTTTGGCAATCTTCAGTACTTTGCGAATCTTGTCTTCCGGCATCTCCATCTTTTCGGCAAGTTCTTCAGGAGTTGCTTCGCGACCCATGGATTGCAGCATCTGACGAGAGATTCGATTGAGCTTGTTAATGGTCTCAATCATATGTACCGGTATTCGTATGGTGCGCGCCTGGTCTGCAATGGAGCGGGTGATCGCCTGTCGAATCCACCAGGTGGCATAGGTTGAAAACTTGTAGCCGCGCCGGTATTCGAATTTGTCGACCGCTTTCATCAGGCCAATATTGCCTTCCTGGATAAGGTCCAGGAACTGCAGGCCACGGTTGGTGTATTTTTTTGCTATAGAAATAACCAGTCGCAGGTTGGCTTCAACCATTTCTTTCTTGGCGCGGCGTGCTTTCGCTTCACCAATCGACATGCGTCGGCTGATTTCCTTGATCTGGCCAACGGTCAGTGTAGTTTCTTCTTCGATGGTTGCCATGCGGCGCTGGTAGCGGCGAATGTCTTCCTCGTTTTCAGCAAGGCGTGCGGCGTAGGGCTTTTTGCTGTCGAGATGTTTTTGCAGCCAGTCAGGGTTTATTTCGTTGCCGGGGAAGGTGGCGATGAAGTCTTTGCGCGGCATATCGCAGCGGTTACAGCAGGTATCGCGAATGGCTTTTTCCTGCGCGCGAATGCGATAGACGCGATCACGCAGATTACGGGTTAACTCATCGATGAAGTTGGGCGACATCTTGAGTTCCATGATCATTTCGGTGGTCGTGGTGGTCGCCTTAAGCAGTTCGCTTGAGCTGCCACCTTCGATCTTGACGATTTGTGCCATGGCTTTTCGGTGCGCATTTTCCAGCGCTACCATGCGTTCGCGAACTTCTTCCGGATCAGGGCCGGTATCAACTACTTCTTCTTCATCGGATTCCTCTGCCTCGGCAGCGGCTTTCTCGCGATTGGCTTGCTGCTGGGCGGGTGTTGGAATTTCATCCGGTGCGTTTGGATCAATGAAGCCAACCAGAAGATCACTCATGCGTGCTTCTTCGGCGGCTACGCGTGCGTAACGATCCAGTATTTTTTGTACGGTGGAAGGATAGCTTGCCAGTGCGGCCTGTACCTGGCCCAAACCTTCCTCAATGCGTTTGGCGATCTCGATTTCGCCTTCCCGGGTGAGCAGTTCAACAGTTCCCATTTCCCGCATATACATGCGCACGGGATCGGTGGTTCGGCCAAATTCACCATCGACGCTTGCCAGTGCGGCGGCAGCTTCATCGGCGGCGTCGTCGTCCGGGCTTAGCGAGTTGGTGTCAGATAGTATAAGCGTGTCTGAATCGGGTGCCGCCTCGTGAACGGTAATCCCCATGTCGTTGATCATGGCGATTATTTCTTCGACCTGTTCCGGGTCTACGATGCCATCAGGCAGGTGGTCGTTGACTTCCGCGTACGTCAGGTAGCCTTGTTCCTTACCTTTGGCAATCAACTCCTTTATACGGGATTGTTGATTCTGGTCCATTGATGTTTTGCGCACGGATCGAGCATTCACGAACGATTACACCTTATTAAAAGCCAAACCACCAGTTTAGCGAAAGGGCCGAATCATGTCTACGGCCAGAGGGATTGCAACGGCGATCCGGGGACATGGGGATGATTGTCGGACATATCAAGATTTAACAGACAATTCATGTATTTAAGCCAGAGTCTGTACAAAGTAGCTGATCGGCCACTTTGGGTGCGGTTTCAGCAATGCATCACAAATGCTATTATTGGCGGTTGATCTAACGCCGATTGGTCTTAGCAAGCTGGTTGCAGCACCTTCATGCAGGCGTTTCCCGCTCTAATATATTGAATCGTCAACTTAACCTTAACTATTTCCGGGTAGCTGATATCGCTGGCACGCGGTGCACGCTACATCGAAGGTACTCACCGAGAATTCTGGCAACTTCATGGTCGATCATCGAACACTGGCAAACGCCATTCGCGCACTCAGTATGGACGCGGTGCAGCAAGCGAACTCGGGCCATCCGGGTGCACCAATGGGTATGGCGGATATTGCCGAAACTCTCTGGAACGAGTTTCTCAAACACAATCCGGCTAATCCGGACTGGCCGGATCGTGACCGCTTTGTGCTGTCAAACGGCCACGGTTCCATGTTGCTGTATTCGCTGTTGCACTTGTCGGGTTATGAGCTGGGCATTGGCGAGCTGAAAAACTTTCGCCAGCTGCATTCAAAAACCCCGGGTCACCCGGAGTACGGCTATGCACCGGGGGTGGAAACCACCACTGGCCCGCTCGGCCAGGGGGTGGCCAATGCGGTCGGAATGGCTATCGCCGAGCGTACACTTGGCGCGCAGTTCAACAAACCCGACATAGCGCTTGTTGACCATCACACGTACGCCTTTTTAGGTGACGGTTGTTTAATGGAGGGAATTTCCCATGAGGTCTGCTCTCTGGCAGGCACGCTCAAGCTCGGCAAGCTTATCGCGTTTTACGACGACAACGGGATTTCCATTGACGGTGAGGTGGAGGGCTGGTTCAGCGATGACACCCCGGGCCGGTTCGAAGCCTACGGCTGGCATGTTATCCCGAAAGTCGATGGCCATGACCGCGCGGCGATTAAATCGGCCATCGAAGCGGCCCGTGCCGAGACCGGCAAGCCCACACTAATCTGCTGCCAAACGGTTATTGGTTATGGCTCGCCGAACAAGGGTGGCAAGGAATCTTCCCATGGTTCGCCACTGGGCGCGGATGAAATCGAGTTGGCACGAGCCGAACTTGGCTGGTCACACGCAGCGTTTGAGGTGCCCTCGGAAATTTACGCGGGCTGGGATGCCAGGCAGGCGGGAGCAAGCGCTGAAAAAACATGGACCGACAAACTCGATGCCTACCGTGCGAGCTATCCGCACGAGTGCGCAGAGTTTGAACGGCGCATGAGCGGAAAATTGCCGGCTAAGTGGGCAGATATCTGCCAATCGTATATTGCCGAAGTCGATGCAGCTGCTGAAAAGGTGGCCTCTCGCAAAGCCTCGCAAAACACATTGAATGCGTTTGGTCCCGTGCTGCCGGAACTGATTGGCGGGTCTGCAGATTTAGCCGGTTCAAACCTCACCATCTGGTCTGGCAGCAAGGGAATAGAAGAGCACCCCGAGGGTAATTATATCTATTTCGGTGTGCGCGAGTTTGGCATGGCAGCCATCCTCAACGGCTTAATTTTGCACGGTGGCTTTAAGGCCTACGGGGCCACGTTTTTAATGTTCTCGGAGTACGCACGCAACGCCTTGCGGATGGCGGCATTGATGAAAATTCCGGCGGTATACGTGTTTACCCACGATTCAATCGGGTTGGGTGAAGACGGCCCCACTCACCAGCCGGTAGAGCAGGCAGCAACGCTAAGGCTTATGCCGAATATGGATGTGTGGCGCGCCTGTGATGCGGTGGAATCTGCGGTGTGCTGGAAAGCCGCCATTGAACGTACCGATGGTCCGAGCAGTTTGCTGTTTAGCCGACAGGGGCTCACACCTCAGCCGCGCAGCAGCGAGCAGCTCGGCAACATAGAAAAGGGTGGCTATGTATTGCTTGATAGCGATAAACCGCAAGCAATTCTTATTAGTTGTGGCTCGGAAGTAGGGCTTGCCGTTGAAGCGCATGCAAAACTGGCCGCCGACGGTATAAGTACGCGTGTGGTTTCAATGCCATCGACCAGTGTGTTTGATCGCCAGTCTCAGGATTATCGTGATTCAGTGCTGCCGAAATCGGTGAGCGCCCGGGTGGTGGTAGAGGCTGGTGTGTCCGGTGGCTGGTACAAGTACGCGGGCAGCAACAGCGCAATGGTCTGTCTGGACACCTTTGGTGAATCGGGCCCGGCAGAGCAGGTTTTCGAGCATTTTGGCTTTACGGTGGATAACGTGGTTAATTCGGTGAGGCAATTGCTATAGCCCAAACATTATTTGTGCGCTGCCGGATGCCTGAAATCTGCCCGTCAGGTGGCGTTTGCAGCTTGCACTACACTACTACAAATAAATTGAAAAGAAATCCGGCGTGAGCGCGTAGGTCATGGCGGAACCGAACTGGCAATTTTACAACTCTGGAGATCAAGTATGGCGATAAAACTGGCGATTAACGGGTATGGACGCATTGGTCGAAATGTGTTGCGGGCGTTGTTTGAGTCTGGCCGCAACAAGGAATTTGATGTCGTGGCGATCAACGATCTGGGTGACTCCGCCACCAACGCGCATCTAACTCAATACGACACTGCGCACGGCCGTTTTCCCGGTGAAGTCAAAGTGGACGGTGACGATATCATCGTCAACGGAGATCGTATCAAGGTGTTTGCCGAACGTGATCCCGCCAAACTTCCGTGGGGCGATCTCGGTGTGGACGTTGTGCTGGAGTGCACCGGATTTTTCGCCAGTAAAGAAAAAGCCAGTGCACATATATCCGGTGGCGCAAAGAAGGTTGTGATCTCGGCGCCTGGTGGTAAGGACGTCGATGCGACGATTGTATACGGCGTAAACGAAGGTGTGCTGAAGGCATCGGACACGGTTATTTCAAACGCCAGTTGTACCACCAATTGCCTGGCGCCCATGGTCAAACCCCTGCATGAAAAGGTGGGTTTGCTGAGTGGATTGATGACCACCATACATGCATACACTAATGATCAGGTACTGACAGACGTCTATCACACCGATCTGCGTCGCGCACGCTCGGCGACTATGTCTATGATTCCCACTAACACTGGTGCTGCGGCGGCTGTTGGTCTGGTAATGCCGGAACTCAATGGCAAGCTCGATGGTTTTGCTATTCGTGTGCCTACTATTAATGTCTCTATTGTCGATCTTACCTTTCAGGCAGCACGGGATACCACTGTAGATGAGATCAACTCCATTATGAAAGAAGCTGCCGATGGCAAGATTCTCGACTACAACGAAGCGCCACTGGTTTCTATCGACTTTAATCACACCAGTACCACGTCCAACTTCGACGCGGGCATGACTCGTGTGACTGGTGGCAGCCTGGTTAAGGTGTGTTCCTGGTATGACAACGAGTGGGGCTTTTCCAATCGCATGCTTGATACCACCGTTGCTCTTATGAACGCCAAATAAGGGTGAACGCCAAATAAGGGTGGACGTCAAGTACGTTGAATGCGAAGTAGAGTGAACGCAAGGCAAGACTGCCAAATTGCTCGCCGGCTGTATAGAGCTGGCGGGCGAGCTTCTTCGCGACTAATCCAGCACGTGGCAACACAGAAGCTGCGGCGCTTATCCTTCATGCATCTATTAATCCTGCCTTACTGACCGGAAGTTTATGAACACGCTTGAGTCTCTTGATTTAAACGGCAAGCGCCTCTTGATTCGCGCAGATTTAAATGTGCCGGTGCGGAATGCTGAAGTAACATCTGATTTGAGGATTGTCGCAGCACTACCGACAATCAGATATGCACTTGAACAAGGTGCATCGGTGATGATGATGTCACATCTGGGGCGCCCTGTTGAGGGCGAGCCTGCGGCAGAATTTTCCCTGGCGCCGGTTGCACAACACATGAGCAAGTTGCTCGATATGCCCGTTGAATTAATCACCGGTTATCTTGATGAAAAGCCGGTGCTGGCATCTGGTAGTGTTGCACTGCTTGAAAACGTTCGCTTCAACAAAGGTGAAAAGGCCGACGATGAAACACTGGCCAAACAATACGCAGGGCTCTGCGACATCTTTGTAATGGATGCTTTTGGCACGGCGCATCGCGCTCAGGCATCGACTCACGGTGTTGCAAAATTTGCGGCGCAAGCCTGCGCCGGTCCCTTGCTTTCGGCAGAGCTGCAAGCGCTGGGTAAAGCGCTGGATAATCCGGCCCGACCGTTGGTCGCGGTGGTTGGTGGTTCGAAGGTATCGACCAAACTCACCGTACTCGATGCACTGTCGGGGCTGGTTGATCAGTTAATCGTCGGCGGCGGTATTGCCAACACGTTCATCGCCGCAGAAGGCCATCGCATTGGTCGTTCACTGTATGAAGAAGATTTGATCGACGAAGCCAAACGCCTGCGCGATGCCGCGCGCGCGAAAGGCGGTGATATACCTGTGCCGGTAGATGTCGTCTGTGGCGAAGAGTTCTCTGAAAATACACCGGCGACTGCTATGGATGTGACAGAGGTTGCCGACTCACAAATGATTTTCGATGTGGGACCGAAAACAGCAGCGCAATACGCAGAGATACTGAAAAATGCCGGCACTATCGTCTGGAACGGTCCGGTGGGTGTGTTTGAATTTCCTCAATTCGCCGATGGCACACGGGTGGTTGGAGAGGCAATAGCCGATTCGACTGCTTTTTCGATCGCCGGCGGTGGAGACACACTTGCCGCGGTGGATCAGTTTGGTTTAACTGAACGGGTCAGTTATATATCAACAGGTGGCGGTGCCTTTCTGGAATTTCTGGAAGGCAAAACGTTACCTGCCGTTGCTGTACTTGAGGAGCGCAGCAAAGACTGAGCATCTCTAAAGTACCGTGTGTCCGCAAAAAAAAGCTGCAGTGCAAATGCGTGACGCGCCGGGATGATTGCAGGGTTTCAATATCTGCATAAAACGTTATTCAGGGAATTTTAAATAAAGTTCAGCTTCAAAAGACACTACACTACGACATCTGAAATCTAACCTCTGGTCTGTTCATGCGTAGAACGAAAATAGTGGCAACACTTGGTCCGGCAACAGCGAGTGAATCCAGCTTGCGGGAATTGCTGCGTGCCGGTGTTAATGTGGTGCGAATCAATTTTTCCCATGGCAGTGCTGATGATCATCGCAACAGTGTGAAATTGTTGCGCAAGATTGCTGTGGAGGAAAACCGGGTCGTTGGAATTCTGGGTGATTTACAGGGACCGAAAATTCGGGTTTCAAATTTTGCCAACGACGCGATTGAACTGGTCAAGGGTGGTACCTTTGCACTGGATATCGATCTCGATGAAAACGCCGGTGATGAGACTGTGGTCGGCTGTACGTACCGGGAGCTGCCGCAGGATATCAGTATTGGTAGTGTGCTTGTGCTTGATGATGGCCGGGTAGTTCTGGAGACCACCGCCATTGATGGTGGCCGTATTACCACTAAAGTTCTGGTGGGCGGGAAACTGTCGAATCGCAAGGGTATTAATCTTCGTGGCGGCGGGCTTTCCGCACCTGCGATTACCGACAAAGATCGCGAAGATCTGAAACTCGCGGTTGAGCTTAAAATAGATTACCTCGGTGTGTCTTTTCCGCGAGATGCGGCCGATATAGATCACGCCCGCAAGTTGTTAAACGAGGCGGGCAGCGATGCCGGTATTGTTGCCAAAATAGAGCGTGCTGAAGCGGTCGAGGCGATTGATGAAATTCTCGAGGCGACCGATGTCATCATGGTGGCGCGTGGTGATCTGGGTGTCGAAATTGGCGATCCGCAATTACCGGCGGTGCAAAAAAGCCTTATTAATAAAGCGCGCTCCGCTAACAAAGTGGTTATTACCGCCACGCAAATGATGGAGTCAATGGTTGGCAGTCCGATTCCCACCCGCGCTGAAGTGTTTGATGTGGCGAACGCTGTGCTCGATGGCACAGATGCCGTTATGTTGTCGGCTGAAACAGCGGTGGGTAAATACCCGGATCGCGCTGTGACCGCCATGAGTCGTATATGCGAGGAGGCCGAGAAGCAGCGTCGGGTGACCGAGTCCCAGCACCGTCTGCATTCTAATTTTAATAAAATCGATGAGTCTGTTGCGATGGCGGCTATGTATGCAGCTAACCATCTGGAAGTGAAAGCGATTGGCGCACTCACCGAAACGGGTTCCACTGCGTTGTGGATGTCGCGCATTAGTTCGGGCATCCCTATATATGCGGTGACCGCGAACGCAGAGACACAAACCCGGGTCACGCTTTATCGCGGTGTTTACCCTGTGCCGTTCAACAAGCGACTGGAGTCATCCTATGAAGCTAATCAAACCGTTGTTGAAAAACTGGTAGAACAGCAGCGGGTTGAAAAGGGTGATCTGGTTATCATTACCAAAGGTGATATGTTTGGCGTTGCCAGTGGTACCAACTCGATGAAAATTGTACGCGTTGGTGACTGGCTGCCGGATCAGGCGCTGTCCGAGTAGCGTGTTATGGTGCAAATTTGCTGAATTGAATAAGTACGCACGGGCCTGGCCCCTATTTTGAATTAAAGGCCGATCAGCGCTAAAAAATTCATGCAACCAATTTTTGATCAGATAGAGAGTACCTATGAGCGAATTTAATCAGCAACTTGAGAAAATCCGCAGCGAATCGGGATTCATTGCTGCGTTGGACCAAAGCGGTGGTAGTACCCCGAAAGCGCTGGGGCTATACGGCCTGACGGAAGACCGCTGGAACAATGACGAGCAGATGTTTGATCTGGTACACGAGATGCGAACGCGGATCGTCACGACCGATTCATTCAACGGCAAGCGCGTGATCGGCGCGATTCTGTTTGAAGGGACGATGGACAGAGATATCGGTGGTGTTGGCTCTGCGAAATTTTTATGGTCAGAAAAAAATGTCGTTCCGTTTCTGAAAGTGGACAAAGGTCTGGAAGACGAGGCCAGTGGTGTGCAGTTGATGAAGCCAATGCCAGAGCTTGATGCGTTGCTGGATCGTGCACGTGAAAAGGGTGTTTTCGGCACCAAAATGCGTTCAGTCATCAAACAGGCTGATGAAGCCGGTATCAAGCAAATTGTTGATCAGCAATTTGAAGTGGGCTTGCAAATTCTGGGCAAAGGCTTGATGCCGATACTGGAACCTGAAGTTGATATCAACTGCCCGGAGAAGCAGAAAGCCGAAGATATAATCAAAAAACATTTGATCGCCGGGCTTGATGCACTTTCTGCGGATCAGCAGGTCATGTTCAAACTGACCTTGCCGGAAACAGCCGGTCACTACAAAGAGTGTATCGAGCACGCGAAGATGGTCAAAGTGGTGGCATTGTCCGGTGGTTACCCGCGGGATGAGGCGAATCGACGGTTGGCTCAGAACCCGCGCATGGTCGCGAGTTTTTCACGCGCACTGGTGGAAGGTTTAACGGCACAAATGTCGGATACAGAATTCGACAACCATCTTGATGAAGCTATTGGCTCTATCTATCAGGCGTCTGCAGCCTGACTGGATATCGTGCTATGGCTTGTCTCAAGCGATAAACCTCTGCACTGACGCGGTAGTGTGTAAGGTTGTAAATCAGACCAGAAGCGATCGGCAGTGCCGGTCGCTTTTTTTTGTGCACCGGTGTTTGCTATCAGCACCGCGAATGTTCTGCCGCGCAATGCAGTCCGAATTATGTTGCTGTGAGAGTATCCAGCGCCTGCTGGTAGCGCTGCAGGGTTTTCTGCATCACCGCCTCTGGTAATGTTGGTCCGGGTGCTGCCTTATCCCAGTCGAGCGTTTCCAGGTAGTCTCTGACAAATTGCTTGTCGTAGCTTTGCGGGCTCGACCCTGGTTGCCAGCTGGCTGCATCCCAAAAGCGCGAGCTGTCAGGGGTGAGTACTTCGTCCATCAGGGTAAGACTACCTGCCTGATCCAGTCCGAATTCGAATTTTGTATCGGCAAGAATAATTCCGCGCGCTTTCGCATGCGTGGCCGCCCGCTCGTAAATAGCAAGGCTTATATTGCGCACCTCATTCGCGTGTGACTTGCCGATCAGTTGTTCAACCTCGCTAAAAGATATATTTTCATCGTGATCGCCGACATCTGCTTTGGTAGCCGGCGTAAACAGGGGCGCTGGAAGTTGTTGGGCCTGCAAAAGGTTTTCCGGCAACGTAATTCCGCAGACGGCGCCGCTGGATTGATAGTCTTTCCAGCCGGAACCGATCAGGTAACCACGTACCACCGCTTCAATCGGTAGTCCCTTCAGCCGCTTCACTATCATGCTTCTTTCACTGGCCTGTGCCAGCTCGGCCGGATCGCTGAGGATGTCTTCGAGGGTGAATTCGTCACTCAGGTGGTTCGGTACCAGATCACCGATCAATTCAAACCAGAATGCAGCTATGCGGGTCAGCAATATGCCTTTGCCCTCCAGCGGTTGTGGCAGCACCACATCAAATGCGGATAATCGGTCTGTGGCGATCAACAATAAATGGTCGTCACCGACGGCGTATATGTCGCGAACTTTACCGCGATGAACCAGTGGCAGAGAGCGGATTGAGGTTTCGACGATTGAGCTGACCAAAGAGAGGATTCCGTTTACATGAGATTACGCTGGCGCCGGGCGGCGAATTTAGTCACCATTGTCATTTTAACAAGTGGCACGGACTGATGTTGAAACCTTTGGTTGGTGTAGTGATGGGCAGTGACAGCGACTGGAGTGTGATGAAAAATGCACACGAGGTGTTGCAGTCCTTTGAGGTTGCGCACGAGTGTCGTGTAGTGTCTGCCCACCGCACGCCGGATCTGCTATTCGACTATGCCAGCCAGGCCGGTGATCGAGGTCTACAGGCTATTATAGCCGGTGCCGGTGGTGCTGCTCATTTGCCCGGTATGCTGGCTGCAAAAACCACCTTGCCGGTCCTCGGTGTACCTGTGCCCTCACGCCATTTACACGGTAATGATTCGCTGTTGTCGATTGTGCAGATGCCGCGTGGTGTGCCGGTAGCAACGTTTGCGATAGGTGATGCCGGTGCCGCCAATGCAGCACTGTTTGCGGTTGCCACGCTGGCTATCCATAACCCCGGGCTTGCCGCGCAACTGCAACACTTTAGAGAGACCCAGCGCGACAAGGCGGCGACGATGGAGTTACCTGTGTGAGCAGTTTTGCGAAGTATGGATTGCCAGACGATCAGCCACTGCAGCCGGGTGCCATGCTGGGTGTACTGGGTGGTGGACAACTCGGTCGTATGTTTGCGCACGCGGCAACCTCTATGGGTTACCAGGTCACCGTGCTCGATCCCGCAGCAGAAGGGCCCGCCGCTGAAGTGGCGAGCCGCCATCTACAATATGAATACGATGATGCCGAGGGCCTCGAGGTGCTGGCAAAGTCCTGTGCAGCCGTGACCACCGAATTTGAAAACGTACCGGCGGCCAGTCTGCATTATTTACAAGAGCGTATTCCTGTGTCACCGCCTCCACAGTCGGTAGAAATAGCGCAAAACAGAATTCGGGAAAAAGCGTTTTTTAAGGATCATCAGTTGCCGGTTAATAAATTTGCAAGCATCACCGAGGCATCACTGCTTGCAGAAGCATTCGCTAAAATGAGTGGCAAGGCGGTATTAAAAACCAGCCGGTTTGGCTACGACGGTAAAGGCCAGCAGGTTTGTGAGAGCGTCGACCAGGCCATTGCTGCGTTTGAACGTTTTGGTGCTCAAGAGTGCGTGCTGGAAGATTTTGTGCCTTTTCAACTGGAAGTGTCTGTGGTGCTGGCCCGGGATATATTCGGAACCGTTCAGACCTGTCCGGTAATAGAAAATACACACCACCAGGGAATACTGGATACCTGCATTGTGCCTGCGCGTATTGATGAATCGATTTCAGACAAGGCCTGCAAAATCGCCACTACTCTGGCTAATGCGCTCGACTACACAGGCGTGCTGGCGGTTGAAATGTTTGTATGTGGTGGTGAATTACTTCTCAATGAAATTGCACCCAGGCCCCACAACAGTGGTCACTTTACGCTTGACGCTACCAATTATTCGCAATTTGACCAGCAGGTGAGAACCCTGTGTGGCCTGCCAGCCGCAACCATCAGACAGCATTGTCCGTCGGTGATGTTGAATGTACTCGGCGACATGGTGCTGAAGGATAATTTTAGCTGGCAACAGCTATGTGATAAATCCGATAGTCACTTGCACGTCTATGGCAAGAAAGAAGCCCGGCCCGGGCGCAAGATGGCGCATGTTAATTTTCTCGGTGAAGATACCCGGGTGCTGCTGGATCGTGTGTCGGAAATCAAGGCGGCAGCGCAGAGCTGAAAGAGGCAGGTCGATGTTGACAGGGGAAACCATGTATCCGATTTACCAGGTTGATGCGTTTAGCAGCACGGTCTTTGGAGGTAATCCCGCGGCGGTAGTGCCTCTGGATCACTGGCTTGATGATGAGGTACTGCGTTCGATTGCCGCAGAAAACAATCTGGCCGAAACTGCTTACCTGGTGCCTGCCGAAAGTACAGAGCAATCGCGGAGCCATGCAGACTGGGAGCTACGCTGGTTTACCCCGACCGCTGAGGTGGCCCTGTGTGGCCATGCCACGCTCGCTGCAGCACATGTGCTGGTTAAGCATCTGCGGTTTACCGGTTCTTCCATCGTATTTCATACACGACAAAGCGGAACTCTGGTGGTCGAGTGTGCTGAACCGGGTGTGTTTTCGATGTCTTTTCCGGCGATAGCTATTTCGACTTCAGGCAGTTTATCCGCAATCAGCAACGCTCTGGGCAGTCCCCCGGAATCCGTTTGGTATGGACATTACTCTGCAGATCAGTTTGATTATGTAGCGGTATATTCAAGTGAACAACAAGTCGCTGATCTTGAGCCGATAATGCAAAATTTTAAAGACGTCGATAGCCGGGGGATTATTGCCACCTCACCGGGTGATTCGTGTGATTTTGTTTCGCGATATTTTGCACCCGACTTTGGCATTGACGAAGATCCGGTGACCGGCTCTGCCCATTGCCTGTTAACCCCGTATTGGTCAGAACGCTTGTCAAAGCCGGCATTGCATGCACGGCAAATTTCCGCACGGGGTGGTGAACTTCACTGTGAATTGACAGGTGACCGGGTAATACTGAAAGGCAGCGCTGTAGATTATATGAAAGGTGAAATTACTTTTTGAGCGGCTGGTTACGATTCCGGGCCAGGGCTACGGTGGAGCAGCAGGTTCGCAATGCAGGGAGTTGTATTTTCAAATCTGTCCGGTCTGATTCACGCGATCTAATGAGGAAAACTATGCGAATAACAGGTTTATTTGCAGCCATTGCGCTAGCTGCCTCCCTGCTTTTAAATACCGTAGCAGCTGCTGACACAACATTGCGAATTTCACTGCAGCTTCCGATAGAAAGCCACCTTGGCCAAAACTTGCTGTTGTTTGAAAAGGAAGTAGAGGAGAAATCAGCCGGTGCAATTGATATTGAAATTTTCGATTCAGCACAGCTCTACAAAGACAGTGACGTACCCGCCGCCGTTGGCTCCGGTTTAATCGAAATGGGTGTTGTATCACTTGCTCGTTATGTTGGCGAAGTACCTGCTGTGGATGTGTTTTACCAGCCGTTCCTGTTTGAATCCGAAGAGAAGGTACGTGCTGCAGTTAGCAAGGATTCACCCGTGCGCGCTCCGCTCGACATTGCAATTGCGGGCACCGGTTCTACCGTTTTGTGGTGGCAGCCTTATGGTGGTGCAATCATGCTGTCAACAGGCAGTCCGGTGAAGTCGCCAGCAGAGGTGGCTGGAAAAAAGGTCGGGGTTTTCGCCAAAACGCCAGGAGATTTTGTTTCGGCTATCGGTGGAGCGCCAACACTGATATCCGGCCCGGAACAGTATCTGGCCTATCAGCGCGGTACTGTGGATTTTGGAATGGCCAGAGTTTCCGACGTCAAATCACTCAAATTGTGGGAAGTGATGGATACTATATCCGTCACCTATCACGCAGTCATCGAGTTTGTCGTCGTGGTTAATTCTGATTTCTGGAACGAGCTGCCAGCCGAACATCGTATAATTATAGAAGCGGCAGCTGCTAACGCAGAAGCTGATGTGCGTGATCGAGTCAGTCGGTTAGAAGCAGCTGCCTATATAGCAGCAAAAGAAAATGGTATGAATGTGTATAAGCCGAGCGCTGAAGAAATGGAAGCCTGGCGTCGTTCAAGCCAGCCGGTTTATGAAGACTTCATCAGAAGCTCGGGCTTTCCGGGGATTCAGGTGCTGGAAGCGGCATTGCATTTGTGACCCCCCGTAGCTCCCTGATTTTTCGCACTTCTACCAGTGTTTCGACTTTGCTCTATAAATTCTTTTTAAGTTATTGCCTTTAAAAAAACCGGGCCCAGGCGGTTGTATACCGCCAATTATGAATAATGCCACTTCAAAAGTATCACGCACCCGCGCATTGGCTGCCTTTGTAATCGGCTGCCTGTTTTTTATATACGCGTTTGTGCACCGGGTTGCGCCCAGCGTAATGACGGACGATCTGATGCGGGATTTTACCGTCGGCGGGTCGGCGCTTGGCGTATTGTCGGCGATGTATTATTACGCTTATGTCGCGTTGCAAATACCGGTAGGTGTGCTTATAGATCGTTTTGGTCCGCGTCGTTTAATGAGTGGGGCGCTGTTGATATGCGCGTGTGCATCGCTGGCGATGGCGAACAGTGATTCACTTCTGTCTGCATCAATCAGCCGAATGCTGATTGGCGGGTCAGTCGCATTTGCTTTTGTTGGTACTCTAACCCTGCTGACCTTCTGGTTTGATGCACACCGGTTCGCCACCTATGCGGGTATTCTGCAATCGACCGGCATGGTGGGAGCCATGCTTGGGCAGGCTCCGTTGCAGATTGTCGTGGAAGCTTTTTCATGGCGTGGTGCAACTACTTTACTGGCGGCAATCGGTTTTACTCTTGCGGTACTCACCTATGCCGTGATACCCCGCCGTTCTAAAACAGAACGCAGCACAGCGGGTGGTGGCGGGGTGTCAGCAGGCGTGGGTCGGGTATTAAAACAACCACGCAACTGGCTATGTGCTCTGACCGGGTTTGGTATGGCAGCACCGTTGTTAGGTTTTGCAGCGCTGTGGGCCGTTCCCTGGCTTACAACTGTTCGCGGATTTGATCAAACCCGAAGTGCAGGGATCGCTTCTATGGTATTTATGGGATGGCTTGTCGGTGCGCCTGTGTGCGGCTGGATTTCAGATCTCACAGGACGAAGGTTGCCAGTGATGTTTATCGGTGCACTGATAAGCCTGTTTGCTTTCGTGGCGCTACTGTTAATCGACGATGCCAGCGCAACACTTTTGACATTTTTGTTTTTCATGCAGGGTTTAGGTGGCTGCACTATGGTGATCTGTTTCAGTGTGATGCGTGAATACAATGCGCAACACAGCACCGCGGCTTCACTGGGAATGCTTAATATGCTGGTTGTGGGCTCCGGGGCAGTGATGCAGCCGCTTATCGGGTGGTTACTGGATCATCGTTGGGATGGCACTATTGTCGAGGGGCTTCGCGTATACAGTGCCGACAACTACTTTTCTGCTTTTCAGGTGCTGATGCTGGCCAATGTTGTGGCGGTAGTGTGTTGCCTTTTGATGGAAGAAACCTGGTGCCGGGCAATTGATTAAATCCGGATCTTTCGTCTATATCTATTCGGGTCTTTCTGGCCAGGTGGTCACCCAATCAGGCTATGGCAGCGTAGCCGTAGTGTCACGTACAATGTAAAGTATAGAATCGTATTAACGGTTTTTGTACCTAAAAATTTGCAACCGTATGAAAGTGGTAATCACGATGTACCATACCGGGATGCCGGAAATCAGAATGCAGAAAACAGTTGTTTGATTAAACAGGGAATTGATCACAGATTTCTTCTGTGGTTATTAGAATTGAGGTCAACATTAAACCAGGACGGGATTTGCAATGAAAATAACTGACATAGATGGTGGTTCCTACAAAGAAGCCGCCCCGGACCAGATTAGCGCAATCATTAATCTGGACGAGTTTCTTTCTACCGCTGGCGAGCTTTCGGCGGAAGATCGTCGCAGCATTGTCGATAAAGCGCAGTTTTTGCTTGAAGACATATACGTTCATTTGCCGCTAAAACGGGCAATGCACGCGATTGATCCCGTTCAGAAGTTAAAGTTGCTCAGACGGAAAGTGAATGCGCTTACCGAGCGGCAATTTCACAACGAGATGATAGAAATATTTAAAAGTCTTCGCGACTTGCACACCAACTATATATTACCTGATCCTTACCGGGTGCACACGGCGTTCCTGCCGTTCATGATGGAAGAATTCTACGACGATCAGAATAATCGGCGCTATATAGTTTCACGCATGCTGGTCGGCTTTACCCATCCGGAATTTAAGCCGGGTGTGGAAGTAACCCACTGGAGTGGAGCCCCGGTCGATGCAGCAGTAGCTCAAAACGCAGATCGTGAAGCTGGTAGCAACGAACCGGCGCGGCATGTTCGCGGCCTTGATGCGATGACCGTTCGCCCAATGGCGATGACACTTCCTCCGATTGAGGAATGGGTGGTTATCGGCTATACCGGTGAGGACAATACCGCACGTGAATTGCGTATACCCTGGCAAGTATTCAAACCGGACGACGCCGTAGTTTCGGGCATCGTCGCTTCACTCAGTGAAACGCATGCGACGAGTGCGGTAGGTCTGGACTTAAACATGGAGCTGACCAACAGAGCACGCCGGGCCCTGTTTGTTGAAGACAGTGTCGCCAGAGAAAAGCGTGCTGAAAGTCTGTTGGCACAAGGGACTCAGGGCGATGCAAAACTGGATTCGCTACTCGCGTCTACCAGTTTCCACCCGAACACCTTCGAGTTTAAAACCATCAACGATGGTAATCGGGAACTGGGTTACCTGCGTATTCGTACGTTTTCAGAACCGTCTCCGGACCAGTTTATTGCCGAGGTACAGCGCATACTGGCTTTGCTGCCACAAGACGGGCTGATCATCGATGTAAGAAATAATGGTGGAGGCATTATTCTCAACGGCGAAAGAATGCTGCAGCTATTCACTGATGAAATCGTTGAGGCAGAGCGTTTGCACTTTATAAACAACGACAGCACTCTTGCAATAGCGGAGTCAGACGCGCTTGGCGGTTTCGCTAATCGCTGGTCAAAGTCTATAGAAATTTCGGTGGTTACAGGTGCAGTATACTCACAGGGATTCCCGATAGAGTCAGCGGATGAAACAAACGCCATAGGTCGAAAATACCCGGGCAAGGTGGCGCTAATCACCGACGCTCGTTGTTACTCAACGACCGATATTTTTGCGGCAGGCTTTCAGGACAACAAAATTGGCCGTATTATCGGCGTTGATGACAACACGGGTGCCGGTGGCGCTAATGTATTCTCCTACAGCCTGCTTCGCACGGTACTGGCATCGACTGACAGGCCTCTTGATCCATTACCGGGCGGCACTGATATGAGAGTGGCGATCAGGCAAACCACCCGGGTCAAAGATAACGCAGGTGTTCCGCTGGAAGATCTGGGTGTTCAGCCGGATGAGAGCCATAATATCAGCCGCAATGATGTACTCAACGATAATGTCGATCTGATAAGCGCCGCTGCCCGTCTGGTATAAAGCGTTAACAGCATCAAATAAAGAGGGAAGGCATATGCCTAGGGTACCTGAAGTAACCGACGATGGTGGCAATGAAACACTAAAGTCCCTGTTTGACAAGGAAAGGGATACTTATGGTGATTTGCTTAATCCAACCCGGGTATTGGCGCATTGCCCGCCGATACTTGAGGCGGCCAAGCGTTTGTATGCGTCATTTCCGGAATCCGGATTAGTCCCGTCGTCATTGCACGCCCTGGTGCACGTTCGCGTGGCGTCAATAAACGGATGCCCGTTCTGAGTCGATATCAATTCGGTCCGTGCGATTGAAGCTGATGGTGGCGAGGAAAAAGTATCTGCTTTACCCGACTGGCGAAACAGCGATGTATACGAGCCACACGAGCGCGTTGCTATTGAGTACGGTGAGAGAATGACCACTACCGGTCAGTCGGTGGATGATGAGTTTTTTGCGCAGCTCAAGCAGTTTTTTGATGATGCACAAATAGTTGAGCTTACCGCAGGAATTGCGATGGAGAATTTTCGCAGTAAATTCAACGCACCGCTGCTGGTCGAAGCGCAAGGTTTCTGTGTTGTGCCGCAAGCCGGCGGTAATTCCTGATTTATGCTGAATCAATGTCAGGTTTGTTGTCAGCGCGGAAATTATCTGCCAAAAAAACCTGAAACCGGTAATCCCGGAATGAGATAATTACACTGGGCGGTTACACGTATTTCGGCAACACAAGAATACATGTAGTCCGCTACAGTGATTGTACCGCTATATCCTGAACACAGAAATTTGCCAATGCCATTGTCAGACTCATTCCCGCTTAAAGGCATAATTGGTGTTATTGCCAATAACGCTTCCGAACTTGATCAGGCCGTACATCGGAAGCTGCAGTGTGTGGAGGTGCGTGCCGATTTACTGCTTGAGCAAGGCATGCAACTCGATGCCCTGATGCTGCTGATTGGAGACGTTCGCAAACTCGGTCTTGGCTGTCTGGTCACGGTGCGCCATCCCTCACACGGTGGCAAATTTACCGGTAGCGAAGCTGAAAGGGTCGCTATCAATTGCAAGGCACTTGCGGCCGGAGCGGATATAGTTGACGTAGAATGGGATTCAGAAGCGGCGGTCAGTCTTCTGCAACAGGGCGCGCCTCTGGTACTCAGTTATCACAATTTTTCCGCAATGCCCGATAATCAGAAGCTGGCAGAGTTGACGCAACAAATCATCGAAATGCAACCACTCGCGGTCAAGGTGGTGCCAACTGCGGGCTCACTTGAAGATGCGTGTGCCATGTTGCGTTGGGTCGAGCAAGGGGCTGGCCATTCGGTAAGGCGTATAGGCTTTGCTATGGGGTCTGCCGGTGCTTTCAGCCGAATTCTGACAACTGCTTTTGGTGGAGCAGTAAGTTATGGGAGTTTTGGTGAGGCAGTAGCACCGGGGCAAGTTGACCTTGACCACATGCTTAATCGGTATCGGATTAACGAACATACTGCCGGCACGCAGCTTGTCGCTGTGGTTGGCAGTATGGCTTATTGCGATAGAAAAGTAGCAGAGCTTAATCAGCAATACGCAACCGACAGGATTAATCAGGTCGCCATCGGGTTTGATAGTCGAGATAAAACAACGCTGGAGACACACCGGCGCTTATTGCGATTAGTGGATGTAGTTGACGAATCTCGCTAGTTCCCATCCGGAAACAGGGGCGTCGCGAGGTTCACTCAGAATTACCAGCGAGGTTTGCCAACCCGGTGCGAGGTAATGTGCAGAAATATTTCTGAGTCGCACACCAATTTTTCTGGTGCCGAAAAGAATGGTGTTTCAGCTTCCTGACTCACAACGCGTCATGGTAGCCAATGGCTCGCAGCTTCAGGTGGTTTGTGTTCGGATAACACGTTATAGTGGATTCGCTATCGCACAGGAGGAGTTTGTGGACAGGGGTTTTTGGTGTATCCCGGCAATCAAGAGCAAAAAAACGTGGCTGTTTTCATTATGGCTCAGCGTGTTTTCACTGGCGGCAACCGCATCAGATACGCTTGAACTGGGGTCGAGACCGCTGCAACTTGCGAGTACCTTGTCCGCCGATAGTTTGCGTGCAAGGCTGCAGGAGTGCGCAACTGACCCGCCGCGCCGTACGGAGTTTTCCATTGCCCATCGCGGTGCGCCACTGCAGTACCCTGAACATACCCGTGAAGGTTATATAGCCGCTGCCCGGATGGGAGCGGGCATCATTGAGTGTGATGTTACTTTTACTGCCGATCGAAATCTCGTGTGTCGTCATTCTCAGTGCGATCTGCACAGCACCACCAATATTCTTCAGACTCCGCTTGCCGCAAAGTGCTCGGTACCCCCCGATCTAAACAGCAACACACCCTTCAAAGAAGTGCAGTGTTGCACCAGTGATCTGTCGCTCGCCGAATTTAAAACGTTGCAGGGTAGAATCGACAACGCCAACCCTGATGCCGCTACTGTGAGCGAATACCTCTCGCTGGCGGGAACGCCGAAGGCAGAACTGCAGGATGCCCGGGGCACGCTGCTGAGTCACCGTGAAAGCATCGAGCTGTTTAAAGAACTGGGCGTAAAGATGATTCCCGAGTTAAAATCGGCTCAGGTGCCTATGCCTTTTCAACAGGAATATACTCAAGAGCAGTACGCGCGTGCACTGGTCGACGAATATGTCGATGCGAAAATCGATCCATCAAGTGTTTTTCTGCAAAGCTTTAACCTGCAGGATGTAGAGTACTGGCTTGAAGAGGCGCCGGAGTTTGGTCGGCAATCTGCGTGGCTCGACGGTCGCTATCGCAGCCGCAGTTTTGATGTCTCGGAACCAGACAGCTGGGACCCATCTATGGCAGAACTGGCGCAGAGCGGGGTTCGGATTCTGGCGCCACCGCTGTGGATGTTGCTGGCTCTGAACGAAGACGGGAACATAGTGCCGTCTGCCTATGCAACCGCGGCAAAAGCTGCAGGGCTGGATATTATTGCCTGGACACTCGAGCGCTCTGGTAGTTTGAAGGGAGGGGGCGGCTGGTACTATCAAACCGTAAAAAAAGCGATTAAGAATGACGGCGATATGTATTCTGCTCTTGATGTACTCGCCAAATCGGTTAAAGTTCTAGGTGTTTTCAGTGACTGGCCGGCAACAGTGACCTACTACGCCAATTGCATGGGACTGGAGTGAGAAGACAATCATATAAGTATTTAGATACTTGAAACAAAACTTTAGCAATTCATTGATAGTTTGGCCGGGTAAGTTGTTAGTCCTTAAGTTTTAATGGTGAAATTTAATTAAAGAGGCCGGTCCTGCTGTTCAGGCTGGTATTAACGCTACGCTAATTTTTGGAGCAATAAACCGTGAAAACAAGATCCCTTGTTGTTGGGCTGGCCATCAGTGCCGGCACACTAATGAGTACGGCAGCGTTGGCTGCCACCGAAATCCAGTGGTGGCATGCCATGGGAGGTCGTCTTGGAGAGGTGGTGACTGAAATCGCTGAAAACTATAACGCCAGTCAGTCCGACGTAGTGGTAACCCCTACCTATAAAGGTGGCTACGAAGATACCATGACCGCCGGTATCGCAGCCTTCCGGGCAAAGGAACAGCCACACATTATTCAAATTTTCGATGCAGGTGCGGCCACTATTATCAATGCGAAAGGTGCAACTGTTCCCGTCGCCGACCTAATGAAAGATTTTAACATCGAAGACTATATCCCCGGGGTTCGCTATTTTTATGCGGATTCAGACGGCAAGATGATCGGCCTGCCGTTTAACTCGTCTACCCCCTTGTTGTACTACAACAAAGACGCGTTTGCCGAGGCTGGAGTCGACGCGCCGCCAAAAACCTGGGAAGAGTTTGAGAAAGTAGCGCCCAAACTTAAAGAAGCCGGTTATATCGCACTGGCACAAAGCCATAGTCCGTGGATATTCTCGGAGAATTTTCACAGCCGTCACAATATTCAGATGGCCACGGGTAACAATGGCTACGACACTACTGATGTAAAAATTCTGTACAACAACGATCACATGAAAATGCACTGGACGAAAGTGAAAGAGTGGCTGGATGCCGGGCACTACGGGTTTTACGGTCGCGCCTGGGGCGATAATCAGGATGCGTTTGTACAGAAGAAAGTCGCCATGTGGCTCGGTTCATCCGGTTCATTCGGGGGCTTGACGAAATCAGCAGAGTTTGAATTTGGCGCTACGTTCCTGCCGTATTGGGAGAGCATCATTGAAGAACCCAAGGGCACATTCATCGGCGGTGCCGCCTTGTTTGCAATGGCAGGCCACGACGACGATGAGTACGATGCCGTCGCCGATTTCTTTGCCTACATGACTGCGTCTGAAAATCAGGTGTTCTGGCACAAGGAAACTGGCTACGTGCCAATTACCAGTGAAGCCTACGATGTTGCTAAAAAAGATGGTTACTACGAATCTACACCGGATGCGGAAATCGGTATTTTACAGCTGAGCCAGCCGGGTGGTGAGTGGACTAAAGGCTATCGTCTTGGCTACTATGTGCAAATCCGGGATGTCATGTACAAGCATTTTGACGATATTTTTTCGGGTGACGCATCGGTTGATGATGCTTTTGCTGCAATGGAAAGTGAATCGAATGCATTGCTAAAACGCTTTAGCGATACGTACAAATAGACCCTCTTGCCTGCGTGGCTGAAGCTGCAATACAGTAGAGTCACTGCTGCGCAGGCATCCCGGGTAAGTGACGGATACAACTTTGCCGTCACTCCGTTGCAAATAGCTTTACGATTTACTCATCAGATCGAAGACCGTGGCTGGTTGCGGATATAGCTCCCTGGTATTCGATTTAACGTCCATTACCCGGTCCGAATTTTTCTACGGAAATCCTGAATGAAGCGCGTTCAGTTTGAGCACAGCAGTATTCCCTATTTGTTTGTCGCGCCTCAAATTGCCATTATCGTGGTCTTCTTTTTATGGCCTGCGGCACAGGCGATATATCAATCGTTTCTTCTAGAGGACGCATTCGGCTTATCTACCCAGTTTGTCTGGTTCCGCAACTACACGGACACTATCCTGAGTCAGTCCTGGTTGCAGGCCGCAAGTTTCACGGCAGTGTTTGCCACTCTGGTGACCTTCCTGTCGCTGGCGCTGGCCCTGCTGCTGGCGGTTAAGGCAAACGAGGTTATACGTGGTGCCAGCACCTACAAAACCACGCTAATGTGGGCGTATGCGATCGCACCTCCGGTTGCAGGATTAATGGGTAATTTGATGTTTAACCCGCTAATTGGTGATCTGTACAAATTTTTTAATGCCATAGGCTGGGATTTTAATCACAAGCTCGACTCCTTTGATGCAGGGGTGGTGGTAGTACTAATTTCGGTTTGGAAGCAGGTCAGTATTAATTTTATTTTCTTTCTCTCCGGGTTGCAGGGAATTCCGGCGTCCGTGAATGAAGCTTCCATGATGGATTGTAAAAGTCCAACCCGGCGGTTCTGGACAATTACTTTTCCACTGCTGGCCCCGACCACCTTCTTTCTTATGGTGATCAATATAACCTACGCGTTTTTCGAGACCTTTGGCATTATAGACACCACTACTCGTGGTGCGCCGGGCGGTACCACCAATACACTGGTTTTTAAGGTATTTCAGGATGGTTTTAGAGGGGCTGATCTGGGTGGGTCGTCTGCGCAATCGGTTGTTTTAATGGTATTGGTTCTGGCGCTCACCATTGTGCAGTTTCGTTTTATAGAACGTAAGGTTCATTACTAGTGTCCGATATCAACCTGGGGAATGAGTATACCGGCACGCCGGTGTTACCCGGGCCATCAGTTTTCAGCGGGGCAAAATGAAGCACTGGAATTGGCGACTGATTACGACCCATGCCATTCTCATTGTCGGTGTGTTGTTTATGAGTCTGCCGGTGTGGGTAGCCTTTGCCACCTCGACGCATGCACCTGAGACCATACTCAGAGACGGCCTGCAATTTTGGCCGGGCGGGCACTTCCTTGAAACCTACGAACAAGTATTATTCGTGGAGGGTGGTGTGATGAAGTCGGTGTTGGGCACCACCATGCTGAAGAACAGTTTGATATTGGGAATTGGATTTGCCATCGGCAAGGTGGTTATATCCATGCTGGCCGCGTATGCAATTGTCTACTTTCGTTTTCGTCTGGCAGTGCCGTTATTCTGGGTTATCTTCATGACGCTGTTGTTACCCCTGGAGGTGAGAATTATTCCGTCCTATGAGGTAGTGGCCAGCCTTGGATTGCTCGATACCCATACCGGATTGATCATACCTCTTATCGCGTCTGCTACGGGTACGTTTTTTTTCCGGCAGTTTTTTCGTTCGGTGCCGGATGAACTGCTGGAAGCGGCTCGCCTCGACGGCGCAACTGCCTGGGGTTTTTTCATCGATATACTGGTGCCACTGTCCAAAACCATGATTGCGGCAATACTTATTATCATGTTTGTAGTGGGTTGGAACCAGTATTTGTGGCCATTAATAATGACCACAAAAGAAGAGAACTACACGCTTGTTATCGGCATAAAGCAGATATATCAAATTCTTGCCGAAGGGGGCGAACTACCGCAATATCAAAAAGCGTTTGCTCTGACTATTCTGGCAACACTACCCCCGGTGCTTGTTGTACTTATATTTCAGCGCTGGTTTGTGAAAGGTCTGGTGGAGAGCGAAAAATAATGGCCAACGTTCAACTGAGCGGTGTGCGCAAGACCTACCCCAATGGTGCTGTAGCCGTTCGTGGTGTGGATATGTTAGTGGAGGATGGTGAATTTATTGTGTTCGTTGGCCCATCCGGCTGTGGGAAATCAACGCTGCTGCGAATGATTGCGGGGCTCGAGAAAATAACCGAAGGCGATATTAATATCGATGATCGTCGTATTAACGATGTGTCGCCTGCGGACAGAGATGTTGCCATGGTGTTTCAAAATTACGCGCTATATCCCCATATGACAGTGCGCGGCAATATGTCGTACGGCTTAAAAAACCGGGGTATGCCGAAGGCACAGATCAGGCAGAAGGTCGAGGAAGCAGCGGGCTTGCTGCGCATGGGTGAATTCCTTGACCGGCAGCCCAATCAATTGTCAGGGGGGCAGCGTCAGCGCGTGGCAATGGGGCGTGCTATCGTGCGTGAGCCGAAAGTCTTTTTGTTCGACGAGCCTCTGTCAAACCTGGATGCCAAGTTGCGGGTGCAGATGCGTATCGAAATTAAGCGTTTGCAACGGCGGCTAAATGTCACCAGCATTTATGTGACACACGATCAAACAGAAGCCATGACTCTTGCTGACCGACTGGCCGTGATCAACGACGGTAAAATTGAACAGATCGGAGCACCAATTGAGCTTTATAAAAACCCGGCAACGCTTTTCGTGGCCTCTTTTATTGGATCGCCTCAGGTGAATTTGCTGCCTGTGATGTTTGATGGAACCAATCTTGTCAATGGTGAATTATCTATTGCAGGGTTTTCCGGTCTGCCAGTGTCAACCCGTCTGATGTTGGGAATCCGTCCGGATGACTTATCGCCGAGTGATAGCGGTCAGTTTAAAATTCGTGTTGATATTGTGGAACAGCACGGTGCTGACAACCTGATCTACGGAGCACTGCATGGAGCCGATAGTGACAGTGAAAACACAAGCGGAGAAATCGACGGCCAGCAAGCCGGGTTTTGTGTAAAGACAGATCAGGATTTATTACCAGATCTTGAATCAACGCTTGGACTCGGGTTTGATCCGGCAAAGGCTATGATTTTTGATCAGGATACCGGTCAACGGCTCGTCTGATCGGGCGCGTCGCAAGCATGGAAAACCGGTCGGGGAGATCGGCCTGCGATTTTTTCAGACGCTGTTATGCCCATGCAGTTCTGCTGGCCGGTGTTGCCTTTATGCTGGCGCCTGTCGTTATGATGATTTTCTCCTCCACCCATAGCACTCAGACGTTGCAGCAGCACGGGCTGCAATGGTCCCCTGGTGGCGAGGCGTTTAACAACTACCGCCAGGTACTTCGGTTTGAAGCAGGGATAACAGATCAGGTTACTCCGCGTGCAATGCTTAAAAACTCCTTCATTGTTGCTATTGGTGTTGCCTCACTGACCACGCTGTTCTCGTTGTTGACCGCGTACGCCATTGTGTTTTTTAATATGCGGCTGGCGAAATGGGTGTTCTGGATGGTGCTGGCTACATTGCTGTTTCCTCTGGAGTCCCGATTTATCACAACCTTTCAGGTGACCTCAGCGCTCGGTTTGATAAACACTCATGCCGGATTGATATTGCCGGTGCTGGCAGCTGCCCTTGGAACATTTTTTTTCCGACAGTACTTTTTCACTTTGCCGCCACAGCTAATTGAAGCCGCCATTCTGGACGGGGCAGGGCCATTGCGATTTTTAATGGAGATTGTTGTTCCATTATCTTTATCACGTGCAGGTGCAGTATTTGTAGTCTCGTTTATGATTGGCTGGAACCAGTATCTGTGGCCGTTGATGATTAGTACCGACGATACTCTCTACACACTAGTCCGTGGCATCCGCTTGATTGGTCAGGAATCAGGGCCAGGAATGGCGTTAATTGTTATTACGTTGCTACCGCCTTTTCTGTTGCTACTGATTTTTCAACGCTGGTTTTATAACGGTTTGTCTTCGAATGAGCATCACAGCCGATAAGCCGGACTGT
>CAYPCS010000023.1:29803-41823 GCA_964409275.1 uncultured Granulosicoccaceae bacterium
AACAGACAACGCACGTAGCGAAGTCTGGCCATATGATAAAATCACCAATCACGCACGCACAATGGAATATTTTGATGAAAAACACCGCCTGTAAATTAGTAGTGTCGGGCTCACTAGCTGGACTGCTAGCTGCCTGTAGTCCGTCGGACACACCTTTGATAGACATGTGCCAGAAAATTACGCAGAACCTGGTGGGAGCGGTTAGTGAATGGCAGCCAAAAAAAACGGAAGGTAAAGAATTCATGACTGTGGAGCTCGCATACACCACTCAAGGTGGCGAGAGCGGCTCTGCAGTTTGCATGCATCCACCTGGACGAACCGGTGGTTTTCGACCGGCTCCGGAGACCATGAAACTGAATGGCTTTGACGTTTCGACCGAAGATTTAATCTCGGCCTCAATGGATGCCACCAAGCAGGCGGTAAGTGAATCTGCCGAAATCACCAAAGAGAAAACCGCAAAGCTTGCAAACGATGCGTCTGACAAGGCCCGTGAAATTGCCGATCAGGCACAGGTGATGGCAGAAGAAGCCAAAGTGCAGGCAGGGGAGCTGGCTGTGAAGGCCGAGGCGTTGGCCGGGGAGGCCAAAGTCAAGGCGGCTGAACTCGCCGAACAGGCAAAAGTGAAGGCTGCCGATCTCGCCAGTCAGGCCTCTGAACTGAGCGCTATTGCCAAAGAAAAAGCCCGGGTGGCGGCACTTGAGGCCACTAAATCCGTGCAGGACAAGCTGGAAAACTAGAACGAGTACTGCAAAAGTGTCAGGAGTGGTTGTCCCCTCGCAAAGAGGGGATATCTCCGGTAAGGCGTACGCCCTCTTCGCAGGCGGTTTACTGAGCTGAATTTGTGCAGAATGCATCCGTTGGGGGAAAAATTCCCGTAGTGTCGCGACCCGGAATGCAGTATCTTCATCGCTTTTTATCAGGCGATTGAAAACAACATGTTTGATGCAAAGCTGCTGGGAGAAATCCGGGATCGGTTCCACCACGTAGAATCCTGCCCGTATCAGGGGCCTCGCGTTTTTTTTGAAAATGCCGGCGGGTCACTGACGTTAAAATCGGTAGTAGATGTCAACTCGAAACTGGCCTCCATTCCGGACAACCAGGGCCGCGACAATATTGCATCGAAAGAGCTGGTGCGCATTATTGAGCAGGCTCGTATAGATGCGTTGACCATGTTTGGCGCCAGTAGCGGCCAGGTATTTGTCGGCGAAAGTGGCACCGAACTGTTGTTCCGCCTGGTACGTACCGCCGTGATGAACTCGGCGCCAGGTGGCGAGGTGCTCGGCAGCACACTTGAGCATCCCGCAACACGCAGCGCCTGCCGGCAATGGTCAGAGGTGTCCGGTAAACAGCATGTGCTAATACCGCACAACAATCAGACCGCTGCAATAACGGCCGATGATTATCACCGGTATGTGACAGCGGATACACGGGTGGCGACCATCATTCAAACCAGCCCGGTCACCGGTATGGGTGTTGATATTCGGCAGGTGGTTGATGTTATCCGCGCGGTTTCACCAGACTGCTACATCATTGTCGACGGTATCCAGCATGCGGCTCACGGTGGCCTTGATATTGATTCCTACGGCATCGATGCATTTACAGTTTCTGCCTACAAGGTTTTTTCGCGTCACAACTATGGTATCGCCTGGCTGTCACCGCGAATGGAGTCAATGTCGCACGAGCACCTGGATGGTAGCGCTGATCTCCAGTGGGAACTCGGCACTCGCGATACATCGGCCTATGCCACTTTCTCGGAAGTCGTTAAGTACCTCGATTGGCTCGGCTCGCATTTCACCAATGCAACTGACCAGCGGGAGCGGATTGTGGAGGCTGGAAAAGCCATGTTTGCACATGAAAAACACCTCGTAGACGTTATGATTGACGGTGCAGACGGTCAGCGCGGTTTGCGGAAAATGCCTGAGGTTCATGTGGTTGGCGGAATGGACAATGACTGTCGTGAAGGTCTGGTATCACTGTGGGTGGACGGTGTATCGTCACACGATGTTGTAGCGCAACTAAATGATGATGGTGTACGAACTCACGTGCGCAAGAACGATTATTTCTCCGGCAACATACTGGAGCCGTTGGGGCTGGATAGCTGCGTTCGCGTTTCGATGTGCCACTACAACTCGGCGGACGAGGTGAAAAAATTCCTGCGGTCAATGGATAACATTGTTGCCCGATCTATCACCTGACCACCTGACAGGTAATAATACCTGCATACCCGAGGCAGAATTCCTGGCTCGGAAATCATCGCTCTACTACACTTTGGCACTCAGGAAGTTAAAGTGGCTGTGAGCGATGGATCAAACCGAAAATTTGTCTGGTGAAAACCCGGTTCCTTTTACCAACATGGCAGTGTCTTTGTCGGGAGGGGGTTACCGCGCTACCACCTTTCATCTTGGGTCGCTTTCCTATCTTGATTCTCGCCGGTACCGGCAACAACCTCTGCTTGAAAACGTTACTATTATATCGACAATTTCGGGCGGCACTCTGACCGGGGTAATGTATGCTCTGACACTGGCTCAAGGGGGTACGTTTGCAGACTGCTTTACCAAACTCTATAAGTTGTTGCGTGAAAACCGGCTGGTTGATCGGGCGCTTGAAAAACTCAACAAGCCTCGTCAGTGGAAAAACAAACATAAAACCCGCGATGTAATCAATGCGTTCTCGGAAGTATACGACGAGCATTTTTTCGACGGCGGAACTTTCGCCAGTCTGCGTCAGGGTAAACAAACCCATCTGCAAGATGCGATCTTTGGATCGTCTGAATTCACCACCGGTATTCAGTTTAGATGGCAGGAGAATGACGACGGAGGCCTGTTCGGTAACGGCAAGTTATCTCTACCTGAAGATGCTGCTGATGAGGTGAGGCTGGCGGATGCAGCTGCTGCATCGAGCTGCTTCCCGGGTGGATTCGAACCGATGATCATGCCGCGGGATTTCGGCAACGGACCCGGTAGTGCGGTGGAAACTGCCTGGCATGAGAAATCTACTCACAACAATCTTTACCAGGAAACCGCAATAATGGATGGCGGAATTATAGATAATCAGGGTATCGAGGGAGTGAAGCTTGCCGAGGCAAGACGCTGCAAGGCTAGTGGTGGTGAGCCTTATATTGGAACCTTCCTTATTTCCGATGTTTCCAGCGCGGTAATGGAGCCGTATCAGGTACCGACGCTTAAGTATGGTGGTATTAAAAATCTGTTTACCCTGCGAGCGATAAATTATCTGGTGGTTATACTCAGTGCCCTCATTGTGTTGTCGCTTGCTTTTGGCGGGCCTTCATTCTGGGGGGTGGTTGCCGGAACCGTGGCCCTTACGTTATCGGCACTATGGTTTTGTCTGTATTTCTTCGTGAGTGGCAAAATAATTGATCAGGTGGTCAAGATGTTTGGCAGCGCGCAATCGCCCGAGCTGCTCAATCATCTTAATGTGTTGAGGAAAACGCCTCTCTACATTCTGATTTACCTGGTCCGGTTTCGATTCACTTCAGTGATGAAGATGGTGTCTGATATTTTTCTGCGCCGTATTCGCGCCCTTGAATTCGAGGAGCTTTACGGTTCTGATGTCTGGAGATACCGGATTAAAAGCAACAATATTTACACGCTTGAGAAATCGCTGGATCAGTTGCCCGCGGAAATGCAGAAAGTCGTATCCGGGGCGAACTCCATGCCGACTTCATTGTGGTTCTCGGAGCAGGAGGTGAAGGACAACAAACTGGATAAGCTAATCGCCTGTGGCCAGCTTACTATGTGCTCAAACCTGATTCGCTATATCGAGACTCTACAGAAGGGCGGTCACAAGGAAAAGGTATGGGATCATCTGGACCACACACAGAAAACGGATATTCAGGATCTGCATAACGAATTGTGTAAAGACTGGTCTCGCTTTGAGAATGATCCCTACTGGTTGCTAAAACAGAATTTACCTGCATAAGTGCCGACGTTTGTAGCAGGCCGGAGTTGTGTAAAATTCTGCGCAGCTATCGCAGCATTCAATAACCCCTTCACCTTGTGATCCTCGCAGGGTAAGCTCGCGGGCTCTCCACCACGAAACGGTGTGCCTTGTCCGGTCGGCAACTCCCTTGAACTATCGTGCAGAAATTGATGGCTTGCGAACCGTTGCTGTCGTGCCCGTGGTGCTATTTCATGCCGGAGTCGATCGGTTTGGTGGTGGCTTTGTCGGTGTCGATGTATTTTTTGTCATTAGCGGCTATCTGATCACCTCCATTATTTTGCGTGAAATGCAGAGCGGTACGTTTAGCCTGGCCGGATTTTACGAGAGGCGTGCGAGGCGAATTTTGCCAGCGCTTTTTTTCGTCATTTTGGTATGCCTTCCGTTTACGTGGTTGCTGCTGCCACCGCAGGAACTGGCGACCTTTGCGCAAAGTGTACTGGCAGTGGTCACGTTCTCCTCTAATATTTTGTTTTGGGCGGAGAGTGGCTATTTTGATACGGCGGCTGAACTCAAACCGTTGCTTCATACCTGGAGTCTGGCGGTAGAGGAGCAATACTATCTGTTATTCCCGCTGCTGCTGATGGCCTGCTGGCGCTTTGGCAAAAATGTGGCAGCAGGTATTTTGACTGTGTTGTTTATTGCAAGCCTGATTGCTGCGCAGTGGAGTGTTGGCCAACACCCGGATGCGGCGTTCTTTCTTCTGCCGACACGCGGCTGGGAGTTACTGGCGGGCGGATTCTGTGCGTTTTGGTTGAATGCACCCCGCCGTAGCAAGGCGCTTGCTGTGGATCAGTTGGCTGGACTATCCGGATTGTTGCTGATCATTTTTGCCGTGTTGATGTTTGATTCAGGTACGCCAACACCCGGTGTTTACACCCTGTTGCCAGTATTGGGGACGGTGTTGATTATTATCTGCGGCGTGCCTGGAACGCTGGTGTGTGGTCTTTTAAGTGCCCGCTGGCTGGTTGTTGCCGGTACTTTGTCATATAGCATCTATCTGTGGCATCAACCGGTTTTTGCTTTCTTGCGCCACTATACGGGAGAGCATTTATTGACCTGGCCGGCAATACTTGCGTGTCTGACGCTAACATTTTTACTCGCCTTTCTAACGGCCCGCTATGTTGAAAATCCGGTCAGATCGAAGAGCCGTTTTTCGCGAGCGCAGGTTTTTTTCTATTCTCTGCTGGTCTCGCTATTGATCGCGGTCATTGGTGGTGCAGGTGTCTATTACCATGGTTTTGAAAATCGCTTTAAGCGACAACTGGCGGGTGATACCGGGCATGTGACTTTCCATACACACTTGCATGAGAACTACCCGGACTGTGAACCGTTAACGGTGGCAGAAGAGGCACCGGTCTGGAAGGGGTTTCTGCGGTGCAAGCAATCGAGTCCCGGAATCGCAGATATCGTTTTGCTGGGTGACTCGCATGCGGAGCATCTTTTTTTCGGGTTGGCAGAATCACTGCCGGATGAAAATACGGCGTTCTATATTCAGGCATCCAGACCGTATCTGGATAACTCCGACTTTAAAACAATATTCGACGAGTTGTTAAGCCATAAACACGATCAACTTATTCTGCTCACCATGCATTTTTATTCGCGCGTGCCTGGCAATACCGGGGAGTTGTATCGGGGTTTTAGTGATGTGGTTCGGGCGCTTCTGGAGGCAGGCAGGGAGGTAGTGTTGTTGGGTGATATACCGGAATACCCGAATGAGCCGGAGCGTTGTGTGTATGAAATGCCGAGTGCCGTCCGAAGTAGTGACAGTTCAGTTTGCAGCATGGATAAAAATATTGCCGATGATCAGAAAGCCGGTTATGAAGCGGTGTTACAGCGTATTAGCGCTGAGCAGGATGTACGTTACATCAATCTTTACCCGCTGCTTTGTAACAACGCCCGGTGCAGTATGGCGTCTGGTGATTCGGTATTGTATCGGGACGAACATCACCTTAATTTGCCCGGCAGCTTAGTGATCGGGCGCTATCTGGCGGAACAGATTGCAGATCTTTTATAACTACCTTGATGCGGAAAACATTATTGAACCCGCCAGATCCAGCAATCGGTGATCACTGCCACGGTGTCCCACCAGTGACAGGCCAACCGGTAAACCATTGCATGTGCCGAGCGGCAATGAAACTTCGGGCAGGCCGCCCAGACCCGCAATGCTGAGCAGACTTATCGCCTGATAGCGATAGGTAACTTCCAGAGTATCGGTAGCCGTATTTTTCAATGGTGCTACCCTGGGTGAGGTGGGCAGACAGAGCACGTCACCCGGCCGGATCAATTGATCCAGGTGCTGTCTTATAATCTGGTGGTTTATTCGTGCAGCGTCTGCCTGTTCGCGGGTAACGGCTTTTGCCGCAGCGATTCGGTCATCGATGCCCGGGCCAAGCTGTGGATTGTGTTGCGTTATCCAGTCGCCCAGGCTCTGCCAGATTTCCGCACCCTGGATGATTCGAAAACACTCCATAAAAGACGAGAGACCCTGTTCTGTCACGATCACTTCATCGCACTCACCCAGGTGATTCGCGACCGTTTTCAGAGGTTCCGCCAGAGCGTGGCGGATGTCTTCATCAACGAGATCAAAACAGTCTTTTGCAATCAACAAACGATTCGGGGTTGTGGGTGTGGTTTCGATGTCGAGCAGTGCATGGCCGACCTTTTGTAACAACGAGGCGTCTTTGGCGAACCAGCCAACTGTGTCAAAAGAAGGAGCGAACGGAATAACACCCTGTGCAGAGACCGCTCCGTGGCTTGGCCGCATACCCGGTATTCCGCAGTAGCTTGCCGGCAATCTAACAGAGCCGGCGCAGTCGGTGCCAAGCGCAAAGTCTGCGAGGCCGGCGGCAACTGCCACCACGGATCCGCTGGATGAGCCACCGGCAACCCGACTGGCATCTCGTGGATTTGCCGGGGTACCGTAGTGCACATTTTCTCCGCTCAGACTGTAAGACAGTTCGTCGGAGATAGTTCTGCCAATCAGTTGAGCACCGTTGTCGAGCATGCGTGAAACTGCGGTGGCGCTAACAGCGGCCGGTGCATGGCTCGCCAGCCATGTTGGCTGGCCAAAGCCTGTAGTGGTGCCGGCAATATCCATAACGTCTTTGGCCGCAAACGAAAATCCGTTTAGCGGTCCGGTACCCGTTGCGGGCAACGTGACCGGGTTGGCGGTGCAAAAAGCGCCGAACGAATCTTCAACAGGCTTGCCGGTGGTGGACATTTGCAGGGATGGTCCTGTCGGCTACGCGCTAACGGCGCGCTTTGGCAATACCCAGTCTGGTCGGATGAAGTGACAGGTATAACCGTTGGGAAACCGTTGCAGATAGTTCTGATGCTCTGGCTCGGCTTCCCAAAAATCAGACACAGCTTCAAGTTCGGTGACCACCTTGCCGGGCCACAAGCCCGATGCATTGACGTCGGCGATGGTGTCTTCGGCAACTGCTTTTTGCGCCTGGGAGGTATAGTAGATCGCTGATCGGTAAGAGGGTCCGGTATCGTTGCCCTGGCGCATCGGAGTGGTTGGATCGTGAATCTGGAAAAAGAACTCCAGCATATTGCGAAAGTCGGTTTTCGTGGTATCAAAGACGATTTCGATGCCCTCGGCATGGGTGCCGTGATTTCGGTAGGTAGCGTTTTTGACATCGCCGCCGGTGTATCCCACCCGTGTCGACAACACGCCGGGCTGTTTGCGAATCAGGTCTTCCATGCCCCAAAAACATCCGCCCGCCAGGACAGCCCTTTCAGTAGTAGCCTCAGTGTTTGTTTTCATTAGTGTTGATTCCTCTGCGCAGTATTACCTTATAGTGTACCGGTAACGTGAGAAGGACGGATCGATAGTTACTCAATGTGAATCATCAACCCGGTGACCAGCGTTAAAATATGGGGGTTCGTCCGGCATACTCAATACGATTAGCCGGGCGGATCACTAGTGCGAAGCAGCAGGCCAGGCTTGCATGCTGTGATAGGGCCGCCTACACTTCGGCCCGATCGTGAAGTATCCGCTGCAGCCGGCGTTGTTTCAGGGACCGGTCGCCAGGTGGCCAAATTGACTTAGGATTATGACCAGAAAATATTTAAAAAAAGCACCCAAAACGTCTACTACGGACTCTTCTGATGTACGCGAAACCGTGCAAAAAATCCTCGATGATGTCGAGGCCGGTGGCGATACGGCGGCGATGGAATACGCCAAAAAGTTTGATCAGTATGAGGGCAATATTATGCTCACTGCCGATGAGATTGAAGCTGCAGCTGACGCTGTGCCTCAGCAGTTAAAAGACGATATCGCGTTTGCTCATGACAACGTGCGGCGCTTTGCCGAAGTGCAAAAGCAAACTATGCACAGCGTTGAACTGGAAGTGGTGCCCGGCTTTATGCTCGGTCAGAAAACCATACCCTGTCGTGCGGTCGGCTGTTACGTACCGGGTGGTCGCTATAGCCATATTGCCAGTGCCATTATGACCGTTACCACCGCCAAGGTGGCCGGCTGTGAACATATTGTGGCCTGCTCACCACCCCGAAAGGATGAAGGTATAGCACCGGCGATAATTTATGCGGCTAGTCTATGTGGCGCGGACAAGGTGATGGCCATGGGTGGTGTACAGGGTGTGGCGGCAATGACGTTTGGTTTATTCGGTTTGCCCAAAGCGGATATTCTGGTCGGGCCTGGTAACCAGTTTGTTGCCGAAGCCAAGCGCATACTCTATGGTCGTGTGGGTATCGACATGATCGCGGGTCCGACAGACAGTCTGATACTGGCCGATGAAACTGCCGATGCGTTTATTGTTGCCACTGATCTTGTTGGTCAGGCCGAACACGGCTATAACTCGCCGGTATGGCTGGTTACATCAGATGAATCCCTGGCTGAAAAAGTGATCGAACTGGTACCGGGTATCATTGCAGACTTGCCCGAAGTAAACCGCACCAATGCCGAAGCTGCCTGGCGAGACTACGCTGAAGTTATTGTTTGTGATAACCGCGAGTCAATGGCCGCTACTTCAGATGACTATGCCCCCGAACATCTGACCGTACAGGCCGCCGACCTCGACTGGTGGCTGGATCGGCTGCAATGTTACGGGTCATTGTTTCTAGGGGAAGAGACGACCGTTGCGTTCGGTGACAAAGCGTCCGGCACTAATCACGTACTGCCCACGTCACAGTCAGCTAAATACACGGGTGGTTTATCCGTGCACAAATACATGAAAGTAGTTACCTGGCAACAGGCAACTCGGGAAGGGTCGAAAGACGTAGCTGCGGCAACCGCAAGAATCTCGCGACTTGAAGGCATGGAAGGGCATGCGCGTACCGCGGACGTCCGTCTCAACAAATACTTTCCTGAAGAAACGTTTGATCTGAAAGGGTAGCAGCGATAACTATCGTTGTACTGGATTGCCGAACCGCGAATGCAAGAACCCGGGCATTGAAGTGTCGATAGTAGATTGTTGGTTTTGCGGGTTCGGTTTTCGTGCGACGGAGTTGTCCTCCCGTGATCTCTGGTTAAAAATGCCAGTTGAATTGAGCACTTAAAATATCCACCGAGCTGTTATACAGTCCTCGTACCGCAGTACCGCCAGCGGTCTCTTCGTTGAGGTTGGCGATAGGGGTTTCGTCGAGAAATAGATGCGCGTAGCCCAGATCCAGGGAGGCGCGATTACCAAATCGCCAGGTCGCGCCCAGTGCCAGCCAGGTTCTGTCATTGCCTGGTGAGCGTGCGGTTCGTCTTGCCGGGGAGGGTGTCGGGTCTTCGTCAAAGGCAACGCCAGCCCGTAGTGTCAGGTTTCTGCTGGTATTATAGTTAATGGCGCCGGATATCCTGAACACGTCCTGCCACTCTTGCAAGGTGAGAGTCTCCTGCGGGAAATCGCCGTCATATACAATGCGCAGCTCTCTGAACGAACTCCAGCCCGTCCAGGTGACGTCACCGAGAAGTGTTAATTTGCTGTTCACTTCATGGGCTGCCGAAAACATCAAAGTCGGTGGCAATGCTACTTCGGCAGTAGCACCGGCATCAGCCAAAAAACCGGCGGTGGCAGGGTTGCCTTGCAGCACCGGTTCAAGTGCCGGGTTGATGGTGAAATCACCGGTGCCATCGAGTTCATGGTCGACACTGTGGCGATAAGCCAGCCCGAGTTTTGTACCTGCTCTGGGTAAAAACAGAGCGCCAACGTTAAACGATACGGCAGTTGAATCGCCATTGACTTCGCCTAAACTGTCATTGGCCTGAACTCCCGGCAGCAATCCTGCTCCGGGGCAAATATCCGGTGCGGTAGTGGCAAAAATGCCAAAACATACTGCCCCGCTATCGATAGCGCTGGTGAGTTCGGCATCGAGGTACTGAAGCGAAATACCGCCCCCCAATCTGATGGTATCGCTGAGCCGAAACGACACAGCGGGGTTAATGTCCAATACCGTGATAGCGCTTTTTATTGTGGTGTAGCGTCCTCGCCAGTCATCATTGTATTCGGTTGTTGAACCGAACGGCACACTGATCCCTAACGCATAGCTCCATCGCTTGTTTAGCGAGGCCGCGTAGTAGAAGTTGGGAATAGCCGCGGTGTTGTCGAGAGACTCCGTTTCCGGTCCACTGACGGGGCTGCCGCCGAATGACGGGTTAAGTGTGGTTCCGGTGTCAGTCCATTCAGTGTTTGATTGTATCCCGTGCACAGCAATGGACAATTCGCGGCCCTTCAGTTCGCTAATACCCGCCGGGTTGAACCAGATGGTAGAGGCATCTTCACTTACTGCTGCAGCACCGGCATAAGCGTTACCAAGGCCGGAAGCACCTTGCTTGCTCAGTGCAAAACCGCCAGTGAACAGATTGGTGGATATCGCAAGCAGCGTTGAACTACCAACTACAACCGCGAATTGTCGCCAGTCTGCGAGCCGGAAGGATGGAGATCGATTCATAGTTACCCCTGGGCGTCAAACCTCCAAAGTATGGCAGATATTGTAGAACCTGCAGTTACCGAGGTCGGTGGGCGAACATGGCCACAAAAGGGATAATCAAACTGTGGTAGGACAACTCCGTTGCACGAAGAACGAAGCCACGGTGCTAATAAACAACCGCGCAACCATCAACATCTGAGTTCCTATCTTCGCTGATCGGAGATCGACTCCCACAAAAAGCGCACAGTGCAGGTGGGAGGACAACCCCGTTGCACGAAGAACGAAGCCACAGTACTAACAAACAACCATGCAATCTTCAATGCTGGAGATCCTACTTTCGCCGATCGAAGATCGGCTCCCACAAATAGCGCATAGCGACCGTGGGCGACTACGCTGTTGCATGAATTTCAAAGCCAAAGAGTTCTAATTCAGCCCGCGCGAAATTCAATGACGAAGATTCAAAATGGATCACTTACCGATCCATCCAGCCAGGCTGCGTCCCAGTGAGGATAGTCACCTATTCTCACAACGAGTCCGGCACGTAGTGGATTTGCAACAATATAGCGCGCAATTGCACGAAGATTTTGAGGGTCGCGAATAGCATGATCGAAGTAGCCACGTTGCCACGGTATTGAAGTATCAGATAGATGGTTGCTCAGCCGTTTGATATTATGAATCGACTGTCCCAGGGATCCGTTTTTCAAAATCATCAACCAATGTACATGATCAGGCATGACGCAATAGCACAGGTTTTGCGATCTGCCGGCCGTGTGTTCGCGAGTGATTGATCGTGCTACGGCGTGCGCAGTATAGAAATTCGACAGTACTTTTTGTCGTTGCGCGATACCAAAACGTAAATGGTAGGCAGTACCCGTAAGGGATACCCGACCGGTTCTTAGTCGGTGTGACTCATACTTCTGTGGCATACAACATTGACGGGAACAAAATAACGCAAAGCATAACTACAGATACAGTGGCTATGGAAGTCAAACATGCGAAACATCAGAGCCAGTTCCCACAAATAGCGCACAATGCAGGTGGGAGGACAACTCCGTTGCACGAAGAACGAAGCTACAGTACTAACAATCAAACGAGCAAACGTCGACGCCAGGGTTCTTATCTTCGCTGATCGGAGATCGACTCCCACAAAAAGCGCACAGTGCAGGTGGGAGGACAAC
>CAYPCS010000023.1:41923-45127 GCA_964409275.1 uncultured Granulosicoccaceae bacterium
TGCAGGTGGGAGGACAACTCCGTTGCACGAAGAACGAAGCTACAGTACTAACAATCAAACGAGCAAACTTCGACATCCGAAATTCCTACTTTCGCTGATCGCAGATCGACTCCCACAAAAAACGCACAGTGCCAGTGGGAGAACAACTCCGATGCATGAACGTTGAAATCGAAGCACCAACAATCAACCACGCAACCTAACTCTGTCTTCTGTCCTTTGTCTTCCGCCTTCTGAATCGACTCCCACTTAATCCGTTTGCTTACCATTGCCTCTCCAATCAACAAGCCCCTATGTGTATTTCAACTTTGCTGCCTCGCGCAGCACAGCTTTCTGAATTTTGCCATTTGCATTGCGTGGCAACATTTCCGTATACAAGAGAACGAAATCCGGAATCTTGTAGTCCGCAACTTTATCGCTCAAATAATCCGCCAGCCCTGACTGCAGCAAACTACCCGATGTAGTAACACACGCGCAGCTTCGTTCGCCCAGTACCTCGCATGCCACCGAGACCAGGGCGACGTCTTCGATTCCGGGGTGATCGGCAATTACGTTTTCAACTTCCACACAGAAAATTTTGTAACCACCACGGTTGATCATGTCTTTTTTGCGATCGAATATGTTAACGAATCCCTCATCGTCAATACGGCCGATATCACCGGACTTCCAGTAGCCGTTTACAAAAGAAGACTCATCGGCATCCGGTCTTTTCCAGTAACCGGAAATGATATGTGGTCCGGCAATCCAGATTTCGCCGCTCTCGCCACGAGTGACTTCCATGCCTTCGTCATTCATGATTAATAGATCAGCACAGACGACTGCAGTACCAATGCTGTCAGTACGATCACGCGTTGCTTCGAGCGGCATGACCGTGGAAGGCGATGACGTTTCTGTAGCGCCGTAGCTATTCGCTAATGCAAGTCCGGGTAAGCGGGCAGCCATCTCAACAATGGTGGCTTGAGGCATTGGCGCACCCCCAAACGCTCCAACACGCCAGGCGGACAGATCCTCGTCATTAAAATCACCTCGCAGCAACAGCAGTTTGTACATTGCCGGTACCATAATGGCAAAGCTCAACCGCTCACGGCAGGCCAGTTCCAGAAAAGCCGGTGCGTGGAACTCGCGCTGCATCACACAGCAACCGGCGCAGGCAAACATCGGCAGCAACTGCGCCGCCAGTCCGGTCACATGGCTAACGGGTACGGAGACAATGGTGCGCTCGTGCCGTTGAAAGGAAAAGCGGTTTATCCAGTGTAACGCTGAATGGATTAAACCCAGGTGGCTAAGCATGGCGCCCTTGGGCTTGCCTGTAGTGCCAGAGGTATACATCAGCATTGCACAGTCTTCCTGATCCGCCTGGTGAATTTCAGCGAGCGGAATCGTACGGTCGACTATGGCGTGAAAACCGTTAGCTGAATTGTTGTCGGCTACCACTTGCAGTTTGACAGAGGGGGTTGCGTTGGTTGCTGGTTGAACGGCAGCGACTTCGGCGTCAAAAACCACTGCAGATACTTCACAGTTGTTGTAGATAAATTCGAGTTCCGGTGTTTGCTGCCGCGTACCTGCGGGTACCGACACAGCGCCGACATATAGTGTCGCTAACCAGGCAATCGGAAATTCAATACCGTTACCCAGGTTAAGTGCTACGCGGTCACCTGGCTGTATACCTGCTGATAGAAGCACGCTGGCAAATCGCCGGGCCTTGTCATCCAGCTGCCGATACGTTAGTCGATGCGAGTCACAGACAATAGCCTCGGCCTCGCCATGTGTCTCTATCACGGTCGTGATCATTTCCCCCAGAGTCTGCGGCCGCGTACTAAAGCATCGCATTACCCGCCGGTAGTGACTCTCGTACCGGGTGTGAAAGTCCTGATTGATCCAGTACACGAGATCACCTCTTGTGTGGAAAAATTCCAGTGATACTATTGTATTCCCGGTGGTGTCGTTTGCAACGGGTTTGAATGTGAATCACCCGTGTACAGATTTACGACAATTCTACAGCTGTTATATACCTGTCTAATGGTGTACCGGGTGGTCAAATTCTTTGCGGTGTTGACGCCCTGTGCATCAGGAAAAAATCTCCAGCCAGTTAGCCGATAACTATGACAGGCTTTTTAGTGCTGCTGTACTAATAAGCGAAGAACCTTCAATCGACACATAGTGTGAATATCCGCAGGCAACGGACGGCAGCGAATTAGCCGAGATCTACCAGGATGAATCTACCAATGGAATGTGTAAAGAGAGCTGATACAGGTCGATATTTCTGCAGTCACTATACCTTCGCATATTGCTCTGTTATAAGAGGGTGAACGCCACCGGTGCCAACTCTTCTGATTTTAGAAAAATGGTTGATATAATGGAGGAATCGTTCTTTAAAACTGCCCGGTCCGTCGCCGGGCTAAAGCCGGGCGTCGAATGGGAAAACAGGAGCTCCAGGTTGTCACTGGGCCGTGCAGCGTCAACGGGAAAATACTATAGCGCGGGCAGAGACGTTGACGGAGATTTCGTGTTTGTGCCTGGGGTGGTTCACCAAAGGAGTTTTATCTACATAACTCAAATCTGGAAACACATTGAATCACCTGCAGATGAAGACCGGGTGGAGGAAAAAATTCTGCAGGTATTCGAACGTTATTTGTAGAAATCGTATTGTGGTATCGATCAATACGATCTGGGCATCCCAAGCACATGCTCGGCGATATAGCTTAAAATCAGATTAGTGGAAATTGGTGCCACCTGATAAAGCCGTGTTTCCCGATACTTGCGTTCAATATCGTATTCTTCAGCAAAACCGAAGCCGCCAAACGTCTGTACACATGCTTCTGCGGCGGCCCATGCGGCATCGGCCGCCAGCAACTTGGCTATGTTTGCCTCTTCACCGGGGTTGTTGCCGGCTTCGTATAGACGAATAGATTCCTGTAGCATCAACTCGGCAGCGCGCATTTGGGTATAGGCGCTGGCAATCGGGAATTGTATGCCCTGGTTTTGACCAATGGGTCGACCAAAAATTACTCTTTCCCCCGCGTAGTCAGCTGCCTTTTTTATAAACCATTTGGCATCGCCAATACATTCGGCAGCTATCAACATGCGTTCTGTGTTCATACCCGAGAGTATGTAGCGAAAGCCGCGTCCTTCATCGCCGATCAGATTGCCGGCGGGTACCGGCATGTCGTCGAAGAAGAGTTCTGTAGTAGCGTGGTTCATCATTGT
>CAYPCS010000023.1:45227-56919 GCA_964409275.1 uncultured Granulosicoccaceae bacterium
CGATTCAGAAGGCGGAAGACAAAGGACAGAAGACAGATTTAGGTTGCGTGGTTGATGGTTGTGCGGTTGCTTGCTAGTACCGTGGCTTCGATCTTCGTGCAACGGAGTTGTCCTCCCACGGCTATGCACAATCTTGTGGGAGACGATCTCCGATCAGCGAAAGCAGGAACCCTGATGCTGAAGTTTGAACAGTAGATCGTTAGTAACGCGGTTTCACCCGTCGTGCACTGGCGTTACCTCGCCGCGGCTTCACAGCTAGCTGTAAATCTATTCGGTGCAAATCGTCTTAATGCCTTATTCATCAGGCAACCGGTCCAACCCCCGGTCAATGAGAACATATTAGATATTTCAGTCCCTTACAAGAGTATTTTTCACCCATCAAATTGACTGTAGAGACTTATGGTTTTTACACACGGTTTTGAGTGCCTCAAGATCGGTTAATGGTCGGCAATAAAGTGTCGTGCGAGGGCTAAAATGCTGACCGTTGGTGCAGATTTTACCACCCATGCGGCGAGAAAAATGCAAGTAGACCGGGTTGCGCGCGGCAAATCAAGAATGATGCCGGTTTTCATCGCAAGAGTACGGGAATGATAGATTGATTTTAGAGCGGCCAAACTTTCAAGAACTGTCAGCTGAAGAGTTGATTACCAGGCTATCCGGTGATTCGGATGAGCAACTGATCAGATTTGTGGAAGAAATAGAAACGTCAACTGATCTGGTTATAGCCGCTGAAAAGCTGATGCACGCACATTCGATTATTGGCGTTCGCTTGCTTGCTCATGCGAGTCTAAGGCAGCGAAAGTACCAGTTTGCGTGTGACGTATTTAGCTACATGAATGGTGCAAACACCAACCCTCGATTGCCAGACTATGATCTGTTTCGCTGGGCAACAGGTTTACGGGCGCTGGAACGCTATGATGAGGCCATTAGTACGCTCGACAGAATACCCGTTCAAAAAAGAACTGAATTACATCTGCTCGAACGAGCCATTAATGAAGTTCTGTTAACACAATATTCTGAAGCGATTGTAACTCTACACAAAATTGATGCGGCTAATAGAAACGAAAAAAACAAGCTGAAACATTATCGATCTATTGACTGGTTGACGACATACCTCGAAAACATCGTTGGTATCGAGCCTACCGGAGACCGGTTTTCCAGGCGAATATTAACCGGGAGGTATAGCGGACGAAACCAGGCAAGTACGGCAGATATAATTATTGGTGTTCTTGATTTCAAATCACCAGAGTTTCGTAAATCCAGTATGGATATCGGTGACTATATTCAAACCAGTGCATTGATGCGCCATTGCGCTCGACACCATTTTAGAGATCTCACCTTTGATGACGACAGGCTTGTCTCATCATGGAATGAGTTGGCCAGTACATGGTCCAATGAAAAACAGCAAAAACATAATAGATCAGCGCACATAGCAATTATTGACCAAAGTGCATTGGCGCTCAATGCCGTTCAACATAACAATCGCACTGTCTGGACGTTCATTTATGGCGGGCATCTGCACAACCCGTACAACAAGAATCTCAGCCTGCCGCTGCCGGACCATATTTTTCCGCTTTTTATCAGTTTTTGTCTGCAACGGGTGGAAGACCTGACACCAGAGGTCATAAGTTACCTCAAAAAGCATGGTCCCGTCGGATGCAGAGACTGGTCTACCTGTTACTTGCTTCTAAATCAGGGAGTCGATGCGTTTTTTACAGGTTGTCTCAGCGCCACGGTGGATTTTGGCGATACCGAATTAACCGAAGATATAGAGCCAGCCACTACAAACTGTGTTGGTGCAACACAAAATCGCTCAGATCCCGATGCTACCTGTATTAAGCAAAATGCATCGATTTATCGCAGAATGGAATTCTATGAAGTTATTAGAGAAAGTATTGATCACCTTCATCAGTATCGTTCAGCGAAATCGATTACGACCGACAGTCTGCACTGTTACCTGCCATCTGTCGCCATGGGTTCATTGGTCAATTTTATCCAGGATACCCCATGTAATCGTCAATTAGACGGATTGGATAATCTGGATGAACACCAGATCAATCTTGTAAAAAGCAGAACAGGCGACTTAATAAACGATTTCCTGTGCCAGATAGCTGATGGAGCGAGCGAGAATCAAACACGAAATAGATGGATTGAATCAACAAAAGAATACGTGGAGGAGGCAAAATTCAAACTTGGAGAACTCCCCCGATTATTCCCGCATGAAAATTCGGCGCCAACTCTGTCTTGCGACACCTGTCCGACTGACGCCGGCAATAATCGGGCTGGAAGTATCCGACCCGGAAGTATTCAGGCCAGAAGTAGTCGCGTAACAGTGGCATTGGCTTTTGATCAGGTTTTATTGGAAAAAGCGTCCGTCACTGTTGCTTCTATTCTCGCAAATACACAAGGCGAGGTAGAGTTTTATTGTCTGACGCGGGGAATTTCAAAGGTGATGTTTGAAGGGTTAAAGTCAAAACACAAACAGGCGACTTTCAAGCAGTTTTCTATGGACGGTACTCTGAACCAAACACACATTCATCTTGTTAGTAATACGACTATATCGACAATGGATCGTTTGTTCCTGTGTGAGTTGTTGCCAGACCACGACCGTGTGATCTATCTGGATGTGGATCTGGTGGTGTTAGGAGATATTGCTGAATTGGCCGGGTTTAACCCTTCTGCTCGGGGAATTGCCGCTTGCCCAACACCTAATCCATCGCATAAAACCCAATTACACTGGATAGAGAAGGCGATTAAACAGCGTGCATACGGTGCTGACAAAGCGCGTGAATATCGCCGCCAAACTGCAGCTACTGTAGACTTGCTGGCACCGTACTTCAATGCAGGTGTACTGGTATTGTCACTGGATACATTGCGGCAGCTAAATTTTACCGAAAACATTGCAGCATTACTTGAGTCCTATGGCGTGGAAGACCAGGAGGCCCTGAATTTGTTTAGCAAAGGTGACTATACGCATCTACCCAACGAATGGAATGTTCTACCGTACAATTACTGGTGTTCGGAGCCCAAACTGATCCATTGGGCCGGTGCAATGAAACCCTGGCGTGAAGACAGGCATATTCTACAGGCGCATCTTTGGAAGCAATACCAGACAGAATCATCAACTGAACCAAGCCGGGAACTTACCGCAAACCTGCTGTGAAAAACAGGTAGTCCTTCAAATGCACCACAGCGTCTCGCGTTATAGCCCTATGAGTTAATCTTTGGTTCACTTGCTCGAGCAGATGGGAATTGATACGTGGCAGGAGCAGGGCGATTTGTGTTTTTGTGGATACGGATCTCCGATTCGGAAGGCGGAAGACAGAGGACAGAGTCAGGTTGCGTTGTTGATTGCTGGTGCCTCGATTTCAACCTTTGTGCAACGGAGTTGTCCTCCCACATGATCCGGGTGCTACTCGTGAGAGCAAGTTCTTCAATCTGTAAAGCTTGAGTGATGCCGTAAAGCTCGAATGATGAAGGGAATGAAACGTATTGAAGGCAGGGGTTATGCGAGTATACGGAATTGCTGCTTGTGTTCCGCCCGTGAGAGTAGAACGTCAGCCGCAAACGACTGCTCATTCAATGCGAGACTCTAGAGAGAACCCCCGATGAACGACAACACTGTATCTGTGCCAAAGGTTGCCGGTATTCACTGGTCATTCTGGATAATCGGAATTGTGGCAATACTTTGGAATTTAATGGGGTGCCTCAATTTTTACATGCAGATGAATGCGGATGCGTTGGCGAAAATGCCGGAGTCACATCGTGCGATTGCAGAAAGCCGGCCACTGTGGGCAACGGCAGGTTTTGCGCTTTCTGTGTTTGCCGGTGTTCTTGGTGGTGTGTTGATGCTACTAAAAAAATCGCTTGCTCACTATGCGTTTGTTGCATCCCTGATTGGTACTATAGTGACAATGTTTCACGCACTGATTATGGGTGGAATAGCCACCAGGTTTGGCCCGTTTGAATTGGTGTTGGGAATTGCGATGCCGCTGATACTGGGATTGTTTTTTGTGTGGTACACCAAAAAAGCACAGCGACGGGGTTTGATAGGCTAGTGCAGCGTAAATAGAATCAACTGCTATGCCATCAACGAACTATTTTAATACGTTTATCGAAGTAGCTGATGACTGCAAGGCGACTGGTGGCGTGGCGCCTCCGGTCAAAGGCGAAAAAAAGACGGTCGCAAACTACGAGTATGAGATGGTGTTTGGTAATCCCTGCAAATATACATCGGACGATGTTATTTTTACGGTTTACGCTATCCGCAACAAAATTCCAAAGGCCCGGTGGTCAAAGGAGCGCGAACTGTATTTTAGCAAAGGCAGGCCCTGTTTTCGTGCTTCTCCGTTGTGTAAAACGTATGGTTGGGGTGTTCATAGTGATGAAAAGGGCAGGATAGCGATTGTCGGGACAGGTTCGGCGGAGTACAGAAAATTCTCTAGTGACAAGACACTTGAAAAGACGAAAGCTATGAGGTCGAAGCGGGATTAGATAGCGCTTTTTGTGGGAGCAGATCTCCGATTCGCGAACGTTGGTACGTCGTTTTTTTAGCTCAAAGGGAAATGACAGGCAACTGAGTGATAATCAGTCTTTTCCAGAGAGGGTCTCGTTTGCTCGCAAACTGGTTCTGTCTTCCAGCATCTCGGATTAAACGCGCAACCTTGTGGTGGTGACAATGGCGAAGGCAGTTCACCTTCCAGCCGTATACGCTGTTGTTTGTGAGCGGGGTCTGCTACCGGGGTGGCGGAAATCAATGCCTTTGTATAGGGGTGTTTTGGCTGCTGGAATATGACACTGGTGCTGGCGGCCTCAACTACACGGCCGAGATACATCACCATTACATCGTCGGCCATATGCCTTACAACCGAGAGATCGTGCGATATAAAAAGATACGCGAGGTTAAGGCGGTCTTGAAGTTCCACCAGCAGGTTCAGGATTTGCGATTGAATTGACAGGTCCAGCGCGGATACGGGCTCGTCGAGTGCCAGTATTTGTGGTTCGAGCATTAATGCTCTCGCAATCGCTATGCGCTGGCGTTGACCACCTGAAAACATGTGTGGGTAGCGTTCATGGTGCTCGGGTCGTAGTCCGACCAGTGAGAGCATTTCAAGCGATTGTCGATCCCGTTCGGCGCGTGATAACTCTGGTCGGTTTATAACCAGAGGCTCTTGTAGTATTTGTCTAACCTTCTGGCGCGGGTTGAGGGAGCCATAGGGATCCTGAAATACGATCTGAATCGTGGTGCGCAAGGACTGGCTGGCACTGGTGGAACTTGCATTGATACTTGTACCGTTGAGTGTGAATGTGCCGGACGTTGGCGGTTCTATTAAGGTCAGTACTCGTGCCAGTGTTGATTTACCACAGCCAGATTCGCCAACCACGGCAAGCGTTTTTCCGGCGTACAATTCAAACGATGCTTCACTTAACGCTTCAACGGTCGACGGTGATTGTAAAAAACCACCGCTTACCGTGTAGTGGCGACTTATGTCAACGGCGGCGATCAATGGTCCGTTTGAATCGGTCATCTTGTTTCGCTGTGTGGTGATTGCGGATGTGGCTGTTGTGCGGCCGTCGGGGTTTCGGACAATGGATAATGACATCGCGCATAGCCCAGCGATGCGCTGGCAATTGGCGCTGGTGTATTGCGACAGATATCGTCTGCCTTGTGGCAGCGTGGCGAAAACAGACAACCACGGGGCCGGTCGAATTGCCCTGGAACCACGCCCGGTATAGAAGGCAGCAAGCGACCACTGGCACGCTCCGGCAACGCGGATAACAATGCACTGGTATAGGGATGATGTGGTTGTTCAAACAGTGTTTGAACAGGCTGCTCTTCTACCTTTTGACCGGCGTATTGCACACTGACAGACTGTGCCGTTTCGGCAACCACCCCCATGTCGTGCGTGATCAGTATCAATGCCATGCCGGTTTCTTTTTGTAGCTGCAGTAACAGGTCCAGAATTTGAGCCTGTATGGTGACGTCAAGTGCGGTGGTGGGTTCATCGGCAATTAGCAATTTTGGTTTACAGGCGATGGCCATTGCAATCATTACGCGCTGGTTCATACCGCCTGATAGTTGATGCGGAAAGGCACGCATGCGTTTTAGCGGTTCGGGCAAGCCGACTTGTTCGAGCAATTCAACAGCACGCTCACGGCGGTTTTTACGTGACAGGTTAAGATGGGCCGCCAGCGCCTCAGTAAGTTGAAAGCCGATAGTGAAACACGGGTTGAGGCTCGACATCGGCTCCTGAAAAATCATGGTGAGATCGCGGCCGACCACTTGCCTTCGTTGCCGCGGCTTCATTGCGAGCATATCAATACCGTCAAACGTCATCCGGTCGGTGGTAATTTTTGCAGTCCACGGCAGCAATCCCATCAATGCCAGCATCGACACTGATTTTCCACTGCCGGATTCACCTACAATAGCCAGCACATCTCCGGTATCAACGGACAAGTCGAGCCCGTCTACTGCCTTGAACTGGCCGTCGGCGGTGGAGAATTCCACGTGCAGGTTTTTAACATCGAGCAGTGGCATCAGTTATTCAATACACCGGTAGCGGGCGAAGCGGGGTGGTAGCGTCGATAGTGTTCACCGCGTACAGGATAATGGCAAGTACGCATGGTTCAACTGCGTTTTAGTTTTGGGTCGAGGGCATCACGCAGCCCGTCTCCCATCAGATTAATGGCCAGTACGGTGATCAGTATGGCAAGGCCCGGTAGTGTTACCACCCACCAGGCGCGCAATATAAATTCACGGGCTTCGGATAACATGGTGCCCCATTCGGGGGTGGGCGGCTGGGCTCCAAGCCCGAGAAAGCCAAGCGCTGCGGCATCGAGAATAGCGGTAGAAAATGACAACGCGGCCTGTACGATGATAGGGGGCAGGCAGTTGGGCAGTACCGTTATAAACATAAGTCTTAACCTGCCGGCGCCGGCAACGCGGGCAGAGGTGACATAGTCTTTGGGTAATTCGGTGAGCACCGAAGCACGGGTCAGTCGCACGTAGTGGGGTTGCAGCACTATAGCAATAGCAAGCATTGCATTGACCAGTGACGGACCAAGTATGGCAACCATCACCAGTGCCAGCAACAAGCTTGGAAAAGACAAAATCACATCCATCAGACGCATGATTAATGTGTCTATCCAGCCGCCGGCAAAGCCTGCAATTAAACCGGTGAGTACACCACCAGTCACGGCAAGCACTACCACTATTAATCCTATAAAGAATGAATAACGGGCGCCGTGCAACAAGCGCGATAACATATCTCTGCCAACCGCATCGGTACCGAGTAAAAATTCATTGCTGCCACCCTCCTGCCATGCTGGTGGCTGGAGCAGATGGTCGCGAAATTGTTCGGTAGGGGAATGAGGTGCGATGATGTCGGCGAGTAGCGCTACCAGGATAAATGCAAGAAATACAACCAGACCGGTGACAGCGCCTCGATTCTCACTGAAGTAGTGCCAGAATTCCTGCAAGCGACCCTGTTGCGGCCGGTCGGGCAGAGCAACCCTGTTATCAGCGGCACTCACTATACGCGCCTTATTTTCGGGTTGATCAATCCGTACAACACATCGACGATCAGATTGACCACCATAATAATCACCGCAATCAACATTAACCCACCTTGCACGGCAGGATAATCCCGGCTCTCAATCGCTTGTATCATCCACTTGCCGATGCCAGGCCAGGAGAAGATGGTTTCCGTTAGTATGGCACCGGCCATCAATGTGCCCACGGAAAGACCTATCACCGTGATCACCGGAATCATCGCGTTACGCAGTGCGTGAATTGCGTTGATACGAAATGCATTAAGGCCCTTGGCTCGAGCTGTTCGGACATAGTCTTCGCTCAGTACCTCAAGCATGGCCGAGCGGGTTTGTCTGGCGATAACCGCCAGCGGGATGGTACCGAGTACGATAGTAGGCAGTATCAAATGGTGTACGGCAGATGCGAAAGCGCCTTTTTGTCCCGAACGCAAACTGTCGATCAACATGAATCCGGTATCGGCTGGAAAATAATACAACAGTGAAATACGGCCGGACACGGGTGTTAAGCCAAGCATGCCCGAGAAAAAAATAATCAGTAGTAGCGCCCACCAGAATATAGGCATGGAGTAGCCGATGAGTGCGGTAGACATCAATAACTGGTCGGGCCATTTGCCGCGATTGACGGCTGCCAGTATGCCAGCAGGAAGGCCGAGAGCGATGGCGAAGATCATTGCACACAATGACAATTCCAGCGTGGCCGGGAACAGCGTGAAAAACTCATCCCATACCGGCTTTTTAGTTTTAAACGATATGCCGAGATCGCCCTGCAGTATACCGGTGATGTAGTTCCAGTACTGCAGCGGCAGTGACTGGTCGTAGCCAAACTGTGCCATCAGTTTGGCGTAGCGTTCGTCGGTCATGCCGCGTTCACCCGCCATTAGTATGATGGGATCACCGGGCAAAATTCGGATAAACAAAAACGTGATTATAGAGACGCCGATAAACGTCGGGATAAACGTACCCAGGCGTCTAAGCAGGAAGTGCAACATTTAGTCAGGCAATGAGTGTTAGTGATTTATCGAAGCTTGTCAGTGATTCGGCGCCGCTATCGGTAACCAGGACATCGTCTTCAATGCGAACTCCGAAATCATCGTCCTGATAAAGCCCCGGTTCGATGGTAAAAACCATTCCGGCTTCCATTTTTTCGTTGTTGCCTCGCATGATGTATGGGTCTTCGTGTACGTCGCGACCCAGTCCGTGACCGGTTTTGTGTCGTATGCGATCGGCGTAGTCAGAGTTCTCGAGTACTTTGGTGGTGGTATCGTCTATTTCATGCGCGGTCACACCCGGGCGCACTACACTGGCACCCGCCTTGTTGGCAGCGAGTACAGTTTCATAGATAGCCTGATGAGGATCACTGCAATGCCGGATAAAAAAAGTACGGGTGATGTCTGCACAGAGACCGTTCACCCTGGCACCGAAGTCAATTAACAATGCATCTCCGGCTTTGATTGGTACATCGTCGCGGGCAGAAGCGTGCGGTTTGGCGGAGTTGCTGCCGCAGGCAACTATCGGTTCAAAAGAAAACTCATCGGCCCCGGCTGCAAACATACGCTGTATTAGTAGCGATTCTATTTGCTTTTCGGTCATGCCGACACGGACCGACTCAATTGTCTCGCCAAGCGCCTGTTCTGAAACAGCAATCGCCTTGCGCAAGGCGGCGATTTCCGCGGCGTTTTTATGCAACCTCAGTGCGGCTATCTCACGCTGGGCATCTGCCACATCAATTGCTGTGTTTGCCTGTTTAATAGCGTGGTGTACAAATACGCGCATGGATTGCCCTTCCACACCAATGCGTTTTACCGGGCAATGTTTGAACATTTGATCAAAGGCCGATTGATAACCGGTTTGGTCTTTCCAGTCGAATATCTCGCCTTCAAAGTTGATAGCGCTAAAGGAGCCCATTTCAAGGTTGGGTACAATCGCGCAAGGCGCGCCGTCGGCCGGGACTAAAACCACTAGCGGGCGTTCGTTCTGGTGAAAGTTCGCGCCAAAAATTCGTTCGAAATTGGCTCCTGGTACCAGTGCAATGGCATCAAGTGCTGAGGAACGTGCAACATTGCGTAGTGCTGCGAGACGGTCAGACATGGTTGATTGGCTCTTGCTTCGGTTCAGGACCGGGGTTTGGCTTTAAGACCCGGGTGGCTGTAGTTATCGGTTCAGGTCTGGCGCGTCGGGTTCATTGCCTACATCACCGGTTCTTTAACCTGGTAGTTTTAATCGATCAGTCGCACTGTAGTGACGGGAGGGCAACTCCGTTGCACGAAAATTGAAATCACGGTGCCGGTACTTAACCGTAAAAACTTCAGTGTCAGAGTCCAAACGTTCGGAGATCGTCACCCGCAAGCTGCGCAACCATGGAACAATCGGGATGACACTTGTCACCCCGATCGATAGAGAAGCCAGCGCCAGGTTACTTCAGTTTCACACCATAGAAGATGTGACCACCGAAGGGATCTATTTTAAAGTCTTCGACTTCCTTACGAAGCGGTTTATAGACTACCGAGTGTGCGATAGTGGCCCAGGGCGCCTGGTCTTTGAAGATTTGCTGTGCCTCTTGATACAGAGCGGTGCGCTCGTCTACATCGGAGACGACTTTGGCCTGCTGGATGATGTCGTCAAAGGGTTTGTGGCACCATTGAGCCCGATTCGATTTTCCGACTCCGTCGCAGCCCAGTAACACCGCCATGAAATTGTCCGGGTCGCCATTGTCTCCGGTCCAGCCAAGTAATACGGCACCCTGGCGGTCCAGCTCTTTTGACTTGGTCAGGTACTCGCCCCAATCATAACTGACGATGTTAACTTCAACGCCAACTTTGCCAAAATCTTCCTGCATAACTTCCGCCATACGGCGTGCGTTCGGGTTGTACGGGCGTTGTACCGGCATTGCCCAGATATCCATTTTCAGGTTTTCAACGCCTGCCGCGGCAAGCATCTCTTTAGCTTTTTCCGGATCATAGGGATCGTCTACTGTGCTTTCATCGTAGGACCAGATGGTAGGTGGAATCGGGTTCTTGGCGATCTTGCCAGAGCCCTGGAATACAGCATCCAGAATGGCCTGTTTGTTAATAGCCATGTTTAACGCACGGCGCACATCGACATTATCAAACGGAGCGACCCGGGTGTTGTAAGCCAGGTAACCAACGTTTAAACCTTCCTGCTCCAGCAGTTGCAAGTCTGCATCTGCAGCCATCGCTTCAAGGTCGGCCGGGTTGGGGTAGGGCATGACATGACATTCGCCCGCTTTCAGTTTTTGATAGCGTACGGAAGCGTCCGGTGTTATCGCGAACACCAGGCTTGCGATGTCTGCCTTGCCGGCCCAGTAGTCTTCATGTGCGGCATAGCGAATAACGGCATCTTTTTGGTAGGCGATGAACTTGAACGGTCCGGTGCCGATCGGTTGCTGGTTCAGGGCCTCTACATTTCCGGCTTCGAGTAACTGGTCAGCGTACTCTTTTGAAAGGATTGACGCGAAGTCCATACCGAGGTTTGCAATCATCGGTGCTTCGGGGCGGTTGAGGTTGAATTTGACGGTGTGGTCGTCAACTTTTTCAACTGACTTGATGAGATCGGGCATAGACATACCACCAAAGTATTCCCAGGTGCCGCCGGATGCTTTGTTGAATGGATCGTCTTCAAGTCTCTGGCGTTCGAACGAGAACACTACATCGTCGGCGTTCATGTCCCGACTGGGAGTGAAGTATTCCGTGGTGTGAAATTTAACCCCTTTGCGTAGCTCGAATGTATAGCTCAGGCCGTCGTCTGATACTGAATAGCTTTCGGCCAGCGCCGGTGCAATGGTGGTGGTGCCGCGCTCAAACTCGACCAGTTTGTTGTACAGCTGGCGTGACGATGCGTCGAATGTGGTGCCGGAGGTATACAAAGCCGGGTCGAAACCGTCGGGTGAGCCTTCGGAGCAGTAAACGAGAGTTTGCGCACTGACTCCGCCGCTGATTGACAGGCCGAGCACGCTGGCGGCCATCAGGCTAAAACGTTTCTTCATCCTATTGCCTCTCTATAGTGTTTGATTTTTCAGGTTTTACTGTGAATCCGCCGTGGTTTGTGCAGACAATTGTTCGGCGGCTACGGCGCCTGCTGACTTCAGTGTACAGCAGGTAATCTGCGCCGGTACAGGTTCTGG
>CAYPCS010000023.1:57019-66288 GCA_964409275.1 uncultured Granulosicoccaceae bacterium
GTGGTTAGTGGTGGTAGCTTAACCATTTATTGGCGAGGTTCAGGGTCGGGCCCGAGCCATCGTAGTTGGTCGTAAGCATAGTGTCGCGGCTTTGCTATTCGAGGTAGCGGAGTTGTGTTCCCGCTTGCATAGAGTGCTTTTGGTAGAAGCTCTCCGAATCGCGAATGGTCTGTGCTTACACCACGAAGTCGAAAGTAGCGGCGAATACCGAGTTTTGCTGCGCTACCGGGTCCATCTTTAGTGCTTTGTGCCCGCCGTTGCCTTTGAGATAAATCTGGCTGGTCAGTTGCTCTTTCTGGCCGAAAAATATTTTGGCATGAATATGTGGCGGGCGGCCGGTGTAGGGCACTGGCATAATAGTGCGAAAATGGTAGTGACCCATCGAGTCGGTCAGCGTCGCGCCAAAGCCGCGGAATGCGGTATCGAATTCGGACTTGTTCGGGGCGGCCGGGTGCTGATAGTTGCCACGTCCGTCACACTGCCAGATTTCCACTTTGGCGTTGGCGATCGGGGCGCCCTCCGGGTTGAGCACTTGTCCGGACAAATGAAGTTCGTCGCCTTTGTGATCCGGCGACAGCAATAAATTATTGCTTTCGGGGATGGGGCTGGTCGGGTAGTACGGGCCCTCAGCCTGACTAGCGGTAGTTTTCAGCGATTTTGCAGCTGACTGGCTGGCAAATGTGCCGCCTAGTGAAGAAACCGCGACCAGATGGATGAATTTTCTTCGGTGCATCGAAAGTTGTCCATTGAATATGTTTTGGCTTGAGCGTAGTGGTGCCGGGAGTTTTTCGCCAGCCGGTTTTCCGCGAAAGTCGTGGGGTAGACTCGCAAAGCGAGCAGAAGTTGCGGATAAGCTGCGCTAAAATATGATGGCTGCGATTGTGGAATTTTATCGATTCAGGTTGAGCGAACAGAGACGAGGGACCACTGGTTTCATGGTTTGTTTGCCGGGCTGGCAAATGGCACAGGTTTTTCACCCTGATTTCCGGGATGGCTCCGGCATACGCCAGACGGAAATTGCCAGACAGTCGATTTTCCAGCCGGGAACCAAATGCCCGGGCGTTGTTCCTAACTGGGGCTCGACCGGCGACGATTCTCGCGCAGAATACTGCGGTAATATAATGTGATTTGAAGCTGGTCAGCACTTCAGATTTGCAATCAGTTGACGAGTTGATTCGTATTAGTTTTAAAGAGTGCATCCACCCGTAAACCCGACGTTCAGGTTAATTCAGAGCAGACAATAATGAACTCAAGAATTGCTCAATTTATTGCTTCACTGTTCTTGCTGCTTAGCGGTAGCGCGGTCTATGCACTGGCTGGACTGGGCAACAACTCGGGGCAAGACGAGTTGCTGGACCCCGAAACGGCATTTCGCACCAGTGCGGTGATGAACGCGCAACGGCAATTGCAAGTGCAAATTAACATTGCCGAAGGCTACTACCTTTATCGCAGCAAGCTTGGACTGTCTGCCGAGGCGGCAACCATTGGCGAAATGACTTTGCCCAAGGGTAAAAGCTATCACGATGAATTTTTTGGCGACGTTGAAATATACCGCGGCCCTCTGGATATTCAGGCGGCAATCAGCGACTACCAGGACGATGGCTCCGGTGAACTCGCGATAGAGGTCAGGTTGCAGGGGTGTGCTGATGCCGGCGTATGTTATCCGCCGCAAAAGCAGGCGCTGGTCGTCGAGATACCGGCTGCCGCTAGGGAAGAGGCGGACGTTGCGCCAGCTAACAGCTCGGCGGTATCACGAATTTCGTCACCCATGGTCAGAGGTCTGGGGTTTGATGACGAAACCTCCGAAATTCTCGATCCGAATATTGCGTTTACCGTGTCCGCCGGTGAAGTAGAAAACGGTGCTGTTCCGATCAGCTGGAAAATTGAGGATGACTATTTTCTGTATCGGCACAAATACAAAGTAGAGGTACTCGATCCTCAGGGAGTGCAACTTGGCACTGTGGAAATCAGTCCGGGTAAAAAGAAGAACGACCAGTTTTTTGGCGAGGTAGAAATTCACCGCAACAGTGCAACGGCCCAGGTATCACTGCTCGACCTTGGCGATGCTGACAAGGTGACGCTCAAGGTTGGTTACCAGGGCTGTGCTGATGCAGGTATCTGTTATCCGCCGCAATACAAGGAACTTGATGTTGTTGTCATTCCGGCGGTGGCCTCACCTGTGGTTGCCGGGTTGGTGGACAGCGGCGGTGGTTCTGCAGGGGCTGGCGGCGCAGATACAGGAGGTTCGAATTTTGTAAAAACTGCCGCCGAACAGCCGGCCTCAAAACCGATGGTCGCGGAACAGGATCGGCTGGCCGCAAGTCTCGCCAACGGCAAAAGCCTGACGGTAATAGCCACGTTCTTTGGCATGGGGTTGCTGCTGACGTTTACTCCCTGCGTGTTACCAATGATCCCTATTCTCTCTTCGATCATTGTTGGTAGTGGCGAGAAAACGAGCACGGGTCGTTCGTTTGCGTTGTCGCTTGTGTATGTTTTGGCAATGGCACTGACCTATACGCTGGCTGGCGTGGCAGTGGGGCTCACCGGAGAAAATATTCAGGCCACGCTGCAACATCCACTAGTGCTGTCGGCGTTTGCATTGCTGTTTGTCGTATTGGCAGCGTCCATGTTCGGGATGTTTGAGATTCAGATGCCGGCCTTTGTGCAAAATCGCCTGTCAAACATGAGTAACAACCAAAAAAGCGGCAGTTTTGGTGGTGTTGCCATGATGGGCTTTTTATCGGCTCTTATAGTTGGCCCCTGTGTGACTGCGCCTTTGGTCGGTGCATTGATCTATATCGGTCAAACCGGCGATGCGGTACTGGGTGGCGCTGCTCTGTTTGCACTTAGTATGGGAATGGGTGTGCCCTTGCTGATTATCGGCACCACATTTGGCAAGTATCTGCCGAAAGTGGGCGCGTGGATGGATGTCACCAAAGCCATCTTCGGTTTTATGTTGCTTGGCGTTGCTATCTGGATGCTCGACCGGGTAATACCTGGCTGGGCAACCATGCTTCTGTTTGCACTGCTGTTAATCACAGCAGGCATGTACATGGGAGCGCTCGATGGTACGCCGGTTGATGCCAGAGGCTGGACCCGCGCTGTTAAAGGGTTCGGTTTCGCATCACTGGTGTATGGAACCTTGCTGATGATCGGTGTGGCCACCGGAAATGGAACGTTGTTCCAGCCGCTTAGAGGCTTAACACCCGGCACCAGTGGAGCGACCGTAGCGAGTAGCGAACATGTAGCGTTCAGGCAGGTAAAAGGAATACCTGAACTGGATATGGCGCTGGCATCTGCACGTGCGGAAAATCGTCCGGTGATTCTCGATTTTTATGCCGACTGGTGTGTCAGCTGCAAGGAGATGGAAGCCTTTACCTTCACTGACGAGAAAGTAGCAAGCCGTATGAACCAGGCAGTGCTATTGCAGGCGGATGTTACGGTTAACGATGATGCAGACAAGGCATTGCTAAAAAAGTACGGCATCTTTGGGCCACCGGCAATTATTTTTTATGATCGATCCGGTGCGGAACAGTCGGGTGCACGGGTAGTCGGGTTTATGGCAGCAGAAAAATTCGCCAATCACCTCGACGCTGTATTGTAATAGTTGGCCGGGCGACGCCAGCCTGGCTAATCGCAGACGGAATTGTTTGAGTTGTTCACCACAGTGTGTGTTGCGGTGAATTAGTGAACGGTTCGAAAAAGCCTGCTATTTCTCCAGAGTGTAGTTAACCACACTGCCGTCATCTCCGGCGAAGTTGAGCTTGATCCATCGCCAGTTGTAGTCGTACCAGACATTCGCTTTTATATCTCCGGTGTACTGATACTGTGTTGCTGGCACCATTTGATCGCCGATTTTAACCTCGCTGTTACCCACTTTTTTGATCACTACATTACTTGCCTCACCTTTGATTGTATTAAAGACGCGGGTAGTGCCCAGTACCTGAGGATTCCAGTGATTGGTTGCATAAAGTATGGCGGGAACGGTTTGTGTTTTACCGTCTTTGGTGATGGTTGAGTTTGCGGTTCCATCAGAGCTCAGTGTTACCTTGCCGGTTTTTTTATTCATCACTGTAGTCGCGGTTGCGGATAGCAGTTGCGATTTGTCCCATCGTTCACTCGCTGTATAGTCCATGCGAAATACCGGTATTTTTAATACGGATACCGAGATAGAGGAATCAATTGATACCTCAAGCGAGTCACCGCTGCGGTTAAAGCGCAGTTCATGTGTGCCAATTCTTTTTCCTTTTCGAGTGATCGTGTAGCGGTTTACTTCCGCATACGGTGCCGAGATCTCTACTGCGGTTTTTACATCAGCGGCTTGCGCGGTGGTAAAAACAGCCTGGCAACTGGCAACCAAAAAAAGTAAAAACAATCTGACGGGTTTTCGGATATTTCCAGGCAACATAATTTTCCCTATAAGACAATGATCTGTCGATGCGCCAGACATTGAGGTGAAGTGCCCCATTTGACTTGACTACTAACAGGCTCTGGCAAAACACCATGCACGCACACTTCATGATGTTACAGATCGTGGAGTAAACGTGTTGTGAACACGTGGTGCCAAACCAGCCAGCTTTGCCTGGTGTGCGAGACTGGCTGCCCTGCTATGCGACTCTGGTTACTTAAGTCCAGTAAGGTTCGCGAAGCACTCTTTTGAGAACTTTGCCAATGTTCGAGCGTGGCAGAGCTGTGACTATTTCGATCGCCGATAGTTGCTGGTGTTTGCCGAGCGACTGGTTTGCCGTTTGCAGGATCTGCGTGGCGTTGAGTGTTGTGTTTTCCCGCAGTACTACAAAGCCCAGCGGTGTCTCCCCCCATTGCTCGGAAGGAATACCGATAACCGCTGCGTCGTCGACCTCTGTCAATGCCAGCAAGGCAAGCTCAAGATCATTGGCGTAGACGTTCATGCCGCCGGAAATGATCATGTCTTTGCGCCGATCTGACAGCACCAGAAAACCGTCCTGATCCAGTTGTCCGATATCTCCGGAACGGATGAATTCTCGCCCCTCTTTGTCGCGCCAGATCGCATTGTCGGTGGCGTTTATGTTACTCCAGTAGCCGCGCATCATAGAGGGTGCTCGCCCGCACACTTCGCCGCTCAACCCGGTGGCAACTTCATTGCCCTGTTCGTCAATGAAGCGCAATTCAATGGATGGGCCTGGTCGACCGACGGTGTGTAGTTTGTCGGGATGATCATCGGTGCGAAGCACTGTGGTGGCACCTCCTTCGGTGGCACCGTATAGCTCGATTAGTTGCCCTGGAATGCGCTCAACGACTGCTTTTTTTACGTCCGGGCGCAGTGGAGCGGCAGATGAATACAGAAATTCAACAGAGCCAAGATCAAAGGTGCCGAACTCCGGGTGTTCAACAATGCGTTTGTATTGCACCGGCACCATCATCGCGTGGGTGATACGTTCGGATTCTATAAGAGACAGAGCTTTTCGTGTATCAAACGACGGCATCACCACCAGTGTGCCGCCTTCCGCCAGTGTGGGGAGTGCTGCCGTCAGCGTAGCGTGGCTATAGAAAGGCGTAGACACCAAAGTACGCACAGCAGACTTTTCTATATCTACCCCGATAGCTTTCATGCGAGCGTTTTGTGCCGAGCGAAAATAGTGATCGTGAATAACGCCCTTGGGATCGCCAGTGGTGCCACTCGAATAAAGTATCGCGAAAATGGTATCGTCATTGATGACTGGTTCGGGGGTGGTGTCTGAGGCGCTATCTATAAAACGGTGGAATGGAATCCAGTCACCAGGCTCGTGAGCGAAGTCGATGGCGACCCGAGTCATCGGTGTAGTGATATCGCGGGCCAGATCAAGGGTAGACTCAGACGCGAACAACAGTTTGGCACCGCTGTCTCTGGCGATGTTATTGAGTGTGGCGCCGGTGGCCATCGGTGAGAGAGGTACGAGGCACAAGCCGGCACGCGCAACCCCGGCCAGTATGCAAACATATTCGATAGAGTTGCCGGCGATAATGGCTATGCGGTCGCCCGTGTTGAAACCACCTTCAAGCAATGCGTTGGCAACGCGGTTCGATAAGCGGTGTTGTTGCAGGCGGGATAGTCGTTGCTCGCCGCAAACCAGCGCTTCGCGATTCGGTTCGTCTTTAACAGCGGCGTACATTGCGCTGACAAAATTCAGATGTGCGCGATCGCCGGGTGCGATGATCTCGGTCATTTCGGGACGCCAGTGAGTTGCGATTGATAGTTACACTATCGTCTACAGCGTATCCGCACAAGACGCAATCTGCTGCACACTAATTTATACAGGACCTGGCTTTATCAAGGGCTCACTTCGGGCAGAAATTCATGGTGTAGAACTTTACGCCACGGGTGTTCGGGAGTGTTCGTTGCCAGCGCTGCTAAACTCAATAGATGATCCCACAGTGCTGGCGAGATCGATTAGATCAGCGCCGAGCCTGGACCGGTGTTTTTTGGTAAATCGGCGAATTGGTCCGATAACCCCGACACTGAATACCGCGCCAACGTGTTCGACAAACACCGGCGCTGCAACACTGGAAACGCCGACTTCTATTTCTTCAACACACTCGGCAAAGCCTTTGCGTTTGATGTCGATAAATTCTTCTTCAAGCGTGCTTCGGTCTGTCCGGGTCTGCTCGGTGTAGGCTTTCATCGGTCCGTTTAAAATCAGGTTGCGGAACGCATCGTCGGCAAAAGCGGCAATAGCTTTTGAGCAGGAGCAAGCGTGCATCGGTCGATAACCCAGTCCCGGATGAATGTAGGAAATGGCAGGGTCGACCGGAGTTTCAACATGGATGATGGTGACGCCCTGTTGCCGAAAGCGGGACAGAAAGACTGCCTCTCCAAAATCGATGGTGGCCTGTTTGAGTGCGGGGGCGGTTACCGAGCAAACGTCTGAATCTGTCTTGCCGAGAAACGCAATTCGAACCAGCCGTTCTCCAATGACGTAGCGATTGTTCGACAGCGGATCTTCAAGTAGGTGTTGATCCTTCAACATTTGCAACAGCCGATAGCAGGTGGGCAGTGGCAGTCTGGTCAGTTCGTGCAGCTCTGATGCTGACAACGGTCGGCCGGCAATGGCTATGGCCTCGAGCACAGTGATCAGGCGATCGAGATGCATGTCGAAATTCTCATAGTATGGATAATATTATCATTTGGTGATAAATTATAACTGATCTGGACGTTACGACCAGGAACCAATCGGCAGACGGCAGTCAGGGTTTCGCTCACTGACAAGACACCCGCAGAGGATATTATTGTGACAGAAAAAACTGCCCTGACCTGCTGCGGACCGGGTTACGCATCACCCGCTGATGCGATGAAAGCGCCTCGCGAGAAGCTGCTCTATACCATTGCGATTTACGTTGGCACCGGAATCCAGAAGCCTGATTATCTGGCAACCATTGATGCGGACCCGGACAGCGCTACCTATTCGCAGGTGATCAGTCGGTGCGAGATGCCGGGTATTGGCGATGAGCTTCACCACATGGGCTGGAATGCCTGTTCGTCCTGTTTTAACGACGGCGACATGGAACGCAAATACCTGGTGGTGCCAGGCGTTCGAAGTTCTAATCTGCACATCATTGATTGCGCTACCGATCCGAAAAACCCGAGTGTGCACAAAATAATTTCGGGCGATGAAATAAAACAGAAAACAGATCTGTCAGCGCCACATACGGTGCACTGCCTGGGGTCCGACATTATTATTTCCATGCTCGGAGACGCGAAGGGCAACGCACCTGGAGGCTTCCTGCATCTCAACAGGGATTTTGAAATTGTCGGTCGCTGGGAGAATGACCTTGGTGGTATGAAGTTTAACTATGACTTCTGGTATCAGCCGCGTCACAACGTCATGGTCTCCAGTGAATGGGCCGCGCCGAACACGTTCATGCCCGGCTTTGACCTCGAAGAAGTTGGTCATCTTAAATACGGCCGTGAAATCCACTTTTGGGATTTTGAGAAGCGCAAAGTAGAAAATACGGTATATCTCGGGGAAGACGGACTGGTGCCACTGGAGGTCCGGTTTCACCACAACCCTGATTCAAGCCACGGTTTCGTGGGGGCGGCGATGTCGTCCAACATCATCCACTGGTACAAAAAAGATGATGAGTGGATTGTTGAAAAAATTATTGATGTTGAAAATGAAAAGCATCCCGAGTGGCCTATTCCGTTGCCCGGGTTGATCACGGTCATTCTGATATCGATGGATGATCGATTCCTGTACTTCTGCAACTGGCTGCATGGTGACATCAGGCAGTACGACATCAGTGACCCGCACAACCCGGTACTGACCGGTCAGGTATGGATGGGCGGGCTGTTAAAACGTGCCCCGGTGGTGAACGGGGTAGAAATAGCGGGTGGCCCGCAAATGATCCAGATGAGTCTGGATGGCAAGCGTTTGTATGTGACTACCTCTCTGTTCTCCACCTGGGATAACCAGTTCTATCCGGAAATTCGGCACAAAGGTGGCGTTATGTTGATGGTCGATTGTGATACCGACAAAGGCGGTATGAAAATCAACAAAGACTTCATCGTCAATTTCGGGAACGAGCCGAACGGTCCGTCGCGGTGCCACGAGACGCGTTACCCGGGCGGAGATTGTACCTCGGACATCTGGCTTTAAGGCGGCTCAATATATGAATCACAAAGAAGACTACCCGGCCGAGTATCTGGCCAGCATTTTGTCCGATGTGAAAACCATCGCCATGGTCGGTGCCAGTCCTGATGCGACGAAGTTCAGCTACGGGGTGCTGAGGGTGTTGCACGAGCAGGGTTATCGAATGATACCGGTGAACCCGAGGGAGGCCGGTAACGAGATTCGGGGCTTAACCGTGTTCGAATCGCTGGCTTCGATCAAGGAACCGGTTGATATGGTTCAGGTATTTCGGGCGTCTGCAGCGCTGCCGGCGATCGCCCGGGAGGCAGTGGATATTGGTGCTTCAGTATTGTGGAGCCAAATTGGTGTGTACAGCGACGAGGCGGCCGAGATAGCGGAGGCTGCCGGAATGCGAGTAGTGATGGATCGTTGCCCGAAGATCGAGCTGTTTCGACCGTTCTGGAAACCGAAACTTGGCCAGGTTATCCAGGGATTGACGAACCCGGAGCAGCTGTGACGAAGACCGGTAAACACAAAGTTGCACTTCAAAACTGCGGCGTAACGCTTTCCGTTGCCAGCGATGAGCCGATCTATAAAGCGGCGCTTAACGCTGGTATTCAGCTACCCATCGGGTGTGACTACGGCGGGTGTATAACCTGCGCGGCAAGGCTTATCAGTGGCAAG
>CAYPCS010000024.1:0-9922 GCA_964409275.1 uncultured Granulosicoccaceae bacterium
CTGTGATCGTGTTGCTACCGGAAGACAACATTGAGGCTGGTTCCGTTAAGCTAAAATCACCGATGGAATCTACCGTTGCATTCATTCGGGGACCGCCGTTCAGACTTACAAGATTACAGGCAATTCCTTTTCCAACATTATATCGAGTTACGGACCTGATACGAAAGAGATTATAATCATAGGGGCCCACTATGACGCTTACGCTCAACTCCCGGGTGCAGATGATAACGCCAGCGGGGTTGCCGGGTTGCTGGAATTGGGACGCGCCCTCAGCTCCGCAAATCTCAATACAAAAATATTGCTAGTAGCCTATGCGTGTGAGGAACCTCCTTATTTCGCCGGCCCTGGTATGGGAAGTTACGTACACGCGAATTCAATTCGGGAAAAGGAAGTTATCTTGATGATCTCTCTCGAAATGATTGGCTATTTTACCGAACAGGCTGACAGCCAGAAATTCCCGATTCCGATGCTTTCACTTTTGTATCCTGATCAGGGTAATTTCGTCGCTGTTGTTGGCAGCCTGTTCAGTACAGATGCAAGTAGCCTTAAATCGACTATCAATAAGTTTACCGGAATAAATGCATATTCAATCAACGCACCCGTCTCAGTTCCGGGCGTTGATTTCTCAGATCACCGCAACTACCGGGCTTTAAATTGTCCAGCTATCATGGTTACAGATACAGCGTTCTATCGAAACCACAATTACCATACGGCTGCAGATACGCATGAAAAACTCGACTATGAGAAAATGAGGGAGATTGTGTTCGGTGTGTACGTTCATGTCGTTGAACTAGCGAACAGGCTTTAGAAAAGGTGGAAGCGAGTGATCATCAGCAGGTGCTTCCATTGATTGCTCCCAGGCAATGTCTGGTAAATTTCGCCCGATAATTTCACGCCAGAGCGAGACATACACAAGTACGTGCACCGAACGATGTACGCACTACACGAATTTCGATGACACTGCGGACCATGTTGTCGCAATTCGGGCAACGCACCCACATCAGTTAATGAAGCACCAGCAAAAAAGAAAACCAATACGAGAGGAACCCTATGATCTCTTCATGCTTTTGTGGCTCCGTAAACATCGACATCAATGGCAAGCCGGAATGGGTGTCATATTGTCATTGCCTTAGTTGCAGAAAGGCAACGGGCGCTCCTGTTACCGCGTATGCATCTTTCAGGAATAGTGACTTGGAGTACAAAACCGGAGACGTCCAATACTATGAATCATCTCCTGGTACAAAATGGGGCTCATGCTCTGTGTGTAACTCACCGGAGTCTTAATCGTATGTCAGTCAATTTTCGTGTTGCTCAAACTACTGTGTTCGATATCCTCACAGTTTACGACAATTTTCCCATCGCGCCATTTTCTGTTGTGCGCAGCATTCAATAGAAGACAGCGGGGACATTAATCAGGATACTAACGGCTGCATGGATAGTAAAGAAACAAACATTCTTTGGGTTGATATTTTGTTGTATCTTTCAATCGTCCTATTCCTGACCTCACTTATTCTTCCTGTGTCCTGTTGCCTTGCTGAAGGTCAGAGATACTATGGATTTCACGCATTATTTCTTGCCTGGTTGTATCTGTTCTCTATAGAGCAAATTTTTGTATTCCTTGCCTGGTTTTCAAATTTCCTGTTATTTAGTGGTTGGAGCAGATTGAACTCTGGCAGCTACAAGGCATCTGGAATATTTAGTACATTCGGACTTATTCTCTCGTCGGGAGGAATAATCAATATGTATATGTTGGAGAAAGACGTATTCAACGGCGCTTACGTGTGGCTCTCAAGTTTTGGCTGCGTGCTGTTTGCTTCGACGGTTGCTGTATTGGTAAAGAAATACAAAATTGAGACAAACACCAGATAATCGCCACGATAAACCTGGGCAACAGTAGACAGCCGGCACTGCTCGGGATACCAGTCATTCTCACAATTAGTCCCCTCCGAATTTCCCCGGACATACCAGGGTCAAGACAGCAGAAAATACCGGGAAGCTCGCAACCTTGCGGGATAACCCGGCCCAACTCCGGGTAATCTAATTCACTTTGTTGCTGATATTGTGTTAATTCTCGAGTTGAGGCTGCAGTCTTTATTCTGGTGTTTAACTTGAAGGTATTTCCTCCCGAACCGCACCTCGGGAGCTAACACAGAAATATCAACTACACTTAACCCACGGGAATCAAATTTGCCTGAGCCACGGCAACGCATATAACAAAAAATATCCCGGGAAATTGTCCTGGCGGTCATCTGCTTCTTCATTGTAAATGACGTCTTTCGCCCCGCAATTGACCCGGTCGAAATTGACAAGCGAGATGCATTTTCGCAAGGGAGAAGTCAAGTGAGTGAGAATTCGGATTTTGGATCCTTTCCGGCTGATTCTACAACCGAGGGCTTGACGGAAGATGCTGCGTCCGTCGTCGCCACAAACCCTTCAACCGATGGTGCGCCAGATATCGAGATGCTCGATAACGAGGTGGCCCGCGTCAGAGACAAGAGCAAACCTCACGCATTCATCGTGATGCCGTTCGGAAAAAAGAAGGACCGTGACGGCACTCTTATCAACTTCGATTCAATCTATCAAAACCTCATTAAACCGGCAATAATCGAAGCCGGGTTTGAACCAACGAGAGCCGACGAGGAATACGCCAGCGGTGATATCCTGACCGATATGTTCCAGGAACTGTTGCTGGCCGATCTGGTGGTAGCAGATATGTCGATAGACAACGCCAATGTGTTTTACGAAATTGGCGTCAGACACGCACTACGCCGCCGTGGTGTGGTGCATATTCAAGCCGGCCGCACCCACATGCCTTTTGATGTCTTCAACGTGCGCACCATTCAGTATCAGTCTATTGATAGCGGAGAGGAAAACTACAGCGAAACCCTTAAAAAAGACAAGGTCAACCTCTCGCGAGCTATCATCAATACCTGGAAATCCGATCTCGACGCGATTCACAGTCCTGTGTTCAACCTGCTCAATGGCTTGCAAGAGCCCGATAGAACCCAACTGGCTACTCCACTTGCCACGGGTTTCTGGCGTGAACAAACCGAGTGGGAAGAAAGAATTGATATAGCCCAGCGTGAAAAAAGCGTCGGTGATATTTTGCTGCTTACGGAGGAGATCAATAACCCGTTAATCAAGGAAGACGCTTTGCTAAGATCAGGCATGGCGCTGGACGAACTTGGCCGAAAGAAACTCGCTATCAAAGAATTTCGCAAAGGCCTGGTGATGAATCCCCGCAATCGTTTGCTTAAGACAGAAATTGCGCGACTGCAAAGCCAGTTGGGTCGGGTAGATGCGGCCATCGTCAGACTGGAGCGTTTGCTCGCAGAAAAACCGGAAGACACCCGGGCAATACGCACACTTGGCAGAATCTATAGCGACCTGTGGCGCGAACGCTGGAAAGAGGTAGAGCCTTCTGAACGACGTCACAACGCATTCAGTGCATATCACTGGTTGATCAAATCCATCAACACCTACATGAACGGATTTTACTCCAATCTGAATGAATTTGAGCCGGGACTGAAAGCACTGATCCTCACCGAAGTACTCACCAATCTGGCCGAAGAACTGGATGATGATTCCTGTGACCCTGCCATCAGTGAGCTTTGCGAAAAAAGGACCACACTAAGCAGCGCCGTTCACGTAGCACTTGATGCCGCAATGCACCGTGACCCGAACGAATACTGGGTGCACGCCGGCCTTGCCCTGTGGCATCTGTTAAACAACGAATCGGAAACCTTTGCAATACGCAGCTACCAAAATGCCGTATCACACGCTCGCGGCAATTTAAGCTATCTGCAAACGGCTTTGAGACCACTGGACACGCTACTGGCCCTTGATATCAGGGTAGATCGCGCCGCTAAGGCAAAAGCCGTGGTTGATAACGAGATAAACCTTATAGGAAAACACACTATTTCCAAAGACGACACGCGCAGCGTCATTTTCTCGGGTCAGCCGATGTATGAAGCCAGCGCAGGCAACCGGTATACCCTGAACAAAGAACAGAAGCTGGAGCTCACCCGCCGCATTGAGAACGAACTTGACAATCACCAGCCCACGCCCTTCTATGGACGATCTTCACACGCATACATAAACGGTATCAGTGGACTCGGCGCGATGACGTTCGTAGAATGCTGCCTGAGGCGCAGCATCACTGTGCACATTTTCTTCCCCTGTGAAGAATCCGAGTACATTTGCAAAAATCTGGCGGGCTCGGCAGATATAGACCGGTACTATTCTATAAAGTCGAATGAAAACGTACACATAAGGTTTCAACACGAACGCCTTGGCCCAATTGACAAAGACAACAACCTGTACGAACGCAATATACGCTGGACAGTTCTGTCTGCGCTGCAGGCAAGTGGCAAAGGATTGCATCTGATTGCACTAACGGGCGATAAAGGACAAGACAATTCACCACGTGAAATCACAAATAACAACAGCATGATTGGCCAATGCAGAGACCTGGGTGGAAGCTACACACTGATAGACATGAACGATCTGAAGTTGCTGAGCCTTGACAATCAAGACAACACAAACATTGAGGATGGCAGTCTACCAATTGCAGAACGAGTGGAGATACTGAGACAGTGCATTGTACTTAAGTCACTACATGAGATTGACCTTCAGGTAATCGCTGCTCACTGCAAAGAGCGGGAATTTAACAGAGACGAAGTAATCCTGACACAGGATCAGACTGGCCAGGAGACCCACTTTATCGTTGAAGGCGAGCTCGTAATATTCGATACAGAAATAGAAATAGACCGGCGTCAAAAAGGCGATGTGGTTGGCGAAATGTCGCTACTGGGACGACAGTTGCGAACGGCCACTGTAAAAGCCGCTCGGCAATCGAGCACTCTTGAACTTAGCGATACGTGCTTCGAACTATTGCTACAACAAAGACCGCAGATAAAAGAATGCCTTCGCGAATTATATTATGTACGAACCCGCCAGACACGGGAACTACGTAACAAACACGCCGTGCGGGCTGAAGATCCGGAATCACCCTCAATTCAAAAGTCAATTGAAGTGAGTGATTTGTTGTAGCTACCGGTATAAACCAGGTCCCGCACCTGGACACACCGAATTTTTGAATGACAGGTTTGTTCTGCTCTTTAATCCAAACCGGCAATCAGTCAATCTATCGGCGCTATACAGTGATCTCCTTCATTGCCCGACTTGTTAACGTAGTCACTTACCTTTGCGAACACCAGCGCATCATTGCTGGCAGGCTGCATCAACACGTCCACTGATCGCCTGTCACTTTCCTGTATCCATGCCATCGCTGCGTTCTGAGAGGTTAGAATGACTGGCATGCGATCATGAATTTTGGACATAGCGTCATTTGCGCTGGTAGTCACAATAGATACTTCGGCAGCGGTATCTTCGTCTTTTGATCTGCGATAGATGGCCCCGAAAAACATGGCTGGTGCATCGCAAGGGGTAATGTGCCAGGCAGCTTTCAGCTTTTTGTTCTCGCGCTGCCATTCATAAAAACCATTGACTGGAATAAGTGCGCGCTGCTCCGGTATCAGGTATCGCCACAGGTAGGATGTCCAGACCTTGTCAGCTCGCGAGTTAGGCAGGCGTCTTGTGATCGGCTGGCCTTTTTTGCCTTTGGCTTTCATGCTGATACCCCAACTCATCGTTTCAAGCACCGGTTCATCTGCGCTCATCAAAACTACGTCAAGTGGTAACGTCGGTGCAATGTTGTAGCGTGGCAGTTGTTTCGGAACCATAGATAAACCCAGTGAGTTCAACAGCCACTGCACCCCTTCATGATCCGAGATATTCATCCGCCCGCACATTGCTCTCATTCTCCGTATTGTTTTTGCTTGATGTTATCTATAACCTGCAAAGCAGGAAATTTTCAAATATCGAACCGGGTGCGCCCTATACAGAGCATAATCTATTTGCTCTCGAATCTAGAGCAGTAGCCCCGCTGCAGCAATAATTGCGATGGGAAAAAACAATATCCACTGCGGCAATTTTAGTAGCTTTTGCTTTTTAGCAATTATCAGGACTACGCTCCACACAGCGAACGCAAACGACAGAATGCAGCACAAAACCCCCAACTCTCGCAGTTCAGGATATCGCCCTGCAAGGAAAAAGCACACAGACATAGCGACAATGATAATGGTTACCATGTGCCAACAGTAATAGCTTGTGTACTTTGCCTCATCATTCAGATCCGAATTCAACACCGGCCTGGCAACGGCCACTCCTCCGCCAAAAATATGCAATAACGCCGTTAGCGCCGACAGCAGCGATGCAGCATATAGCCAATACATAGATATTCTCCCAGAATGTACCTGCCCTGCTTATTTTGCATCAACAGAGTAACAGCACAACCCGTACTTCGCTATTCACGCAGCACTGCAAGCACTAAGCGAGAAATCACCCTCCCCTGACATAAACAGTAAGCCAACGGAAACCAAAACCATACGCGCGGATTGTTTGCTGGCACGCTTGTCGGTTGACAGCGCGCGTTCACTTGCGCAACTATCACTGTTGGCAACTTTTCGATTGCCCCGGAGGAAAATTGATGAAACAACTTGCATACTGGTCGAAACCGACCTCGTCTTCAATAGCAAAGGTACCGGCAACCACCCTGCTGAGCGGCCTGTCTGCGGCACTACTGGCAATGGCGAGCTCCGCCGCAGCCGCTGATATCACGCTACCATCTCAACTGGCATGGACTGCCTATGGCACCGGTTCTGCCGGATACAACCAGTCGGTGGCGATCGGAGCTGCACTGAAAAACTCACTGGGCGTGAATCTGCGTGTACTGCCAGGTAAAAACGATGTTGCACGCACAGAACCGCTGCGTCAGGGCAAGGTGCAGTTCTCCGCCACCGGCGTTGGCGGGTCCTTTATGGCGCAGGAAGGTGTGTTTCAATTCGGTGCCGAGAACTGGGGACCGCAATCCGTCCGCGTATTAATGGCCAATAACGGCGGCGCAGTGGGCCTGACGCTCGGTGTAGCACGAGATGTCTGTGAGAAAGTCGGCAAGCCTGATTGTGAAGGGTTCACCTATGCAGATCTCAAGGGACAACGCGTTGCCTGGGTTAAGGGCGCACCCGCACTCAATGTTAATAATGAGGCCTATCTCGCTTATGGCGGTTTAACCTGGGACGACGTCACCCGGGTGGACTTTGGTGGATTCGGTGACTCGTGGAAAGGCATGGGTAACGATGAAGTTGACGCAGTTTTCGCCTCGACAAACTCTGGAATGGCATACGCACAGGAATCAAACCCGCGAGGTCTGGTTTGGCCGGTGCTCGATCCTGATGATTCGGATGCATTGGCACGCATGCAGCAGGTTGCGCCGTTTTTCTCAATCGTAAACGCAAAGGTAGGTGCTGGCATCGATGGTGGGCCACCGCTGATAACGGCGGGCTATGCCTACCCCGTACTCACAGCCATGGAGTCACAGGATGCTGACCTCGTTTACAACATGACAAAAGCGATGATTGAGCTATTCCCGGACTACGACGGTAAAGCGCCAGGCATTGGCGGTTGGTCAAGCGACAAGCAGAATTTCCAGTGGGTAGCTCCCTACCACGATGGCGCCATTCGCTACTATCAGGAAAACGGCCTGTGGTCTGACGATGCCCAGGCGCACAACGACAATCTGGTTAAGCGACAACAGGCACTGCAGTCTGCGTGGCAGGAGCTGAAGGCAGAAAAACCCGAAAACTGGTCAGACGCATGGGATGCGAAAAGACGTGAAGCTTTAGAAGCCGGCGGTTTTGAGGTAGTTTTCTAGATTAGCGGCACCCCCGAGGCTGCGCTGCAAGTGCCTTGCTCCAGCAGCGCAGCCTCCGCTGTACCAGGTATACAGGAATAATCTGTCCGATTATCAGACCATACGTGTCATCAGGTTTTGGCAACGCCTTATCGCTTCAGGAAAGCAATTCCAGGAGTGATTCAAGAAACGCTAGCGCAAAAATCACAGGACGAGTGTCGTTACCACTGAAAAATCAACGAACAGGAAGCCGACGCTCGCTCGCACCGACATCGGTGTAGCCGCCAGAGCAACCGTGATTGCTCTGACACTGGCCGGTATCTCGCTGTCTGTTTATCAGCTGTTTAACCTGGGCAAGTACGGCATCACGCTATTGCAGGGCCAGTATCTGTATCTGCTGGCAGGCCTGTTTCTGGCGCAGGTTTTTTTGTGCTTTCGCCTGCAACACAACTCAACATCAATTCCTCCGTGGTACGACTGGCTATTCGCTGTCGCCTCATTGCTCGGTATGCTCTATTTTGCGATTACCGCGGAACAAAGCCTGGACTCGGGCTGGGAATACGCCGCTCCGGAAACAGCCCGCTGGTTTTCACTTTTAATCTTTTTTCTTATTCTTGAGGGCACCCGCCGTGCAGGTGGAACTGCCCTGTTTATAATTGTTGCCCTGTTCTCCGTGTACCCTGTTTTTGCTGATAAGGTCCCCAACCCGCTGAACGGATTCGCCCAGCCTTTTTGGGATACAGTGCCCTATCACATAATCTCGGCCGAAAGCTCTTTTGGTATCCCGATGCGTGCGTTCGGTACGCTGGTAATCGGATTCATTCTTTTTGGCGCCGTGCTGCAACGCACGGGTGGAGGTCAGTTTTTTAATGATCTGGCGCTGGCGCTGGTAGGACGGTTCAGGGGCGGGGCTGCCAAAGTCGCTATATTCGCATCCGGCTTTATGGGTTCCATGTCTGGTTCTGTCATTTCGAATGTTCTGACAACCGGCGCTGTCTCGATTCCGGCAATGAAAAAATCAGGCTTCCAGTCGCGTTATGCAGCCGCTACCGAGGCATGCGCTTCCACGGGCGGTGTATTGATGCCACCGATCATGGGCGCTACGGCCTTTGTAATGGCCTCGTTTCTTGAAAGACCGTATATAGAAATCGCACTCGCCGCAACCATACCCTCAGTGCTTTACTACTTCGGGCTTTTTACCCAGATTGACGCCTATGCTGCTAAACAGGGCTTAAAAGGCATGCCTGAATCCGAGTTGCCATCACTGCGCACCGCGATAAAAAACGGCTGGCTTTATCTATTTGTTTTTGCCTTGCTGATATACATGATGGTGGCTCTGAGGCAAGACACACTGGCGCCTTTCTATGCCACTGCGTTGCTACTGGTGATAAATCAAATGTTGCGGCGCCATCGTTTTACTGTGAGCAGCGGAGCTGATCTGATTTTTGGCGTTGGGCGCGCACTTACCGAACTCACTGCGGTATTGCTCGGGGTCGGGCTGATTGTCGGCGCGTTCTCTGCCACCGGACTCGCAGGCACACTCGTCAATGACCTGGTCTTTATTGCAGGTGACAATGTCATCGTACTTTTGCTGATGGGCGCACTAACGGCGTTCGTGTTTGGGATGGGAATGACCGTAACCGCGTGCTACATTTTCCTTGCGGTAGTGCTGGCACCGGCACTTGAACAAGCGGGCCTGAACAGAACCGCGGTACATCTTTTCATCCTGTACTGGGGGATGGTTAGCTACATTACACCGCCTGTAGCACTAGGTGCATTCGCTGCCGCCACCATGGCCGGGGCGACACCTTTTCGCACCGGCCTGGAGGCAATGAGGCTTGGTGGTGTTATCTATATTGCGCCGTTCTTCTTTGTACTCAACCCGGCTCTTATTGGTGAAGGATCGGCCGGCGAAATTGCCCTGGTCCTTACTACCGCATTGATAGGCATTACTCTTATATCAGGAGCACTGCAGGGGCATGTCAGTTATATTGGAGGTTTGGGCAAGGGCGTGGCCGGCTTCGCCGTCCGTTGCGTATTGTTTACAGCAGGCTTGCTATTCGCTGCACCAGGCAATGACACGCTCGGCATAAGCCATAGCCAATTTAGCCTTGCCGCACTGGCTTTAGCGCTAGGCCCGTTGGTGTACGCATGGACTCGCCACCGTGA
>CAYPCS010000024.1:10022-23120 GCA_964409275.1 uncultured Granulosicoccaceae bacterium
ATTTTGCTCGCTCAATTTACTGATGAGCGTTTCAATATCTCGTTGCCTGCGTAAACGGTATTTTTCTTTACCGGCAGGCGCCGTATCGAACAGTTTCTGTATTTGCAATCGGCCACTATTGCGAGTACTCCAGATCCAGCGAGTGAACTCCTGGCTAAATTGTTCGGGGCATCCGTCAGGTAGATCAGGCCGTGTTCGACCGAGGTGCCTGACCGTTCGCCAAAACACCCGCCACGCCCTGATAGTAAGCGGGAAATCCAGCCAGACCAGGGTGTCGGCACGGTCCAGCCGTTCCGGCCAGGTAACCGATCGACCACCTTCAAATATCCACGTATCTCTCGCGTGTACTTCAGCGCAAAGCCGGTTTTTTTCCGACCCCGAACGCTCAACCCACCCGGATTGCCAGTGAATATGGTCAATGTGAACTACCGGCAGCTCAAGTGTTTTCCCCATTCTCCTGGCCAGCGTGGATTTTCCCGATCCGGGTTGGCCAACCACCATGATTCGTTTTCTTTTTCCAGTCATCACTGGATTACACATTGCGAGGCGAGTGCTTTTGAATAATACAGGCCGGTGGCCAGCATCTACTTATCCTGGTGCGAGCGACCTGGCAGGTCAGTGGTTTCAACAACAGCACTCATATTGATCTCTCCATATACGTGCGGAAATAGCTCATCGCCGCCAACCGTATTTTCGTACACCGGTTGCTCAGCGAGATCATCGGCATTGATGTGCAGGAGTTTAAGACCGGTTGCGGCACTGTAGTAGCGCTCTATAACTCCTGACAACTGCCCGGGCAAACAGCAGTGAATAAATCCTTCGGTCCGGAGCGAGTCACAGCGGTAGCTTGAGGTTTTCTGAGCAACGGCGAGATCATCTGTTGTGCAAATGTGATGTATCAGTTTCATTTTTTGTTGGCACATGAATTATCTGGACTGACCAAAGCGCGCTGCCGATCTAGCCTTCGCTTTCTCGTTTTCAAGCTGCCGGTTTCTCGCAGGCGCGCGTGTAACAAGCGAGTCCAGTAGTCTCGTGGAGACTTCGGTCACACCATCAACGGCGTCATAAAACGCCGCTTCGTTCACCTGCGATGGTTTATTATACCCGGTTAGTTTGCGAACGAACTGCAATGCAGCGGCTTCGATTTCTTCGTGTGTAGCCGCGGGTTCAAAATTGTACAGAGTCTTAATATTTCTACACATCGTTTTATCTCTCTCAATCAACAGCAACGATTTAAACGACAATTGCAGGTTTGTGAAGGCACTACCTGGCTGCATTCCGAAGCATCGCGAGCACAGGATCAGCTTCCCCGCGACGTCTGGCATAATCAATCGCGGTACGCCCGAAACCATCAACGGTTGCAGGGTCGGCACCATTAGCCAGCAATGTTTTTGCAATTTCAGGATGATTTTTGTGCGCGGCAAGTATCAGCGGAGTAACTCCCTCACCGTCAATCCAGTTAACGTTAGCGCTGTTCCCAAGCAACAGTTGCACGATGGCAGAATTTCCATCTCGGCTGGCGAATATCAGGGCGGTATTATGATACGCATCAGTGCCGTCAGGCTCGACGCCCGAGTTTAGCAGTCTCTCTACTACAGCGGTGGCACCGGCTTTTGTAGCATCGATCAGGTAGGCACTTTTGTCCTGAGGTAAAACATACAACCCGTTACCCCACGAACCGGCGAACACTGACTTGCGTGTTGATTCCAGATGCACTATCGGCAGGGTTTTATAGTGGTGCACCGCCTTTTTTCGGCTTATTGAGTACTCCCAAATTCCACCAGACCAGTCACCTGCGAGTAAAATATCCGAATCCTGTGCACTGAAGCGAACTGATGACAGGCGCTTGCCCTGAAGCGCCGGGGGTTTTACCCACGCCTCCGGATTTTGCCAGTCAGCGCTTAGATAAAGCCCGTCTTCCGCCGCTACCGCCATCATTGACGAGGCGGTCGTGGATACATCCGCTTCATATACTTTGGTATCTTTCAGGTGACGGCTCCACGACACACCATTATCAGGCGAAACATGTAAACCACTGTTTTGCGAGCCCGCCAACACAAGTGTACTTTGCAGCGGTGCACGAACGGACCAGATAAAGCCCGCATCAAGCGATGTAGCAGCCCACGTCTGTCCGGCGTCTGTACTTATGAATACTCCACTGCCACCAGTTGCCGCAAAAACCGTTTTCGGGTTCGACGTTGAAACTGCAAGGCTACGTATATCCCGAACCGGAAAACCACGCACGGATTCAAAGTTGCGACCACCGTCAGCAGAGCGGTAAAGCCCGTTTTTCCAGGTACCGGCAAGCATAGTTTTAGAATCAACAACAACTACCGACTGAACATCAGTAGCGGCACTGCTCAGTGCCCGGTTGCTATTCAGATAGCGCCAACTCACCCCGCCATCGCGGCTGACGAAAATCACTCCGTCCCCTGCCATTGGCCCCTTGTTGCCAATGAGAATAAAGTCCGGATCAAATGGTGCGACTGCCATTGATCGAATTACCCTCCCCTTTAATTTGGAAAAAAGAGTTTTATCGGTCAAGTCCGCTGCAGGTAGCACCAAAGGGAACAGAGCCACCGCGAAAACAGATAATGCTGCCAATAGCGAAGGCACCCGGGTCGCTTGAAAGATTTTATTGTCCACAGTCGCCATTTTGTTCATGTTGTTTTCTCAGTTAACCAGTATGCGATGCCGGTTGCGAATTTTCTGATCAATAGTTGCATGCATATATTCAGGTTTGTGATTTTCAAGAATTTTCTTTGCACTGGCATTCGCACGTTGCCATATATCCCGGGCACCTTCATTAGCCCATGTTGTCGGTTCGACTCTGTCCGATAGTGCCGGGTAAAAGTAGTCACGCTCCATGGCCGCCAGCGTTTCGGGCTCACCTATAAAATGCCCCTCGCCATTGATGACATTGCGCATTGTCTCAAAACCCAGTGTCTCTTCAGTTACTTCGACACCACGTATCATTCGATACACATGAGAGAGCATTTCATTGTCTATCAAAAATGCTTCAAATGACGCACCCAGCAAGCTTGCCATCATGCCTGACGATTCGTAAACCATGTTGGCACCCGACAGACCACACGCCAGAGCCGAAAGGGATTTTTCCATTCCCATCTGCGCGTCAACCGCTTTGGCATCGGACATACTGGACGCCACCCCGGAAGGCACACCAATGTGATTAGCCAGTTGCGCAGAGCCTGCATTAAGCAAGGCTATTTCACCTCCTCCGCCGCTAAATGCACCGGTGCGCAAATCGATCACAAACGGCCAGTTGGAGAAGATCATTGGATAACCGGGTGAAAAAATATTAACCATTACCAGCGCCGCCAGAGTTTCGGCGAATGAGGCGGCAAGCATCCCGTCTATGGTCGCAGGAGAGGTTGCGCCCGACATCGCTGCGACAATGTTGTTGATCGGCACACCGCGCTCGATACAGGCAAGTGTCACTTCAAACGCATCTTCACCATAGCGCATTGGCGAAATCACCGGACTGATGTGTGCCTTGCAAAACGGTTGTGCCGCAAATTTACCTGGACCGCCAGCTACCAGATCAAACATATCAATCACAGGATCTACATGAGATGCCAGGGTAAAACTGATTCCTACCGGCTTTTGTGTTCCTTTCATCAGACAGTAAGCCGTGTTCATGTCGAGCTCGAAACTGTCAGCAACATCGGTGGCAATGCAGCAGCGGGTGAACCAGCTTACATTGGGTAACGTGTCGGTTAGTCGAGTGAAGTTATAGAGATCGTTTAAGGTTGATGGTCTATAGGTATGGCTGTCAAGATCAAGTGTTTGAACGGCTGCACCTCCAGTGCCGTAGTACACCCTGTCACCACCTACCTCGATGGTGTGAGCATTATCACGACCATGAAACACAAAAGACTTACAGGCCCCGTCTATGATGTCTTCAATCATCGCTTTCGAAAAACACAGCCTGTTCATGGCGTTTAGGGTTGCACCGCACTTCAACGCCTGCTCCACCAGTTGAGGTGGCGCGTCTCCCATACCGAGTTCCGCCAGCATGCGGATGGATGTATCGACTATTTGTTGCAGTTGTTCCCCTGACAATGGCTGGTACTGACCGCCAACCGCGCCGGCTGGCGCCGGATTCACGGCCGGCGGTAAGCCACGTCGGGTCTTCATTTGCTCGCGACTCAACGAACCTTTTCGTCGCCTGCGCCCCGACGCATGACTCATGCCCGCACTCTGGAGTATTGCGGATCATATTGATCAAGTGCCGAGAGTTGAGCCGGATAAGTTTCACCAAGAATGCCTACCGCAAGTACCGAATTCGATTCCTGTGTCTGAGTCTGCAACGACACAGCCACTTCCGGATCTATAAACGCCAGCGCAATATTCTTTTTTACGCGATGCCCGTAGCCCCCTGATGTCACTGTGCCCACCTGCTTGCCATCCACAAATACCGGATCGCCCGCATGGCAGGCGCCAATGTCACATTCCACATTCATCGCCACAAACAATTTCCGGTGACCGGCCGACTGCTGGCGCGCTAATGCCTCCTTGCCAATGAAATCTGCTTTTGTATTATCGACAAAGCGATCCAGAGATGATTCAAACGGATTAAATTCATAGTGGATATCGGCTTTCCAGTGGCGATAGCCTTTTTCCAGACGCATTGATTCGGCGGCATATAGCCCGAACAGACCCAGATCAAATGCCACACCGGCGTCTTCGAGCGTTTTCCATAACAGATAAGCCTGTTCATTGGGCACATGGAGCTCATAGGCCATTTCACCGCTGTAGCTAACACTCATGGCAGTCACCTCGACATGCCCGATTAACTGTGAGCGAACCTGCATCCAGCCAAAGGATTCTTTTGACCAGTCGCCGCGCGGAGACAGGGACTGTAAAAAACGGCGCGATTCCGGCCCCGCTACCACCACCATTGTATGACTTGACGCCATTTCCCGGATGGTGACGGTGTCTGGCACAAACTCTTGCAGCCAGTCACGATCATGCCATTCCGCCGCCGCGGCAGAGCCAAACCAGAAGCACTCTTCACCCGTTTTGGCAATGGTTGCTTCCGACAGTATGTTGCCCTTTTCGGTCAGCAAATAGCACAAACTGACTTTTCCCGTTTTAACCGGCAGCACGCCACACACCATTCGGTCGAGAAATGCCTGAGCGCCATCGCCACTTATTTCATAGCGGTTAAAGCCGGAAGTCTCCATCATGCTGACTCCGTTTACCAGGTGTTCAATCTCGGCGGCGACAATCGATTCAACATTCGAAAACCGGAAGCCATGTTGCTCTGCAAATGACGCATCGGGTTTGAAATAAAGAGCGCGCTCCCAACCCGCTACTACACCCCAGGCACATTGCTTTTGATCAAGAACGGCATACAACGGTGTGGTACGGGCAAGTCTGGCAGCCGGTCTGTGTTCGTGCGGCAAGTGGTAGTGAAACTCGTTTTGATAATCCTCTATCGCTTTCAAGCGGGTGTGTTCGGTATTGGCATACTGAGTGAAGCGCCTTGGATCAAGAAACCACGCATCCCACTCACACTCGCCGTGCACCATGATTTCAGCCAGCACCTTGCCGTGCCCGCCGCTTTCACCAATTCCGGCTCGCAAACCGATCGCACAATATGCATTACGGATACCCGGGATCTGTCCAATCAAGGGAGCACCATCTATGGTGTAGGTGATGGGTCCGTTAACTACGGTATGAATGCCAACCTCTTCAATTGCCGGTAGGCGCTTGAATATGCGTTCCATGTTATCGAGACAACGGTCCAGATCGGAAGGACACAGTGCCTGGGTGAAGTTCGGATCGATGCCGTCAATTCCAAAAGGCTTGCAGGCCTGCTCGTAGACTCCCACCAACAGCCCCTTCTTTTCCTGCCTTGAGTAAAAATCATCACCCGGGTCACGGATAATCGGCACCCGATAATCCAGTGCTTCGAGCTCGCTCACGGGATCGGTTAAAAAGTACATGTGCTCCATGGATGTCACCGGATGAGTAACCCCCAACATAGCACCAACCTCATTCACCCGATATCCGCTTGCATTCACGACTTTCTCACAGGTGATGGTGCCCTCCTTCGTGTGTACAACGAATTCTCCGGAGGCTGTTCGATCAATCGCCTCTACCGGATTAAAACGATAGACTTCAGCACCCGCTTCGCGAGCCTTGCGAGCCAGCGCAAACGTAATTCCGGCCGGATCTATATCACCGTCCAGAGGGTCCCACCAGGCGCCAAGTAGTCCGGAAGTAGTCATCAATGGATGTCGGCGACCCGCTTCACTGGCATCAATAAACTCCATTTCCACACCCATACCAGCCGCCATTCCAACATAGTGCTTGTAGGTATCAACCTGATCGCGGGTGTGGGCCAGACGCATACCACCAGTGATGTGATAGCTAATCGGATGATCAGGGTCTGCAGCAAGCTCCCGGTAGAGATCAATGCTGTGACGTTTGAGTGCGACCATGGTCTGGTTGCCGCCAAACTGGGTGACCTGAGCGGCAGCGTGCCAGGTCGAGCCTGAGGTCAGTTCGTCACGCTCCACAAGGACAACATCAGTCCAGCCCTCACGGGTCAGGTGATACAGCGTTGAACAACCTGCTATACCACCACCGATCACCACTACACGTGCGTGTGACTTCATAAATTCGCCTGCTTCAAACAATCTCTAAAGGAAAAATCGAAAATCGCATTATCAGAGACGATTGTAAGGCATCGCGCAAGCACGATATGAGAAATACCGACAGACCAGCTCAGTGCAGGGAAACGGCTCGAAAAACGGTCGGGGAGTAAGCGTAATCTCGCCGCCCCCGGCTTTCATTAGTCCAGGTCTCGCAGGCGCAATTGCGGAAGACGGCGCAGAGCCGGTGGTGTCAGGATTGTTTCAGCAGTAGCGCTTCTCGCGGGATGAAGCAGAGTGGCAGCAGATGAAGTAGCGCTACCGGGAAGTACAATTCGGGTAATATCAGAACGATACTACCACCTGGAGGAACGCCTGGTAGACAGGTACCAGGCTGGTTCACATAGCCAACGGCTGACATCGCTGTTGACGATTTCTATTTACGCCTGGTTGTTGTTCTCCTGCTCTGCCATGAGACAACAACCCGGATAATTCAGTCTTTATTTTTCTCGCCGGATACGGTTTATCAACACCAGTGGTGAAGGCACATCACTGATAAACGGACCCGCCGCTGTGGTTGTACTCGATGCTATTTGATCCACTACGACCTGGCCACTAACGACTTCGCCAAATACGGTATAACCCCAGCCTTCGATAGTTGGCGCGGTGTAGTCAAGAAACGGATTATCAACCACATTGATAAAAAACTGTGCAGTCGCCGACTGTGGATCACTCGTTCGCGCCATAGCGATTGTGTACTTTGTATTGCCTGGTGTGTTGTCGGCTTCGTTCGCCACAGGGTCAAGCGTTTGTTTGAGCTCAAATGTGTCGGTAAATCCACCCCCCTGAATCATAAATCCATCTATCACGCGATGAAAAACCGTTCCATCGTAGAAGCTGCCATCCACATAGTTAAGGAAATTATCCACGGTTAACGGTGCACTGTCGGGGTTCAGTTGAATGCCAATGTTGCCGGCACTGGTTTCGATCACCACATCCGCAACTGATCGTGCCTCAACCGGGGCGACAGGAGCTACAGCATCGGGAGTTGCCAGACCTGGGCTATCGTTAACCGGGGTAGCTGTGGAAGTGACACTGGAACCTCCGCACGCGGCGACCACAAATAACATGGCGAGAAGAGACAACGTATTTCGAGTGTTTTTAAAGCGTATCATAGCGTCCGGTTTTTCCTGGTGACGCTCGCGGTTTAACTCGACTGAACGTCATGACAATAAATCGAATTGAGAATTATTCGGCCACCTGATTGAGCAAAAAGAGTACCGGTTCAGAGGCCAGAGTTCAGAGGCCAGAGTTCAGAAGTCGGGTTAAATCAGACATAACGCCAATATTTTGACTATTAGGTTTATCGAAAAATCAGGTTTCCAGGATCAGCTGCCTGGCGTTCTGCCACTGCCGGTGAGGCTTAATTAGCCATGGCTTATGTATCTATATTATTGTTTTTGTTATTTTTTTCGAGTACGCAAAGCCGACAGTGGCAATTGGGGGGCCTCGACACACAATTCAATAGCCAGGCAAATTCATCTATGTGAGTCAGATCGCGGTTTTTATGTGTCACATATATGACACTACGTTGCATGATTATTACACACCTTCATCGACACACCCGCCGCCGGTCTCTGCCGCAGACCTTGATCGCCACCGCGTGCATGCTGCTTCTGACTGCCTGTTCCACACAGACGTTCGTTGATGAAAGTATCACCATCAAGGAAAACCTGACACTGGATGCTGACGTCACAAAGACAAACTACCTGGTGAATGGACCCGGGGTTGTCATAGAAGGCAATGGCCACGTAATCGATGGCGACTGCAATACCGAATGCATTGGTCTGGTGATCAACGCCGACAATGTCACCGTTCGCAACCTGACTATTACGCGTTTCGACGGAGGGGTTACCATCAACCCGCAGGTCACCGGAACCCGTTTTGAAAATGTTCGTGTGCACAACAATGTTAATCACGGCATCTTCGTCAATGTCGGCGCCAGTGACTTTCGCTGCGACTTTTGTGATGTGTCTGACAACGGTACAACCGGTATCTACCTGGAATACAACTCGTTCGGCAACACCATTTCAAACAGCCGAATCGCCAACAACGGTTATCGCGATAAAGACACAGGTGACTGGCAGGAAAATCTGATTAACGATCAAAAGGACAAGCGCGAGGGAATAGCTGTCGATAGCTCGCAAAGCAATATCATCCGCAACTCGGTGTTCGAGGGCAATGCCCTGACCGGCGTAACCATGTATCGCAACTGTGGTGAGCGCGGGGTTATTCGTGAATGGGGGGCCAACTACAACAGTATTCTCGACAGTACATTCTCCGACGGTATCCATATTGCCTCGCGTCAGGACAAGGATTTATCCAGCTGGACATGCCTTGAGCCCTACGTATACGACGGAAAATTTATCACTGATGAAGCCGAGTACAACCGTATTGAGCGAGTTACACTGGGAAACAATGCATCAATAATAATCCAGGACGACAACAACTCAGTGCGGTCAGTCACTGGCGGAACAATAATATTTGCCTCTGAAATTCGCGAAGCACTTGGCCAGCCTCTGCTGACATTTGACGCCGCTGATAACGACGCTCCACTAATCACGAGCTTGTCAAACATTCCAGCCAATATCACTGGTGTCTCGGGAATAGACAGTGTATCGCGAAACACCACCCGCACCTATTCCGATAGATAGCGGTTAACCGGCAACCAGTGCGTCCGCAGCACTGGCAATAGCCGCGATAGTATTCCTGATATCCTCGTCAGTAAGTGCAAGAGACGGATATATTTTGCCGGGTGATTTCAAAATGCCCTTCGCACGCAGATGGTCGTTAAACCGGATGTTCAGGCTTGCATCCGCACGTACCACATCACGATAGTTTGACACGGCGTTCGATGTAAAAAGTACATCGAATAACATCGGTTCGCCTACCACCTGGTGATCAACACCTACCCGATCAAGATGACTGGTAGTAGCACTCATCAACGTCTCGCCAATGGTTTTCAGTTTCTCATAGGCGCCCTCGCGCCGCATTATTTCAAGCGTTTTCAGGCCTGCCGCCGCTGCTAGCGGATTTCCGCTCAATGTACCAATTTGAAAAGTGAAGCCGCTATCCCCGACTTTCTCCTTGTCAAAATGATCCATGATTTCAGTCTTGCCAACGATTGCTGCCAGTGGCAATCCACCGCCAATAACTTTGCCTAGTGTGCAGAGATCCGGTGTCACACCGTAGTACTGTTGAGCACCACCATAGCTAAAGCGAAAACCGGTAACCACTTCATCAAAGATAAGCACAATATCGCGCTTGCTGGCTTCATCGCGCAATCCCTGCAAGAAACCGGGCGCCGGCGGAACCAGGCGTTGCAGCGGCTCAACAATAATAGCGGCGACTTCATCACTGTATTGGTCCAGCAAACCACCTACCGCTTCTATATCGTTAAACGGCGCGATCACCATAGACTCTTTAACGCCCTGCGGAATACCAGCGGAATCTGGCACCGCCTGTGGAAAATTAACCAGGCGGGTTGGTGCAAGACTCATCAATGCCTCTGCAGACATACCGTGATAGCCACCTTCAAACTTCATTATTTTATCGCGCCCGGTGAACGCCCGGGCAAGTCTCATGGCGTACATATCGGCCTCGCCACCCGTGCTAAGATACCGTAGCTGTTCTGCACACGGCACTGCACGACAAATTTCCTCTGCCAACTCTATACCCCGAGCATTGTTGGCGAAAAAAGTCATGCCCTGCGACAACTGCTCCTGCACGGCTTCCACCACTTCGGGATGTCCGTGGCCCACCAGCATCGGACCGGAGCCAATCAGGTAGTCAATATACTGGTTACCGTCTTCATCCCAGACCTGCGAGCCCAATCCATTGCGTATGACAATTTCTGCGTCGAAATTACCAAACCCGCCAGCAGGCAGCACTTTTCGGGCGCGGTCTATCCATTCATTTTGTGTTGTCATTTCCGTTCTCACAAACTGTTTTTCAGATTAGTCTGAACACGTGGCAACAGACTCTGCGGATCATAGGCCGGATGCAATAATACCCGGGCGGTGCGCGGTTTCCCCATTACCAGCACACTCAATTTCGCACTGGCGATTGCGACGTCCGGCTTAATATAGGCAAACGCAAGTCCTTTTCCCACCGTGTGCCCGTAGACCATCGAACTTACACTGCCGACAACCTTGTTATTATGAAGCACCGCTTCTCCGCCATGACCATCGCTGATACCGTCGGGTTCGATTTCCAGACACCTGCACACCCATTGCAGGTCAGCACTGCAACTCACCAGGGTTTGTTGCCTGCCTGTAAAATCCCCTTTGTCGAGGGAAACAAAGCGCATCACGTCAGCTTCCGGAAGAGTAACCTCGTTGGTGAGCTCTGCGGCCCCTTTAAAACCCTTTTCCATACGCATCACATTCATCGCGAATGAACCATAGTTCACCAGACCATGACGGGTGCCCGCATTCCACAACGCATCATATACCTGAAGCATGAGCTCGCCGGGTCCGTGTATTTCCCACCCTGCCTCACCACTATAGGACATTCGTACGGCAAGAACAGATGCCCCTGCTATCTCAATGGTTTGCGCGGTCAGCCAGCGGAAACCTTGTATGTCCAGTGAGGTATTGGTGACTGAAGCCAGAATCACCTGCGCGTGAGGCCCCTGCAGCGTAACTGCTGACCAGCTCGATGATCGATTAATAATTTCAACGCAGTGATGGTGCGTGTACCGTTGCAAATGATCAAGCAGGCGCTGCTCAAAGAAAGCAGCGCATACTATATAGTAACGCTGCTCCTCAAGTTTCACGATGGTACTTTCAATTTCAATACGACCTCGTTCATTGAGGAAGTGTGCAAGTACCACTGAACCGGTGTTGCGAGGAAGCCGGTTTGCAACCAGTCTGTCGAGATAAACCTCTGCATCCGCACCTGCCACCTCTACTTTGGCAAATGCAGTCACATCCATAATGCCCGCCGCGGTACGCACCGCGGCCACTTCACGACCGACGATGTCATGAACCTCGTTTCGCTTGAACGAGTACTGGTCCATTGCCTCAATGCCATCAGTCGCGAACCAGCGCGGTCTCTCGTGACCAAAGACTTCCTCGAATACAGCGCCCTGGTTTTTTAGTCGTTGATAGAGAGGCCCGGCCTTAACCGGTCGACCTGCAAGCCGGTTAAAATGCGGAAACGGTATTTCATGTCGCAGGCAATAATCTTCACGCGCCTTGACCACTTGCCACTTTTTATCGGCGTAATCGCCGAAGCGTCGCGGATCGTAGTCTCGCATGGATATATCGGCTGCTCCGTAGACCATCCAGCGCGCCAGCTCGCGGGTAAGCCCGGGCCCCCAGCCAATCCCTATCTGGCAACCACAGCAACACCAGTAGTTTGTCACCCCTGGTGCCGGCCCCGTCAACGGGTTGCCGTCCGGTGGGTGAGAGATTGCACCATGCACGTCGCGCTTGATACCGTAATCAGCCAACACCGGCATTCGTTGCAAGGCGTTTTCAAGCCATGGCATCACACGGTCATAGTCAGGGGCGAATAGCTCGTGCTCGGCGTCCCACGGACAATGATCTTCCCACACGGTATTGGGTGAAGATTTTTCGTAGATCCCGATCAAGCCGGACTTCTGCTCCATACGCACATAGCCGGACACCTGTTTATCATCGCGAATCACCGGAAGTTCCCGATCGAGCGCCTCAAATTCAGCCACAGTATCGGTAACAAAATAGTGATGAGTCATCGATGTCATGGGCAATTGCAGACCATTCCATTCACCCATTTGCCTGGCATAGGTGCCGCCGGCATTGACCACGTGTTCGCACACAATATCTCCGTGTGCCGTGTGCACCTTCCACTCACCTGACTCAAGTAGTGTGATATCGGTAGCACGACAGTGGCGAATGATTTTAGCCCCGCGCATTTTCGCTCCGGCCGCCAGCGCATGAGTAACTCCCGACGGATCCACATGGCCATCATCGGGTGTATACAACGCCCCCGACACGCCATCGACATTGTAGAACGGGTGGAGTTCTCGTATGCGCTGAGGCTCCACGAGTTCAATGTTAAAACCCAGCGCAGTCGCAACACACAACGTGTGTCGCAGCCAGTCCATTTCGTCCGGTGTATACGCTATACGAAATGAACCGCAACCGTGCCAACTGACTGATTGACCGGTTTCCCGCTCAAGTTCACCACTGTAGAGACCAATGTTGTAATCAACACACTTGCCCAGACTGAAGCTTGAGGTTGAATGCGTTATCTGCCCTGCAGCATGCCACGTCGAGCCGGATGTGAGCTCTGCCTTTTCCAGCAGTACTACATCGCTCCAGCCTTCCTGCGTTAAATGGTAGGCAAGCCCGCATCCCATGACCCCGCCGCCGATAATGACCACCCGCGCACTTGCCGGCAGTTCGGAGGTAGGCATTCTGGCCTGATT
>CAYPCS010000024.1:23220-65967 GCA_964409275.1 uncultured Granulosicoccaceae bacterium
TGACAGGTTCTTCGCAGTGAGAAGGCGCGATGGCGATCATTCGAGACGTTTTTATGTATTTATATAATCGACAAAGAATCGTTTACTGCAGAGTAGCTAATTGCCCACCTATCAACGATACAACAACCAAAAACGCAACCTGGGCACAGGAGCAGTCGGATGGCCGCGGCAATTGAACCACTACGTTCACTCGAAGCACACTACTACACCGATCCGGCAGTTTTTGCTGCAGAACAACAGGGCCTTTTGGCTCGTACCTGGCAGTTTGCCGGACATGCCTCACTGGTGAAAGAACCAGGCGATTACTTTACATTCGAGGTCGCCGGCGAGAATCTGTTTTGTATTCGCGACAATCAACGCGAACTGCATTGTTTTTACAATGTGTGTCAACATCGTGCGCACCAGTTACTTGAGGGCAACGGAAATACCGGCCTGATTGTTTGCCCTTATCACGCCTGGAACTATAGACTCACCGGCGAGTTAAACAACGGCCCAAACATCAAATCCGTACCTGGCTTCGACACGGGAAAAATCTGTTTGGCCTCTGTAGTGATTGAGGAGTTTCTTGGTTTCCTGTTCGTCAATCTCGACAACCACGCCAAACCCATGGACGAATGGTTTCCCGGAGTGAGGACGGAACTGGCCGAGTACGTTCCGCAAATACAACATCTGCTACCACTGGATCAGGTAGAGATAAAAGAGAAATGCAACTGGAAAGTTTCCGTGGAAAATTACTCCGAATGCTACCACTGCAAACTCAATCACAAGACCTTTGCTACCGGAGTAGTTAAACCGGAAACCTATGACATACAGCCTCAGGGTTATTGCCTGCGTCACACTACAGAATGCCAGAACCTCGACCGCATGTCCTATACAATTGATCCCGATTCCAATGCGCACGCCGGTCACTATTCGTCCTGGTTTTTATGGCCACTGTTTTCCTTTCAGGTCTACCCTGGCAACGTGTTAAACACTTACCACTGGAGAGCCATCGACGCTGAAAACGTTGCGTTATCGAGAGGCTGGTATAGCGTCGAAGGCAGTGAATCAGCTGTTGTTAGACAACTGTCAGCGCAAGATCGAGAAACTACTGTAGAAGAGGATATTGGCCTTGTAGAGTCTGTACAGCGTGGCCTGGCCAGCAGAGGTTACAGACCTGGACCTCTGGTGGTTGATCCCGCCGGTGGCGTAGACTCCGAGCATTCAATCGCGGTACTGCAATCCTGGATGCGAAAAACGCAGGGTGATTTTTTTCCGAACAATTCTTAATACCTTTCCACAACTGACAACATACAAAGGCTAACAGTCTCATGAACGATGATTTATTTGAAAAAGGTCTTGACCGGCGAAAAAACACCCTCGGTGCAGAATACGTTGAGAAAAACCTCGCAGCGGCAGATGATTTTAGCCGGCCGTTTCAGGAAGCAATGACCGCGTGGTGTTGGGGCTTTGGCTGGGGCGACGACGCCATAGATGCAAAAACGCGTTCGATGATGAACCTTTCGATGATCGGTGCACTAGGGAAAATGCATGAATGGGAGATTCACTGTCGTGGCGCAATAAATAACGGAGTATCCGTCGAAGAGATACGCGCCATCATCCATGTCATCGGGATATATTGTGGTGTACCACAATCGCTGGAGTGCTTTCGTGTTGCGCGCAAGGTATTGGAGGAACATAAACTGCTGGATAAATAGTACAGCACCTGAATTGCACTAGTGTAGTGAAACCCGGCGCGTTCGATAGCAGGCATTCAAAAAACAACATTGGAAATAAATGAATACAGTCACCGTTACACTTGACGATATTGAATCACATAGCAAAGCCGCTCTGGTTAAGCACGGTGCAGCCTCCTGGGTAGCCACAGAGGTTGCCAGTGCCATCCGCATAGCAGAAAAAAACGGAAATGTAATTTGTGGTCTTTATTATCTGGAGAGCTACTGTACGCAATTGCTATCCGGTCGGGTAAAAGGTGATGTGGAACCGCTAGTCACCGTACCCCGAAGCGCAAGTGTAAAAGTGGACGCCGCTTACGGCTTCGCACAAGCGGCGTTTAAAAAAGGTTTACCTCAAGCACTGCGAATTGCCAGTGAGGCTGGCACTTGCACACTTGCCATTTGTCATTCACATACCTGCACCTCACTTGGCTATTTTACCGAACAAATTGCCAACGCCGGTTTGATTGGCATCGGTTTCACCAACGCATCGGCGGTTGTCTCACCGCCCGGTGGCAACAAGGCCGTGCTTGGAACCAATCCGGTTGCCATGGCTATACCGGCCAAAGACGGTGGAGTTTCTTTTCAGTTCGATCAAAGCACCAGTGCAGTGGCACTTGGCAAAATAACCATGGCAGCCAGCGCCGGTGAATCGATACCGGAAGGCTGGGCGGTAGACCCCGATGGCAATCCAACCACAGACCCCGCAATGGCACTTAAGGGATCGCTGGTATCCACCGGTGGTTACAAGGGCTACGGTTTTGGTTTAATGACAGAGATTCTGGCAGCAGCCGTAACAGGAAGCGTCACATCTACGCAGGTAAAAGGTCTTAAGCTTGCCGATGGCCCGCCTCACGGTCTCGGACAATTTTATTTTCTGCTCGACCCGACCACCTTTTCCGGCGACGAATTCTGGGGGCGACTGGCAATGCTCAAGGAATCTGTTGATGCGCAACCCGGTGCGCGTTTGCCAGGCTCACGTAGACAAGAATCAACCACAGCAACTATAGATAGCAAACTGTGGCGGGCCACTCAGGAACTGGCACAGGCAACTGTATAACGATATAGCTTTTAACTCAGCTTGCCTGGCGACACCACTACGGGCCGCCAGGCAATCATCTTGCCTCTACTGTCGGACGAACCGGTTGCCGACGTTGTAGTTCAATATATCGGGAACATTGTCTGCGCTGCCACAACCGCCCGGCCGTTTGTCAAGACAAGTGCCAATCACCAGCTCGTCTCCTATCACTCCCCAGATATCTTCAAACATCAGACCGACCTGACTCAATGGTGGAGGCTCCGGAAGATCCGGGCCGGAAAGAATAATACCGTAACGCGACGATACCAGTTCTGTGAAGGTGCGTAACGCAGGCTGGCCGAATACAGTGGTTACGGCTTCTTTATAGGTCACATTCCATGTATTGAATCTGCTGGCAATAAAACTCTCGCACGCATCGTCTGCATAGAAATCAACTCTTTCAACCAGTTGTTGATCATCAAATGTGCGTTCCTGAACTCTGCCGTTAAAGCACTCGGCTCTCCACGTATTCATGAGTCCGGCTGCAGTTGCGGCGTCCGCTCTTGCGCCAACCGGTGTAGCCGTTCCCGCCGTCAGAAGATCGAGCGGTCTCTCCTCAGCAGTTGTGGCAAAGGCTGTACCTTGTGTTACTCCGCCCTGCTCCAGTGCAAAAATATCAAACAATACGGTACCAACCGGAAAAGCACCATCACCGGCTTCGCTCGACACTTGCAAGGTTTCCAGCTGCACCTCAAAGGCATCGCGACCATCGGCGGTGACTACCGGATTCTCCAGCATGTAGCTCTGAAGCGGCAGCGCCGTTTTAACGGTTAGCGGCCTGCTGTTACAGTCTGGTTCTTCATATAGCCAGATATCACTGGAGGTTTGCCCGTTGAAAAAAACCTCTACAAACTCGGTCGTGAACTGCCCCTCCGCACCTGGCGAGCAGCCATAGCTGCGCACACCTTCCAGCTCACTGTTAAACGCCATTCGGGCAGCTTCAAGTGCATTCGCTTCCGCTTCATCCTGGTCTGGTTCGTCCTGCACTGGCTCTTCCAGGACTGGTTCATCCTGAACGACTTCTTCCTGAACGGGTTCTTCCTGTCCGGTTTCTTCCGGTGGATTATCATCGGTAACGGCATCCTCGACACCCGGTATACAGGTCTCGACTCCATCCCAGCCAAAACCATCACCGTCGTAGTCAACGCATTCACTGGCAACGGGCACAAACCCCGGAATTTGACAGGACTCAACGCCATCCCAACCCCAGCCATCCCCATCATAGTCGACACATGCGCCTCTCATGAGGTCAAGATCCATCACCCTGCATGACATACTGCCATCCCATCCCCAGCCGTCACCATCCAAATCGATACACTCAGCAGACTCGGCTATTGTGAACAGATCTTCAGCACTATCGTTGGCGTATGCAGGCAATGCCATCATCGACGACAGTGCAATACCGGAAACAAGCGCACCCGGGTTTTTCAGTATTTTACGCATTTTAATTCCTCTTTAGTTAATATCCATCTACACCCGGGCCCCGGCTCTACAGGCTTCACACGCTGAAACTCTGTAGTAGCCAGGTCATCAGGTCATTCTCGCTTTCTCGTGACCTTTTCAATAGCGCTACAACCAGTCCACATTTCTTGTTGTTACGATTGCACCTGCGGCTACTGGCGCAACTAACTGATCATCTTTGTTATCAGGTCTGTTTTTGAATTACCTCTGTACCGCCCAAACAAGCGATGGTGATTTAAACTCCGAATTTTCTAACTCGGGCGTATTGTGACCTTATAAGTTGTATTGCTCTTGCTTTTGCATTTTTTAGCTGACGAAGGTGAGCTCCATGTTTTGTTTTTCCATTTCCCGTCCTTGCTGACCTTGTATTCAATTTTCACTTTTACCTTCGGATCGTTCTTAACTTCCTCCAGATCACTGGTATAGGTAATTGTTGCTCCATGTGCTGCCACTACCGAATTGGAAGCCCCGTGCTCGTCTCTCCAGAGCTTTGCACTGCTGTCCCAGTATTTAATATCAATAACTTTGGCATCAACAACACCGGTATTCGTAATTTTGATTTTTGCATCTTTACACATGCCGTTTCCGGCAAACGCTGTCCCGGACATTCCCATTGCCGCAATTATTACTAGAATCGTTTTCATCAATCTTTCCTTCTATGGATTTCAGCTGATCACCAGCGACACAGATCTTATTGCCACATGGTTAATGTACGAATCACCTGAATCAGGGATTTTTAACCACATGAGACTTAAATCGCGCAATTGGGCCCTTAACCTGGAAAAATCCGTGCAGGCAACCTCCTTGTGATCGGTCATAGAAATTCTATTCAACAGCTACTACGTTTTCGCTATGTACCAGTACTCCGGCGGAATCAACAAAATCGAGGCGTACCAGACTTTCATCACTTTCATCCAGCCAGTCCGCCGGAAAAACCAGCACACCAGTGGCCACCGGCGCGATTGCCTTTGTTTCCTCATCAATCCTCAACCGCACGACCAGATCATCGCGTTCCGGAACTTGCCATGCGAGTTTCCAGACGGGATTCTCCGTTCCACCCGGTTTTAACAGACGACCACGTATTGCCAATGATGACGCCTGGCTACCCAGTTCCACAGGAACATGGTACTCAAGTACCGGAATTTGAAAGCCGGCAACCACCCCCGAGAAAACATTTAACGGCTCATCCGTACCAGATAACCTGGCTCTGTTCTCGCGCCCCCGACCTGCCGGAAATCGCAATAGAATATCGTGGCGGCCCGAAATTTTTCTGGGTAACTCGTCATATCGTGGCCCTTCTATCACAACCAAACCTGCGGTCGTAGCATGCGCTCTAAATCGCTTTAACCGAAAATAGCGATTTTGCAAACCGCGCTCGGCAGGTGCGAGCGCCGCTTGTGGAAGCCGGTCCACTTCCCGAATTTCTGCTTCACCGGGATGTCGAATTTCCCACCAGCCTTCGATAAATCCGGTACCGGTATGTTCAACATGGGCATAGATTTGTCCGTCACCGAGGTTGTCCTGATTGAGACGTATCGCCCGCACCGGATCATCCCGAAAAGTCTCTCTGCCGAACACAGAAACCTTTGTCAGTGACAGGGGCACTCTTGCGGGACCGGCAAAATGACAGGTGACTTTTTGATAAACCACTTGATCCACTCCTGCACCAAGGTCTACGCCCGGTGCCGGAATAAAACGGCGTACATAAAAAAAATCTGAAAAGTCGACTTCCTGGGCGATCGACAATGTAGACCGAATCACCGAATAGGGGATCGTCATCACATCAGTAATTCTGGAGGTAGGCACATTGGTTGAGCCAAGGTCGCGACTTCTCGGCAGACTGCCAAGAATCGTGGCGGGATCACACTGACCGTTTGGCAGTTGTCTGTAACAAAACAATGCCTGATCCGAAGTAAACAATGCACCATTCGAATCTGCGAATCGCACAGTTAGTGACATGGGCCGCGCTGCGCTAACGTTCACACCAATTGGATCACGTTGTATATCTGCCCGTGCTGTATGCGCCAGGGTAAGCAACAAGGCGATAAACGAAATCACTTTCGCTTGATACGACATCAGAAGGGCACCCCTACATTCAGAGTAAATGACTCCGATAACTGGTCATTTACGTAAAAAATACTGCGATTATCTGTCACCGTACGTTGCCAGCTCGCACTGGCTGAAGGTTCTACACTCCATGCGAGTTTGCGCGCCATCCAGGTTCCAAATTCAAGGGTAAAACTATAAACCTGTGACTCGCTATCTTCATCCTCGTCAAGAATTCTGTCGTTGTAACGATTGAGACTATTGTCAAATCCCGCAGATAGAACCAGCCCGTTGTCAGCGATGTAAGATCCCGAGAATCCCCACTCGACAAGATCAGTGGTCGAACGGGAAGCATTATCGAGGTCATCGCTGACACTTAATGCTACACGGCCGGCCAGATTCCAGTTTTCGCCTTCGAGTGAGTGCGATACGGAGTAAACAAGATCTCTGCTATCCGCAGTCGCGCGCTCACGCTGTGAATTGTCGAGGAAGGAATAATCTATTCCCAGTGAGGTGGTGCTCGACTCTCCCTCCCAATCCATGGAAACACCCAGTGTTTCGGTAACCTGATCCATAAAATCAAAACCCTCAATCACAGGCGCCAGAATAATCTGATCGCCATTCAGTGTTTGCAACTCTTCAACAGTGGCAAAAATACTGACCGAGGAGGGAATCACGGGCGATAACGGAATGTTATTCCCCTCGCTGTCTTGCAAGCTAACGACATCAAGTGTTACTTCCGCTGTGTGTACTGCCTCATCAAGCGTATGTACAGAGATCAATCCACCAAGATTATTTTGATACTGAGTCGTGCCAATACTGGCTGTTACCGGACCGACCGTGACGTCCGCCAACAGTGACCACTGACGCCTGTCCGCGGTTGCTTCTCCATGTATAGATCGATAAAACGGATCGGCCCTCTCCGTCGAAAACGCCAGCGATACATACGAGCTTTCATCTTCGTTGCTCCAGGCATCCCATTCCAGTGTATGCCGATAGGCGTTACCACTGGTGATACCTGGTGAGAATATTTCAAAACCTTCGTCGTCTGGCAGATTTTCATCATTGAGATCGGTGGGATTGTCATAGTCTGATCGTGCCCAGGAAAATGACAGTTTCAATCGGTCATCGAGCAATGAAAAGTCGCTTCCGATTCCCCACACACTATTGGTTTCACCGCTAATGGATTCACCTGTCGCAAAACCGTCTTCCACATCCCTTTTCACCCGCAGGTTTGACAGATGTGCATCCCATTCAAGCACGTCATTTTCTACCAACTTAAATCCAACGCTCGCACCGATTCGATAGGATTCGCTAGACACTGCTATTGGCCCTCTAATCAGTCCGACTATGTCCTGACCATAAACGCGTCCCACTTCCCATCTAAATCGCTCATCGGGTGCAATAAAACCAATGCTGAATCCGCGGGAGGACATACCAGAATTTACCAGGGAGTTTGATGAGGCCACACTGATGTCGCCCGCATTCAGATAAAACGTGGAGCCATCGTTTGCATTAAACTGAAGTGTCGAGTGGAATCGAGAAACGTCCGCCCCGGGGCCACCAAAACGCAATGCGTTGTCCGGATTACTGCGGTGTACGGCTTCGACAGCAAGTGATGCGTCGACGGCTTGATAGGCAGCACCTACGCTGAAACTCGCCAGTAAATCACTTTCGCCTTCCTGCTCTGTTTCCCGTCGATCAAAATCACTGCCGTCTTCTGCACTACCCAGGGCAGTCACATCCAGTTGTCCGCCTCTTTCAAACTCAAGATTTCCCGTGTTCGCGGGCTCAGCGGAACTTTCGGCAACGATTGCCGATGATTCATCAACAATTTCATTATCGCTATTATCGCCGAGTGACAGTACCTCTCCATCAACCATTTGATAATCAGCGTCAAGCAATAACTCTTCGTTTTGCCGTTTTATGATCCGTAGCGTAAACGGCTCACTACTGGCCGGAAACGGTACCGTGAAAAACACTCGGTCCCGAGTGATGTGGACAAATTCGGTTGCCTCGATCTCATTGTAAAAGGCTTTGTATTCAACCTGGTTTGTTGAGCCATCGCTTGCATGCTCCGATGCGTCAATGCCGGTGGCAATCTCTGCTGCATCTACACTGGCTACAACACTCAGGTTTGTGATAACCGCAACGATTGCTAAACGGGCAGCTAAAGGCCGGCTTCTAACCCGGTACCCGGAACGCTGCACGAACGACCGCAACAATTCCCCTCGCCAATCCAGCCCTGAATAGTTTCCGGTATTGATGAAACGATACCGACCGCGGTACGAAGGCATCTCACCGTCAACCTCTGCCTGATGCACTCCGGCATCTGTTTTCGTCCAACGCAATTGCACTCCAGATATCCACTAATCCATGATAAACGCGACTCTAGAGCACGGTGAATCTCTCGAATATCCCCAATTCCCGGTATTTATCGCAAAGCGTGAGACTGTGGTCTGTACCGCGGTGTTATTCGCGTTGCATAAGGTCAGAGCGCCTCCAACTCACCGGAATCGGTGATTGCGCACCGACGTAGTCTCGTCAATTATCAGCTTCAGATACACAAAAAGGAGGTGTAGACTTGTACCGGTTAAGCATGATTATCACGGGCTTGCTTGCCATCACCAGTTTGGCTAGTGCCGCAGCAACCAGCGTAGATTCAACTAACCCGCGCGTTCAGTCCCTGTCTCTGAACAGCGATACCCTTCAAATCCAGGGCAGCAATCTCGGTGTGCATTGCGCAGGTTGCGAAGTCATTGCCAATTACGATGGCATTCGTTACTCGCTGGAAGTTGTTAGCTGGGCGCACACCAGCGTCACCGCAAAACTGCGGGACCTTGGTAAAACCCTGACGCCCGAGATCCAGTTGGTCACTCCCTATTGGAACAGCCAACCGAGGCTTACAAAGGTAGAACGGCGCTTATTACCGGAGTCGAGAGTCGACTATGGCAGGACGGAGCACAGCACTGAGGGCGATCTGCTTTTCTTTTCCCGCCGCTATGATTCCACTTTTGGCGGCAAGGGCGAAGAAGAATTCGATCTCGAACTGCCATTGCCGGTATGTGGCTACTCCGCTCCTATATTCGATTCGGCAGAGATAATTCTGGGTCCCCGTACACGCTTTGGCAACGCAAAAATCACCAGCCTCCCGGCCCCCGGATGTCAGAGGTGCTATGTCGGCGTCGGATACTATTGGGAGCCAACAGGCCGACTGGATTATCAGTTGAATATTTATCGCAGGGTAGTTGATGGCATTTGTAAAGATCGAATTCGTTAACATACTGGTAATATTTTAGCTCACCTGGATCAATTACCGGTAAAAATAGGACTATCACGGGGGATTACATTAGTTCATAATCTTTTTGCCGTTATGGTATGAGACGCAAAAGGAATTAGTTCATGACCAAATGTCCCGGAATCCTGATTGTTGAAGATCAGGAACCCACCCGCAATCGGCTGGCCCATGCTATCAGCAGTAACCCCCTGCTAACTCTCCTCGGAGCTGCGGATTGCGCAGAAAAAGGCCGCAGCGATCTCGAAAAACTCAAACCTGATGTACTTTTAACCGACCTCAATCTGCCAGACGGGAATGGCATTGATCTAATTCGCGCCGCAACCCGCCAGGGTTCTACCGAATCAATGGTAATCACCGTTTTTGGTGATGAAAAACACGTGGTTGCTGCCCTTCGCGCGGGCGCTACCGGCTATCTGCTAAAAGACTGTGACTCAGTAGACATTGGTCGAGCTGTACTGCAGTTGCAGGATGGAGGCTCACCAATCAGTCCGTCGATTGCCCGTCATCTGCTTAAGGCATTCAAGCAGGAAAGTGACACTGAAGATAACAAAGAAGCTAACACGGAAACCCGCGATGCTCCTTCATTGACCAAACGGGAACACGAAGTACTACGCTTGATAGCAAAGGGTTTTTCCTATCAGGAAATTGCAGAAGTACTGAGCCTCTCCATACATACGGTGACTTCGCACATCAAACATATTTACCGAAAGCTGGCAGTCGGTTCTCGTGGTGAAGCAGTTTATGAGGCGAGCCAGATTGGCCTGATCTAATACAGGCCACGGATCAGGTATGAGTGCGGGTACAACTCCTTTCGAGGCAACAGTATCCCTCAAGCAAAGACGCGTGCTTCTGGCAGCCTTGCTGACCCTGATTGGATACTTTGGTGCACAACTACTTGATTACAACTACCTGAGCGCACTGCCTGACTCACGAATTGATGTGCGCCAGGTGTTTTTTTCCAACAACGTATCAGCGCTACCACCGGAGAAAAAAAAATACGGCGATGTAATTGATCTTCCGTATGTATGGCGCGAAAACGGTCACCCTGAACAAGAAGACGCGGGCAGTGGCTGGTATACAGCAGTAGTGAACCTCAATGTACCTCCGAACAGGCTATGGGTTGTTTACTTTCCAAATATTAGCGCAAATTCTGCGATCTACCTCAACAATGAAATCCTTGGTCGAGGTGCAGTGCTCAATGAACGCCTCGGACAAATGAGACAACGCCCGCTCTACCTGAATATTCCCAACGGCATGCTCCACACTAACGAGAATGTGCTGCAAATAAAAATTCAGGCAGGCGGTTCTTTTTTTGGGTCGATTGAACCATTCTATCTTGGCCCGGAGCGCGTCTTTAGCGACGTATATAGCAAGCAGTACTTTTATGAAATCACGGTTATAAAGCTCATTGGAGCACTGCTGTTCTTTGCGGCCCTGGCCAACGGGATAATCTGGATACTGAGGAAAGAGGAAACATTATACGGTTGGTTCGCACTGTGCTGCCTGTTGTGGAGCTTACATATAATCAGTCATTTTCACATTAAATCTACCTGGCCGGTCAGCTATCTGGAATATCTTTTTCGTTATATAAGTATCACCTGGTTTACCGCCATTTTACTGGTCATTGTAAATCGATATCAGGATTTCAGATCGCAGCGCAAAGAACGCGCTGTATTCATTGTGGCAGCGATCATTACCGTCACACTGCCGATGTTTCCATACCATTATATTCATCTTGCCTCGAACGTTCTGGTCGGCGCATTTGCACTCTCTATGATTGCCTATGCCTATTTTTCACTGCTTCTCAATCAAACTCGAAGAGGATCACTTTCGGATTTTTTCATCGCTCTTTCAGTAGCAATAATATTTTTTCTATCGGTAAACGATCTTATGTCAACGCTGCACCTTAGCGACAGAAAATACAGTGGCATGACGGCACACTACGGTGCACCCTTTTTTGTAATAGTGCTTGGCTGGAAACTGATTCGGGAATTTGTGGGGGCACGCCGCAATGCCGAAGAGCTAAATCGAACCCTCGAGGCCAGGGTAGAGCAAAAAAACAGGGAACTGGAAGCCAATTTCAAACGCCTGCATGAAATGGAAAAACATGATCTGTTAGCAAGCGAGCGCGACCGGCTTATTATGGATATGCATGATGGTCTGGGAGGGCAACTTGTTTCAGCAATATCGATGCTGGACTACGACGAAAGTAAAAACAACACGGTTACCGTTAGCGAAACACTAAAAAGCGCACTCACTGATCTGCGAATGATGATCGATGCCATGGATCCGGTGTGTGATGATCTGGCGATGGTGCTCGGCAGTTTCAGACAAACCCTTGAAAAAACACTGCGCGGAACCAATACCCGATTGATCTGGAAGGTACAGGATGTGCCCCCTACGGATGAATTCGACCCTCACTCTACTTTACAAATTCTGCGCATACTGCAGGAAGCCGTCACCAACGCGATAAAATACGCAAAGGCAAGCGAGATTACTATTTCCACCGGAACCGGTAAAGACGGCAAAGTCTACCTCACTGTAGCTGACAACGGTAATGGAATTCCACACAGCGCAACCAATGGCAGAGGGCTTCAGAATATGAAGCGCCGCGCAGAAATAATTAATGCGAAGCTGGAGATTGTCAGCAACGATACCGGTGTATTGCTAAAGCTTACTTTATAGGAACCCCGCGCAGGCTATTTCGCACCCTGTCCAACGACGGTCTGGTTGAGTAACAAATATTCGGCGCGCGACATGAGTAAAGCCATTAACACTTTTCGAGGCGTTGCACAGGCGGGGTCATCAAAGACATTATTCAACTCACGCGGATCAATCCAGAGATCTTTGAACACTCCCCGCTCTCAATCCACGGCCGACTGTGAGCTTTTTGTTTTACAGCCAACGGTTCACAGACTGAGTTCACACCTACCCTGCTCGACAATCACTCATACACAACGCAAGTTCGCGTTGCTCACCTCCACTAATTTCGCGCGAATTGATCGACCATGCATTTCCAACAGGCTTGTTGGCCTTTCCCGGAAGAGAATGCAGGGTTGTGTTTTCACTGATGGCATTAGCCTCTGTTTAACCGACTAATTCGGGATTTCTATTTTATAACAACATTATCACGCTATATTTTCAGCGAATGGTTCCTATCGTACTTTTTCTACTTGAGATTAACTGGTAACTCACTGAAATAAAAAACGCTTTGCCAATGACCACGCCGGTTAATGCAAAATTCTAAAAATGCAACATATCACAAACTTTTTACATATTTAAAACGATTAATCCAGACTGCTTCTTCAACAGAACTATTTCTCGCTCGCCTTATCACAATTAACGACACTTGCCGGCATACCGTTGCCTGGAAAGCCAGTCCTGAAACAGCCTGTCCACAGCGAGGAAACATTCCAATGATCAATAACGCATTCCAGTCAAAACTAAAATCTCTCACTGTTTTTAGCCTGCCAGTGCTGTTGGCAGTAGCCGGATGTGATGGCACCACTCTATCAGGGCTTGAGTCGGATTTAGCCAACGGAGAAGACGTAAATATTAATCTATCAACCAACGACGACGGAAATGTGGTCATCAGTACGGGCGACCCATCTAATGACGGCCCGGCAAATGACGATGGCAACGCAGGTATAGATTCAGCTGCCGGTGGTGTTTTTGTTATGAGTAACATACTGGATCGAAACACTATCGTTGGATACAGCCGCGCGTCTGACGGCACACTTTCACGTACAGGTGAGTTTGCGACCGGGGGTAATGGCGGTGACTTTGATGGCGCCGAGGGTCTGGACCCGCTGATATCCGCTTACTCGCTAATTAACACTCCAGACAACGAATACCTAATGGCGGTCAATGCCGGTAGCAATACTATTTCAGTGATGCGTATTAACGACAACATGACGCTTGACCTGGTCGATACCGAATCAACAGCAGGCATAGGCCCAAATAGCCTCGCGTACAACAATGGAATCGTCTACGTCACCAATATTGACGCGGATGGTGAGTTTAATGGCGAACCCGATCAGGAAGGTTCCATCTACGGATACACCTTTGAAAACGGCGATCTGACACCGATTAACGGATCGCTGCGAGAGCTAAATAATCGACCCGCCGCCGTACGCTTCTCTCCCAACGGTGAATATTTGCTGGTGACAAGTATCAACGCCGGATCTGCTGCACTGGCAAGCAACGACCAGGACGAGATTGTTATTTTCGGGATTGACGAGAACGGAGTAGCTACCGACTACGCACTCGACGGCGCTACCTCCACTTTAAGAGGCAACGCTGAAGGCCGAAATTTACCGTCAGCCATCGGCTTTGAAGTGGTGGATCGCTCCAATGGGACTTTTGCAATAGTGACCGAAGCTCGTGAATTCCGTTCCGAAGGTGAACCACCGGTTTTCCCGGGACTGCAAACCGGTTCAGTGTCAGTATTTCAGATCGGTGAAGAAGGTTCATTAACTCCCTCCCAGCTCGACTTGCTCGCCGGTCAAACAGCAACGGTCGGACAACGCACTGCCTGCTGGATCGTACTTTCTCCAGACGGTGAGTACTTCTGGGTTTCCAACGCAGTTGATGCTTCGATCTCCACCTACCGGTTTACCGATTCTAGCGGCAATGTCGAACTCATTGATGAAGTGGCTGCTATTGGCGTACAACCAACCAGCACCGATCCCGCAGTTGCGTTTGACACCACAGACGGGTGGATCGATCTCGATATCAGTGACGACGGTAATTACATCTATCAATTGTTCGGTCTGTCTGGCGCTGTCGGTGTCTACGAAGTTGACGGTGGTTCACTGACACTGGTTGAAACCGTGACTGGCGATCTCCCTGATGAAAACACTCAAGGCATTATCGCATTCTAGCGATCCCCTGGAACTGTCCCGATCTATTTACCTGTGAGAAAAAAATGAAACTTCGAAACTGCTTTAGCACTGAAAAATTTCCTCGACTTTCACGTCGCGCAAGCGGCCTGGCAAGCGCTGCAGTCATTCTTTCACTAACCGCCTGTGATGGCAGCACACTGGAAAACATCCAGAATGATCTGGCTAATGGTGAGGACGTAGACATTGGGCTATCCACTGACGATGACGGTAACGTGGTAATCACTCTCGATGACGATAACGGTCCCGCCGCCGATGATAATACCATCGGTGGCGGCGCTTCTGATGTCGATATTGTTGGCGCCATGTATGCGCTAACCAATCAGCACGATCCTTCACAGCAAATCTCTGCGGCCGATGACTCTGCCAGTGAACCGGATCGGGTCAATCAGGTCGTGGCCTATGCCAGGGGCGTAGATGGCTCGCTCCGGCAGATTGGTATCTACGACACCGGCGGCGTTGGTGAAAATATCCGCAACAGCGGCGCCAACCCGCTCGCCTCGCAGGATCCATTGATCGTATCGAAAGATCAACGCTATGTATTCGCCGTAAACGCGGGCAGTGAATCAATTAGTTCTTTTAGTATTAACGAAGACTACTCGCTGACACCCGCCTCGCTGGATGTCTCAACGTCTGGCAGCACCGGCGCACAAAACCCGGTATCACTGACTATTTACGAAGACATTCTATACGTGGTTAACACCGGAAACTTTGTCGACGACAATGGTGTGGAACTGGACACCCTGCCCGCGGACAGAAATAGAACCAACGCCAGTATTATCGGCTTCAGAATCGCCAGTGATGGCACCCTGAGTCCACTGGCAGGCTCAGAGCTTGGTGACGTTGGCGCCAATGCTGGCTCCATCGAGTTCTCTTCGAACGGGGAGTTCCTCTATGTGACCGAGCGCCGCACCAACGAAATTGTCACCGTTGCACTTGATCAAAACCGCTTACCGCTGAGCGATAACGCCGCCGGGCTGGACTCCGTCACCAGCATCACACCGCAGCCATTCGGCACTGACCTCTATCCAGCGGACATCGGCGATATAATTTTAGTCTCCGAGGGTAACAATGGTGCCGCCGGACTCAGCGCTCTATCCTCGTACCTCATAGAGGATGACGGTGCCCTCACTGGTATCTCACTAAGTTCCGGGGTCGAAGGTGACCCGCTGGTAACCGGCTTTACCTTCGGCTGCTGGGTGGAATTTGTGGAAACCCCAAATGGTGACTTCGCCTACGTTAGCAATACCCCTGACGGCACCATCACCAGTTACGCAGTCGGTGACCAGGGCGGCCTGACCCTGCTTGAATCACTAGCGGGCAGCGCTGGCGTAGGTGGCGATGATACACAAAACGGTGGCGGTGTCCTCGATGCAGAAGTGGCCTTTCCCTATCTTTATCAGGTGGTCAACAATGACGGGCGCATCGCACAGTTTTTCATGAACGCTGACGGATCACTGGAGCGTCAGCAGAATCTGGAAATTGTTGACACTGAGCTGTTCCGACCGCGCATGTTTGTCGGTATCGCAGGTTTCTAGAAATTCTTCGTTCACAACATCACCTCTAACCGACCGCGGCATCCCGGGGCCGCGGTTTTTAAAGGACTTTCGACAAAGGGCAACCACCAGTCATCGGAAACAGCGCGAGTTTGACTCACACCCGCGCCAACCCTGGACTCCGCTGTACGAAAATTAAAGCTGCGGACCAATTACCAAATCGCCGTTTATCAAACTCCACCGTCCTTACTTTCGCTGATCGGAGACCGTCTCCCACAACCCTCGATATTCCGGCAAGAGTAATGCAACCTGCGGACAGATTTTCCGGCAACAGTGCCGAAACACAATCCGCAAATGTTAGCTACGCGAACCCTCAGGATGAGCTAAACCCCCGGGAACTACCTCATAACCGGCTTCTTCCGGTTCATCGTCGACCATCTCGGCGGGAAAACCAGGGGCGGTGATGCTTAGGCCGGTGGCCTCCTCAAGACGCTTGATAATATTGGGGGACCATTCACGCGGACCGTAACGTTCCTCTCCGTCTTTGAAAATATCGATTAGCAAAGGGCTAATCTCAAGAGGTATGCCAGCCCTGTCTGCAACTGACTGAAACAAACCAATGTCCTTACTGACCAGATCCATTGTAAAAGAGATATCCCGGGAGCCGTTGAGGATTACCTGTGATTCAGTCTCATGTACAAACGAGTTGCCGGATGAAATTCGTATCGCCTCATATGTCGTATTCAGATCCATACCAGCAGCCTTTGCGGTAACCAGAGCCTCACAACAGGAGAGCAAATTTGCCGTTGCCAGATAATTGGTTATTACCTTTAATACAGACGCGCTACCCAATGGCCCGGTATGCAGAATTCGCCGCCCCAGGTTCGTGAGCAGTGGCAAGACACGCTCAAACACTTCTCGCTCACAGCCCGCAAATATGGATATGTTGCCGGTATCGGCGCGGTGGCAGCCTCCCGATACCGGACAATCAACCGCGGCAGCACCGGTTGCTTCAACGAGCGCTGCCAGTCTTTTCACTTCTGCTTCATCGGTAGTAGACATTTCCAGCCATATCTTGCCGGTGCCGAGTGACGACAAAAGACCGTCTGCACCCTCCATAACCGCAGCCGACGCAGCCGGTGACGGGAGACAGGTTATTATCACTTCGCAGTGGTCAGCCATTGCCGCCGGGCTATCCGCCCAGCGAGCACCGCCATCAATAAAGCGCTGTGCTATCGATTTATCAAGATCACGGACGGTCAGGTCTGCACCATTTCTCAGCAGGCTGCCAGCCAGCTTTCCGCCAACATTCCCGAGCCCGATAAAGCCGATTTTCATAGAGTATTCCACAGAATTTTTGCCCGTACAGGCAGGATGAACACACAAATGACAGGCTATGTACGTCTATAACCCTGCACACAAATTAACGTGGCACTTGCTAACGATCAAAGAGACTTGCACCACACTGTTCCATCACTACCATTATGGCGGTGACGAAGATAAACCTTTAGTTTGATTTCCACGCCAACCATTAGCATGGGTGTTTTTCCAGCATACTACTTAACTGGTTCCGACTCGATAAAAAGCCTTTCTGTGTTGCGTGCCAAAGATCGTATTCCGACGGTCACGATACCTCCCGCACTAATTGCGCAAGTATCGAGAGTCCTTGATCCACCTGCCCGGCAGTTGCGTGGCTGAAATTCAGACGAAGACTGTTTGCAGCCTTCCTGCCATCAGCATAAAAAGGTTCGCCTGGCATAAAAGCGACGTTGTGCCGGAGTGCTTTGGCTAACAACAACCGGGTGTCAATTGTCCGCGCGGACTTAAGAGTCAACCAGAAAAACAGCCCACCGGCAGGACGCTGCCACCTGGCCAGCTCACCGATGTGTCTGTTAAGAGCGGCATCAAACAGATCGCGCTTTCGACGATAGCTGTCTCTGAGGTGTGCCAGCCGTACCGCAGCGGTATTACTGTTGAGATGCTGCAGTACGATGTGCTGGCTTAAGCGATTGGTGTGCAGATCAGCCGCCTGCTTCAACCACGATAGTGCCGGAAAAAGATCCGGTGAGCAGGCAAGGTAGCCCAGCCGCAGGCCAGGGGCGAACGTTTTCGAAAAGGAAGACTGGTATATCCATCGCGCCTTATTCAGGTAGCTGCAAACAGGCTGTCTAGCGCATTTTTCATAGACAAGCTCACGGTAGGGATCATCCTCGAATAGAACACTTCCACTGTTATCACAATACGTCGCCAGCATCTGGCGCTGCTGCGGGCTGTAACAATGACCGGTTGGATTCTGAAACGTGGGTACCGCATAGGTGAGTGCAGCGGGATTTTCATTGTTCAAGTTCCCGATCGTCGGCGGACTATAGGTCACGTAGTCCGCGCCAAACAGCGAAAAAACCTGCAAAGCTGCCAGATAGGCAGGTGATTCAACCGCCACTCTGGTGCCCGTTTCAATCATTAACTTGGCCACCAGATCGATACCCTGCTGCGATCCGGAGAGCAAAAGCACCTGCTGCGGTGAAACCGGTAAACCGAGTTGTAGTAAATCCCGGGAAATCAATTCGCGGATTTCGTACTCCCCCTCTGTCGCGCCGTATTGCAATTGGTGTTGATCAATTGATCCCAATTCTATGGGTGGAAAACTGTCACCTGCCGGCAAGCCGCCGGCAAACGAGATCATTCCGGGCTGGTCGATCAGGTGCAATATGTCACGCACCGGTGATGACGTTAAACGATTTATACGCCGGGCTACATAATCCATGGTCGCACGATTCTCCGGAAGACTGTTATTTATGTCATATTTATTGACCTTTATTCAGTTTGATTGAGTGTCTCTAGTATGTCAATATTATTGACCAATTAAGTTTCAGGGCAAAACAATGGCGAGCACCGACCCGGACCATCGCAACAAAGAGTTGCGACAGGCCATTGAACTGCTGTTTTTCTCCTATCGCGCTTTCACCCGTGGCCCCGACGAAATTCTTGAAAAACGCGGGCTGAATCGAATCCATCACCGGATTCTGTATTTTGTCGGACGTGACCCCGGTCTTTCAGTCAATGAACTGCTCGGCGTGCTACAGATCAGCAAGCAGGCATTGAATGCACCGTTACGCCAGCTCGTCAGTATGCAGTTGATCAGCAATGACAAATCAAAGCACGACGCCCGGGTGCGACAGCTGAAGCTCAGTTCGTCCGGCAAGCGACTTGAGGCACGGTTAACAGGTACACAGATTTTGCAACTGGAAAGCGTTTTTTCCGAAGCTGGCAGCAAAGCGGAAAAAGCCTGGCGCGAAACGATGGCACTGCTGGCGAAGGATTAGTCCGCAGCCTGCATACCTGTCGGGCATAGACACAACCGTGCCCCGCAGTCAGCAAATTGGTATGCTATTGCGATGAATGATTTTGACCAGTTGCGCGCTGTTCTCGAACTCGAGAAAATTGAAGACAATCTGTATCGAGGTCTCAGCTACCGCACCCCCTGGGGCCGTGTATTCGGCGGTCAGGTACTGGCGCAATCAATTCATGCTGCGCAGTTAACGACACCCGATGAAAGACTGTTGCACTCCATGCACGCGTATTTTCTGTTAGCGGGAGACATTGAACTGCCAATTGTCTATGACGTTGAGCGGGTACGCGATGGTGGTAGCTACACAACACGTCGCGTCAAGGCCATTCAAAAGGGCCGCCCCATCTTTACGATGGAAGCCTCTTTTCAGAATCCGGAAGAAGGCATCGACCATCAGATGCCCATGCCCGACGTACCACCGCCCGAAGGATTGCAAAGTGACACCCAAATAGGCGAAGAACTGCGTGAGCAGGCGCCGGAGATCTACAGGCTCACCCGCCTTGAACGTCCAATTGAATGCCGCCCGACAGAGGGTGCCACCCTCTATACCGGCGACGATGTGAGACCGGTTCAAAACATCTGGATCAAGGCACTGGGTAGCTTGCCCGACAGTGATCGTATGCACCAGGTAGCACTGGCCTACGTATCCGACTACAACTTGCTGGCAACCGCTCTGCTGCCTCATCGAAAAAATCTGGCTGACAAGAAATTCTTTCTTGCAAGCCTTGACCACGCCATGTGGTTTCATCGACCCTTTCGTTTCGACGACTGGCTGTTGTACAGTATGGAAAGCCCGAGTGCGGGAGCTGCCCGGGGTTTCTCACGCGGCAACGTCTACACCCGAAACGGCGATCTTGTCGCATCAGTAGCCCAGGAGGGTCTGATCAGAACAGGACGCTAACTGCCTGCCTGTAACAGATTGCTCAACCGCTATGGCTCCACCCGTGAAAATTGAAAATAAAAGCAGCATGCGTATAGATATTGTCTCCGACATCGTTTGCCCGTGGTGCATCGTTGGCTACAAACAACTTGAGACCGCCTTACAGGCTACCGACACCAGAGCCAGTATTCACTGGCAGCCGTTTGAATTAAATCCGCACATGGATGAAGAGGGAGAAAATCTCACCGAACACATGATGCGCAAGTACGGAAGCTCCGAAGAAGACAGTAAAAAAAATCGTGAACAGCTCGTGCAAACCGGTGAAGCGCTGGGCTTTAATTTTAATTTCACCGATGACTCGCGAATCGTCAATACCTTCCGCGCCCACCAGTTACTGCACTGGGCAGCGCTTGCCGGCCGCGAACACCCGTTGAAAATTACCCTGTTTCACTGCCACTTTGCGAGGCAACGCGATATCAACGATGTAGACGTTCTGGCCAATGCCTGCGTCGAGGCCGGATTGCCTTTCGAGGAAGCATTGCAGGTACTTGAAGACGAAGTCTATGCGGACGCAGTTCGCGAACGACAGCGTTTTTCGATCGGATCAGGTATACAGGGCGTACCCGCCATGATCTTCAATCAAAGCGAGCTTGTGGTTGGTGCACAAGGTAGTGAGCGCTACGAGCAGATAATACGTCAGATCGCAACCCAAACAGCAAAGCAGTGAAGCAATACTCAGGCGTTTCACCTATTGCGATTTCCTAAAAAAGAAAATACCTGACCAAGCGAAACCGAAAACAGAGGATCGTCGTCTTCACCGTCAAACGGAAACGCAAGATCCATACGAATCACACCCGAGCCGAGCAATACACTTGAACCCAGACGCAAGCCCACTCCGGCAGAGCGGTTAAAGGTTCGGTCCGATTCAGACTCCTCAGCTACCCAGCCTGCATCAAAGAAACCAACGACACCAAAATCAAATACGCCGATTGTCCAGCCCGGATCAATACGGTTCTCCAGATTGATTCGCAAACGCTCGCGCCCGCTAAAAAAACGCCTTGCATAACCCCGGAGACCATTGTCCTCCCCGAGCGTCTGCTGTATCGGAACATCACTACCACCATCAGCAACTGTATAGTCAATGCGAAACGCCAGTGTTTGGGATCGGAGTGTACGGTTAAAACCGATTGCAGACGCCGACAGTGACCACGCACGCTCTTCTGCTATGTCAGTATTTAACGGGCTTAGCGTTGCAGCGGCATTCAGTGAAAGTCTAAAAAAGCCGGTCTCGCCGCGGGCAAAAGCACTCGACAAACGGGTGGATATCAGCGGATTCACAATATCGCGCCCCTCGGTAACATCTCGTCTGTACTGCAACCCGGCTCTGACTTCCGCTGTCGTTCCAAACGCAAGGTCCTGAGTAAAGCGAAGTGTATCCAGCCCGGTAACCTTGCTAAACCCGGTGCGTCTGTCTACCGCCACTATCGCACCGGCAAACAGGCGCGTTGAATCCGACGGAGCCGCTATTGTCGCTGCACGCGTACCTCGCGACGGCTGATACACACGATCGTCGTACAATAAGGTAAGTCCTCGACGCCAGGACAGTTCACGACTACCACTGCGCCAAACAGATTCATACGACAGAGATTCGCGGTCTTCCGGTATTTGCACCACGGAGAGCCCACGCTCGTAAAAATCAAAATCCTGGTCCACTCCGCTTATTTGCAGTGACCATGAACGGCTTTGATCGAGCGTTCTAAACGGTCTGGAAAATCGCAATCCGAAAAACGATCCCTCCTCCGTTCGCCCGGCGCTGTAAGCGGCGCGCTGACCAGGTTTGATAAAATGCAGGTCACGATACGAAACCGAGCCGCGGATTTCGTCGTCGGTGTTTCCGGAGTAACTCAAAAGCAGGCTGTCGCCAAGACCCGCCACGTTGCGCTCACCAACAGTAAATCCAAGCTCTCCTACACCACCAACGAACGACCCTGAAACACCCGCCACTATCGATAATCGATCTCTGGTGCGAATGTGCAAATCGACACTGCCCGGTATTTCACCTGATTCGAGCTGCACTGACACCGAAGCAAACAAATCGAGCCGTCGCAGAATTCGCTCAATCTCGGCTATATCCGCAGCCTCAATCAACTCACCAGGCGCTACACCGATCTCGCTGAGAATCGTTTCCTCTCGTGTGACTTTGTGCAGAGCGTTGGCAAGGCGACGCGCCGGGCGCACAAACGATCGGGCAGAATCGAAAATTGGCAATCTATTTACAAATATGCGTGCAACCGTTTGGGTCGCAGGTGTTGAAATCCCGACACTGCCCTCATGGTTTTGTGCTAGTGCCACGGTATTTACAGCGAGCAAAACCAGCGTGCCAGTCAAATACTGCATAGTCTGTTGTCGAAACAAATGGCGTCTCGCACTGACAAAGCCTGCGCCATCAATCATTTTTCAATTCCGCGATACACGTAAATCAAGATTCAACATAATTTGGCCGCCAACCAGTTAGGGGTTTTCAACACAGGTAGACCGTGCGGGGACTTGCCCTTCAAATACTGCGCCGATGACGGTTCGCCCGTTTGAACACAATTGTGTTGATACGATAAAGAATAGTAGCCGATACACCGACTTTACCAGCACAAAGCCGTTTTCATTATCCGGCTTTACAGCGCCGAATAAAAAAACAAGAACAACAAGCATGACAGAAGGCAACGGTACATTTTAATGAAAGAGCAGATCGACTGCTGTTTGGAGCGGTCTTCACCCCGTATGTGCTCTGATCGCGCATTAAGGTGCTCAATATGATCTTCTTTCGTTGCGCAATGCTGCTGGCCGGGTTGTGGTCAGCGGCAAGTATCGCCCAAACATCCTTCGTAAATACGCAAGGCGGAGAGGCACAATCTGCAGAGACGGAAGCCGACGAACTACTAGCGAACGCCTGGCGCCTCGAAACCGCAGCTGATTACCGTGGTGCCGCAACAGCCTATCAGCAATACCTCGCATCACGTCCTCCTAAAAGCGCTGAAAGACGCCACGCAAGAATCAAGTTACCGGTACTGCAGGAAGCCGCAACACATGGCGCCAGCGACGCACTGGATCTGTTTTTGTCGGCCCTTAACTCCCGGGCCGCAAATGATATTGATGGTGCTACCGCGCTGCTCGATCGTATTCTGAACGAGTATCCGTCGAGCAGACTGGTTGACGACGCGCTTTATTTGCGCGCTTACATCGCGATGATGAACAATTTCAATTTTCAGCTTGCCCACGATTCACTTCAGTCGTTGCGTTTTAGCTACCCGCAAAGCCGTTATTATGATACCGCGCTTTATTCAGAAGCCATTGCACAAGAGCAATTGGGCAACAGGCAACTGGCTATCGACAAACTATACGAGTTGCGGGCCCGACATACCGGTGTATCTCTGGCAACGCTTGCCTGGCCACGAGACGAATACACATCGCGGCTCTGGTTTGAACGAAGTCAAAGACGACTCGAGTATTTGCTCAACCAGCAACAAAACGCGAGCACCCTGGTCAGCATGGAACCCCACGGTGAGGACGGCTACGCCTGGAGAGCCACCGTATCCGTCGAGGGCCAGGACATGACACTGGTGCTAAACCGCAGCCAGCTTACCGCTAACACAACCGTAAAAAATGCAGATGGTTCAGACCGCTTCGTCATTAGCGGTAACGCCTTCTCGGGGCAAGTTGAAGGTGACCCGGCCTCCTGGGCACGGGTGACTTTCGCCGACAACGCCATGCGGGGCGTAGTATCGGTTAACGGTCGAAAAATACCGGTAATTACAGATAAGACCGGAGGCACGCTCAGCGATTTTCACCCCTTGCTGCTCGGCGACATCGACGGCCATGAATCGGCTGAACCCGATCATGTATTGCATCCTCCCAAAGACGAAAACGAGTTTGATCTCTACACGCGATCTGTCAGGCAGGTGACTGGCACCACGCTTCTATCGGGAACTGTCGGGTACGTGGCGCCAATAGGTGTAGTTATAGACAGCAAGTACAACGATTATCATGGTGGCCGGGGTATCGAAGAAGCTCTGTCTATACTTAACATCACCGATGGTGTGTTTCGCGAGCAGCTCGGTCTTGCTATCAGCGTCGAAACAATCATTGTTATCGACGATCAGCAAAACGATCCAATGAACCTTGGTAGCGTGTCGATGGAAACCATGATGCGCAACTTCCGTGACTATCGTCTGGAAAGCACGGAACTCGGATCTGATATTGGCCTTGCGACACTGTTTAGCGGAAATAAAAATAACGACAGTGCACTTGGGTTGGCATGGATTGGCGCCGCTTGCAGAACTGACGGTTACGACGTCAGTGTTGTCACTCCATATAAGCTTTCAGGGCTGCTATCGACCCATGAAATCGGTCACACACTGGGCGCACCGCACGATAGCGATACTTCGTGCAGTAACCAGACGACAAAAATTATGTGGCCCTACCTGTCGGATAGCACCGATTCCAGTTTTTCATCATGCAGCAAGGATGCAGTGACCGAACTGGTGGGTATCAACGGGAATTGCCTGATCGAGGCACTCGACGTTGAAGTGACACTGGATGTAACTACCGACACTATTCGTATCTCCGTTGTCAATCTCGACAACACCCGCAGCACTAGTGGCGCTCAGGTGACAGTCACTTCGGAAAAACTGGCCGGAGCCAGCTACCCTGGTGTTTGCACGGCCGGCACAGACCAGCTTAACTGCAATATAGGCGTATTAGGGCCTGGTTTATCGCAACAACTGCAGATTGACTTAAGCAACCCGCTCAATGATGAAAACATCGTGACAGCGACGGCCAGGCCAGTCGGCTACATGGATGTCATCACCGGCAACAATTCGGTGAGCAACGATATCAATGGCAACGTACTTTATTTTTCAGACACCGGAATCAACAACAATAGCGGCACAGTGCCTTCGGGTAACGTTGCCGGATTCACGCGGTCGGCGAAAGTATCGGGAGGAGGCCAGCTATCTGCGTCCGGGGTTTTGAGTCTCGCTATGCTGTTATTTATTTGCGCCAGCCGGCGTCGATATCATTTGCGCTAGCTGGTTAAAATCCGAGGCGTGAAAGTCGTTTTCGGGCCTGGCCGAAACATCCTTGATTGCATCGACTCCAAACTCTGCCGGCCGCTCTATATAGGCGGTTTTTAGCCCGCATTCCCGTGCTGCGGCGAGATCGTCATGGTGAGCAGCCACCAGCATTACCTCATCAGGCCGAACGTCAAATACTTCGGCGACCCCCAGGTAAGTGCGAGGATCCGGTTTATAGGCTTTAAATACTTCGGCGGAAAGAATGAGATCCCAGGGCAGACCGGCATTTTTGGCCATGTTCGCCAACAAAGCCAAATTACCATTTGAAAGCGTACACGTGGTAAAGCGTTTGTTGAGCTGATGCAAGCCGTCAACTACATCAGGCCACGGCTTTAGCCGATGCCAAACCAGATTCAAGTGTCGGCGATCAGGCTCATCGAGGGTCAGTTTAAATTCATCGAGCACCTGATCCAGGATAATCCGGTGTAAATCATCAATCCTGGTCCAGCCAAGTTCACCGGACATTACCCTGGCCATCGCGGGTTTGTAACCACTGCGCCAGGCACGCGCAAAGTCAAACGGATCAACCTGCAGTGACATTGCCCGCACTTCATCAGCGATGGAGCCATGCCAGTCAACCACGGTTCCAAACACATCGAATGCGAGTATTTTCAGGTTGTTGTGCACTGTTTTTCCGGTATCGGGTCTTATTTACCACCGCCAAACGATGCACGTCCGGTGGAGATCATGGCGTCAAGGTATTCGATTCGGTCCTGTCCCCAGAAAACCTCGTTTTCGTAAACGTATGAGGGCGCACCGATAACATCAATCTCTATGGCATCGCGGGAGTTTTCACTTCTAAGCTCCGCGTAGAGTGCCTCTTTCGAGGTTTCCAGTACCTCGTCTGCGTTGTGACCGGTTTGTTTGAGCAAATCGGCCAGTACCTTCTCATCTGCCACTTGCCGATCCTGGCTCCACAAGGCCTCTCCGACACGGAACAGAAACTCACCGGGATCACTCCCCTGGCGGGCCAGCACGGCACAACACAAATCGGCCCGCTCCGGGTTGGCTGGAAAACTGTCCGGCTGCGGTATTACCGACAGACCGCGAAAATCCGCCACCCGCTGTAACTCGAGCAGGCGGTAGCGTTGTCGCATGGGTGGTCGCTGGGGCGGCGCTACTGCTCCGGATACCTTCCACACCTCCATGAGATTAACCGGCTTGTAGTTTATTTTTTTGCCATGCTTTGTGGCGAGTTCGGTCAGTGCTTTTTGACCAAACCAGGTAAACGGTGACGTCGACGTATAGTAGTAGTCAATGTGTTCAGCCATCAATCTCTCCGATTTTAATCCCTAATCATCCGGCTGCTGGCCCTCTATTGCAAGCCTGTGCGTGCCCGGTGAACAATTTGCCATCATCGTAGCTTAACGAACCGCTTGAACCAGGAATTCGACGCAGCAATGTTATTCATCATATGAATTGATGCTCTTGCCTTCGCCCGCAGGCTCAGCATCTATAAACGCAGATCCCAGTCTGTTGTATGCTCAAGAACGTACTTTGCATTGGGCAAATCATTCGAGCTCGCGCGCCGCATTGCTTCGTCGCGTGAGTGCTTATGATCCAGCCAGCGTCGTACAAGCCGATCCTGCAACGTCTTCATTGGTGCATCTACCAGCACCCGCAGATTGAAGTAGCTGGCCAGGCAATTCCATGGCGGTTCATCGAGCAATAAATAATTTCCTTCGACCAGCACTATGTGATCTTGCGGGCTGACAATATCCGCAGCCGCTCGGGATAGATCGAGGTTGCGATCAAATACGGCGACAGCAATTTCTTCATCCTGTTGTGCAAGCCTTGCAAGCAGTGCACGCAGACCACTCACATCAAAAGTATCCGGCGCGCCTTTGCAATCTAGCCGATCACGCACCTTCAATATTGCGTTATCGAGATGAAATCCGTCCATCGCGACGACTGCAACACTTGTGGTTTTAGCCAGCGTTTCAGCCAACTGCTTTGTCAGTGTGGTTTTGCCGGCTGCTGGTGGACCGGCAATGGCAACCGTATAGCGGCGTTGCGCCTTTGACTGCTGCAAAATGTGCTCGCACACTTGTTCGACTGTGGCATTCACCGTCTCTGTAGCCATTGTTGCAGGTGGAATATTTTCACAGGGCAAAACCTCCGAGCTTTGTCTCCATATATTCCATCAGCCCTTCGCGTGCTCCTTCGCGACCAAGCCCGCTGTTATTCATACCACCAAACGGTGCGGCAGCACTGGTAGGGTTAATATCGTTAATACCTACAATACCGAATTCAAGAGCCTCAAACGCACGCATGGCAGTCGACAGATCGCGGGTGTAGACATAAGCCGCCAGACCGTAATTTGTGTCATTTGCCATGGCAATCACATCGTCATCATCATCGAACGGAATAACAGGCGCGACCGGTCCAAACGTCTCTTCGCGATAGATCAACATATCCGTCGTCACATTTGATAACAGTGTCGGTGCGTAAAAATTCCCTGATTCCAGTCCGTCAATGACTAGCGACGTACCACCGCAAATCACGGTAGCACCTTTTGCACGAGCATCATTTACCTGGGCGTCTACTTTGCGAATTGCCGCATCGTTTACCAGCGGACCAATGGCCACGCCATCCTGAAACCCCTCTCCGACCTGCATTTTCGCCACACGCTGCTCAAGCGTGGCAGTAAATTCGTCCAGAATGCTGCGATGCACAAAAAGCCGGTTAGGACAGATGCAGGCTTGTCCGGTATTGAGAAACTTCACCAAGGCCGCACCCTTTGCGGCATGCACCGGATCGGCATCGCCGTAGACGATAAACGGCGCATGTCCGCCAAGCTCCATAGAGACTCGCTTAAGTTGTCCGGCTGCGCGCTGCGAGAGCATTTTTCCAACTGCCGTCGAACCGGTAAAAGTCAGCTTTTTAACTTCCGGACGGGTGCAAAAAACCTCGCCAATCGGCACCGGGTCTGAAGCGGTAACCAGATTAATCACGCCATCTGGTACACCTGCCTCCTGAAGCAGCCTGAACACTTCTATGGCACACAGCGGTGTTGCTTCGGCAGGCTTCAACACGACAGTACATCCCGCTGCCAGCGCAGGCGCCAGTTTGCGAGTAATCATGGAGACGGGATAATTCCACGGTGTGATCGCCGCAACAACTCCGACCGGGCGATGCTGGACTATGAAGCGCTGATCGCTTCGCGCTGAGGGAATTGTTTCACCGTAAATTCGCTTTGCCTCTTCTGCAAACCACAATAAAAAATCCGCTGCATAGCCGACTTCGTTTCTCGCCGCTTTTAGCGGCTTGCCCTGCTCCCTGACCATTAGTTTTGCCAGCTCAGTCTGGCGCTCAAGCATCAGTTGCCAGGCACGATAGAGCAACTCTGAGCGAAAATACGGCGTGGTAGCAGACCAGCCTGGCAGGGCTTTGCTGGCCGCCTCGACTGCGGCCGTTGCATCATTCGCATCACCGTCTGCAACTTCGGCGACCGTATCGCCGGTAGCCGGGTTGTACACCTTGAAAGTGCGCTCTCTTTCAAACCATTGTCCATCGACAAACATGAATAGGGGGTCCTGTGGTTAGGGTATTTTTCCAGGCTAAAGGAGGATAGTCAGATAGCAGTGTAGAAAAGGACTGATCAAAACGCCTTATCTGATCGGGCCACTATTATTTATACACTGCTAAACAGACCACAACGGGACAGACAATAAAAAACGGCTGCGCGCTCCGTCTATTCCTTAACGCCGTTTTTTTCACACGGAATACTTGAGAATATATCCAGGATGGTGGGCTGCAAGCCCATCTGTCTGACAGTTGGCCCCAACATCGAATGAATCGACAAATGAGCAAAGCCGTGTACCAGACTCCAAACCATTAACTCACTACCAAGGTTACCCGGCAAACTCGCGTCACGGGCGGCCGGCATCGAGGCAGCAAGCTCCTGCAATACATAATAACTCTCACAGGCAGCATCAAGAAGTTGCTGATCCTCGCGGTTAAACATTTCAGGCGAGTACATCAGCTGGTACAGCTGCGGGTGTTCCCGTGCAAATTTAATATAGGCGACCGCCGCAGACTGCAGTTCGTCAAAAGGATCATCCGACGCCTGCGCTATGGAGCTACGCAGTTGCTCTGCACATTGGCGAAAGCCTTCAGTGGCAATTGCTGTCACCAGCGATGCGAGATTGTCGAAATGATTTCTCGGTGCAGAATGCGACACTCTGGCACGCGCCGCGCATGCCCGAAGAGTCAGAGCCTTGATCCCCTGTTCCTCAACAATTGCCAGCCCGGCCTGCAGCAAGGCGTTTTTTAAATCGCCGTGATGGTAGTTTTCTTCTGCCGGGTGTCGGGTCATAACCACTCACCCGGGATTGTCAGTGTTTTCAATTACGATCCAGCCCGATTCCCCCTGCGTTATTTTACATGGGCTGGCAATCGACTTCACCTCTGTAATCGACAACCCGCACAACGCACAATTCGCCGGCTTTTCAGTTCCTAAGCTTGTCTCCGGCCGGATCAAACGGCGGTTTATCAAGTAAACGGGCGTGGTGCGAAGCCCCCAACACTGCCACATCAAATTCGGCTCCAGGCACACAGTGATCAGTGTTGACAAAGCACAACGCCAGAGATTGCTGCACCGTGTGACCGTAAGCGCCCGAGCTGACTCTGCCGACAGGGGTACCGTCCTTTGCAAAAACCGGCTCTCCGCCATGGGCATCAGCGGTAGTTACATCTATAGAGAGCATCACGAGTTTTTCACGCGGCTCTTTCTCGCTCAGCCCGGCCCACACCTCTTTGCCCAAAAATTCGGGTTTGTCCATCTTTATCAGTCGATCGAGACCGACTTCATGCGGCCAGTACTCCGGCGAATACTCCCGCCCCCAGGAACCGTAACCTTTCTCCAGCCGCAGACTGAGTAGCGCGCGTCCACCCACCAGCCGCAAGCCATGGTTCTTACCTTCTTCAAGCAAGGCATCGAACAGGGCCACCTGATGCTCTGTGGGAACATAGATTTCCCATCCAAGATCACCGGTAAACGAAACCCGCATTGCCAGTCCATCTATACCCGCGATGGTCAGCTGCTTTGATCGCATAAACCGAAATGCTTCATTGCCCAGATCTGCATTTGTCATGCGCTGCAACATGTCGCGGGACTTTGGTCCGGCCACGCTGAAGCCGCACCATTCCGATGTGCGTGACTCAAGACTCACGCCTTCGGGCATCGGTACCATTTCCCAGAATCTCTGGTGATAGCTCTCGGCCATCCCCGACCCGAACATCCAGAAATGATCATCTGCAAGTTTGGTGATGGTGAAGTCACCGGCAATCCCGCCACGGATGCCAAGCATTGGTGTAAGACAGGATCGACCCGTTTCTGTCGGTACGTTGTTGGCAACTATCCGATCCAGCCACTCGCCGCAGCCCGGCCCTTTTATTTCATATTTGGCGTAATTTGAAACATCCAGCAACCCGACGGAAGTACGCAGCGCTTCGCACTCATCGCGAACCACATCAAACCAGTCCTGTCTCTCAAAGCCATAGTTTTCTTTCGCTTCCCGGCCTTCGGTGGCATACCAAAGCGGGTGCTCCCAACCGTAGTTCAAACCAAAAACAGCACCGAGCTGTTTTTGCTTTTCATACACCGGACGCGTCTTCAGTGGACGGCCTGCCTCACGCTCTTCGTAAGGGAAATGAATTTTAAAACGGTTGGCATAACAATCGAGCGCTCTGGCTCTGGTGTATTTTTTGTTTGGCCAGTCACCGAATCGCGCAAGGTCCCAGGGAAACAGATCGAGTTCGGGTTCGCCTTCAATCACCCACTGAGCTAGCAGCAAACCCAGACCACCGGATTGACTGAACCCGGGGATAATTCCATTGCAGCAAAAATAGTTTTTCAGTTGCGGTACCGGGCCGAACAACGCCGCACTGTCCGGCGACCAGATCATCGGGCCATTGATAACCCGCTTAACACCTGCGGAACCAAGCGCCGGTATTCGATCACAGGCACTTTCCAGGTTGTCTGATATGCGGTCGAGGTCGTCTGGCAGCAGTTCGTGACCAAAGTCCATCGGAGTACCGTCTTCTGCCCAAAACCGTCCATCTTTTTCATAGGCACCGACCAGTAAGCCGTTACCTTCCTGACGCAGATAAAACTCTGAATCGCGATCAGCTATAGAGGGTAAGCGCCGCCCCGCTGCGACTATTTCAGGGATATCTTCGGTAACAAAGTACTGATGTTCCATCGGGATAAGAGGCAACTCAAGACCCGCCAGGCGCGCCACTTCCCTGCCCCAAAGGCCCGCGGCATTGATAAGCACTTCGGTATGTATGGTTGCGTCAGGGGTGACCACGTCCCAGGTACCGTCCGGTCGCTGCCTGGTTTCGACCACCGGCGTAAATCGATGAATCTCCGCACCGTTGTTACGAGCGCCTTTAGCGTAGGCATGGGTGACACCGGAAGGATCGACGTTGCCGCCATCGGGCTCAAACATCGCACAGCGTATTCCATCAGTGCTTAAAAGCGGATGCATCTCACGCGCCTCTGACAGCGACAATTCGTGAAATTCGACATTAAAATAACGCGCCTTTGCCGCCTGCATGCGCAGCTGATGTTCACGCTCGCGGGTCTGCGCCAGATAAATTGACCCCGGCTGGAAAATACCACAGCCCTGCCCGGTTTCAGCTTCCAGTTCCTTGTAGATTTTTATCGTGTAGTACTGCAGCCTGGAGATGTTGTTGTTGTCATGAAGACCATGAATTCCGGCCGCAGCATGCCAGGTGGACCCTGAAGTAAGCTCATCCCGCTCGAGCAACATGACATCCTTCCAGCCAAGTTTGGTTAAATGGTAAAGGATGCTGCAACCAACAAGCCCGCCGCCTATCACCAGGGCGCGAGTTTCTGTTTTCATGATCAATTCCTTAGCGGGTTCTGTACGCGCAAGCGCTGCGCTTTAGTGACACCCAGTGTACTGCAACCCGCAGGCTAAAAAAGATCAGGGGCGACCTGCCTTACGCTAAAAGCGCAATGCACGAATGGTCAGATTGCTACAGTGAAAACGCACGACAGGCAAAGCCCGGGCTGCGCGTTTAACGAAAGACCCCGCCTAATGTGTTTTGACAGCTCCATCGCAAGCGGGCGTAGCTGGCCATCTATTGACCCAGCACGTAGCGCAACAGGCCGCTGGTTGAGGCGTCGTGGTCACCGACCTGCCCCGATTCAAGCTCCCGGAGCACAGCAGAAGCAAGCTGCTTTCCAAGCTCTACGCCCCACTGGTCAAAGGAATTGATGTTCCAGATTTTGCCCTGCACAAACACTTTATGTTCATAGAGCGCAATCAGTGATCCAAGCACCTGAGGCGTCAACTCTTTGCACATCAGGGTGTTGGTAGGATGGTTTCCGGGGAAGACCTTATGCGCCGCCAGCGATTCGACAGCAGACGCATTTGTGCCACTATCACGCAGTTCGGTTTTGACCTGCTCAAGTGTTTTGCCAAGCATTAACGCTTCGGTCTGGGCAATACAGTTGGCCAGGAGCATTTTGTGATGCGAGCCGTTCGGATTTTGCGACACCGATGCGGCGATAAAATCTGCGGGGATCAAATCAGTGCCCTGGTGAATCAACTGGAAAAAAGCGTGTTGACCGTTAGTGCCTGGCTCCCCCCACAACACGGCTCCGGTAGCGTAGTCCGTCTGCACACCATCCATTGTTACCGACTTGCCGTTGCTCTCCATTTCCAGTTGTTGCAAATAGGCTGGAAAACGATGCAGGTATTGATCATAGGGCGCAATCAGCTGTGATCGTGCGCCAAAAAAATTGCCGTACCAAACGCCGAGCATGGCAAGTATCACCGGCAGATTTTGATCGTGATCAGCGGTGATAAAGTGCTCGTCCATTTCGCGTGCACCCTGCAACATCGACTCAAAGTGCTCATTGCCAATAGAAAGTCTAATCGACAGGCCGATACTTGACCACAACGAATAACGGCCGCCAACCCAGTCCCAAAATCGAAACATATTATCCGGATCGATACCAAAGTCCGCCACCGCAGCCTGATTGGTAGAGACCGCGACGAAGTGTTTGGCGATATCGTCGGCAGTTGCTGCAGAATCGAGAAACCACTGACGCGCTGTGTGTGCATTAGCCAGTGTTTCCTGCGTAGTAAAGGTTTTCGACGCAACAATGAACAAGGTAGTTTCAGGATCCGCAACTGCAAGTGCCTCTGCAATGTGGGTTCCGTCAACATTGCTGACGAAATGAAATTCGAGTTCTCGCTGTTGCCACGGTTTCAGTGCTTCACAGACCATTAACGGGCCAAGATCAGAGCCGCCAATACCGATGTTAACGATGTGGCGAACCGGTTTCCCGGTATAACCTCGCCACTCGCCTGAACGCACTTTATCGGTAAAAGCGGCAATCTTGTCCGATACGGCATGAACGTCAGCAATTACTTCTTTGCCGTCGACGATTACTTCAGTACCGCGTGCCTGACGCAACGCAGTGTGCAATACGGAACGATCTTCCGTGGCATTGATGCGTTCGCCGGAGTACATGCGACGGGCCTGCTCAGCTACTCCTCTGGCGCTGGCCAAAGCCATCAACAGATCAAGTGTTTTTCGACTAATCCGGTTTTTGGAGTAGTCGAGAAAAATACCGCAGGCACTGGCGGAAAAATTATTGAAGCGATCCGCATCCTGCGCGAACATGTCACGCATGTGTTGATCTTTTATTTCCGTATAGTGCGATTCAAGTGCCTGCCACTCAGGCAGTTCGCGTAACGGTTGCATCAATCATTCTCCTGTACACCATGATCACAAGGCGCGTATTTAATAGTTTGTCACTACAGACCGACGCTAGCTTTCGTTGCGCAACGACCAGATATCACGATTATATTCCGCTATGGTCCGGTCTGAGGAAAACTTGCCACTCCTGGCGGTATTTAAAATGCTCATGGTGGTCCATTTTTCAATATCACGGTAGGCGTCAGCTGCCAGCTGCTGTGCGTCTATGTAGGAACGAAAGTCAGCAGCCACCATCCACGGGTCACTCGAATCCCGAATACAGCGAACTATAGAATCAAAAATACCCGGCTCAAACTGATTAAAGTGACCGCTTTCCAAAAGCTCCATCGTTTGTTTCAGATCAGCATCAGCGTCGATTATGGCGTCCGGATTATATCCTCGCCGTTGCGCTTCTACCTCAGCCGCAGTGAGGCCGAACAAAAAGAAATTTTCATCACCGACTTCTTCACGGATTTCGATGTTTGCTCCGTCGAGAGTGCCAATGGTAACTGCACCATTCATCATGAATTTCATATTACCGGTGCCCGAGGCTTCTTTGCCGGCTGTCGAAACCTGCTCAGACAAATCAGTTCCGGCGCAGATCACTTCCATAGCGGTCACCCGGTAGTTCGGCAAGAAAGCAAGTTTCAGTTTGCCGCCCACTTGAGGATCTTCATTTACGACCTTGGCGACATTGTTCACCAGCTTGATAATTTGCTTGGCCATGTAGTAGCCAGGTGCTGCCTTACCGCCAATCAATACACTTCTTGGTGTCCAGTTTTCAGTATCGCCGTTCTTGATTCGACTGTACAGATGGATCACGTGCAGCACATTAAGTAGCTGGCGTTTGTACTCGTGGATTCGTTTGACTTGCACATCGAACATGCTTTCAATGGCAAAATCAACCTGGCAATCCTGCGATACCATTGCCGCGAGTCGCCGCTTGTTTTCAAATTTAACCTGTCGCCACTCTGCCCTGAACGCCTCATTATTAACATGCTTGTCAAGCGTCTCAAGGTGATCCAGATTTCTGATCCACTGATCACCGATAGTGCTGTCCAGCAGTGTTCGCAACGCCGGGTTACAGGCTGCAAGCCAGCGACGTGGAGTAACACCATTGGTTTTGTTGTTAAACTTTTCCGGCCACAATTCATAGAAATCCTGAAACAGACCCTGCTTCAGTAAATCGGTATGCAACGCCGCAACTCCATTCACCGAGAAACTCCCCGCGATGGCCAGGTAGGCCATCCGCACCTGAGGATCAGGCCCTTCTTCGATAATCGAAAGACGTCGCTGCCTTTCAGTATCACCCGGCCATTTCATCGATACAGTATGTAGAAAACGCGCATTAATTTCGAAAATAATATCAACGACTCGCGGCAACAACTGACGGAACAAACCGACAGACCAGCGCTCCAGAGCCTCAGGCAGCAATGTATGGTTGGTATAGGCCATCGTTCCTGAAGTAATCTCCCAGGCACGGTTCCAGCTCAATTCGTATTCATCCATCAACAGGCGCATTAACTCGGCGACAGCAACACTCGGGTGGGTGTCATTGAGTTGGAAACAGTTCTTTTCGGCAAAATGTTCAAAATTTCTGCCATGTGCTGCGACCCACTGAGCCAGTACATCCTGCAGACTTGCTGAAGCAAGGAAATACTGTTGCCGTAGGCGCAGCTCTTTTCCGTTCTCGCTGCTATCATTGGGATAGAGCACCATGGAAATATGCTCTGCTTCATTTTTTGCCGCTACGGATTCTGTGTAGCGCCCCGCATTAAACTCGCCGAGTTCGAACTCGTCCGAGGCCGATGCTTTCCACAACCGCAGCGTATTGACAGTATTGTTTTCAAAACCCGGGACAGGTGTGTCGTGTGGCACTGCTAATACGGTTTCAGTGTCGACCCAACGCACCCGCGATGCACCTTCGGCATCCACATAAAACTCGCTGCGGCCACCAAACTTGACCCGCCTGGTATCCTGCGAGCGTTTGACTTCCCACACATAACCGTCCCGCAACCAGTGATCAGGCTCCTCCAGCTGTGCGCCTTCCTGAATCTCCTGCCTGAACATACCGTACTCGTAGCGAATACCATAACCCGTTACGGGTAAATCCAGCGTGGCACAGCTGTCCAGAAAACAGGCCGCCAGTCTGCCCAGACCACCGTTACCAAGCCCGGCATCTGCTTCCTGGTCTTCAACGTGTTCAAGTTCCACACTGTAATTTTGCAACGCTTCTTTTACTGCTGACTCCAGATTCAGGTTCAGCATGGCATTGCCCAGAGCGCGCCCCATCAGAAACTCAAGAGACAGGTAATAAGCGCGCTTGCAACCAGAATCCAGATGTCTTTGACGGGTGTTGGTCCAGCGCTCCATCATGCGATCGCGAACGGCGAGTGCCAACGCCTCATATTTTTCTCTTTCATCTGCAGCTGCATCGCTGCCAAGCGTGTGTCCCAGATGTCGGCGGAAATCGTGATCGATCGCAGCGCTATTCATTTCCAGCGGGGCTAGCGGTTTTAGATTTTTCATGGGTTATATCTCAATAGCCGATGGTTGCCCCACCGGAAAAAAAACAGAAACTGAGTTAGAAGCGATACTCACACACCTGGCCACTTCACGAGGACTGCAACCAGGCACGGCGGTATCGACCACGCACCGCCATTGATCAGTGGAAGGAATTGACGGAAATTGAAATTCAACAATTTCATTGCTGGCATTGAAAACCATAAACAGGCATCGATTCGACACCCGGTCACCAAGCAATAGCCCGACACATCTGGCGAACGACTCGCTCCATTGATGCTCTGCCATCTCATTGCCCAGCGGATCAGACCATCTGATTTCAGGCAACGCACCTGGATCAGAAGTTTTATGCACAAACGTTCTGCGTCTTAACAGTGGCTCGGAACGCCGAAGCTTTATTAGCGACTGGACAAACTCAAAAAACTCACGGTTCGCTTCAGAGAGCGTCCAGTCAACCCAGTTTAATTCGTTGTCCTGACAGTAGGCGTTGTTGTTACCCAACTGGCTTCTGCCGGACTCATCGCCGGCCAGAATCATTGGTATGCCCTGCGACAATAACAAAGTGGCCATCATATTTCGGCGTTGTCGGGTTCGATGCCGGTTAATCGATGCATCGTCTGTTGGACCTTCCACGCCATAGTTGTCACTGAAGTTGGCATCGTGACCATCGGCATTATTTTCGCCGTTTGCCTCGTTGTGGCGCTCACGATAGGCCACTGTGTCACTGAGGGTATAACCATCATGACTGGCAATGAAATTAACACTCGACCAGGAGCCACGACCACTGTGATCGAAAAGATCACTGGAACCATGGATTCGCCTCGCAAGTTCCGGCAGCATGCCATCGTCACCGCGCCAGAATCGTCGAACTGTATCGCGATACTTGTCGTTCCATTCAGACCAACCGGCAGGAAACGCACCGAGTTGATAGCCGCCTGGTCCGATGTCCCAGGGTTCGGCAATCAGTTTAACGCGGCCAAGCACCGGATCCTGGCGCACTGCATCGAGGAAACCGCCACGTTGATCGAATCCGTTTTTTTCCCGCGCCAGGGTAGACGCCAGATCAAAACGAAAACCATCAATGTGCATGTCGGTAACCCAGTATCGCAAACTGTCCATTACCAGCTGCAATACCCTCGGGTGATCTACATTTAGTGTGTTTCCACATCCGGTATCGTTGATGTAGAAACGCGGATCGTTATCCAGTAAACGATAGTAGGATCGATTGTCAATTCCGCGGAATGAGAGCGTCGGACCACGATGGTCACCCTCGCAACTATGGTTAAAAACCACATCAAGAATTACTTCAAGTCCGGCATCATGTAACTTGCGCACCATGTGCTTTACTTCATGCAGACCGCCACCTGAAAAATATCGTTGTTCCGGCGCAAAAAAGCCAAGCGTACTGTAACCCCAATAGTTTTTTAATCCCTTGTCGACCAGAAAGCGATCATCGACAAAATGGTGAACCGGCAATAACTCAACGCTGGTAACACCTAGCGCCTTCAGGTGCGCTATTGTTGCACGATCGCCCAGACCGGCATAACAACCACGATGCGCCGGGGCAATATCAGGGTGTTGCAGTGTAAATCCGCGAACATGAGTCTCGTAAATGATCGCATCAGCCGGATGTATATTCGGAGAGCGATCATCACCCCAGGTAAAGGCCGGATCTACTACCACACACTTTGGCATTCCACGGGCGTTATCGCGACGGTCGAAGGACAGATCGAGTTTGCCGCTGCCGCTGCGATAGGCCAGATGATTGTCTGACCATTTTATCTCGCCATCGAGTAGTTTGGCGTAGGGATCGAGCAACAGCTTGTTGGCGTTAAAACGCAGACCGATTTCGGGTTGATACGGCCCGTGTACCCGATAACCGTAGCGATCACCGGGGCGACAATCCGGCAAGTAACCGTGCCACACCTGATCGGTACACTCCGGCAATGTGACTTTAGCGATCTCACGTCTGCCAGACTGATCGAACAGGCACAGTTCCACGCGCTCGGCATCTGCGGAAAAGATGGCGAAATTGACGCCCGAGCCGTCCCACGTCGCACCCAGGGTGTGATGGTATCCCGACCGTACTTCTGTCTGCTGTTTAAATGACAAGCTGGATCTCTGTCTAAATGATAGGATCTTTGCACCAGTCACACACTGTTTCCCGGGCCATCTCGCAGAAGCGTACCCGGAATCAAACAATGAGCGATAAATAGCTGATTTGCAACTAACTCTGTTTATCTATCGACAAACACGCCGCTATTCTTGATTGTATCGGGAAAACTTCAAACTCCAGTGCCTGTTCAGAATCGCAGGCGTAGCCGGCAGCCACACAGCGTCGCTATATTTTCCGTCAAATATACAGCCTGGAGACTCCTGGTTATCGTATGTACCCGCGGCAAAGATTCCTGTGAGCCTGACGGCCCGACGGAGCACCCGTTTCCCGGGCGCCATGAGAAACTCTCAAGTGTGCACACATCGAGTGGCAATTGAAATTTACATACAGTAGGGAACCGCGCATGAGACGATCACCAGATCAGTTGTCGGCCGGCCATTGGGGTCTGCGGCGACTTTGGCTCATTGGCCTGTTCACATTTCTGTGCTCGACAAAAGCACCGGCAGACACAATAACGCTGGCGGATTGCATTGACTTTATCAATGAGCGAACTCCGCTGGTGAGCTGCGGATTCGTCGAGGTACCACTCAACCATGATAATTCAGACAGCGGCCGAATCAGCCTGCCGGTGGTAATTGCCCGCGCAACTGGCAGTAGATCCGGAACAACCGATAGAGCGGTGTTTGTGCCAGGCGGCGGTGGGCCAGGAGCGTCGCTGGGTTTCGGATTACCGTATGACGAGGGAGAGTATCTACAGGCCTACCGAGGGCTCAGACAAGCAGGCTTCGATATCGTACTACTGGATCAACGCGGAGCAGGTTTGTCGCAGCCGAAACTGACCTGCCCCGAGACAGTCAACACGTTTAAGTCTCTGGTTACCCGCCATCGATCAACCAGTGAAGAAATCGCCCTGTTCCACCAGGCGATCACACAGTGCCAGCGCCGGCTCGAAGAAAGCAGCATCTCGCTTCGGCACTTTGATACTCGCCAGTCAGCGCTGGATTTTTTACAGGTGATGGACAAATTGCCTTACCGGTGGTGGGGTGCTCTGGCCACCTCTTATGCCACCGCGATTGCTCAGGCAATGATGCTACAAAAACCCGAAGCGTTCGACAAAGTTGTCCTCGACTCTCCCGTTCCGCTGGACTTTCAGCAACCCATGACGAGCGAGCGGTCGACCGCCGCAATCACTAAAACTCTGGCATTGTGTGCCAGAGAAAAACACTGCAACAGCAGATACCCTGATCTGGGTGTAAAGCTTAACGCAATAATTCAACGTGCCGCAGAGCGGCCCTTTGGTATAAAAATCAAGGTATACACAGGCACCGGGGATTTGCGTCGGGAGACTTTGATCGTTGACGACCACACCCTGCTATCAATCCTGAGTACAGCGGTGTACACCAACGCTGCAATAGCCACATTGCCGAAAACCATTAACCGGTTCTATCAGGGTAACAAGCAAGCCATCCAGGAGTACGCAGAAGAATACTGGTATCAAAGTACTGACTCGGCTTACGCGGACGGTCTCTATTTGTCCGTCCACTGTAAAGAACGGCAAATGCTTGAAGAGCGCTACATGCAAAATTACCCCGACGAAATCAACACTCTCTCAACCGATTCAATACTCGCGCTCAACGCGCAGGCTGAATACTGCAGTAGTTGGGGAGTACATAGTGACAATCGAATATTGCCACAAGCAAAATTTCGTGAGCCTGCTCTCGTTCTGGCTGGTGCCCTTGACCCGGTCATTTCAAAGAAAGACATAGACAACACCGTTAATGATTTTCTGAATATTGTGACCACCATAGTGCCTGGTGCCGGACACTCGGTTTGGTTTCAAAGTGAGTGCGCTCGCCGCTATACACTGGCATTTTTTACAGGGGTATATGCCGCTCCCACCGTTGACACCTGTGATACGGAACTTCCAGACTTCGAATAGTGTTTTTGGTTCAACGCACCACATGATGTAACGCATTCAGCAAAGACATCGCTACACACCATAACCATCACAACTTAATCGCAACCGATGCTATCCGAAATTGCCGCTTTAACCGATCTGATAAACGCACATCAACCAATTGTTGTGCTGACCGGAGCAGGAATCAGCACCGAATCGGGAATTCCCGCATACCGCAATGCAGCCGGTGAATGGATTCATGCCAAACCGGTTCAGGCGAGAGACTTTCTTCAACACCACGAGGTTCGTCAGCGCTACTGGCATAGAAGCATGCTCGGCTGGCCAGCGTTTAATGCGGCCATGCCCAATAGAACACACGACATACTCACCACTCTGGAATCCCGAAAAACAGTTTCCTGCGTGATCACACAAAATGTCGACGGGTTACACGATCGATCTGGCAGTCTCAACGTAATTGAGTTGCACGGCAGCCTTGCGACTGCAATTTGCCTGTCGTGCGGGCAATCTACACCCAGAGAGGATATTCAACGCTTGCTGCTCGATTACAATCCGTCATTCCGCAATCAGGAATTTGCCGCAGGTGCTGATGGTGACGCTACTCCAATCAAACGCAGCTCCAGCGAGACCAACGCTGCATTTAAAATTGTTAATTGTCCGAACTGCAAAGGCATACTAAAACCCGATGTAGTTTTCTACGGAGAAAACGTACCGGTCTCGCGAGTCAATACCGCAATGGCTCAACTGGCAGGTGCTGGAATGTTATTATGTCTCGGTACTTCGTTGACCGTATTTTCGGGCTTCAGATTTTGTCGGAAAGCACACCAGCAAGGTATACCGATAGCTATAGTAAACCTCGGCACAACACGCGCCGATGATATTGCAGACTGTATCGTTAACTCTGACTGCACCACCGTATTACTCGAAGTATTAACGGGCCTTCAGAGCTAATAACAGGCTTGCCGTTATGGGCCAGGCCGTCTGATAAACTTCTTCGCACGCCAATAAAATCAAAATACAAGACCTGGATATATCAAAGGTAGCCCTGTGACTGGACCACCGAAATCTATTGCATTGAGTTCTAATGCCTCCCTCATCTACTCACCGGCTTTCCTCTCCGAATCCGAAGCCACTACACTAATGGACCACTGCAAAACGATTGCGGACTGGGAGCAATCGACAATCGTAATTTTCGGCAAACAGGTTCAAATCCCGAGATTAAACATCTGGTACGGCGATGAACCGTATAGCTATTCCGGTAAAACGTTTGCAGCGCGTGAATGGACCACCGATTTATTCAATCTCAAGGAAAAAATTGAAACGCATACCGCGTTGCCGTTTAACAGTATGCTCGGCAACTGGTATCGAGACGGAAAGGATTGTATGGGATGGCACAGCGACAATGAAATAAGCCTGGGCCAAAACCCGCAGATAGCATCAATAAGCCTGGGAGCAACACGGCGATTTGTGCTTAGGAACAAAAAGGATAAAAAGAGCAAGGTTAGGCTGGAACTGCAAAACGGCAGCTTATTAATGATGCTCGGCGACACCCAGCATCATTGGCAACACAGCCTGCCTCGTATGGCGAGGTTAACGGAACCGAGATTTAACCTGACTTTTAGACGTATTGCAGATCCAATAGTCGCAAGGCCGAAACCCTGAACTTTACGTCTGCTATGCGGCAACAGGGTAACCAGGCGGCAACAGGGTCACTAAATACTTCTTCGCTTTACAATAACCATCGAAATCACTGCGATAGCAATACACATAAGGACGGTTAACATTTCAATCTCAATCTCAATCTTTGTAGAGAATAAACAATAATAAACTGGCGATGGCAACGAATATACCAGTTCTGTTTTTGGAAAAAATATTGTCTTTATCTCTTTTTGTAATTCCCCGTAAATCCGCTGCCAGTATTTTACCTCACGTGAAATACCGGAGTTAAATCGACTCGGCTAACATCCGCATGCACGCTCTAACGTGCCAGTTGCAACTCTTGCCAGATGCAGGTCAGCGGGTTTACATCAGGGAATATTCGAGAGAAAATGGCGCGCCCGGAAGGATTCGAACCTCCGACCGCCTGGTTCGTAGCCAGGTA
>CAYPCS010000025.1:0-48004 GCA_964409275.1 uncultured Granulosicoccaceae bacterium
TCAAAAGCTTACCTGCGTATTCCGGCTTGAACAAGCGAATTAACATTCGTATGGGATTGAAAAAGCTAAATTCAGGCAGATTTGACGTGTAAGTGACTGTTTTTATTGACATGGCCCGGGAACGGCTATTTCCGGGCAGTATGTACACTGGCAAGCTGTTGATTTTGTTGATTATTGAGTTCAAAGCTGTTTATTTCCTGAAAAAACGCGCATTGGTATAGCCGAATATCGACTTAATCTATTGATAAAGTTGGCAATAAGCTTTCATCGCCAGCGAAAGGCGTTAAAAGGCGTGCCTTGCTGCAAATGACTGCGCAGGGATTTTGCCTGCATGTCGAGGTGGGCAAACAAAGTCATTGGACTGGTTTCCCCGGCGGCGCGTACCGGCTTTTGCAGTCGCGCGATTAGCTGGCTGATGTAGCGGCGCCGCAATTGTGCATCTATTTTACAAGCGCCATTTGTTTCGCTGCTGAAGTTGGCAAGGCTGACTGTGGAATTGCAAATAAGCGTGAGGGCCTCCTGTTCTACTATGTGGCGAAACGGTTCCATTAAGTCAGAGGCCACAGTGGCGTGTCTGCCGTGTGGCTGGTGATAAAACCCGACGGTCGGTAGTAGTCCATTGGCGCGTACAATGCTCTCGCAAACGCCAAATAACAAGGTATAACCGAGTGATAGCAGCGAGTTGAACGGGTCTTTAGGGGGTCGGCGGTTACGCAGTGAGAAGCCGTACTGCGGTGGCACCAGGCTGGCTATCTGGTTTAAGTAGGTTTGTGAGGCGGCACCCTCTGCGCCGTTGAGTTCTGCCAGGGTTTTGTAGCGATTCAGATGGCGTATATTGCGTTGCGCTATTTTTTCGGGTTGTAGTTTGCGCTTGCGCAGTAGCTCGTGCATGTGGCGCAGTCTGGATGCTACCAGCGGGCGAGCTATTTCAAGACAGGCGGTTTGATCCTGCGCCATCACCAGTTGCTGCAGCCAAAGCAACTGACCTTGCTGATCGGGTTTGCCGCTAAACAAAGTGCCGTGGTACTTGCCGTAGCCGTTGGCGAGATGCACTGGCACCTGACGCCTGAGCGCCTGATGCATCGCCTGGGTGGTTAACTGGTGGTTGCCGAATAACAACACAGCGCTAATTGTTTCCCACGGTACTTCCTGCAGCCGCTTTTCTTTTCGGCTAACACACAATTTGCCCAGTGAAGTTGAAAGGCTTGAGGGCTCTCCGGCCACTACCAGTAAAGTCGGCTCTGCAGCGTTCTGTGCAAGTGCGAAGGGACGGCTGGTAGCAAGCAGTTCGGCGGCGCGTTTCGCAAGCGTCTCGCTGCGGGTAATTTTTTGCGGCACTCTTTTAATAACACTGGCAAGCCATGAGCCCGGTGGCACAGAGGCGGTATCTATGGCGGCATTGCCAACGGCGGATGCGTTGCCCGGTTGTTGCGGCGTTCGGTTTTTTGTCGGCGACGCACTACGTGTGGCCTGTCTATCTGTAGCGGAAAGATCGATGGCCATGTCGTTAACAAATTTATAGCCGAGGTAGTTAAAGCCATCGCTGGCATGCCCCGTTCTTGTTTTTTCCCGGTTAAGTGATAAACCCTGATCTGCCAGTGATTGCTCTGCCTGTTTGGCAGCGGCTTTGGCGTGTTCTTCGGATTTGCACATGACGACAAAGTCGTCGGCAAAACGCACCAGACAAAAGCCTGCGGCACGCATGTCATTGTCGAAGTCGTCCAGCATGAGGTTGGCCAGCAGCGGGCTCAGAGGGGAGCCTTGTGGCAAGCCGCGTTGTCGCTGCACCAGCTGGTTGTGATAGCTGACCGGTGCCGCCATCCAGTTTAGTAACAATGGTACCACCGGATCGTTGCCGTACAGGGCGTGCAGTCTTATCGCCAGCCGACGCCGGTCAACGCTGTCAAAAAAATCCTCTATGTCTGATTCATACACCCAGTGGTAGCCCTCGCGCCAGGCTCGCTGGATGTCATAGCGTGCGGTCATGCGGGATTTTCCACGACGGTAGCCGTGACTCTTCGGGTACATGAGCGCGTCGAGTGCGGGGCTCAGGTATTGGGCGGTGGCGCGTTGAATTACTGCGTCCCAAAAAGGGGCGATGGCTAGTGGCCTGAGGTCTCCATCGGGCTTTTCCATGACGACACCGCGCAGCGAGGGTATTTCATATTCATCGTTTTGCAGTTTCGCGGCGAGACGTTGCAGTGTGTCGACAACGGCATCGTCCACGTGTGGCAGGCTTTCCTCGTCTTCGTATTCCCATTGTTGCAGTTGTGGAGAGTTGTTTTCGTCAAGTTCAACGGTAGCGGTGGGGCGGTTGGCCAGTATATGTGCATAGGCATCGAGCAGATTGTCTAGATCGCAAACACCGCTCAGGTGAGATACCGCCGGATAGACTCGCCGACAGGAGACGCTTTCATCTTCGGCGACAAGCTGCAATCTGCCCCAGCCAAAAGAGGTGCGCTGACCGACGCCGGTGTATTGTGCAAGCACTAGCAGGTCCCACCAGCTGCTGTCGAGCGAGGTTACTTCCAGCATGTGCTCGCCGAAGCTGCCGCCCATACTTTTTTCTTTACCGTTAATATCTATATATTCCTGGTCAAGCCAGAACAGGTGTGACCAGAAGGCGTTGATATCGGGGGTGGAATCGCGGCGAGGCTGGGGGGTGTCGTAGTGGCGCAGCAGTTCGCCAATTGAATCGCGCAGGCGGCAAAGCAGAAGCGGTGCGTCGAGGTCTGCGGTGTCTCTGCAGTAGCGCTGTTCGCCTTCGCCGCGAACTGATTTCTCCTTGAGAATTCTTGCAGGCGTTATCCATCGCAGGGAAACCAGCTTGTGGCTTTCCCACAATTCTCTTTCTTCCTGGAGCTGGTCTGGTCCGTATACGCAGAGATCACGGACATCTGTTACCGGTTCGGAGGTAAACGCGTCCTGAAGGCTTGCAAGGATAAGGTTATTGCGAAACGGGATGGCTTTGTTGACCAGTTGCACGCCAACGGGCAGTTGCTGCAATTGTTCTATCAGTCGTTGCAACAGTGGTTCACCACCCGCAAGGCACACCACGGTGAAGCGATAGTAATCAGATGCCAGGTAGTGCGTGCGGCCTGTTTCAACCGAGTCTATACGGATATAGCGCGAAAAGGCTCCGGCGCCACCGGCGAGGTAGCGTAAAAAAGCGCACAGCGGCACTTGATGAAAAAAACGGACGGATGTGCGTTGGTTAAATTGAAGGGTTACCACCAGCATGCGTAGTGGAAGCAGGGGGCTTACATCTAGCCCGGTACGAGATACTGCTTGTCCCTTGATCGTTTCCATAGCTTGTCCCTGGTTGTCGTAAAACGCACATTGACGCGGGAAAAGCCAGTATGAAGTAATTTGCCGGCAGAGTATTGTTACATCCACTACCGCCATTCGGGCAGTCTGCCGTTTCTGTAATCGTGTGTGCAGCCTCTATATCAGCGCGCTGCTACTCGGCTTGTTCATCAGCAATGGCTTTAGCGTTGAGAAAAAAAGATTCGCTTCAGCCGACAGGCTCGGTACGCGTACCGAGCCGGAAAGGCCAGTCTGCATGCACGGGAGTAGCAGCCAGGACCAGAGGACGGCAGAGTGCAAACAACACCAGATCGGGTTCTACTGACTGCTGCCACCGCAGGCTGTGCGAATATGGACAATATCTCCCGCTTCAATTGCTTGACCGCTGGTATAGACCAACCTGTCAATTCGTCCGTCGGAGCGTTCAATAGTCAGACTGTTCAAACCGCCTTTGCAATCACTGTCTGTTGACCAGACCGGTTCTATGGCATGGCTGTAGCCTGTTGATAACACCGCAGGTGCACGCATTTTGTAAGCGATAGATACACCCGAGCCACCTCGCTTTGCAGCGGTTGCTGACTGTTCGGTGTTGAGCGACTTGTGCAGGATATCGAATCCATAACGTGCCTCGGCGATTTCCACCGGGCAGTTAAATGTGTCGCCATGGTTAGTAGAAAACATGGCGTGTTGGCCTGGCTTATTCGCAGTGGCCCCCCAGCCACCCATTTGCGGCTCAACCATCACATAACGCCGAAGGGATTCCGGATGAAGGCCGGCGATCACAGTGCCAAAAATTGAAGCAAAGTGCCCCTGTGGCAATTTACCGGGCATTGCAAGGGCCATGCAATGCCATAACATGTCGATCAGTTTCATGCGTACTTCAAAGTAGTAGGCGTGGGGAGCAGTCGGGTCTGCATGGAATATCGTCCCGGGTGTGGTTAGCACTTTCAGCGGCTTAAAAGAACCGTGGTTGGCAAAACGTTCGGGATCGCACAAGGCTTTGAACAAATTCTGGCAGGCGACTACAGCACCATCGCGGCTGGTATTGTAGGGGCCTGTGGCTTGTACTGGTGCATCGGTTAAATCAACGGTGAAGGTATCAGCATCAATTTCAATTGCAGCGCACCATACTGAACCATCGTCCTGAGGTTCTTCTATTTTGAAGCGTCCTTTTGGCAGCATGGCCAGTCCGGCCCGGCTTCGGGCTTCCGCCACTCGATGTGACTCTGCAATCGCCTTTTTCAATGCGACTGTGCCATAACGACTGCATAAACCAACAATTACTTCATGCGCTTTGTCGGCGGCCGATACCTGTGCCCACAAGTCTCCTTCAACTGCGTCCGGAAGACGGGTATTGGCGCGAATAATATCGAACACAGAAGCATTCAGCTGTCCTCTCTCAAACAGTTTGATCACAGGTAGCCTGAGTCCTTCGGCAATGATTTCGGTGGTGTCAGTGGCCATCGAACCCGGTGTGCGTCCGCCAATGTCACCCCAGTGCGCCATCGATGCCGCCCATGCAATCAATTCCTCTGCGAAGAACACGGGTCTGGCAATGACCACATCATTGAGGTGGGACACACCGCCATGGTTGGGGTCGTTGACGACAAAAACATCGCCCTCTTTAATTTGCCCGGCCACTGCATCGAGTATCGCTTTAACTGATTTATCCAGCACACCGATGAATGATGGTATGCCCGCACCTGAACTAACCAGTTCACCGCTGGCATTAGTGATACCTGTGCCTACATCGAGCACTTCATAGATGATCGGGCTCATTGCGGTTTTGCGCAGCACTTCGAACATTTCAGTTGCGGCGGCATCCAGGCTTGCCGCAATAACATCCAGTGTGAAAGGATCATGCACTGCGATCAGCCTGGCTCATCAAGCGGCCGTCAAGCGGCAATAGTGCGCGCTTCACGAGGCATCTCAGACAGAATTTCAGGGCCGTCTGCTCGCAGGATAACGATATCCTCCAAACGCAGACCAAAGCGCCCGGGCAGGTATATTCCCGGTTCAATCGAAAACACCATGCCTTCGTCGAGCACGGTTTGCGACGATGCACTGATGTACGGAGTTTCGTGAATTTCCACGCCCAAACCGTGACCGGTTCGGTGAACAAAAAACTCACCATAGCCGGCATCCGCAATTACCCCGCGCGCCGCATCATCAACCACATGCGCGCGTACACCGGGGCGTGCTGCTGCCATCGCCGCCTGTACCGCACGTTCAACTATGTCGTGAATTTCCTGATAGCCATCAGGCGCTTCACCGATCAATGCCATGCGGGTGATATCACTCGAGTAGCCATCCATACCACCGCCGATATCCATGACTACTGCATCGCCTTTGCTTAATACGGCTTCACCGGTTTGGTGATGCGGAAAAGCACCGTTACCCCCGGTACCAACAATAGTGAATAACGGTTTAACTCCCTGTGCTGCGAAGCTTTCACGCACGACATTGGCAACCTGTGTTTCTGTCATTCCGGGTGCCATCGCAGCCCATGCTGCCTGCATGGCAGTATCCGCTGTTAATGCATTGCGTTTAAGTGCCTGGTATTCGTTAGCGTCCTTACGCATTCGCAGTGCACCGACGGTTGTCACGGTGAACTGACGAGTAGCCGCTGGAATCGCATCTTGTACCAGTGCGGCAAAGTCGGCGCGCATGGTTTCATCCAGTACAATGCTTTTGGCACTGGCCGCTCCGGCTGCCTGCATTAACTCTGCAAAGGCTGCCTCCGGCCCATCGGCATCACTCCAGGTATGAAACGGCAGGTCGGTTTGCGAACGAGCGCTCTCTGCCTCCAGTGCGGGCATCAGCAATCCGGCATAGTGCTGTGTCACACCCATTAACAAAGGGCGTTCATCTGCATGCGGGTGCATGCCGGTCAGCCATTGCAAATGTGCACCAGGACCGAGTGCGACAAAATCGACGGCTTCCTCTGTCATCCTTGCGCGCAGTGCATCCATTTTATTCATTATCAGGTTCTCGCTTTGAACTGGTCAATGATCCGCTCCATTGGCTTTTGTCTAGTTTCCATAAATGGTTGCTGCGCGATCAGCGCTAATAAAACCATTCTTGATATCCAGGGCAACTGCTTCAGTTGCGCGTTTTTTTGGGTCACCATAGCCTGCACCGCATGATGTAGTGACTCTGATCACATCGTCGGTGGTTACATCGAGGCCGGACACAAACGAGTATTCTTCTGTCTCACCATTAGCGCGTATCACCTCGACAAAGTTACCTGATCCTTCTTCACCATTTTCAAGCGACCATGGTTTTACCACCGAGCGCGTGAAACCCGCTGTGAGAAAACCATTTTCAGTGCGTATACGATACTCCAGTACCAGGCCTCGTCCGCCGTTGTATTCGCCTTCGCCACCGGGAGCCGTGTTTAACGCCATTTTGTCTACAAATAAACCGTTACGTGCCTCCGAGATCTCGGCCGGTGTGTTGTAGGTTTCACCATGAAAGCCCGAGAAGATACAGGGGTTGCCGTCGCGACCGTCCCATGCACCCCAGCCACCGATTTGGGGTTCAATAATGGTGTACTGTCGACCCGTATCCGGATGAATACCACCGACAAACGTTCCGCATATTGAACTGAAATGTCCGGCCGGCAAACGCTCGGGCACGTGCGGTGCAAGGCAACGCCAGATCAGATCATAAACACGCACTTCGGTTTCAAAGTAAAAGCCTATTGCTGCCGGTTCCTGAGCATGAAAAACCGACCCTTCAGTGGTTAGTACTTTTAACGGAGCAAACGACCCTTCATTGGCAGGTGATTCAGGATCGGTTAACGACTTGAATACCATCTGGGCACACACAACCGTACCGTCTCGACTGGTATTGGTGCAGGCGGGATCCTGATCGGGGTTGTCACGCAGATCAACAATAAACTCATCATCAGAGATGGTTATAGATACGTTGTAGGTGCGGCCATCATCCTGCGGCTCTGACAATTCGAACGTACCTTTGGGCAGTTTTTTAAGTTCAGCACGTGCGGTGCGAGCGCCAAACTCCATAAAGCTGTCGATAGCGTGTTGAAAAGTTTCAGTGCTGTATTTGCCAGCCAGATCTTCAATTCTTTTCGCACCGATTCGCACACTGGCAATCGCGGCCCAGACATCACCGAGCAGAAAGTCCGGCATGCGGCTGTTGCAGGTAATGATGTCCATTACCGATTGATCGAGTTCTCCGGCGCGAATCAGTTTCACTGCCGGTAGTCGCAAGCCCTCCTGGAAGATTTCTGTGGCCTCACCGGAGAGTGATCCCGGTGCCATACCGCCGACATCCGAGTTGTGTGCAATGTTGGCAGTCCATGCAACCAGTTTGTCGTCGACAAAAACCGGCATTGCCAGTACCAGATCGTTTAAATGCGTAACGCCCCCGTGCCACGGATCATTGGTGATAAAAACATCTCCCGGTTCGATTGCACCATTGCCGTGTTGATCATCAGTACCGTGTTTTTCAAGAATAAACTGCACTGACTTATCCAGCACACCGACAAATGCAGGGATACCGGCGCCGGATGAGGCGAGCCTGCCGCGGCCATCGGTGATGCCGGTACCCATGTCGAGCACCTCATAGATAATCGATGACATCGCGGTTTTACGCATGGCCGCAAACATTTCATCTGCGGCCGACTGCAGCGAGTTTTGAATAATCTCTAACGTGATTTGATCAGTCATGATCACCCCTCCAGCACAATGTGAGTATTGCCAAAGGCGTCAATCGACACCTGATTACCTGGATGTACGACAATGGTCGTGCCCGGGTCTTCAATGACTGCAGGGCCGCCAAACGCCATACCGGGTAATAGCTTCTCACCATTGTAGATAGTCGCCTTGTGTTTACCTTCAAGGGCGTAATCGACAGTGCGAGACCCTTTAACCGCAGCGCTTGCATCTGCATCGCCAGGTTCTGCTGGCACCATTTCAAGTTTGCCAACTTCGGCACGCGCAACCAGATGGATGCCAACCATCTCAACCGGTGCTTCCAGTTTATAAGTGTATTCGCGTTCATAAGTGTTGCGAAAGTCTTCGGCAATCTGTTCGAGTTTATCTGCTGTAACTTTGCCTTCGATGCGAACTTCTGTGGTGTGCTCCTGATTCTGGTAGCGGAATTTGCCGTAGCGCAGAAAGCTGATTTTGTTTTTCTCAATACCTTCAGAGGAAAACGTATCGAGCGCTTTGCCTTCAGCTTCTTTAAAGACTGATTCTATCTTTGCATCGGCGCCATCGGTCAGATCAGCCAGCCGGGTGACAAAGTAGTCGCGTCTGAGATCAGACATCATCATGCCCCAGGCAGAAAACACAGAAGCCGCCGTGGGTACCACCACCTTTTTTACCTGTAGTTCCTGCCCCAGTGCCACCGCATGCATCGCACCGCCGCCGCCGAAGGCAAGCAATGTGAAGTCGCGGGTATCGTGGCCCCGGTTTAACGACACAAGCTTCAGTGCGTTAACCATATTGTTATTGGCTATACGCACAATACCCTGTGCCGCTTCATCAACTGACACACCGAGCTTGTTGCCTATACTTTGCAGCGCTTTTTCGGCGGCTGACATATCAGCGCTTACTTCGCCGCCACAAAAATAGTCCCGGTTAATGCGGCCGAGCCAGAGATTGGCATCAGTTGTAGTGGCGTTATCACCGCCCTTGCCATAAGCCGCCGGGCCGGGGAGGGCGCCCGCCGACTGCGGGCCGACATGGAGTTTGTCGTAGTCATCAACCCAGGCGATGGAACCGCCGCCATTGCCAATCTCTACCAGATCGACTACCGGCACCATGATCGGGTAACCCGCTGACTTGCGTGACCGCTCAATCCAGTAGTCAGTCATGATGCGTACTTCACCATTTTCAATCAATGAGCACTTTGCCGTGGTGCCGCCGATATCGAGTGCGAGTATGTCAGGTTCATCAATCAGTTTACCGAGTTCTGCAGCACCCCAGAACCCTGACGCCGGGCCGCTTTCAACCATGGTGATCGGTACTTTTGATGTGGCTTGCAAACTGTCTACACCACAATTGGACTGCATCACATAGGGGCTGCCGGTTAAGCCCTGCGCTTTTAGTCCGTCATCGAGCCTGCCTAAATAACGGGCGGCCACCGGCTGCACATAAGCAGACAATACTGCGGTGTTGGTGCGTTCATACTCGCGCCACTCTCGTGTGATCTGATGACTGGCTACCACTGATACCTCTGGCCAAAGCCTGCGAACTTCGGCGTGTACCGCTTCTTCATGCGATGTATTCGCATAGGCATGCAACAACGAGATCGCTACTGCTTCAACACCTTCTGACTTGAAGTTATCGAGAATTGCTGCCACACCCGAGAGATCAAGCGGTGTACGCTCCTGACCCTGATAGGTCATTCTTCCAGGTATTTCAGTGCGTAAATACCGCGGCACAAACGGTGTGGGTTTTTCGTAGTGCAGGTTGAAGAAGTCCGGTCGATTGCCTCGTGCAATCTCCAGTGTATCGCGGAAGCCTTCAGTGGTAATCAACCCGACCGTGACTCCTTTGCGTTCGGTTAACGCGTTGATTACAACGGTCGTGCCATGCGCCAGAAAGTCTATCTCCTTTGGCGCTATGCCACCCCTGGCCAATACATTCAATACACCGGTTTCAAAATCCGGTGGCGTTGTATCGGACTTGGCAGTGGTGACTTTCATGCCGTCGGGTCCGGTTTCTATTGCCACCAGATCGGTGAATGTACCACCAACATCGGTGGCCACTCTGCGTGAAACGCTCATGATGACTTTCCTTTTATTGTCTTTCCTTTCATAGCCTTTCCTTTCAGGGCGGCGTCCAAAAGAAACGCACAGGCACCTGCTTGTTTAAGAGTCTCGGCGGCTGCAACGCGCTCGGGTGTGTAATAACCGGCATCGTGCAGGCAGTTAAGCGTTCCAAGCACAGCACCATTTATGACAATTGGCAGGTTTAAACAGCTTTCACAGCCAAGCGACTGAATCAGCTCGTAATCGGGAAAGACCTCTGCTATCTCTTCTATGCTGTTGGCAACAAAAGTCTCGAATCGACCCTGCACCTGTTCGCTCCATGCATTCTCTCGCATCGGCTTCTCACCACTAACGGGATAGGCGTCAGGCATGTTGGTGTAGTTGCGCTTGACCACACCGCGATCATAGTCAATTACCATGGTGGTAAAGAGCTTAACGCCAATCGTTTCCTGCACCTGCGCTTCCAGCGTTTTAAAAAATGCCATTGGCTGACCGGTTTGCGCCAGCGCCTGAGTTAAATCGGGCATGTTCCCTCCGCAAGTTGATTTCTTAAGCTCAATTCGGTTTGATCGATCACCGGTACAGCACCAATCAATTGCCTTGTATAAGGATGTTGGGGGGCTGTGAAAATTTCGGCCGTGCGGCCTTGCTCTACCAGTTGCCCCGCTTTAAACACAGCAACGCGGTCGGCAACATTCCTGACTACAGCCAGATCGTGCGTAATAAACAGATAGGTCAGGCCGCGTTCGGCTCTAAGATCATTGAGCAACCGCAGCACGCGCGCCTGCACCAATACATCCAGTGCCGAGGTGGGTTCATCAAGCACCACAAGCCGTGGATCACATATCAGTGCGCGTGCAATACCGACCCGCTGGCGCTGCCCGCCAGACAATGAAGAGGGTGCGCGCTTACGCATCTCACCCGGCAAGCCGACCGCTTCAAGCGATGCTTCAACCAACTGCCAGCGTTCAGACTTTGCACCAATGTTATACGTGTCTAGCCCAAGCCTGACAGACGCTCCCACAGAGCGCTTCGGGTTAAGTGATGACAGCGGGTTTTGTTGCACCAGCTGAATTGCACGACGTTGCTCGCGAGTGCGCTTGAAAGGTAATGCAACATCATCAAACAACATACTGCCGGATGACGGTACCAGCATACCCAGCACCATGTTGGCAATGGTTGTTTTACCGGAACCGCTTTCACCGACAATCGCCAGACATTCACCCGCCTGTAGTTCAAGAGTGACATCTTGCACCGCGTGCACTGGGTCATGAGATGTGCGGAATGTTTTACATAATCCATTGAGCTCAAGCAGGCTCATGATGGCTGCCCATGACGATAACGAGGTGCAAGAAAGTCTTCACTGACTTCCGGAACGATGGGTAGTCCGGTACCTGTTATGCGAGGTACTGCGTCCATTAACGCACGTGTATAGGCGTGTTGCGGGTTGGCAAAGATTGCCGAAGTGGGCCCGTCTTCAACAATACGCCCCTGGTAAATAACGTACACACGATTGGCAAACTCACGCACCACACCGAGGTTATGTGAAATAAACAGAACCGACGTGCCGTGGTCAGTTACCAGATCTCGCATCATGTGCAGGGTTTGCGCCTGTACTGACACATCTAATGCCGTACCCGGTTCATCGGCCAGTAAAAGCCGCGGTCGATTGGCCAGTGCCATCGCAATCATGACGCGCTGGTTCATACCGCCTGACAACTGAAACGGATAGGCGTCCAGTGCGCGGGCAGGATCGGGAATAACGACTTCCGTTAATAGCTCGGTGGCATGTGCTCGCGCTTGTGTGTTTGATAGCTTTGGTGTGCGTCGGCGCAACACTTCAGTAAATTGCCGCTCAATCGTAAACACCGGATTAAGCGATGAAGTCGGGTCCTGAAAAATCATCGACAATTCTGTGCCACGTAGTGCTGCACGTGCAGCAGGTTTCATGGTGTTGATATTCTCACCGGTAAAAAACACATCGCCGGTGATACGTGCATTGCGCGTTTCCTGCAACAAGCCCAGAATGATACGCGCGGTGACGGACTTACCGGAACCGCTTTCACCCACCAGTGCGACTTTCTCTGCCTGCCTGATACGCAGATCGATACCGTGCAGCACATCAACTTTACCTGTCAGGGTGTTAAAGCTTAAGTGCAGGTCATTGATGTCCAGCACCGGTGTATCCAGGGCAGGGGTCATTGATCTACTCCCAGTACATCGCGCAGTCCATCACCGAGTAAATTAAAACCGAACACAGCTACCAGTATGGCAAGCCCTGGAAACACGGTTAGCCACCAGCTATCGGGTAAATAGCGCGCACCTTCGGCCACCATCGACCCGAGGTCCGGCGTGGGTGGTTGTACCCCGAGCCCAAGAAACGACAATGATGAAGCAATAATAATCACAAAGCCCATGTCAAGCGTCATCTTGGTGATAATCGCAGGCAGACAGTTGGGCAGAATTTCGCGAAATACGATATGCCGCTTACCTGCACCAATCACCTCAGCCGCCAGGACATAACCCTCTTCACGTTCGGCTCTTGCTATCGAATACACCAGCCTTGCATACCACGGCCACCACATTGCGGTAACTGCCAGCATGGCATTGGTTAACGTGGGCTCCAGTACGCCCATCATTGCAATCGCCAGTACCAGTGGTGGAATTGATAAAAATACATCGACAATTCGCATCAGTATGCTTTCAGTCCATCCCCCGACATAGCCTGCAAGTAAACCGATAATGGTACCAACGGGGGTGGCAATAGCCAGCACCACAACACCCAGCGTCAGACTGATTTGATAAGCGTAGAGAATACGGCTGAAAATATCGCGACCGACCAGATCGGTACCCATCCAGTTGCGTACAGACGGCGGTCGATTGTTATTTAAAAAATCGACCACCGCGCCATTGTGATCAGGGAAGGGCGCTATCCACGCTGCAAATATCGCACAAAACACTAACCCCGTAACAATTAAAAGCCCCAACAGTGATAACGGATTACTGCCAAGAATACGCAGTGCCCGAATCACGTTTCACCTCTTGTTGAATAGCGGATGCGCGGATTCAAAAAGGCGATCAACAAATCGACGATGATATTGACAATTAAAAACGTAATCGCAATGATTAACACCGTGCCCATTATGGCATTCAGGTCTTTGCGTAGTATCACCGCTACGCCATAGCGGGACAGACCCGGCCAGGCGAACACCGCCTCAACCAGAAATGCATTGCCCAACATCGCTGCGAAGTCGAGACCGATAATCGTTAAAGAAGGTATAAGTGATGGCTTAAACGCATAGGATCTGGCGATGCGTGATGGAAAAAAACCAAAAGCCTGAGCCATCTCTATGTAGGGCTTATCGTAGGTTTCCACCATGTTTGCACGGGTCAATCGTGCTGCCTGGCCTATACCGGAAAGTGACAGTGCCACGGCGGGTAAAATTAAATGGTGTACCGCATTGCCAAAGGCGGCAAAGTTGCCAGCCAGTAGCGTGTCTATGGTTAAGAAACCGGTTACCCGTTCAATTTCATAGATATCAGAGAGTCGGCCCGCGATCGGAAACAGCGGCAGATAAAAAGCAAACAGCAACATTAAAATAACGGCCCACACAAAGCCGGGTGCAGAAACCGTTAGCATTGCCAGCACCCGCACCAGATGATCCGGCCAGCGACCGCGATGACGCGCCGCCAGTATACCGAGCGGCAAGCCCGCTGCAATCATGATGATGCCAGCCAAAAAGACCAGCTCAAGTGTTGCCGGCAAGAACTGCGCTATATCAAGTGTGACTGGCCGGTTGGTATAGAGCGATGTCCCTAAATCACCTTTTAATACATCGCGTACAAAGTAGGCGTATTGCACCGGCAGAGATTCATCCAGATGCATCTCACCGCGCAATTTTGCAATCTGTTCAGTTGTGGCACTCGGGCCCAGGGCGATGCGCGCCGGGTCACCGGGTATGATTCGGGCAATCGTGAAGATCAGCATTGATACGCCAACCAGAACGATCAACGAGATGCCGAGCCGCTTCAGCAGCAGACGGGAGATTGCAATCAATGGACAGGGAGATCTATAAGTATAAAAGTGGCCGGTCGACGCCGGCCACTTAACACTGACTTTATTCAGTCATTTCCATTAAACGAAAGCTAAAGCCCATACCATCCAGGCCAAACGCTTTGGAGGGATCTGTCAGTGCCGGTGCTTTCACACGGTTAGATGCGGCGAATACCGACTGGCGATCAAAGCCATAAATGGTGGGGGCAATTTCCATCAAACGTGCATTGAGGCTTGCGTATGCCGCTTCACGATCCGCCTCGGTGCCTGCAGCACGACCGGCCTCAAGGAACTCATCAACTTTTGCGTCAGAGAGGTATTCAGGCGACTGCCAGGTCCCCGGTGTAGATGAGTGATACATGCCATAGAGCAGAGTATCGGGATCACCGGTTACAGCATTCACAAACAACTGACTAATATGCGGGGTACCTTCCGGTGTTGATACCTGCTCTGCGAATAGCGCCCATGGCAGCTTTTTTATCTCTGACTTGACGCCAAGCTGTGAGAAGTTGGACTGCATTAAGAGTGCAAAACGTTCTTCAAGTGGCACCTCGGCAATCCAGCTAACCTCGATGTTCATATCTGCCGCATCATGCTTACAGGCTGCCAGATATTCTTTTGCCGCATTGAGATCCTGTGACTGCACGCTATCGGGACCATTCGCACCAAACATGCCTACCGGAATAGCGCCGGTGGCAGCACTGCCAGCGGATACCTCATCATTGATGGCAATCATCTGGATGGCGGTGGCGTAGTCAAAGGCATTGGCCAGCGCCAGACGGCAGTTCACATCATCAAGCGGCGCTTTGGTGGTATTCATTTTAAAGTAGAATCCGCCGGTCCCGCTTTCGGTAAACAGCTGCGCGCCGTCTTTGGCAAGTGCCTGTACCACTTCGGGTGGCAGCCACTGACTGGCAATATCGTGCTCGCCCTGAGCAATCAGAGTACGCACAGTAGCAGCCTCTAGTCCGTAGCGAAGACGCACGGTATCGGGGGCAACATCCGGCACACCGAGAAAGTAGCTGTCGGATTTGGCCATCACCGTTTCTTCTTGCGGGTTGTGCTTTGTTACGCTGTAAGCACCGGTACCGGCACCGTTGGCTGAAAGAAATTCCTCGCCCCATTCACTGTCGGAATTAGCTTTAACGGCTTGCATATCAATGATTGGCAGCCGCACCAGTGAAGCCACGAATGCAGCGTTGGGAGACTCAAGGCTGAACTTGACAGTGCCTTCGTCAACAGCCTCGACGGATACATCGGCAAACAGGTAAGACAAGCCCGCGCCAAGCGCCTGCATTCTTTCAAGTGAGTACACCACATCGGCAGAGGTCATTGAGTTACCCGACTGGAACTTCACATCGTCGCGCAGTGTGACGGTGACACTGTTACCGTCTACCTCCCAGCCGCTGGCAAGATGTGGTGCATGTCCGGGGCCACCCTGATTTGGCAGCAGTAAGGAGTCGTAGACATTAAACATCAAAATGCTATCGGCATAGTCTGACGCTTTGGCCGGGTCGAGCTCGCCGACGGCCACCTCGTCTAGACGTAACACCGTTTCGGCGAACACGGGTGTTGCCAGCACCGTGGCGGCGCACAGCGCCGAAATTAACTTACCGTTTATTTTCATCTGGATTTTCCCTGGTTAATGATTGACTGGTCGCAGCGCCGTTACCGGCGTTCTTTTTATGGAGCGGTGACGGTGCGTCTCCGAAGATGTCCATCGTTCCGCACCACAGCACGGTGGTAATTTCGTCGCTGTGATTCGCCAAAGCATGCAGCCTGCGACTGTCGAAGTGAATGGAATCACCCTCGCGCAAGAGGTGTGACTCATCTTCAATGTCGACCGTCAGCTCACCGGAGATCACATAAAACAGCTCCTCGCCGACATGGCTGGCCGGTTCGGACTGATAGCCTGGCCGCTCATGGGTAATAACCGAGTGCAGTTTGGAATTCTGGAATCTGGTTGAAATACGTTCGTAGGAAATGGTGCCGCTCCCCACGGTGTAGCTCTCGCGGCTGCTTCTGCGTGTGGTCATCTTCGAGCCCGGCTGCTCGAGGAACTCGCTGATAGAGGCGCCCAGTACGCCCGCCAGTGATACGAGTGATGCCAGTGATGGTGATGTCAGCCCACGCTCTACCTGACTGATAAACCCGACAGAGAGCCCCGCTTCATCCGCGACAAACTGCATGGTAAGGCCGAGTTCCTTACGCCTCGTACGCAATGCCATGCCCAGTTCCTCTGGGCTGTTACCGGTTGCTTTGGGCGAAATTTTTAGCATGACTAAAATTTGCCAAACAACCACTGAGGAGTCAACAAATATTTTTAATCACAACCAGACGCATGAGGTTTGTCGCTGGCAGCCAAAAAGCTGGATATGGTTAAGCAAATCGATAACTGGAACGACAACAACAACCAGCTTTCACGCTAGAGAATTCGCACAATAAAAACGTTGTTTAGTTATCGTAGTAGCAGGCTTTTCGCGTCCCGCGCTTTGGATCGCCGAATGTGTTGTTGTCACAATTAACACGGTTAGTGTGGGTTTGATAGTACCAGGCATCGCCAGCACCATAGGCAACTGTTTTTGTGCCGGAAAATTCACATGGTCCGCCTCTGTGTTCAATTGCACACTGAACCCAGTTGCCGGCCCTGGAAGGGCCTTCATGATTAGAAACAGGATTGGAAGATACAGGATCAGGAGAAACAGGAGCAGAGTTGTTATTTGAGCTGTTACCACTGTTGTCAGAAGCGGTAGTACCATCACTGGAGGGAGTTGTAGCTGATGGTGCAGGGTTTGGAGAGGTGCTCGCATTACCGTATACAGCATCAAGGTCCCATCGTGGGCCTTTGACATTACAGCCCGCGCTACCAATGTCGACGCGCCCGGGACAACCGGTTTCATCTGCCGCATCGTTAGCGGGTCCGTGACCACACTGGATATCATTATAGGGAATGCGACCGTTGCTCGGTCCGGTGCCCAGAGCGTCTTCAATATCTTCGCAAATCTGCACGACATTGAGCCTGCCAACAGGTGTGCTGGCCGACTTTTTAGCCAGGCCGTGATCGTAACCATTGCTGTCGCAATAGCACCGTCCACCCACAGAGTAGCTGTCTTTCCAGCCGGGTCGGGGTTTATAGTTCTGAGCGTACAACGTTGAAGTGCACAGGCATACAAGGCTGATACTGGCTAGTAAATTTTTCATCAATTGACTATTTAATTGCAGTTGTTAAGGAGAGGTTTGTTTTTCAGCTTAACGACTTCGCCATGCCGACATTAGCTGCTGCAAGCGCCGGCTTTGCTGTGTGAGCGGAGAGTATTGCAGTTCTTTCAGTGCTTCATCACGTCTTCCCAGTGCATCCAGTGTTAGCAACCAGGCATAGAACGGTTGTTCGCTGGAAGGTTGTAGTACCATTGCAGACAGAAATCGATCAAGCGCCTCAGAGTGATCTTTGGCTCTTGCGTAAAGCAAACCGAGTGCATAATTGACGGCTCCCTGCTGTGCTATAGCCGCGTCATTATGTTTAAAGTCCGGATGCGCTGCCTGTTTTTCAGCTACCGTTTCTGCCTGTAACAGCAAGACCTCGCCCTCATCATCTCGCTGCAGTGCGCGATAAGTATCTGCAAGATTAATCATGGTAGTCACTACATTGGGCACCAGACTCAATGCCCGCTGATAGGCTATGGCGGCTTGTTCATGGTTGGCAGTTTGTTGATAGATCGCGGCCAGTCTGAGCTGCGAGGCTAAAAGGTCTTCGTGTCTTTCATAGACGTCTACATATTCATCGATCCGTTGTTGTAACAAATTGCGCTCGCGGTATTGTGGTTGCTGCAGCAGATCGGCAAGTGCCAGTGTTGCACTTAAGCGAACCGACTGGCTGGTATCCTGAAGTGTTGGGGTGAGTATTCTTGCACGAGTGGCAGGCTCCAGTTGCGCCAGTTGTTCGATGGCTGCCAGCCGAACCACTACATCTTTATCTGATAATCGGCCAACCAATGCATCGAACGATGCCTGGTCGAAGACTGGCATGGTTTGCAGCAGCATAGCCCGCTTCATTTCCGGTGTAGTAGCCAAAGACAATAATTCATGCCGCTGTTGTTCCAGCTGCTGCCATTGGCTGCGACTGGTATCGGCCGGTAACTGCGAAGCCGCTATTTGCCAGCTGGTAAAATCTTTGTCGAATGGCTTGTCTTCACCGCGCTGTTGTTCAGTGCGCTCCTCTTTAGTTCGCCATTGGGCAACCTTGTCTGCTGCCCAGTGATTACCTTTATCAGTGTGGCAACCGGTGCAGGCATTGGGGGTACCGGTCACTGCACTCAGGGCAGGGGAGGGGACCGGGAAGCTGTGATCACGACGCGGATCAACCATCATGTAAGTTGTTGCCGGCATATGGCAGCTGACGCAGCGTGCAGCTTCTGTGTCTGACGGGTGTTGGTGATGCTTTTTAACGGCATAGACATCAGCACGATGGCACTGTGCGCAAACAGCATCGTTACCCGGGTGTGCGATATTGTCCGCATCAAACTGCACCACCTTTCCACTGTGTGCATCATGGCAGTTGCCGCAGGTTACCCCTGCGTTATGCATTTTGCTCTGCAAAAACGATCCGTAAACAAATACTTCTTCACGAATCTGTCCATCGTGAAAGTACTGTGGTTCACTGACCAGTTGCGGATAAAAGTGATCGGTAAACGTGCCGCTTTCGCTGCTTGCGGCGACTTGCTCGAAGGTTTTGTCACCGATCGGATGGCGCAAACTATGACAACGGGCACAGGTACGCAGATAAGAGTTTTCGGCGGATGTGTTTGCGCTATTTTCAGAGCTGGCTTCAATACTGGCGATCGGTTCACCAGACTTAAACTGCCAGATTTTTGAAGGTGACATCGAGGACAGCAAGCCATTGCTCTGCTGTGGATTTGCCTCTGCCGCCCACGCGATGTGCTGGCTTGCCGGACCGTGGCACGCTTCACAGCCTACACCGGCCTCTGACCAGTGAGAGTTATAGCTTGATGGTTGTTCGTCTGTTGCGGCTTGAAATCCTTTTTCATAGTCGGTGGCATGGCAGTCTGCGCACTGGCTATTCCAGTTCTGGAAATAGCTGGTCCAGTGAAAGGGGTTGTCGTCATCGAAAGATTCATCCGGTTGCAGTTCTATCCAGCGCTGCCCACCCTGGGCCGGGTTGCGCGTATCCCAGGCCAATGCAAACACCTGAAATCTACCGGGCCTGGTTTCGAGCAGGTACTGCTGCAACGGGTAATGGCCCAGCGTGTACTGCACCGTATAAGACTGTTGACCCTGATCTGTTTTTGTCGTGATGAGAAATTCATCGTGCGCATTGCGACTGAACAACGCCTCACCGTCGATGTAGTCGACGGTTACATCATTAAAGTTACCTTTGACGGATTGCTCATTCGCCCCGGCAAAAGCGTGATGATGATCTGACCCTTGCCACGCCTGATACTGATCTTCATGACATTGCCTGCACGCAGCACTACCCGTGAAATTCGCAGGCGTAGAGTGGCTGGCCTGTTCGCCCGCTACTTCCGCCCCGGCAGCAGAGTCAGACAGTGACGGGGTCGAACCCTGTGCTAACAATGCTGCGCTGAACAAGGTGCCGAGCAGAATCAGGGATGACGTGAAAGAGTGGAAAGGCAAGGTGCGACTCTCGGAAATATATGAACAGTAGTGTAGCTGAGCTTAACCCGGGAGGAAGGCTGCCTGAAACACAATGAAACACATGGCAGTTCGGGTTGCGTTTAGCTACTCGCACCTCTGCATTCCAGGCTACATCCCGATTGTCATTTGTAGTCTTTGGTCTGTAGTCTATGGTCTGTAGTTAATAGTCAGTTGTTTATGGCTTTTTTAGCACGGCAGAACCATCCGGCATTTCCATCGACTCAAGTCCCTCGCTGAACAGGTAGTGACTTGCGTCGTGCTAACGGCGTTTGCCAGCCGCAATACCAACACTCTGGTACACGTCTGCTTCGCCCGGCGGTCGGCTTTTAAAACGACGGTGGGCCCACAGGTATTGTTCGGGCGCTTCGAGCACGCAGGCTTCAATAAAGCGGTTGAGAGTATTGGCGTCGGCGATATCATCCCCGCCGGGGAAATTCTCAAAGCGCGGATGCACTACCAGCTTGTAGCGCAAGGTTTGCTCGTCACGTATATAAGTGTACGGTATCACAGCAGCGCGTCCCAGTTTTGCGAGCTGCGATGTGGCGGTTATGGTGGCAGCCGGAATGCCGAAGAATGGCACAAAAACGCTGTGTTTTTCACCATAGTCCTGGTCGGGTGCGTACCAGATCGCGTGGCCCGCGCGTAGTCGCTTGACCATGGTGCGTACATCGCCACGCGCAATCACTAATCCGTTCTTGTTATAGCGCTGTCGACCAAGTGCCTGTACGTAGTCGAATACGGCATTTTTGTGCGTGCGATAGCTGCCATCGAGTGCATGATTGCAGCCAAAGGCGGCGGCACCCAGATCAAGGTGGGAAAAATGCATCGCAACCAGTAACACTCCTTCTGCATTTTTTTCAGCTTCGTGCAGGTGTTCCAGTCCCTCAACGCTGTGTAGCGCACGTATGCGTGACTTTGTCGCAAACCATGCGATGCCGGTTTCAAAGAAACTCCGTCCCATAGACGTGATAAAACCCTGAAGAATCTGATCACGCTCTGAGTCGCTGTAATGCGGAAAGCACAGTTCCAGGTTGCGCTTTGCAATGGCAATACGCCGCCCGGCGAAAACCGAAATGAGCTTGCCGAGTAATTTTCCGAGCCACATTTGTGACCGGTGTGGCAATTGCGCCAGTAGCCACCACAGGCCGAAGCCAATCCAGGTGAGCCAGTGGCGGGGGGCAATTAATCGATAGCTAAACAGAGGACGCGTTGTCACTGATTTCCAGGCAGATGGAATATTGGCGAGCCAGATGGTTGAAGGAGTATAAACGCTTTGTGCAACGCTGATTACAGGTATAGCTACCAGCTTTCAAGATGTTAATTACGTGACGGGTGCGCAGGCATGCAAGCGTTAACAGAAGCAAACGCTTCGCCGCGCACGCTTCAGGTTTGTTGTAAAATCAGGTTCCGGGATTCGTGATCAGACGAGGCTCGATGACCAGGGAGAACAACATGTTTCTACATCCAGTCGCGTGGCCCGATAGCGCAAAGTGTGCTGCGGCAATTACGTTTGATATCGATGCGGATTCCCTTATACGCGATGCCTGCCGCGATGATGGACAATTGCGGTTGCAGCCTGTATCGATGGGGCAGTACGGGCCGACTGTGGCCGTGCCTCGTATTCTTGAAACCTATCGGCGCCTTGAGCTCACGCAAACTTTCTTTATGCCTGGCTGGGTCATGGAGAAGTATCCGGCGACGGTCGAGGCAATTCTTGCAGCAGGTCACGAGATCGGTCATCACTCATGGAGGCATGAAGATCCGATGGGTCACAGCGACGACGAAGAAGCGGAGCTTTTCGGCCGAGCTATGCAGGCACACCAAAAGCTCGTTGGGCGCCCACCGCGTGGTTACCGGGCTCCGGTCTATAGCATCACACCGAAAATGGTGGAGCGGCTAATTGCTCACGATTTTCTCTACGACAGCTCCATGATGGCTGACGATCTGCCGTATCTGCTGGAAACAACCACCGGCAATCTGATTGAAATGCCTCCACACTGGGGAACGGATGACTGGCCACCGTTTGCACATTTCGCAGAGATTAACTATCTGATGCCGGTGCGCGGACCGACTGCGGGTATTGCGCCGTTTATAGAAGAGTTCGATGCGATGTACGAAGCGGGTGGTTTCTGGATGCCTGTATTGCACCCTTTTTTGACCGGAAGGCTGGCGCGCTGGCGGGAAATGGAGCGCTGGCTGGAGAAAGTGGTGGAACAAGGCGATGTGTGGTTTGCCCCGCTAGAGGATATTGCCAACCATGCGTTAGCGAATGCCGACACCATCAGGCGGGTGACGATAGATATCTGACCTGGTTTGAGTTTATAAATTATTGACAAGCCACCTGGTAGCGGGTGTATAGTTTCTGCGGGGGAATTCAATGATACCGGGTCTGGCAGAGCTGTCTGCGGGAAACAGTCACGGCAGGCGAGACGGTTGGTAAGAATTCTGGCGTTTTAGCCAGTTCGGCGATGCTGGCCTGCATACTCACACTTATAGAAACTTATAGAAAAGCGTGGCAAAGCACTCAGACAAAATCACAACATCACCCGATATGCCCGTGCCGGAGACGATGAAAGCATGGGTAATCGGAGATCCGGACCAGCTAACCCTGATCGAGAAGCCTGTACCCCTGCCAGGACGGGCGGAGATACTCGTTCGTATAGACGCTGTTGCCATTTGTGCGACTGACCTCGAAGTCATTCACTATGGTTCACCGGCCCTGATTGAAGGCGGTACACCTTTTAACAAGAATTTTACCCCCGGACACGAATACATGGGAACGGTTGCGGCCCTTGGACCGGGAGTAGACGAGTTTACTATCGGCGAACGTGTAACCGTTGAGATTCACGCGGGTTGCGGGCAATGCAAACGTTGTCGTCAGGGAATGTACACTTCCTGTCTTAACTACGGATTGAATTACGGAGACGTCAACAAAGGCCATCGCGCCAACGGCTTTACGACTAACGGCGGGTTTGCAGAGTACGCGGTAAACCATATTAATACTGTTATTTCCGTGCCTGACTCAATGTCAGACGAAGAAGCGACTCTCGTAGTAACCGCGGGCACATCCATGTATGGCCTGACCGAACTCGGTGGCCTGGTAGCTGGTGAGAGTGTCGTGGTAACCGGTCCTGGTCCTATTGGTTTGCTGGCGGTAGCCGTTGCCAAATCGCTTGGCGCCGCGCCGGTGATTTTATCTGGTACTCGCGATGCCCGGCTCGAAATTGGTACAGCGCTCGGTGCAGATCACGTGATCAATGTCACCCGGCAGGAAACGGTGGCCGCCGTGAAAGCACTGGTAGGCCAGCAAGGTGCAGACTATGTTGTAGAGTGCGCCGGTACGGAAGTCGCCATCAACGATGCTATACATATGACCAACCGTGGTGGAAAAATCTGTCTGGCCGCGTTTCCGCATGACCCGGCAACCGTTGATCTTCCACACGTAGTAAAAAACAACATGTATTTGTATGGCATACGAGGTGAAGGGCGCAGTGCCACGCATCGGGCAATGGCATTAATGACCGAGAAGCGCTTTGATGCAAAGCTGATTCACACCCACACGTTTGCGCTTGATGATCTGCCCGAGGCACTCAGGTATGCCCGTGAAAGAGTTGAAGATGCAATCAAGGTGGTAGTTAAAGCCGACTACCCGTTGCTCGCAAGGGGGGCTGCTTGAGCCACAAGTTGCTGTGTTCAGCACAACTATCATGGACCTTAATCATGCCTGTTAATCGGTGTCAGTCTGGATTGACAGGACATCTGTGCAACGATGTGCAGCCGCGAATTCAAAGGCCCGTAGCGGAGGAACCCCGGTAATGGCTCAACCACGCATTGTCGCGTCAGCATCTGAAGGTGAAAACCCGCGGGCTCACTGGCCGGAGGAATTGCAACAGGAATTTGCCACCGACAGCGACAACGGCATTGTAGGCAGTGTTCTGGTGTCTGAAACTGATCAGGTCCGAGTCTGGCATTTGCATTTGCCGCCCGGCAAGCGCTGTAACTTCCACACACATGTGCTCAACTATTTCTGGTCTTGTCATTCACATGGTATGGCCCGGGGCTGGTATGACGATGGCCGTATTCAGGACGTTACTCATTATCCGGGTGAGACCAAACACTTCAATTTTGCTGAAGGGGAACGGTTTACCCATTCTGTGCAGAACATTGGCGAGACTGAACTGAAGTTTACTACAGTTGAGTTCAAAGACAATGCTAATACACCTTACCAAATCCCCGATAGCTTCAGGTTAAAGGAGTAGTTCACCACCCGGATTCACGTTATTGAAAAATCACCGTGCAAGAGTGATCCACACACCAGATGGAGATGAGACATGAAAAATATACTGCGTGCTTTAAGTATGTCAGTAGTAGCTACATGCGCTGCAAACACGGTTCAGGCTGATGATATAACCCTGAGAATAGGTTCGGGTCATCCGCCGGGGGTGGTTTATGCCGGGTTGATGCAATCCTATTTTCAGAAAGAGGTGGAAAAGCGCGTAAGTGAGAGAACCGAACACACGGTCAATTTCGTCGAAGGTTACTCCGGATCTATAGTCAAGGTGACCGAGGTGCTCGAAGGTGTTCAGGACGGTATCATTGATATTGGTGGTATGTGCATGTGTTTTGAAGCGTCCAATCTGCCGCTGCATGCGTTTCAGGTGATGCTTCCCTTTGGAACGATGGATCCGACCGTTAGTCTGAAAACCGCGCAGGATGTCTACAAGCAGGTACCTTATCTGCAGAATGTTTTCGAAGACAAATTCAACCAGAAGTTGCTGGCAAGAATAGCAGATGGCGGATACAACCTCGGGACCAGCTTCGCGTGGGAAAATCTCTCTGATCTCAAGGGTCAGAAGATTGCAGGCGCCGGCCTCAATCTGAACTGGCTGGAGTACGGTGGTGTTACTCCGGTTCAAAGTTCCCTTGCAACTGCATACACAGAAATGAAAACACATGTGTATGAAGGCTGGATAATGTTTCCCAGTGCCTGGGTTAATCTGAAGTTACACGAGCCCGGTCCGTTTTATACGTTGATCGGGTTTGGCTCGATTACATGGCATGGCTTAACGGTCAATCTTGATGCCTTCAACGAACTTCCTGCCGATGTTCAGGAAATTCTGGTAGAGGTCGGGAAAGACTTCGAAGAACAAACCGGTTCGGTAAACAAAGAACGCTATGCCAAAGATGTAGCAACGCTGGAGGAACTGATAACCGTAAACGAGATCGATCCCGCCGTTCGTGAAGACTGGGCCAACTCGCTTGCTGACTGGCCACAGAAAATGGCGAAAGATCTTGATGCACAGGGATTACCCGCATCCGAGGTACTCAAGCTCACCCTCGAGGCAGCTGAGAAAAACGGCTACACATGGCCGGTTCGCTACGCCATTGAGTAACAATGCACCTGATTGTCAGTAGTAAACGATGCAGACAGGGATTGTTTGCATCTCATTCGGATTCCTGATCTTAATACTACTTGCTGTGTAGCACTCCTATGTTTCTGATTCGACTCAACGATCGGATAACCAAACTTCTAATGGTACTCGCTGCTTTCTGGGCGTTTGTGCTGTGTTTTATTACGCTCGCAGATATTATTTTCAGAGCACTCAATTTGCCGCTGCAGGGCACCAAGGAAATTATCGCCAACTCGGTAGTAATTATTGTTTTTCTGCAAATTGGATTTGCGGTACGTAGCCGTTCAATGCTGGGCGCCGATTTCCTGGTGAATATATTTGGTCCTGGTACACGCCGGGTACTCATGGTGTTCGGTTTTTTGCTTGGTGCGCTGTTTTTTGCGATTCTTTTTAAAGGTGCGATTGGTCCGGCATTGAGGTCGTATGCCAATGGCGAATTTGATGGTGAGGGAGCGCTGCGCGTACCCGTATGGCCTACGCGATTTACCATACTGATTGGAAGCGGATTAGCAGTGATCAACTATCTGACGCTGGCAGCAATTGAAGCGTTTAGATTGAAGATTGATGATCTGGATATATAGCTTTGTTCATAGTCGGCCCCGGTAATTCCGGATTTCTGCCTCGCACGGATATCGGTTGCCACGCGCCAGTAACGAGACAGCATGTTTGACTTCAATACCGCAACCATAATCGTTGTCCTGTTGTTCGCACTGGTGCTGCTTGGTGTTCATGTTGCAATTGCGCTGGGCATGACCAGCGTAGTGGGTATTTACCTTGTCACCGGCAAGTGGCGAATTGTCGAGGCGACGCTCGCTAGCACGGCCGCAGAGGCCATGCGGGATTTCACCTTCGCGGTTATTCCGCTGTTCATGTTGATGGGGGAGTTTATCGGTCGGTCTGGTGCGATCACGGATATCTATCAGGCAATCAATCGTGGAGTGCGAGCCTTGCCGGGGAGGCTTGCTGTGGCCACCGTGATCGGCAATACAATATTCTCGTTTGTTACGGGTGTGTCAATTGCATCAGCGGCGGCTTTCTCTCGTATAGCCTATCCCGAAATGAAGGCACACGGATATCACAAGGGTTTTGCACTCGGTGCAATCGCGGGGTCCAGTTGTCTCGGTATGCTGATCCCGCCCAGTGTATTAATGATTGTTTGGGGTATTCTTACGGAGCAGTCCATCGGACAATTGTTTCTTGCCGGTATTCTACCAGGTATTTTACTCGCGAGCCTGTACCTGCTTTATATCATCGGATCTGCCATTCTATGGCCCGAGTTAACCGGAGAAGGAACAGCACAGGTACCCGACACAGATGTGCATACACCTGAGCAGATCGCCAGCGGTTCACAGGTGGCTTTCAGTGTTGCCGGTATGGCCTTTATTATTTGCGGGGTACTGGGTGGCATATGGTTCGGCATTTTCACTCCCACTGAAGGGGCTGGTGCCGGTGCTGCATTGGCATTGCTGTTTGCTATCGCCAGAGGCATGCGCAAACAACAGTTACTCGAAGCGATTTTCTCTGTCGGAAAAACAGCGGCGCCCATATTAATATTGCTTCTGGCAGCGGCGTTGTATTCGCGAACACTGGCAATGACGGGAGTTACATCGGCTATCCAGGATTTCTTCCTCAACTCTGGCCTGTCGCCACTGATGATATTGGGGTTGATAGTATTTGTCTGGTTCTTACTTGGTATGGTCATCGATTCAATTTCCATTATGCTTCTAACCGTGCCTATATTTGAGCCACTGGCAACGGCACTTGGATTTGATCGAATTGCTTTTGCGGTGATTGGGATACTTGCCATTGAAGCCGGTTTACTGACTCCGCCGTTCGGGTTGCTGGTGTATACCGTCAAGGCTGCAATAAAGGACTCAACCGTTAGTGTCAGCCAGATATTCAGGAGCTCAGTGCCGTACTGGATAATTATGTTGATCGGGATTGTTTCAATCGTTACCTTTCCGCAAATCGCCAATTATCTACCACAGCTATTGTTTTAAATCGAGCCAGGAGTCTGCGCGGCAGAATCTCTGTTACTGCGAACGTACTCACTGAGGCGCGTTCTCGCTTCGCAGAAATCCGCAGCGCAATTCCCGGCTGGTCCTTACAACTCTTGCGTAGAGAATATTGATATGCCTGCATATTGGGTGGCGAGATCCAGAGTTATAGATCCAGTGGCCTATAAACGCTATACCGATCTGGTCCCCGGCATCATGGCGAAGTTCGGGGGCAAGGTATTGGCAAGAGGTGGTGATTTCCGGGTTCTGGAAGGCACCGAAAAATATCACCGTTTTATTGTGATCGAGTTTGCATCGATAAGTGACGGGGAGGCGTGTTTCAGATCGGCTGAGTATCAATCTGCTGCGGCTAACCGCAGAGACGGGGCAGGGGAGGTTGATTTGATTCTTGTCGAAAGTGGTGATGCGACAGTCGTTTAGTCGCTAAACGTTTATCGAAAAAATATTCTAAAGCTATTGGAAACCCCAATGAAAACCAGCGTTATAAAATTGCACAAGCAGGGCCCGGCCGATGTCATGAAGCTGGAAACTATAGAGCTGGATCCACCCGGGCCTGGTGAGGTGACAATCGAGCAGTCCTGTATCGGGCTTAACTTCATGGATGTGTATCAACGCTCCGGCCACTACCCGCTGGATTTACCATCCGGTTTGGGGCTTGAAGCTGCCGGTGTCGTGGTACAGACGGGGTCAGAGGTAAGTGAATTATCCGTCGGGGATCGCGTGGTGTACGGCCCGGTGCTTGGTGCGTATGCAACACATCGCAATGCGCCGGCAGCTCGCATGATAAAAATCCCCGACAGCATTAGCGACGATGTTGCAGCCGCTGTACTGATGAAGGGCATGACGGTGGAATATCTGATGTGCCGTGCCTATCCGTTGAAGGCGGGAGAGAGTGTTTTGTTCCATGCAGCATCCGGCGGTGTCGGACATCTGGCGGGACAATGGGGGAAACATATCGGGGCGCGAATGATCGGGGTTACGTCCGGGGCGGAAAATTGCAAGGCCATACTTGCGCACGGCTACAGCGACGCCATAGACCGCAACAGTGAGAGTATAGCGGGCCGGGTTCGGGAACTCACTGATGGTGAAGGTGTATCTGTAGTGTTTGACTCCGTGGGCAAAGACTCGTTTGATGCATCGATAGCCTCACTGGCGCCACGGGGCTATTTTATGTCCTTTGGAGCCACCACCGGAGAAGCTCCGGCCGTATCTCCGTCAACGCTGCAACACAACGGATCCCTTTACTTTTGTCGGCCGACTCTTGCGAACTATGTGGCTACCCGGGATGATCTGGTGCATTCCGCGAGCACAGTGTTCAATATGATCGAGAGCGGTGCGATAGAGGTAGCGATTAGCCAAAAGAGACCACTTGCAGACGTTGTCGATGTTCACAAGGCCTTCGAAGCTGGCAACACGACCGGATCTACTTTGCTTTTGCCGTAGAGTAAGTTCCACAACAAGGGCGGAAGTTGTGGTGGCGCACGGGCTTCCTGTTAGTGAAAATTGATGCCACCGGTATCCGTTTATTCGCGCTAATCTGTTTCAATCAGACATTAAGTGCCGGGATCTTGCTGTAGACTCGCTACCTCGCCACAACTGAAGTCAAAAATGTTGCCAGATAACAATGTGAAAGGTGTCTTGTTTATGGCGCTTGGTTTTTTTTCGTTTTCCGCGTGTGATGCGATAGCGAAATTGCTGACTGACACCTTTCATCCCTTTCAGATTGTCTGGCTGCGGATGTTGGGGCTCTTTATCGGTGTTTGTATTCTTGTTTTAGTGAAAGGACCAACACTGCTTCGCACTCCCAAACCAAACCTTCAGGTACTTCGGGGCGTTGTAGCCGTCGGCTCGGGAACGTGTTTTATTATCGCCATAGCCTATGTGCCTCTGGCTGACGCAGTGGCGGTAACCTTCGTCGCGCCGTTTATTGTTACGGTGCTTGGGGCTCTGGTACTAAAAGAGCCGACAGGTATCAGACGATGGCTAGCTGTGTTTGCAGGCTTTGTCGGTATGCTGGTTGTTATCCGGCCTGGTCTGGGTTTGTTTCACCCGGCTATTCTTCTGGTGGTTGTGGCAGCTTTGTTTTTTGCGGTACGACAACTGCTGTCACGGTGGTTAAGTGGTGTTGATCCGGTTGTTACTACCGTGGCATACACGGCTATCGTTGCGTTCTCCCTCACCAGTTTGACTTTGCCTTTTGTCTGGGTCACGCCTTCGGGCAGTAAAATGATGTTGCAAATACTGGTGATGACTATTCTTTCAGCGATGGGGGAGATATTGATTATCAGAGCGCTTGATATTGCACAGTCGGTGGTACTTGCACCCATTCACTACACGCTTATTATCTGGGGTACTTTTTACGGTTATGTGATATTTAACGATCTACCTGATCTGTGGACGTTAATCGGTTGCAGTATTATTGTGGTGTCGGGTTTGTATACCAGCTATCGGGAATACGTACTCTCAAGTGCCGCAGCCAGCACTGGTGGTCCGTCCAGCTAATATCGCTTACAACGAATAAACAGCTCGATAAACAAGGGCCACCCGCGGCAGATCAAATAGCGAACCGCCAACGGGTTAACCAGCGGTATTGTTATCCGCTACGGCATTGGTACGTCCGTAACGTATTTCGGTACCTGATAACCTTTTTGCACGGCGGGGCGTTCTGCAATCGCCAGATACCAGCGGCTCAGGTTTTTGTATTCTTTTAGATCTATGCCCTGCCACTCAAAACGTGAAATCCAGGGCCAGCACGCCATATCGGCTATGGAATAGTCGCCGGCGATGTAGTCATTGGTATCCAGCTGCTTTTCCAGCACACCGTACAGTCGACGTGTTTCGGTCTGGTAGCGCTCCTCGGCATACTCGGACTTGCCGGGATTGTATTTCACGAAGTGGTGCGTTTGGCCTGCCATCGGTCCAAGCCCACCCATTTGCCAGTTAAGCCACTCCAGTGTTTTCCATTTGGTTTTCAGATCAGAGGATAAAAACTTTCCGGATTTCTCAGCAAGGTATTGCATGATGGCGCCCGATTCCATCATCGCTATGCCAGTGTCATGATCTACAATCGCAGGAATTCTGTTATTCGGGCTAATTGCAAGAAAGTCTGGCGCAAATTGCTCCTTTTTGGATATATCAATAGACTTTACGTTGTATTCGATTCCCAGTTCTTCCAGGAGAATCGATACTTTTCGGCCGTTAGGTGTGGTCCATGTATACAGGTCAATCATTGCCAGGCACTTGAGTGGTTTGCGGACTTCAAGCATACCGCACTTGTGTATTTTAAAAAATACTGAATAGATGCACGATAGCAAAACAGAGAATAGAGACTCTGCCTATACCGCTACTTCATTTACCGATACAGTGCGGGATTCTTCGACAGATTTGCAGCACGCATCGGCCAGTGCAAGGGCAAGTCGCCCGTCCTCGAAGCCAACCTCTACACGCGCACCGTTTTCGACAACATCAATAAAATGATCGATCTCTGCATTGAACGCATCGGTGTAGCGTTCTATGAAAAAGTGTTGTAACGGTGCAGAGATGTTGGTTGCTCCGGCGATATGTTTCGTCACCGGATTTTCACGGTGATTATCGGATACCACCATGCCTTTTGTTCCAAACAACTCTACGCGTTGGTCGTAGCCGTATAGTGCTTGCCGCGAGTTGGTTATCACTGCCTGCTTGCCGCCAGCTGTGGTCAGGGTGGCGACTATAGTGTCGTAGTCATCGCATTGTTCCATTAACACCGGGTCAACCAGTCTTGAGCCTTGAGCGCTGACTGTGGTGACCTCTTCGCCGAGCATAAACCGGGCGAGGTCAAGATCGTGAATGGTCATGTCGCGAAAGATTCCGCCGGAGCTTTTAATATAGTCCGCAGGTGCCATGCCAGGGTCGCGCGAGGTGATGATTACCTGGTGTAATTCGCCAATCTCGCCATCCACGACGGCCTGTCTGGCGGCTTTGTGTCCGGGATCAAAGCGACGCACGAAGCCGAGCATCACCGGAACGGTAGTGCCGGCGATGCGCTTGCTTAAACTATTGACCCGGGATATGGAAAGGTCTATCGGTTTTTCACAAAGCACGGCTTTGTTGCCATTAACAGCCATTTCGATGAAGTCGACATGCGTCGGTGTCGGGGTGGCTATAAGTACTGCATCCACCTGGGTGGAGGAGCAAACATCTTCGGCACTGTGGAAAAGTGCGGTATTGTGTTTTGCAGCCGTATCTTTGGCAAAGGGGGTATGCACATCAAATACACCAGCGAGTTCCGCGTTAGCATTTGCAGTGATGTTGTCTGCGTGCATACGACCAATGCGGCCGCAGCCCAGCAGTGCGATTCTGATCATTTTTTATTCCGTGGTGTTTCGATTTGATAGAACGTGTGTCGGGAAAAAATCAAGGGTTGGCAGTCGTCAGGTTCTGTTAAAAAAGGGCTTCCAACACCGCTACCTGCACTGCCGTCTGGCCTTGGCAGACACCCCGGGATTTTTAATTGAACTGTATCATCGATCCTGTCACGGTGCCGCCCCGGCTTCTGCACAGCGCAGTTGTTTCCGGCAGGTCTGTTTTTGATTTCAGCCTGGCTGATAATCGCGGTGCGCTTCGGGGTCTTCCATAGAATAGCCCAGCGCATTTATCTCGTCCCACACAGCACCGGGTATTTCAGCTGACGCCCACTGCAGTGTCTGATCGACGCGTCCGGGCTTCGAAACACCGGCGATTGTTGAGGTTATTCGCGGGTCATTAACCGAAAACTGCAGAGCCAGTGCACCCGGGGCAATGTCGTATCGGGCACATACGGCTTCTATTGCGCGCACCGGAGCCAGTGTTTTATCGTCTGCCAGCTGATAGGTCAGTCGCGGCATCTCGGCACTGCCTTTGGCCAGTACGCCGCCGGCGTAGGGCGCCGCATTAAGTATCGCTATACCCTGATCACGGGCGTAGTCGAACATGTCACTGGCCGAGCGGTTGAGCAAGGTATAGCGGTTGTGGCTGATAAGGGCATCGAACGGTCGCTCACGCAGCAACGGAAACATTACATCTATACTGCCCATGGCAAGACCAATTGCCTGCGCGATGCCTTCATCTTTCAGGCGAAACAGTTCATCGAGTGCGCCACCATCGGCGGTAATCTCACCGAGATCACGCGCGTGTTCGGGGTCGTGCAGATGCAGCAGGGGAATGTTGTCAAGACCAAGTCGACCCAGGCTTTCTTCAACTGACTGGCGTACCCGATGGGCGTCGAATCGACCTGTGTCTACCTCGCGATCGACTTTGCTGGATAAAACAAAACCATCGGGTAGCCCGCCGCGCTCTTTAATAGCGGCTCCTATGCGTTGTTCGCTGCGGCCGAATCCGTATATGTTTGATGTGTCGAGAAAATTAACCGGACTATCGAAGATCGCCTGCAGTGTGGCACGGGCCTGATCCTCTCCGACCTCGTAGCCGTAGGTGTCAGGCATGTTGCTGATTCCGGTGGCACCGAAGCACAGCGGAGTGACAGCAAGTCCGGTGTTGCCCAATGGTTTGCGCTGCATATCTACTCCCACTGGTGTTTCGGCTTCTTTCACAGTCGGTAAAAATCGGTGGCGGTACCGGCAAAAACAAGCTCGCGGTCTGCCTCAGACAATTCACCTGTCAGTTGCTGTGCCAGTCGATGCCAGTCTTCGTATTCGCAGCGCAAGCGCGCCACTGGCCAGTCGGAACCCCACATCACACGGTTGGCACCAAATACCGAGAGCACATGATCCGAACAGGGTTTTAAGGTTTCAATTGACCAGTCGGTATCGGCTTCGGTAACCAGCCCTGACAACTTGCAACAGGCGCTGGTGTCTTCGGCCAGGCGACTCATGCCATCAGCCCAAAATTGAAATTCGTCGGCGCTTTGGTTGCGAAACTGCGGTTTCATACAGTGGTCAATAACCGACCTCAGTTGCGGATATCGGGTCAGTAATTTATGGAAGTTTTCAAGATGACGCGGAAAGCCCAGGCAGTCAAAGGTCAGGTCCAGATCAATAATCGCCTGATACGCCCACTGTACATCGTCGCGCAGCATCCAGTTATCGTCTGGCAGGTCCTGGATCATCGGGCGGACGCCGGCGAATTTTGGATGCTTTGCCAGTCTGGTCAGCGAGTGAATCTGTTGCGGATCTTCAAAGTTAATCCAGCCCACCACCTTTGCAACGTGCGGCGTGGAGTCAGCGATGCCGAGTAGGTACTCGGTTTCTTCCACGCTGGGCGCTGCCTGTACCAGTACGGTTTTTTCCACACCGGTGTTAACCAGAGCATCAGCGAGGTCAACGGGATTATAGGGTCTGGACAGGACCGGGTCATCGGGTGGCATCCAGCCATAGTCTGCGCGTGCCGGGTGCCAGTAGTGATGATGAGCGTCGATTGGATTCATAATAGGCAGGTTACAACAAGGGCTGATTGTTGCTGGTATCGGCTGATTACAAGCAGTAACTTTCCAGCGTCACCGAATAGATGTCAAGGGCGGTCAATACCATCTGGAGTCTGCGCCACAGAAGCTCTGTTACCGCGAGCGTGCAGATTGCCGGCGTCATGCATCAATGAGTTGGCAGGTCACTCAACCGGATACCAGTACGTCGGTGTATCCTTCTGGCGATCGATCAACAGGAAGTTATTGGCAAACGCCCGGTAATTAGCGCTCCATTGACCATCAGGCCATTGAATACGAATACTGGCGCGCTCCGCTACTCCCAGTCCGATATGTATAAAACCCGCGCTCCCTGATGCATGACCACCACCGACGGATACCGTTCTGTTACGAGTGGTATTACCAGACTTAACCGATATTCTGGCACCCACGGCATTGCGGTTGATGCCTTGCTGCTGCAACGCTATTTGCAACCAGTTTCCCATCGTACGATTTGAGGTGTCGCTTTTATCTCGGTGTGCCCCGTCGTTGCGAAACAAAGATACGTTGTGGTTACGGTTAACCACCACCAGATCGAGTTGCCCGTCGAGGTTGAAGTCCGTCAGTGAGCCACCACGCCCTCGCGTTGCTCTTGCCAGTCCGGCTACTTCACCGGCTTCAACAAAACTGCCATCATGGCTGCCCATCAGCAAATTGTCTGGATCGAATGCGGCGAAATCTGGCATTTGCTCGACGTTACCTTTTGCGATAAACAGATCCAGCAAGCCGTCGTTGTTGACGTCATTGAATTCGGCGTGCCAACCGGTTGAAGGTTTTAGATCATCACCGCTATAGGGACGGTGGGCAGTAGCTCCTTTTTCCCAGGCAATATCCCGATACTGCGGCCATGCATTTTCATCGAATACATCAAGGTCAAGTTGCTGTAGTTTAGTATCTCCCATAGAAGTTAACGCATACTCCGGGTATCCGTCGGCATTGAGATCGGCACTTGCGATACCCATCCCCCAAATCACCACCGGTTGCCAACCTTCGCGTTTGCTATAGGAGCGCGGGTGTTCTCCGCTTTCGAAGTGCCACAACTGCTCCTGCCCGCCCCGATGGTACTGGCGGTCATTGGTAATTCGTAAAGAACCGGTACCTGAGCGATTCCAGTCAGTGAATAACAGCGAGAGTGCGCAGTAGCCCGGGTGAAGCGCGAGAGCATCGGGATAGAGTTGTTGCGCCAGTTCACCAGGTGGTTGTTGTGATGGTCTCAGTAGCTGATGATCATCGCAGGTTCCCCACGGGGAGCCGGGTGCGGTACGATCAACATAGTTTCCAAACGCAAGTGTCGGGTAGGGTTTCTGCGCTTCAAAAGTAGCACTAAAAGCGGTAGTCCATGCATTGTTCGGTGGTAACCTGAAAGGCTCGAAAGCATGATCAAAAGTACAATCACCATTGCCACGCAACAACCGGTTCTGTCCCACCCGCAAAACGACGAGGTCCATGATGCCATCGTTATCAACATCCACCGGATAAGCACCCGACACTTTCTTTAGAGCAGTCGTTGGTGCCACAGACTGTTTGCGAAACTTAAGCTTACCACCGACGGGGCTTTCATTAACGTACAACGCGGCAGGCGTCTCACCACCTGCAATATACATATCGGCCTTGCGATCCCCGTTGCAATCGAATACGGCAACACCGCCGCCTACAAAATATTCCCATGGACCCCTATATTGGTGTGCTACTCCAGCGGAATCTGCTTCTTCAATAAAGCGTGGAATGTCTGCGTAAAAGCCGGGCAGTGGATAGTGGTTGTCGGTCGAATCCTGTGCATATACAGTATTTGCGACGCACCCGGCGACGAGCAATACCCGTGACAAAAAATGCAGATAGCCGGAATTGGGTGTTGTTTGCATGTTAGTCGATGCTGCGGGTTGCAGGTATTCTGAGCGTCTTTAAAAAAGCCGTCAGAGATTGCCGGTCGATCTCGGTCAACGCCAGGTATTGATCTCTCGATTCTCTGCCGTCACCACCGTGTGCGCTAATTACTTCATGCAAAGTACCCAGGTCACCCCGGTGACCATACGGAGCGGTATCTGCTATGCCCCAAAGCTCGGTGGTGGCAAACACGTCGCGTTCGACAAATCGCTGGGCAAGCAATTCGTTACCCAGCGCCGCTACCTCCTGATCGGCAATTTTGTATCGTTTTAAATTTCCGAAGAGTGGCACCAGCACACTGCCGTTGTCATCGCGTGGCAGTTCAGCAATCCATGCAAGCTGCGCCAGGTCGTAACTGCTGCCGAGTGTGTCCTCTGATTGTCTGCGCGTGCCGGCGGCGTCGTACGGACCCGGGTCATGAAAAATTGTTGATCGCAATGGCAACGACGGTCTGTGGCACGTTGCACAACCGGTACTTGCAAAAAGCGCTTCGCCTGATGCTGCGGCCTGCTGCCATCGCTGGTCTTTTGGAACAGTGACAACGGGTGGCGGTAGTGTTGCTTGCCAGGCCACCAGTGCGGTGACATCGCCATCAGTGATTTCACCGGTGATAGAGTCCTCATCAAAATCATCACTGCCCGTCCAGCGTTGTCCGTAACGCTCTGTCGCAAGCATTCCATGGTGATGGTTGAGTGCGTTGATCGTGAATTGACGCAAAGAGGTTATTACCCCTTTTTGGCTAAACGGTCTGATCACCAGATCGGGGTCAACACCGTCAACACCGGTTAGATCCACTGTGCCGTCAGCGTTGGCTGCCAGAGTACCGAAATCGACATCCTTCGTTTGCAGCCTGATTTGTACAGTCGTGTTGTCACGTTTAGCAGTGGCGAGTGCGGCAGAACGCAGTTGCTGCAAGTCTGCTGTCATTTCTCGTGCAAGCAGTTCGATCAGGCCTGCACCAAACAAATGGTTGGTATTGCGTTCGTTGGAAAATTGCGGATCGGTATTATCAAAATCAGTATTCTGGAAGCCCTCGGATACGAAAACGTTCGTGACGAAATCCCCGGCGCCTCCAGTGAGTGGCTGGTTGTGGCAACTTGAGCAGGCGTTTGCATCGAGGCCGGAGGTTCTGGAAAAACGATAGCGAGGCGGGCGTTTACGTTTGGTGGGAATGATCGCCTGCGTTGACATTGGCCTGCCAACGCCGTCGTCACTGGTGAACTTTGCGCTAAACAGTGCTTCCCCGTGTTCGATTAGCTCCGCTAGTGTTTTCTTGTTTAACTCGCCGATAAAACGAGCTTGGGAAACATGTGTGATGGATGTCGTTTTATTCCAGAGATTGTCTGCCGGTGCGGTGAGTGCAGATTCCGATAACAGGCTAGCGTTGCTGTTGGCATGAACCATGTCGCCGGCTGTCCCCCAACCTAGAGAAGCGCTCAGCAGTAGTACTGCCACGGGCACCCGGGCATATGATGCCTGTTGTCGGATACACGCTGGTAGTCGTTGCAAGTACCTGGATAAGTTCAGTGGTTGTAGCATATGAGTTAAAGCCTGAAGTCAGTTGGTGACAGCGTCCGACAGCAACCCGTATGAAAAAACCTGCCGGTCTACATAGTCCAGGCATTGAATCACCGCGCCGCGCCGAACCAGCTCGGATTCACTGTCGCAACTGTGTACTGAAACAATATGACCGGTCCGATTGTCGCCAGCGTCGAGTAGTTGCTCATTAATAGCGTTGGCGACGATAGTTGCTGTTGTCTTATCGAGACCAACCAGTCTGGCAGGGAAGGAGTCAAATATCGCGAACAGGTTTGCGAGTCCGTGACCAATTGCGGTTCCAGCCTCGCGTAGCGCCAGGCGCTCAATTCCGTCTTCTTTGTGTGCTGCTGCAAAGATTTTCTGCATGGTAGCCTGATTGATCATTTCATTGTCGAGCTGATCAATCGGGCTGCCATAAACGCGGCGGGCAATGCCGTAGTTAGCTGCATACGCCTCTATACACCCTCGTTTACCGCATCGACACAGCGGGCCATCCGCGGCAATCTGCATATGGCCCAATTCCGTGCCGGACGAGCGTGAACCGGTCAGGATGGTGCCATTGTGGATGAAACCGAGCCCGATGCCATAGGAAACCAGCACGGCGGCAAAGTTGCCACCGGTGTCTGATTCTTCATGCATGGCATCTGAGTCTTTGTTGAAACCGGTTAGTGAACGGTACAGTGCGCTGGCGATCATGTTGCAGTCATTATCGACAGTGACGCCCACATTGAAGCGCGATTGCAGGTGACTACCGATGCTAATCACTTCAGATCGGGACTGCGGTGACCACAGCAGTTTGCCATGGTTCCTGGAGACCTTGCCCCGGCAAGCGACTGTGATGTGAGTTAGCTGCAGGGATGGATCGGTATTTAAGTTAAGCGTCTGCTGCAGTGTCGCAGTGATGCTTTCAAGTAATCGAGATCCTGATAAAGTTGCCTGGCTGACAGGGCTTGAAAGTTGTTGCAGGACACTACCGGTATAGTTGAACAGCGTGATTTCAATCCATTCAAAGTTTACCGTCACGATTGCAACCATCGCCGCATCCGGCGTCAGTTCCAGTACCACCTGGGGTCGCCCGCGACGAGTGTACCTGCGTGATCGGTCACGGCTCAGCTCGCCAGACTCGAGATCGCTATCAGATATCTCACCGGGTTCGGGTGGAGCTGTGTCCCTCGCCTGGTGTGGGGCGGATCGATTTTTCGTTACACCAGCGTCGCCGGTGTGATCAACGTCAATACTGCTCGCTATGCCGTTTGCGTCGCTCTGAGATGGCGCTTGTGTGTCTTCGCCGGACTCTACAATAATGCCCTCGTCCAGCAGTTGCGCCGTTATCTGGGTGACGGTCGCAGCGCTGAGCCGGGTGTTGTTGGCGATCTGCTTTCGTGACTGCCCGCTGTTAGCTCGCATGCATACCAGTACCTTTGCACGGTTTGCATATCTGAGTTCGTCTGATCGGGTAATGGCCACCATGAAAAATAACTTGACACATCCTGAGGCAGGAGTCACTATTTTTTTGAGGCTAAAATAAATAGCGCAATCTGACGTTTTGCAACTCCTGAATGCTTGTAGGCGCGAGGTATGTCCCGGCCGCCGGCGTCGCGGGGCGGCTATTGAAAGCGGGACCAGCTATAGAAAGGCTCACTCACACTACTCACCAGTTTAACGAGGAATCTCCGTGAAAAAGACATTACTGGCAATTGCCGCATCTTCAGTGCTTGCGGCTACAGCAACACCGGCACTGGCAAAAGACAAAATTATCGGCGTGTCATGGAAAGTGTTTCAGGAAGAACGCTGGAAGCGCGATGAAGCAGTAATCAAGGAAATCGTCGAAGCCAACGGCGACAAGTACATTTCCGCGGATGCACAGGGATCGGCCGGAAAGCAGCTGACTGATGTTGAATCACTCATTGCACAAGGTGCCGATGTGTTGATGATTGTGCCATTTGACTCAGAGGCGATTTTACCCGCTGTAGAGCAAGCCTCTGCCGAGGGTATTCCAATGATCGCGTACGACGTGCAGATTGAGCATCCTGATTCACTGTACATCACTTTTGACAACGTAGGTGTTGGTCGCATGATGGCGCAAACCATGTTGGACAGCGGCCAAACCGAAGGCAACTTTGCGTTCATCAAGGGTGACCAGGGGGATCCAAACGCTACGTTCCTGTTCGAAGGCATTATGGAAGTGCTCAAGCCAAATATAGACGGTGGCAAAATCAAGAATGTCTGCGAAACATTCACTGATGGCTGGAAGCCGGAAAACGCACAGAAGAATATGGAGCAATGCCTGACCTCGCAGAACAACAACGTCGATGCTGTTATCTCTGAAAATGATGGAATGGCAGGTGGTGTTGTTGCGGCGCTGGAAGCACAGGGTATGGCGGGCAACGTACCAGTGACCGGCCAGGATGGTGATCTCGCGGCGATCAATCGCGTAGCACGCGGCACACAACTGGTGTCTGTGTGGAAAGACTCACGCGCACTGGGAAAGGTAGCGGCTGAAGCAGCGTTGATGCTGGCTGACGGGAAGTCTATGAAAGACGTACCAAACACAGCTCCGTTCTCTGGCGGCAAGCGCGGCGTCGAGGTGGTTTCTATTCTATTGCCACCCACTCCTATTACCCAAAGCAACATTAGTTCTGTGATCGATGCGGGCTGGATAGACAAGGCCAAAGCTTGTGAAGGTGCTGCAGATGGCGTCGCTGGCTGCTAAACCGGTCTGGCTCCGAAGCGTTGTGCGAAGCTCTTCGCACAACGTTTTGATTTGATCAACCTGCTTTACCAAACTATTCCGGCGGTAGACACCGATAGTTCAGTTCTGTTTTGAAACAGCCGGGTGGCACTGGTGATCACCCCGGGTTTGCTGTGGTAGAAATATAAGTTAACCAGTTTAAAGATTGTCGCAACTGGCATCTGCCATAGCGTCTACCGTCGTGACACACCTATAAGATGTAAATAACCGGGTATGACTGTTTGCACTGCAGTCATCTATACAGTGGGAGCATTCAATTGGCCGATCAACAGCCAGACTTCAAAGAAAACGCAGTAGTGCGGTTTCTGCGGGCAACCGAGGTCGATACCCGGCTGCTCGGGATGATTGGCGCGCTAATGCTGATATGGACAGGCTTTCATTTTTATGGTCATTTCGTTAATGGCTTTGGTGCCTTCCTGACTCCGCGCAACCTGTGGAATCTTTCAGTACAAACGTCCTCTATCGCAGTAATGGCAACCGGCATGGTGCTGGTTATTGTCACAAGGCACATCGATTTGTCGGTTGGCTCGCTACTTGGTTTCACGGCCATGATCATGGGCGTTATGCAGGTGTGGGTGCTGCCAAAATTTCTTGGGCTCGGGCACCCGATGATTTGGGCAATCACCGTGGTTGTGGGCGTTGCCTTTGGCGCGATGATTGGTGCTTTCCAGGGGTTTCTAATTGCCTACCTGAATATTCCGGCGTTTATTGTCACGCTGGGAGGTTTGCTAATCTGGCGTGGTGCCTCATACCTGGTGGCGAGAGGCGAAACGATAGCGCCTGTCGACCAGACTTTTTCTCTGATAGGTGGCGGGCCGTATGGAACCATAGGGGCGACCGGCTCATGGGTTATCGGCATACTATTTTGCCTCGGCATTGTTTTTCTGTTGTACAGCGGAAGGAAGCAGCGAATTCGATTCGGTTTTCCAACCCGTCCCATGTGGGCAGAGTGTCTTATTGGTGGCCTGGGTTCTGCCGTGGTTATAGGTGCGGTGATGGTAATGAACGCGTATCCGTGGCCCAAAGGCATCATCAGGCGTTATGCAGCGGCCAATAATATCGAAGTGCCTGAGGGCGGGATGTTTATCTCACATGGTTTCGCGATTCCGGTACTGGTTGCCCTCGCGGTCGGAATTTTGATGACCTTTCTGGCAAACCGTACCCGTTTCGGGCGCTATGTGTTTGCCATTGGAGGCAATCCGGAGGCGGCAGAGCTTGCGGGAATTAACACACGCAAAATGACGATGTTGATCTTCTCGCTTATGGGTGCGTTAACCGGAGTGGCCGCCGTCATCGCCAGCGCGAGACTCAAGTCGGCTACACTGGCGCTTGGGCAGTTTGACGAGCTTTACGTGATTGCCGCCGCCGTTATTGGCGGCACCTCCTTCGCCGGCGGTATCGGCACTATTTACGGGGCGATACTGGGTGCGCTGGTTATGCAGTCGCTTCAATCCGGCATGGTTCTTATCGGCTTTGATGCGGCAATTCAACAGATGGTTGTCGGTGGTGTATTAGTGCTGGCGGTGTATCTCGATAATCTGTACCGCAGAAATTCAGCGTAGAACTATGACTGACTCCCACAACAAGGCAGCCGCAGCCAGCGACCAGAACCCGCTGGTGGAAATGAAGAATATTTCTATTTCATTCGGAGGTGTCCACGCTGTCGAGAAAGCCTCTTGTGAGCTATATCCCGGTGAAGTAGTTGGATTGCTTGGTCATAATGGTGCCGGTAAATCTACACTCATAAAGATATTATCAGGCGCTTATACACGTGACAGCGGTTCAATCTATATTGATGGCGAAGAGGCCACCATAAATAACCCGCGGCACGCCAAGGCCTATGGTATAGAAACTATCTACCAGACACTGGCGTTGGCAGACAATGTTGATGCAGCAGCGAATTTGTACCTGGGACGTGAATTGCTGACCCGTTGGGGCACACTGGACGATGCCGCTATGGAAGCTGAAACACGTAAAGTAATGAACCGTCTGAACCCCAACTTCACGCGTTTTAAAGATCCGGTAAAACAACTTTCCGGTGGTCAGCGACAATCAGTTGCCATTGCCCGTGCCATTCATTTCAATGCACGTATATTGATTATGGATGAGCCTACAGCAGCACTGGGCCCTGCAGAAACCGAACAGGTCGGCCAACTTATACATCAGCTCAAGAATGACGGTATCGGTATTTTTCTGATCAGCCATGACATCCATGATGTTTTTGACCTGGCAGATCGGGTTGTCGTTATGAAAAACGGTGTTGTGGTTGGATCTGCCAAAACACAGGATGTTACCAAGGACGAAGTGTTGGGTATGATCATTCTGGGTAAATGCCCACCTGGTGCAACACCCGGACCTGGTGCAAGCGGAAGCTGACAAGCGTCGGGTTATCTTTAGTGGAGAGAGAAATATGCCGGTCATCCGAATAGAAATCCCCGAGGGTGTTTCTGTCGAAAAAAAACGCCGGATTAGAGAAGGTGCTAAGCAGGCAGTTCTCGATACACTCGCGCCGAAGGAAACCAGGTACGATTATGTGGCCGTCCGCGAGGTTTTTGGCGAGATTGGTGACGGTGTGCCGTTGGTGACTGTTGATTTACGGCCAGGCCGTGAACCGGAGCGCAAGAAAGCACTGGCAGACGCTTTAGCGACGCTATTGAAAACAGAGCTTGGTGTCGAACCTGGCGATGTATACGTTCTGTACCGGGAAAATCCAGCCGGGAATCATTATTGTGGTGGACAGCCACTAGCCCCGTGGGAGCCGGCAAGTGAGCTTGCGGATGAGCATCAGAATGCGAAGGCCAATAGTCCAGGGGAAGATCTTTAGCCTGTTTTCACGATTCGAAATACCCGGAATGTGTTCCGTGTATTTTCTCTATCGTACTATCCAGTCGACTGAGGTGTTGCCGGGCGATGGCAATTGCACGCTCCAGCGACCTGGCCTTTAAGGCCGCGGCAAGCTTCTTGTGATCTTCCAGAAGCGTGGCTGCTTCGTGTTGATTTGCAAGGCTTAACGCGCATAGTCGATCTATTTTCTGACGACATTCTGTCAGGGCGTCTACTGCCAGCGGGCAGCCGCCTAACTCGCAAATCAGCTTGTGGAACTCGAAGTCCAGAGCGTGAAATTGGTCGGGTGCTTCTTTGAGTGCTTGTTGCTGTTGCTCCAGGTTGTTTTGCAATGTGGCGGCACGTGATGCATCCCAAACGGTGCAGGCCCGATTTAACACTTCCAGTTCTACAGCAAGCCGGATGAATCGCGCGTGCGCTACACGCTGTAGTGAAAACCCGCGAACGGTGGTTGCCTTTTGAGGTCGCACCAATACAAGATCAAGATTGCCCAGCCTGCTAAACGCCTCCCGTACAGGCTGACGCGATACGCCAAACCTCCTGGCTACCTCGGCTTCGGATAATTTGGTTCCGGGTAATATCTCCAGCGACACGATCTCTCCGTGCAATCGATCGAATACCACATCAGCAGTAGTGCGTCGGTCCAGCGTACTAGTGATGTCTTGCATGACTAACCTTATATTTTATAGTTCACACGGTGCTATCGGCTGTCGCTACCAGCGTGGCGCGAATTCTACATGCCTCCGTCGTGGTCGTAGACGGTCTGGTTGTCGCCGCTTTAATCTCACAAAATTGCTGCTTGACAACACTGGCAGATTGAATGGTATTCTACCATACCAGTTGATCGCATGAGTAGGGTTTAACGCAACTGCCCGGTGTTTGTTTGGTAGATTGCAAATGGCGCTGCGATTAGTATGGCCGGTTTTTTTAAGGGCGAGCTCAACACTTTACAAGTTGCACTCGTGAACGTTCATATACCCGGGGCGGTAAGCCCTGACGCTAAAGATCTGCAAGAGCTATAGAGTGTTGGAAGCGTGCAATGACAGTTGAAAAAATCCAGACAGGCAAAGACGCGCTGGCTGGCAAAGTTGCTATCGTCACCGGAGCTGGCCGGGATATCGGGCGTGCCTGTGCGCTAAGACTTGCAGCGGCCGGTGCTTCTGTGTCGCTCAACTATATGAACTCGTCAGACGGTGCGGAGTCCGCGAAGACAGCCATCGTCGAGGCTGGTGGTGCGGCTGTTGTCACTCAGGGCGATATGACTTCCGATAGCGATGTCGCCAGCCTGACCGAGGCCACGGTAAAAGCTTTTGGTGAACGCATCGACATCGTGGTGCATGTGACCGGTGGTCTGGTAGCACGCAAAACCATTCCTGAAATGGATATGGAGCACTGGAATCATGTAATGGATCTCAATGCCACTTCTTTTCTTCGCGTGGTCAAGTCGGCGCTTCCGTATATGTCAGCGGGTGGTTCGATTGTGGGTCTTGCGAGCCAGGCGGGTCGTGATGGTGGCGGGCCCGGGGCCGTCGCCTATGGTGCGTCGAAGGGTGCAGTTATGACGATGACAAGAGGAATGGCTAAAGAACTGGGCCCGAATATTCGCGTTAACTCAGTGTGTCCTGGTATGATAGACACTGACTTCCACAATGTTTTTACCAAGCCAGAGGTACGTACGCATGTGGCGAATATTACCCCTTTGAAGCGGGAAGGTGCGTCAGAGGACGTTGCCAATCTGGTTGCCTATCTCGCGTCAGACGAAGCCGCATTTATTACCGGAACCAACATTGATATCAATGGGGGTACACTCTTCTCCTGACGCTTTACCTGGCTCACCTGCAAGGTTTTTTAACGTTCATACCGCGTCTGCATCGATGGAAACAGTGGCGGGTGAGCGAGACATACGTAATGCTGTATCTGTAACACCGCTACATTCACAATTATCTGGAGGATTTATGTTTAAAAAACTTTCACTAGTGCTAACCGGCGCACTGGCGTGCGTGGCATTCAATGCCAATGCGGCAGAGAACTGGAGGGCCTGGAATATTCACAATGAGGGTCACCCGAATACCGCTGCGATGGACAAGTTCTCGGAACTTGTCGACGAGGCCACCGGTGGTGAAATCAAGCTGGAGGTGTTCCATGGTGGCGTTCTGGGCTCTCAGCCAGATGCGCTGGAACAGGTTCGGCTTGGCGCGATTGAGATCGGTAATTTCAACCTCGGACCGATTGGCCCGATGGTTAAAGAAGCCAATCTGGTATCGCTGCCTTTTATTTTCAAAAGCGTTCCGCACATGTTCCGCGTACTGGAAGGCGAAGCGGGCGAAACTATAGCAAAAGCCATGGCGGATGCCGGTGTTCAACCGCTTGCATGGGTAGATGCCGGCGCGCGGTCATTCTATAGCCAGAAGCCTATAAACACACCGGCTGATGTTGAAGGGCTGAAGATCCGGGTGATGAACAATGATTTGTACACGTCAATGATTTCGGCAATGGGTGGTAACCCGTCACCGATGGCGTTTGCAGAAGTTCAGCAGGCGCTTAAGACCGGTGTTGTTGACGGTGCAGAAAATAACTTTCCTTCATTCAAGAATGTGGGTCACTACGAAGTGACTACTCACTACTCGCTTAGTGAACACTTGATCATTCCCGAGTGCATCTGCGTAAACACTGCCAAGTTCGCTGCACTGTCTGCGGAAATGCAAACGGCCGTGCGCGGTGCTGCCGAAGAGGCAGCTCTTTACCAGCGTGAGTTGTGGGCGGTGCAGTCAGGTCAGGCACGCAAAGATGTTGAAGCAGCCGGAATCAAAGTCAACGAGATCGCTGACAAAGGTCCGTTTCAGGAGGCAATGGTCAAGGTCTACGACGACTACCTTGCCGCTAACCCGGACATGGCGAAACTGGTTGAAATGGCCCAGTCTACCGAGTAGAAGATACCCACAGGCATTCTGCCAATCGGGTGCCCTGGCGCTTTGCCGGGGCACTCAAGTTTTGATTTCGGTGGCTGATGTAACCCTGGTGGTGCAGGCAAAAGGAGCCACTAGCGACACGCAGTCGTTCAGTGTGATTCGCCATTAGTACCGATTTTCCGCTGCCTGTTTAACGATAACAAGTTTTTATATAAACGCCCGGCCTCCTGCAAGGAAGCCGGGCGTTTTCACGGAGGGGACACAATGAGTCAATCGCCAGAACCCACCGCGTTGCTGCGGGGTATGGACGGGGCTTTTAATCTGCTTTCGCGGATATGCCTTATTCTGGCTGGTACCGCTCTTATAGCAATGACGCTAATGTTCGCCTGGCTGGTTTTCGGCCGCTACGTTTTAAACGATACACCCACATGGGTAGAGCAAGTGTCGCATTTACTGTTAATGGTTATCGCGTTTCTCGGCGCTGCCGTTGGCGTGCGTCAGGACACTCATTTGTCCGTTGTTTTATTTCGCAGCGCGGTGCCTTCCGCGGTGCGTACTGTTTTCGTTTTTATCACAGACGTACTGATGGCAGGCTTCGGCGGGTTCATGTTTTGGTACGGTTTGCAATTGACGCAGTTTAAATGGAAGACGCTGATCCCGTTGATCCAGTGGCCGGAAGGTTTGCGCTCACTGCCGTTGACAATTTGTGGTGCCCTTGTTTTTCTGTTTTCCACTGGTCATCTCATTCGCCTGCTACTTGGGCGGGATGAACGCCGCGACAGCATAGAATAAGAGACAAAAATGGGACTACTGCTTCTGCTCGGGGTATTCGCCCTTTGTGTCATCATCGGGTTGCCTGTGGCGTTTGCTCTGGGTATTGCGGCCCTTGCTGCTTTCTTTCATGAGGGTTTGCCGCTTCTAATTGTATTTCAGCGCATCGTCGCGGGTATCAATGTCTATTCTTTGATGGCGATTCCGTTCTTCATCTTCGCGGGTGAATTGATGTTCCATGGTGGCATCGCAATGCGGCTGGTACGTTTCGCACAAAATGCCGTTGGTGCTGTGCGTGGTGGTCTGGGCATTGTGAATGTTTTTTCGTCGATGCTTTTCGGCGGGATATCAGGGTCGGCTATTGCTGATATCTCGGCTCTGGGGTCAATCCTTGTGCCGGTGATGAAAGACAAGGGTTACGATGCGGACTACGCAGTGAACGTCACCGTAACTTCATCGATTGCGGGCATCATCATACCGCCCAGCCACAACATGATTATCTACGCTCTGGCAACCGGTGGTGCGGTTTCTATATCGAAGCTTTTTCTCGCAGGTGTAGTGCCCGGTATACTAATGTGCATATGTCTTGCGGTTGCTGCCTATATCATTGCGGTGAAACGGGGCTACGGTGCTGAGAAATTTCCCGGCTGGACAGTACTCCTTCTGAGCTTTTTTAGTGCCATTCCGGGACTTATGACGGCAGTGATAATTGTTGGCGGTGTGCTCTCCGGCGTTTTCACTGCTACGGAGTCCGGTGCTTTCGGTGCCATGTATGCCTTCCTGGTGACTATTCTCGTTTACCGAAGTATTACCTGGTCGAATTTTAAACTGGCCGTGGTGCAAGCGGTTCGCACTACCTCAATGGTGATGATTCTGATAGCCTGCGCCGGTGCGTTTGCCTACATGTTGACGTTCTTTCGGGTGCCCAATCTGACAATCGATTTTCTAACCGGGCTAACCGAGAATCCGATCCTGATTTTGTTGATGATCAACGGAGTGTTGTTGTTACTCGGCATGATCATGGATATGGCGGCCCTCATACTGATTTGCACACCGATCTTTTTACCGATTATGAATACCCTGGGCATTGATCCGCTTCAGTTTGGAATGATTCTGTTGGTCAACCTTGGGCTCGGGCTGTGCACACCGCCGGTAGGGTCCTGTCTGTTCGTTGGCTGCGCGGTTGGCAAGTTACCGATGGAGAAGGCAGTGCGAACTATATGGCCGTTTTATCTGGCTATTTTTGTTGCACTGATGCTGATCACCTTTGTTCCGGCTATTTCGCTGACACTGCCTCGTTTAATTGGATAGCGGTTAATTTTTTCTTTAAGTGCTTAATGAGCAGCCAGGCGTTCGACCTGTGTTACGTGCCTGTTGATAGAGCCCGAGTGCTTTTGGCATCTGTTTTTCCAGATTGCTGATCCGCGTTGTCGGGGCCGGGTGCGTTGACAGCAACTCGGGTGGTGCGGACGGATTTGCGGCCGCCATATTTCGCCAAAGTTGAGTACTGGCGCGCGGGTCGAAACCGGCTTTAGCGAGGAGATCGAGGCCAAGTACATCTGCTTCGGTCTCGTGCCCGCGGCCGTAAGGCATGAGTACCCCGAACTGCAAACCGATACCCAGTGCTGCCATCGCACCGGCTTTGTGTTTTGAACCGGACAC